>CAMUOM010000025.1 GCA_947090635.1 uncultured Candidatus Saccharibacteria bacterium | reverse complement strand
TCCGCCTTAATTTGTTCTTGTAAACTCATAGTAATATTGTAGCACACCAGCCCAGTCACTTAGCATAACGAAAAAGCGCCACCTCTACTAGGTGGTGCTTTTGCTGGGTCTTCAGACTAATTGCCGACAAGCTAGACTAGCGAGCCTTGGCAAGACCAAGACGAATCTGCAAAGTCTTTTCTGCCTTGCGCTGTTCGCGGATGATGGCACCCTCGCGGCGCTCGCGCTTGCTAATTGGCTTGCTGAAACGCTGAGCAGCCTTGGCGTTCGCAATCACTCCTGATTGCAACACGCGGCGGTTGAAGCGGCGTAGCAAATTCTCATTAGCCTCACGGGCATCTTTTCTCTTCACTGTAATCATATAGCTACATTATAACAAACTTTATCCTATAACGCAAACATTTTGTATTAGTTCAATACATTTAGGATTTTTGGGTTCCGCTGTGGGTTCCGTTACAAGTATTGCAGTACATACCCTGAAGGCGTGGTGCCGATATAGGCGCGAGAGGGTGCCGGCGAACGCCTCTGCTTCTCTTATTGTCTGGAGTCAGAACGGCGGCTTTACGTTCGGTACGCCACCACCGTTACATTAAGTGTTACACCGTAGGTGCAAGCGCAACGCGAAACGCGCCGAAGCCGTAGTAGTGGTAGTTGGCGTCGCCACCGTCGCCGTCGGCATAGAACAACCCAGCATTCGAGCCACTGATGTAGATGCCACCCCGTTCAAACCACGGGTATGAAGAATATACGAAGTCAGTATGCTGATTATTCCATTGACTACCATTATTAGTTTCATAGAGGGCTTGACCACCACAAGTAGCAAAAGTACAGCTATTCATATTAGTAATGTTATAGGTGTTGACGTATGGTGGATGGGCAGTAGTAGAACCAAAGTATTTGTTGGTATTTGAGTTGTTTAAGTTGTCGCTGTAACTAGCTGCGACATACTCCTCACCACCACCAGACATATCATAGATGCCGGTTGGATTGTTGGTGGTACTGGCGAGCTGACCTAGGGTGCCGTTGTAGGCATGTTGTAGGTCACTTGAGCTACAGGCGGATTGAGTACCCAGAGTACCGCCATCACCGTAGGTACTAGTACTGCCATTAGCATATGGGCCGCAACCGGTAGTTCCTGTTACATCAGTACCGCTATGATCTGGATTAGTATCGTACTGCTCGTTTTGGCTATTTATCTGGACTTTATCATAACCAGCACCATACTTACTAGCAGATAAGTAGGTAGCGGCACCCCAATCGTTATTGTTTACCATGTGAGAATTAAGCTTAGCCAAGTGGTGACTATTCTGAGTGGCGGAAATACTCATACCACCGACATTATTTTGGTCATTAACGCCTAGCTTTTTAGCTAATGCATAAAACTTACCGATTCCACCATTAACACCAATGCTATGTCTGGATACGTGCGGCTGATTTGGTAGTACTGTTGGCTGATTAGCTTCACCCGTCGTTTCAAACTTGGCAAACCAGATACCGTTGAGTTCTTTAGCGCCGAAGATGAAGGCTGGGTGAGTCGCCCAAGTACCGGCGTTACTTGGCTGGCCCTTAATGTAGCTACGGTCGAGGTCACACTGGGTGCGGTAATCCTTGCCAGTAGTGCTACAAGCGGCTGGATGACGCTTAGCATCTGTTTTCTTCTCAAAGTGAATTAGGAAGTTTTGGGCTGAGACTGAGCTATCTGTGCCGTCACGCCGCATGACTTCGTAGGCATAACGTGGGATATAGACCCAGAAACCGAGAATATCTGATTGTTCGACTATCATATTCTTACCCTTGTACTTGCTTGGGTCCTTAACGGTGACGGCATTAGCCCACTGCTTGTTATTGTAGTTATACCAGTTGCCTTGGTTAGAGCTGTCTTCAGGGTTGGCGAGACTAGTCCACTGAGCATTGGTAGTGCTACCGGCGTACTTAACCGGAATCATGTTTAAGTCGAGGTCAACTTGACAGTCGTTCTTTGGGTCACCGGACTTACAGATAGTTGGGTCAACTACTGGCGGTTTTGGTGCTGGCTTGGCGGTCGCGGTATAAGTAATGGCAGTGCTGTAGCTGCCACTAGCTAATTTTGCTGGGTCGACGTTAGCGGCGAAAGTGACGGACTTAGTGCAGTTCGCTGGGTTGGTACAACCGGCTGGCTTAGCCTTGGTAACGTCGGCCACCACGGCTGGCGTAGCTTGAGCACCGGCTGGGACGGCGCTAAAGGTGGTAGCTGACTTATTTAGAGAATAGCCCCACTGGTTGGCATTCAATGCAACTGGTGTGGAGCTTGGCGTGGCGGAGATTTTATGTGTAGAGTCCTTACTATTTACAAGGTCAGCGGTGTCGGCTTGCATGGTGAGATTAAAGCCGTAAGGTTTGCCGGTCTTTACGGTAACGTTGGTGGTAGCTTTATAGAGAGTGCCAGCAGGCTTTAGTGCGGCGTTCTGGTCAACCGCAATACTGACGGTATTGTCGTCGGTGGCGTGGGCTGGCGCGGTGAGGATAAGCGGAACAATCGCTAGCGCGAGAGCGCTAAACGCCACTCCGCGGGCGAGACCGCCCGCCAATAAGTTCTTATAATTAACTTGGCTACCCTGCGCCGACACTCCACTAGCGGCGGGCGCCACAAAGTTATGGTTGGCTGTTGGCGCCAGAGGCGCCGGAGTAGCTATTTTACCCTCACACTTGACAATGTGAGGAAAATATCTTAAAAGTTTACCCCCCCCCCGCAGCTGTTAAGTCTTAGTATATTCATATTGTTTTTGTCCTCCATTTTTACACCAATTTTCTAGATACCTGAATTATAGCACAAGCGCAATGATTTCGCCAAATTTTAGTTCTTTTCTGGTGACGTGGCGGTGAGATTTACGAGGTAGCCCTCAACATTCAAACCGTGGTAACGGCTGACGGTAAGCTGCACCAAAACGTCCACTGTCGCGCCGGTCAGCACCGTGAAGCGGTCGGCGGCATCGAACGCCACCACCTGAATACTCCGCCCGCTAAGGTCGGTCAAAGTGTACCGCACATGCTGGCCGCTGTCGCCCATTGTGCGCCGCGCCGTCACCGTAAAGCCCTTCAACAGAAACACCGGTTTAGCATTACCAGCGCCGCAAGGTTCGAGCTTGCCGAGCTCCT
>CAMUOM010000024.1 GCA_947090635.1 uncultured Candidatus Saccharibacteria bacterium | reverse complement strand
GCGAACTATTAGCCTCACAGCTATCCTTTGTAAAGGATGCCAGCAAGACCGTAGAAGCAGCCAAACAAGAGTCGGATAAGCCATTGAAGGATGACGAATACGCCACCAACGACTATCCAGACCACAACGCGCTAGACAGCGCCTCCAACTCACTTAATGGTTAAATGAGTAAGAAGCTGAACCTCGATAACATTCAGCCATTGCCAGAACACCTGCGCAAGCAGGTGTATGGTGATGACTATAGCGACACATGGAAGCTGCGCTATAGTGGCTTAAGTAACAGTGAGAAGCGCACTCTCCGTACATTCTTAAAGTACCAAGATGCTAAAGAAATATATTGGGTGCCAGAGATAGATTATCCAAGCGGCAAACACTCTCCAGACCTACTAATTGATGGCGTTAAGGTTGAGATAAAAGAGGTGACCTCATTGTCATCTATAGACCATCAGCTTAGAAAATCGTATAAACAGATAGAAAAAATAGGCGTGGTTTTAATAGACGCCAGTAAATCTGCATTAGATAAAAAAGATATAATATCTAGAGTAAGGTATGCTGCAGATAGATATGAAGTGACGTCATTCGCTATAACATCTGGAGATAGTATTGTAAATTATAGTACTAAAAAGGCGATTCAGCGACCGCAAACCAAAAGGGCTCGCGATCCCAAATCGCCTTATGTCTCTATCATACCAAACTCCGGACAGAAAGTCAAGCCTCGAAATGAATTATTTCCTAATAACGATGGTGCTGCTGAGTTATCCGCCCCACTTAAGCCCCGCAAGCGCACTAATGCCTACTGGCAGCGCCGCGTGGAGCATACCTATCTCGAGAGTGAGAAGGCAGCAGATGCTTACCGCAAGCGTGTGAGCCGAGTCTATGCTGATGCGCAAAAGACTTGCCTTGTGGAGTTAAAACAGCTATATGAGGATTGCTGGAGCAAGCAGACAGGCTTTGACCGCGCCAAGCTTAGACAAGTAGTGAATGCCAAGACGATGGCAGACTTCCGGCGTAAGCTAATAGAGGCTAATCTTCAGAACAGTTTGCCGCCAGAGTACAGTGGTAGAGTAACTAGGTTGCAGCTACTAGATGCCCAACTCTGGTATGCTGCACATAAGGCTGGGCTAGACCAGACGGACATAGTGACCGCCTCTGGTGCTAAGACTTATGAAGACGCCTATTACAAGACAGCGTACAACATAGCAACTGGCACTGGACTTATGCCAACCTTTACAACACTGGACACAGATGCTATTAACGCAGTACTAAGCGAGAAGTTTAGCGGTAAGAGCTACTCTGAACGTATCTGGACTAATTCCGACTTATTAGCTAAGCAATTAAGCACTAAGCTAGCTAGTGCTATAGCCACTGGTCAATCAATTGACAAAACAGCTAAGGACTTCCGCGACCGCTTCGGTGTCTCTAGATACTATGCCGAGCGCCTAATTCGTACAGAGACTAACCATTTTTATAACCAAGCAGCCAATGACTCGTATAAGGCAATGGGGATAGACAAGTATAAGTTTATCGCCACGCTGGATAGCCGCACTAGTGAGATATGTGCCCATATGGACGGTAAAATAATAGAGGTAGATAAGGGCGCAGTTGGCGTAAATATCCCACCATTGCACCCGAATTGCCGTAGTACAATAGCGCCATATCTCGGTAAAGACCTAGACGCGCTAGCGAATGCCCGCGCTTTTCGTGACCCAGATACAGACAAGACAGATTATTGCGACAACATGACCTATGACGAGTGGCGCAAGTGGGTAGACTTAGAGCCTGAGTCGCCTGAGGATGTGGTAGCAAAGGTTAAAAATACAAAGCATATTCCAGTGGTTGACGAGAACGGCAAGCCAATTGCAAATTATGGCATTACGCCGCTTGAACCACAAGGTGGTACGCCAGCTTTGGACTACTTAAAGAGGCTATACTACAGTAAGACTAGACACCACGTAGATTACAATCCGGTTTGTGAGTTAGAGAAGCCTTTAACTTCTGACGAGATAGTGCATAAGATAGCCGGTGGCGACAAGACTGTTCCAGGCTCTTGTGCAAGTGTAGCGCTAGCATATGTAGCTAATAGGTTGGGACTAGACGTATTGGATTACAGAGGTGGAGAGTCAATGATGTATTTTGCACTCAACTTTTTTAAAGCGCTAAAAGATATTTGCCCAGACTATACCATAGTGCGCAACGTTAACGACTATGTATCGTTGAAAAAATTATTCTCTACTATGGTAACTAACAAAGAATATTTATTGACAACGGGTAGGCATGCGTCAATAATAAGAAATAGTGATAAGTATGGTCTACAATATTTAGAGTTACAATCACCGATTCGCAATGGTTACAAACCGCTTGATGCTAGAGTACTAAAGAGGAGGTTTTATTGCAAAAAACGTTATACAATACAAGGGAAGGCCGTAGCAGTAACTAGCACACTATCTCCCGTAGACAGTTTCGCTGACAGTGTTGTATTAAGAGAGCTGATGGGATATATTAATACTAAGAAATATTCACAAATGAAAGGGAAAAGCGGTGCCGAAAAATAATCTTGGCCATAGGCTTGAAGGATATGAGTTCTGCAAGGATAAAAAATCCGATAAGGTGTATTGGGTTGACCATTTTACATATGACAAATCTGACCCTAGCAATATTCAAATGGTACTAGGCGAACTCCTAATTTCATTTGACCGACATAAAATATTTAACCTCTGGTGCGATTATCCGTGGAAATTTACGCCAGAGCAAAAGGCACTATTCGATAAAGAAAACCCTTACTGGGCAGACTTCTTCGAGCGCCGTAACGGTACTGAACCGCCAATAGTCGACGAGAACGGTGTCGGCACGATACACTTTAACGACTAAATAGCCCATTAGCAGGCTAAGCGCTGGGCAATTTGTATACACTATGGTACAAAACTGTATACATCCGCCTCTGTAAAAAATCCTAACTATTAATTAGGTTGTCGTAAGCATATGTAGTATACTAGGTAGTAACAGCGAGGGGTATTAAAGCTTTCTTGCGTTTTTAACCTAGCCGACGGGCGTAAAACGTGGAGGATTTATGGCGGAAGCTACAAATCAAGACTCTGACAACTCTAGTCAAGTTGAATCAACAGAGGTAAAAGCGACTACTACTCAAAAGACCTTCTCTCAAGATGAGGTCGATGCTTTAATTGGTAAGCGCCTAACAAGGGAGCGAGCCAAAACTGACGAGGCGACTAGAGCTGCTATTGCTGCTGCAATCGCTGAGCACGATAAGAAAGCACGTATGACCGAAGAGGAAAGGTTCGCTGAGGAACGCAAAGCTAAAGACGACGAACTGGCAGCTCGTGAGCAGAGCATTACGCTCCGTGAGAACCGCACAGACGCCGTGGAGAAGCTAGCAGAACTTAACATCGACACCAAGTTGGCAGACTTCGTAGTTGACT
>CAMUOM010000023.1 GCA_947090635.1 uncultured Candidatus Saccharibacteria bacterium | reverse complement strand
TACGTTTATGTTATAATTACGGTATGAATTTTGGTAAATCGGTGGGTAACTTTTTTGCACTAGATATCGGCACGACGGCTATTCGTGTGGTTGAGCTAGCGCATTCCAGCAGTGGCTGGGAGCTGAAGCATTATGGGGTACAGCCAATTGACCCTAAGCTAAGTGAATCGACGGCGGAGCACGATCGTCGTGAGTTGGGCGAGGCAATTGTTCGCCTAGTCGAGCAGTCAGATATTAAAACTCATGATGTTGCGATTGGCATTCCAACTAACAAAATCTTCTTTACTGTAGTAGAACTGCCGAATGCTTCGCGTCAGGAGTTAAATAATGCCATTAAATACCAATTATCTTCTTACATACCACTAAAGGTCGATGAGTCGAAGGCTGACTGGGCAATTTTAGGCCAGTCGGTTAACGATAGTAATAAAACTGAGGTGATGATAATGGCTGTCAAGAATGATTATACCGAGTCGCGGCTAGAATTTATTGAGTCGTTGGGCTTTAGTGTGATGGCAATTGAGCCAGACTCACTCGCAATTGTGCGTTCACTTTTGCCAGATGGCGTAACGGACGGTCGTTTGATTGTTGATATGGGCGAGATGGCGACGGATATTATTGCCACGCTTGGTACAGCGCCACGATTGGTGCGCTCAATTCCAATTGGCCTAGCTACTCTGGTACGTATGGCAAAGCAGAACCTTAATATTGATGACGCTCAGGCGCGCCAACTAGTCTTAAAGTTTGGCGTTTCAGAGGCCAACCTCAATGGTCAGCTCGCGCGTGCGCTTGAACCGGCTTTACGTCAGTTTGCTTTGGAGCTTACTAAGTCCATCAATTATTTTGCTGGCCGTCATCAGAACGCTACGATGAATAGCATCTTGATTAGTGGTTACACTTCAGTTTTGGCTGGTTTCCCAGAGTTTATTGCTGATAAAATGAGTCTGCAAGTGCAAGTGGCTACGCCATGGCAACATGTAAATGTGCCATCTGCAGCGCAGGCAAGCCTAGCACCAATTAGTTCACAAATGGCGGTGACTGTTGGCTTAGCGGAAAGGCTTGGCATCTAAATGGCTTCAAATCACCCAACTATACCGCAGATTAACCTCTTGCCGGATGTTAAGATTAGCCTAATTAAGGCGCGTATGCAGCGCAACATTATGGTTAGTGTGAGCATCTTGATTACGGTAATTTGTGGTACTATTATGTTTATTCTAACTTCTACTCTGACTACTCTCGCAGTGGTAAAGACGGTGGCTGACGGCAATATTAAAAATTACAGCAATAAAATCACCAAGGAGCAGCGCACGGGTGAATTGAACGAGTACATGACTATTCAGAATCAGCTAGAACAGATTAGCAAGCTAAAAAAGACACAAGAGAACTATACACTGGTGTTTGATTATCTCTCTAAGCTCAATCCAACTGGGGCGAACAGTATGACGATTAGTACGTTTCGTATTAGTGGACTAGTTCAATCTAAGGCATACGGCAATGCACCAGGGACTATTACATTGCAGGCTAAAACTAGTGGCTATTCAGCGTTGAACGTGATTAAGTTGACTATGCAGAAGGCGAAGATTCATTACCATCTAAACAAGGATGACAAAGAGCATGTTGAGCCAATCTTTAAGGATGTAAAGCTCAGTGGTGTGTCGGTTTCAGCTGATTACTCTGGTAAATCAAACGGTGATGATAATGGTAGATTGTCATTTACGTTAACTTTAAAGTATAATCCGATTATTTTTGCTTATAACATTAGCAATACGTCGGTTGAGGTACCGAATGAGACGATTTCTGACTCACGCGATAATACGCCAGGCGTAGATAAGAAACTATTTGATGGTAAGGTTAATAATAAGCCAAATGACGACAATGCTTCAAAGAAGCCAAAACTCGATAGTCACAAGAAGACGAGTGATGGTAAGTCTAGCAGTACTAAGGCCAGCGACACCAAGACTAGTAACAACCAGTCGAATAGTAGCGATAGTCAAAACAAGACAAATGATGGAGGAGATAAATAATGAAATTTGATTTAAAATCACTTCTGTCTAGCTCTATTGTGGGTAAGCGACAGCAAATTGACAGCGCACAGAAGCAGGTGATGATGTGGCTATCGTTTGCTGGTTGCGCCGTGGTGGTTACTGTGATTGTTGGCTGTAACTTCTGGGATAAAATTGTTTATCAGACAAAGGTAAATACGGAAGTTGGTAAGACGGAAGCTATCTTGAAGGACAATATTACTAAAATTAAGAGAATTAAAAGTAATGTTGATGCCTTAAAGGCGGATGAGTCGCTCAACTTATCACAAATTAAGTCTGATGATAAGTCGCCTTTGCAGGTTGTGCTTGATGCTCTACCAACCAAGAACGATTTCGCCTCACTTGGTTCATCTTTGCAAGACCGCATTTTATCTCGTTCGGGTGCGTTTATTCAGTCAATTAATATCGATGAGACACATGAGGCAAGTAGCTCTAGTAGCAGTAGTAGCTCATCATCTAGCGAAAAAACATTAGGTCTACCAGCTAAGCCAGTGCATTTCTCGGTTACTTTCTCTGGTACGATTAATGATATTCGAGATACATTGCGCGACCTTAATAACTCAATTCGTACGATAGTAATTAACGACCTGCAAATTGACGGCTCGGATGATAAGATGAATGCGCGTGTGAGCGCGACGACTTATTACTCACCAAAGGTTAACTATAAGTTGATGCAGAAGGAGGTGACACCGTGAAAAAATCAGATATTGCAACGGTGATATTTATCGTTGGTTTAGTTGGTATGGTGACATATTTTATGACTGATATGCTGCTATCGACGCCAACCAAGAGTCCGCAAACGGTGACTTACGCGGAGAAGTTTACTGATAGAGTAGTCAAACCAGACCGTGCGGTGTTTAATGAACATGGCATCAACCCAACTGTGGAATCAAATATTGGTTCGACAGGCGGTTTGCCGTTTAAGTCTACGTCAGAGGAAGATAAGTAGTGGCAATTTTAACTGATGAAAACCGTCGCGATATTGAGCAATACTTTATTGACTCTGGTTTAGTGACGCAAGAAAAGCTTGATGAGCTAAAGGTTGATGCCACCGACCATGAGCAGCCGCTAATCACTTATATGATTAGTGAGGGGGTAATTGATGACGAACAGTTAACTCAGGCAATCTCTCATGTGACCCATGTGCCATATGCCAACTTGTCACATGCTGCTATTCCATCAGAGGTGTTGGCACTTTTGCCGATGGAAGTAGCGCAACGCTTTATGGCGGTGCCGCTTGGCGAAACTACTGAGGGCGGCGCGAAGCGTTTGGCCGTGGCAATGTTGGATGCCAACAATGTCCAAGCGATTGACTTTTTATAGATCGGAAGAGCACACGTCTGAACTCCAGTCACGATCAGATCTCGTATGCCGTCTTCTGCTTGAAAAAAATTTTTTTAATGATACGGCGACCACCGAGATCTACACTCTTTCCCTACACGACGCTCTTCCGATCTGCCTCCTCCAGTTGATATGAGTACATGTTTTTGGTGGTCTGTTGGCGGCACCTGCACAATCAGATCGGAAGAGCACACGTCTGAACTCCAGTCACGATCAGATCTCG
>CAMUOM010000022.1 GCA_947090635.1 uncultured Candidatus Saccharibacteria bacterium | reverse complement strand
TATGCTTTGTCATCATAACTCCTTTAATGTACATCAATGCAGTCTGCATTAATGGGGCTATTATAACATAAAAAAGAGCTCTACCAACCGGCAGAGCTCAACTGGCAAAATGCCAAATTAATTAATATTCAGAATTATCCAATCTCCACATAGTCTTGTTTGATGTTATAATTCACATTATAACTCTCGTCGTCACAACGATGGAAACCTTGGAAGCCAACAATGGCTAACTTCGGGTCGTATTTGACCAGAGAATCAGCCGTCGGCTTAAACAGAATCATTTGATTCCGGTCCGGCTTGAGCCGCACAAGCAGGGTAAACGGCAAATGTGCCGGCGACGTTAGCAATTCGCTAAAATGTCGCTCCAGCTGCCGCCAGTCGCCCGCAAAATCATGCGCCAACAGTTCGGCTATCTCTAACTTTTTCCCATCAATGTCGCGCCGTCGCACGCCACTCTGTATTACATACAGCTTGTGCGCCGTAACTCCATGAATATTAACTAATTGTAATGTGCTAGGCGGTGCTATGACCTGCCCGTTATTTTCTTTTACCATATCTATGCCCCTTTATTCGGGGCTGTGCAGCCTTTGCACAGCGAGCTAACCTTGATTAGCTTCCGCCAATTATATCAACTGGTGGGGTAGAGTGTCAACCGCCGCTTTGGCATTTTGCATGGCACGTGCTACACTTATAACAATGAGCGAAAAAACCATCAAAAATCTTGTAATTGTGGAGTCGCCGGCGAAGGCGCACACTATTGAGGGCTACCTCGGCAAGGATTACACCGTCATGGCCAGCGTGGGGCACATCCGCAGCATCGCTAAGCGCGCCAAAGACGGTGTGAAGCCAATTGACACGGCACATGACTTTGCCGCTATTTATGAAATTGACCCAGACAAAAAGAAAACCGTCACCGAGCTGCGCAAGGCCGTCCGCGCCGCCAAGACCGTTTGGCTCGCAACCGATGAAGACCGCGAAGGGGAGGCTATTGCTTGGCACCTCTGTGAAGTGCTGAAGCTCGACCCAGCTAAGACCAACCGCATCGTCTTCCACGAGATTACCAAAGACGCCATTACGCACGCCATCGCTAACCCGCGCACCGTCGACATGAGCCTAGTCCACGCCCAGCAGGCACGGCAGATTCTTGACCGTCTGGTGGGATTTGAGCTAAGCCCAGTGGTTTGGAAGAAGGTCCCCGGTGGTAAGTCTGCGGGGCGCGTTCAGTCGCCAGCGGTTCGCTTAGTGGTGGAGCGAGAGCGCGAAATCGCCAAGTTCCAGCCCACCGCCACCTTTAAGGTCGCCGGCACATTACTGAAGGGCAGTGAAGAAGTCAAAGTCGCCCTCCAGCAAGACTTGCCTGACGAAGCCACCGCTGAGAAATTTATGCAGAGCCTCGAAGGCTGCACCTACACCGTGGGCGACGTCACCAGCACCACTGGCACTCGCCGGCCGCTGCCGCCGTTTACCACTTCAACCTTGCAGCAAGACGCCAACCAACGCCTCGGCATGAGCGCCAAAGCAACCATGAGCATCGCCCAGCAACTCTACCAAGCCGGTCTGATTACCTACATGCGTACCGACTCAGTCAATTTGAGCCAGCAGGCCATTGCTAGTGCCGGCGCGTACATCAAGTCTAATTTTGGCGAAGAATACCACCAAGTGCGCACCTTTAAGACCAAGACCGCGGGCGCACAAGAGGCACACGAAGCCATCCGCCCAACCGACTTCCGCCGCGAAACCGTCGACGGCGACGCCCGCACCAATAAGCTGTACAATTTAATTCACACCCGCGCCCTCGCCACCCAAATGGCAGACGCCAAGCTCGACCGCACCACCGCCACCATCAACATCTCCGACCATAGCGAGCAGCTAACCGCCAAGGGTGAAGTTGTGGCATTCCCTGGGTTCTTGAAAGTCTACGGCGCAAGTAAAAATGAACTCTTGCCAAGTCTCACTGTAGGTGACCAACTCGCCGCGCAAGAACTCGTGGCGCACCAGACCTTTAGCCGCCCACCAGCGCGCTACACTGAAGGTTCGCTAGTGAAGAAACTTGAGGAGCTCGAAATCGGGCGACCTTCCACTTACGCCACCATCATCTCGACCATCCAAACTCGCGGCTACGTTGTCAAGGGCGAGAGTGAGGGCGTGGAGCGCGAAGTAACCGAATACGTTTTGGCGAGCGACCACGTCACACGCCGCACCGTGACCGAGAAGACAGGCAGCGACAAGGGCAAACTCATCCCGACCCCAAGCGGCACGGTTGTGGCGGACTTCCTAACCAACTACTTTAATAGTATCGTGGACTACGATTTTACCGCGCACGTCGAAAAGGACCTCGACGAAATTGCCGAGGACAAGCTCGACAAGGTGCAAATGCTGCGCGACTTTTACGACCCATTCCACGCCAAAATTAACCAGAGCGACACCATCGACCGCTCCAAGGTGGCAGGGCAACGCCTCGTGGGCAAGGACCCGCAAGGGCGCGATATTTACGCTCGTATTGGGCGCTTCGGGCCAATGTTACTGCGCGGCGACGGCGACACCAAGGACGCCGTGACCTTCGCCAACATGCCAGCAGGCGCGACGGTTGAAACTGTCACCCTTGAGCAGGCGCTCAAGATGTTTGAGCTGCCGCGCACCGTGGGCACCACCGCCGACGGACAGACCATCACCGCCAACATTGGGCGCTTCGGACCTTATATTAAAGTAGGTAGCAAGTTCGTCAGCATCAAGCCGCTCGGCGTGTTTGAAATCGACGAGGCCAAGGCGCGCGAACTCTGGCGGGCCAAGCAAGAGGCTGAGGCTGCGCGGCACATCAACACCTTTGGCAACATTGAAGTTTTAAACGGCCGCTTCGGGCCATACGTCACCGACGGTACTAAGAATGCCAAAGTGCCAAAGGATGTCGACCCGAAAACCTTGACCGCCGAGCAAGCGCAAGCGTTGCTTGACAAAGCTCCTGCAAAACCAGCACGTAAAACCGCCACCAAAGCCAAAAAGACCACCGCAACCAAACGCGCCACTGCAACCAAGGCCAAGAAGGCAACCACCACTAAGCGCACCACCACCGCTAAGGCTAAAACGACACGCAAGACCCCTACATCTAAGGCCTAGCATATTATGCCACAATACCGCTTATCCTAAAAATGTCACAACTTAATCTTGCGTAAAAATCTAGTTTAATGTATAATCTTTAGTAGATTTAAAAGTTACATTAATGTCAACCGCAAGGTGACGAGAAAGGCAGGTGAGATGGCTGAAGCCGATAAGACTAATACTAAGGTGTTAAACGCTGCGGTTACTAGTCTTATCAGTCAACTCGACCCTGAGCGCGAGCGCGCCGTCATCACCAGCCGTTTTGGGCTAAACGGCGAGCGGCTAACACTTGAGCAGGTGGGTGAAAGCCTTGGCATCACTCGCGAACGCGTGCGACAGATTGAAAAGGCAACCCTGATTCGCCTTCGCTTATCCCTCGATGACGGCAAGAATGCCGCCTTTATTGAGGCCGAGATGGCTATCACCAAGGCGTTACACGAACTTGGACGGGGTGCGCGCATTGAAAAGCTCTCCCACGCGATGGTGGGTGACCACAGTGCTATGGCGGCCATCTCATTGCTAGCTGAAATCAGCAACAAAATGATTATCACAACCGAAAACAACAGCTACTACGCCGCCGTCATCTTAACCGCCGACAAGACCGAAAGAGACATCCGCAAGGACGCCGACGCCCTCGTCGCCATTATCAAGCAGGCGGGCGAGCCGTTGACCGCCGAGCAGCTCTTCGACAAGACCGCAGGGCGCTACGAGCACCCGAGTGAAGCTGTTGCCATTGCTAGCGTCAGTAAGAAGATTGCCACATTGTACAACCTCTGGGG
>CAMUOM010000021.1 GCA_947090635.1 uncultured Candidatus Saccharibacteria bacterium | reverse complement strand
AGTTTGTGCTAAAATATAATTATGATGGATCAAATGTTTGACGATGTAAATCTTGAGCGACGTATCTACGCCCTATTCAAGCTCGACGTCAAAATTAAAGCCGTAATTGCCAGCAATATTCCAACTAGCCGCAGCGCCAATGCCACGGTTTTCTTGACCACTAGCAACCTACTATTCTGCTTTATTGATTCCAAAATGCATCTCACTCTCGGCGATGTTCGCAAGATGGTCTCACGTATGAACCTAACTATCGAAAAAATTCTCGCGCCAGACGCCGATGTCGATTATTTCGACAATATTGCCCGTGAAAAATTCAACGCCACCTTCCCGGGGCGCAATAGCGTATCAGATAGCGACTTGATGTTCTATCGCACGCTAGCCCCATACTGCCCAGCGCTCATTCAAGTTGCCAGCGTCACTGGCAATGTTATCCGTCAATACGACTCTTCAGCTGTCGGTAGCTGGCGCCCAAGCGTTAAATTCTCTTATCGCCGCATGCGCACTAGCTAATTTAAGTATTGCTAAACATAAATAGCCCAGTCATTAAAACTGGGCTATTTGCTGCTTAATAAATATTATTTATTGCTCTTGCGCCTTACAACACGCTTTTTCGGCTTATCAACAGCTGACGATTCCGCGTCTTCTGTATCGAATTGCCTTACTGCGCGATGGATCGCCATCAAGCCAACTGCACCAATACCTAGTGAAATAGCACTGAGCAACATCAATGATACTGATACGTAGGCCAGCATATTACGGTCACGAGTATTATCACCCACGTTATTATTAGTTGGATGCTTAGCACTGTAACGCACCGAGACACTTTCGCCAACTTTCAACCCACAATCAGCCTTATCTGGTGGCAAAAGCCACATTGAAACTCCTTCGTAGTTACGATGGTCTGGCGTTTCAAATTTATAATACGCACGACAGCTATGCATATTGCGATAGCCTGGGTCGCCATTTACTTCTAGTTTAGTCACATAAGCCGTAGCCTCGCTCTTGCGATGGAGATAACCCTGATAATGTTCTAGAACACCAAATGCATAGTAAGCACCAAAGAGGCCAGCTACAACCAGCATCGTGCAAATCAAACGATAAGTAATTCTCGCACAGATATTGCTTTGCACATGACGCTTAATATTGTAATTACGCTTCATATACTATTATCCTAGCACAGTAAATGACAAATTGCTAGTGCTATATGCCAGATAATTATTTATCATCAGTAAATCTAGCATACCGGCAGAAAAACATTGCACCAGCTAGCATCAAAGCAGCACCCACTCCGGTATAAAAGAACGCCACAAAAGTAGTCGGTAGCACACCTAAAATGCGCAGACTGACTCCGCCACTCATCATAACAGCCATAATAATATACGATTTAAGATCAAAGAAATGCCAAAATGGCCGCGTCGAACCAGAATACGCCTTAATTCTGTTGGTATGCTTTAAGCTAAGTCTATAAAACATCGCACCAAATAAGCCCATCACCACTAATGACAGCAATAAATACAAATAATTAAATTCAGCTAGACTTAAGTATGCCATTACACCCATCCGGATAACATTAAGTCCCGCCAGCAACCAAACACCACCGGCAATTGCGAGTAGCGTCCGCTTCTTAACATGAAGCCACAGTCTACTCATGAACCAACTCCCGTCGCATCGTATGATAGCCAATCAACACCGTCCAGATATAAGCACAGGTCTTCGGTATCATCAACATACCAATCATCGGCCAAATATGCACCAGCAGCACCACCGGCAAATAAAATCCAAAGCTCAATACAATTGTCAACCAAAGGTACCTAAAATCGCCGTCCTTATGTTGCTTAGCTGCTTTATAACACAGAATTAGCACTAATAAACCAAGCAAAGTAAACGGAATATTACGATAAATACCCCAATCCAACGGCGGCGTCGCACTAAACCAATCATTTTGCGGCAATAGCGTTAGGATTATCCTACTCAGAGCCAACACCAAAACTACTATTGTCAGACCACGCCTACCACTGACATTATAACGTCGTCGCCATACATAATAGAGAAGTACATAGAATAGTGTCATCGTGATGGAAGTTACTAGTTTGCCGACTCCTAGCGTTACCACATACGACGATAGCCCGGTTGTAAGAAGCGCAACCATCCGCGGCACCAAATGAAAGGCGTCACCCAGCCCCAGTACCACGGCCATAACACCATAAAGCAGAAACTGCTTCGATGTTCTATCGGAGCTCATCTTCCGACTACCCAAAATCATCCTTACACCTAGGTATACCACTGTCAGTAGATACACTACGTCAAAAGCCGTCTCAAAAATCGCTTGCATTAGTCCTCCTTTGCCTTGTTAGCTTTATCAACCGTAAATAAAAACTCTTTGGAATATACTGTTCGCTTAACCACTTCAACTAATGTTACATAATTAAAATTCCGTTGCGACATCGCTGCCATGATTGACGCCAGAATAAAATCTACTAGTTGCTCCCGAGAAAAATCGCCCGTAAAAATCTCTGAGTCAACCTTAGTATCGCGTCTTAAAACATCCAACATTCGCGACCGCACTAGTGCTAAATACTGCTGCATCGATTCACAGCCTTTAGCTCGTCCAGCCGATGATAAGCTTATGGCGTGTGCTGTAAAAAAATTCGGGTATTTATCGATGCCACATTTAATATGCATGGTCAGCTGAGTAATAAACTCTGCAAAATTCATTTGTGTCGCCGCCAAATCATCCAACTTCAATATATCCGCCCAAACACTCTCAATCGTAGCAATCAACAAGTCGTCCTTAGATGAAAAGTAATAGTAGAGCGAACCCAAAGCCACGCGGCAGTGCTCCGCCACCGTTCTCATATTAACTGCCGGTAGCCCTTTGTCTACGACTAACTCTCTACAAACTGCTAGAATCTTTTCACTCGAGGTAACTACAGTATTCAACTTAACCTTTCATTTAATATGAACAATGTTCAGTATTAATTATAGCTAACCAAATACGGCGCGTCAACCAGCGCACCAAAACAAAAATAGTCGCTGAAGAAATAGTGCTATACTACTTCCGAGACATCACTACTAAGTTCTCAATATGGATTGAGAAAACTCCTAGTATATCTACACTTTTTTGAGTACACACTATGGGTATTGGGTGCACTTTTTAACGATAGGAAAAGCTATCATTAAAAGGTTTAAGATTGGCTTAATAGCTTGGTTTTTTAGCATAAACAAAGTATAAATTTCTAATTATCTTTTTATATTTTCTTAAATGCTCGTAAAGCCTTATTCTATGTGCTTTCGAGTATTTTTACTGTAGGAAGATACTTCACGTTTCTTTGCATATTTCCTCATGTCTTAGCTGTCAGAAGTGGTAAATAAGTAGTAAATTCATTTGTACTACTAAGCAACAAGACGCTCCTGTTGCTTCTCTTTATTCAAGCGTTTCATTTCTGCCATTGCAGAATCGAATGTTGCATGTGCGTAATAGTTCAGCGTCATGGCTATATTAGCATGTCCCATAATGTACTGTAATGCCTTTGGATTCATTCCTGCATTTGCATAGTTGGTACAGAATGTATGTCGCAAACTATGTGGAGTGATGTGTGGCAATTTATCCTCGTTATACTTATTGTATTTCTTAACAAGACCTTTCATCATGCCGTTGTAATCACTTGCCACTTTTGGATAGTTCTTTCTATTAAGAAAGAGGAAATCACTATATCCATCAATCTCAACACGCTTATCATTCTTTCGATTCGCTAACACTCGCTTAAATGCTTGATAGGCTTCTTCAACCATAGGAACTTGACGTTCGCCACTTTTGGTCTTTGGTGTTTCAATGTAGTACCCAATTTCAGTATCTCTCAATAGCTGATGGTCTATATTGACAAGACGATTCTCAAAATCTAAATCTGGAAGTGTCAAACCACCAAACTCTGAAATACGAAGACCTGTTTTTAAGAGTATCAGAATTTCATCATAATTTTTGCTGTAGGTTTTATCAGCTTTTGCAAAGGCTAACAGTTTTTCTTCCTGTTCTTCTGTTAGTACGGTCTTAGGGACAGTATCATCATCAAGAACTGCTTTCAGTTGAAAGTCAAATGGATTCTTCCGAACACAATCATCTT
>CAMUOM010000020.1 GCA_947090635.1 uncultured Candidatus Saccharibacteria bacterium | reverse complement strand
ACCAAACTTTCGCACTCAACTTAAAACCGCCACCGCCCCGCGGTGGCGTGCAAAACTGTGTAATTCTATACCCTACTTGCTCGGCGTGAGGGCGATTACCGTGGTGCTCTCGGGCAGCTTGGTGATGTCCTTTAGCTTTATCACGGTCTGACGGGCAATTTCACAACCCATTTCCTTCGCAAATGGCGCCAAGTCCTCCTGTAGCACTTCATATTCAGTCTTACCATCGTCGTAGTGAGTCGGAATCACCAGCTTTGGCGCTGGGTTCATTTTGTGTACAATCGCCGCGGCGTCGCGCGCGTCTAGCGTGTAGCCGTTGCCACCCACTGGGATAATTACCACATCTACCAAGCCCAAAGCCTCAAGGTCGTCATCGTCAATCGGCGCCACCGTGTGCCCCACCACGGCAATGCGAATGCCGCTGGTATAAATGCTGTAAAGAGTCGCGTCCTGCGCCGCCTCGTCGCTCGCAAGGTGTGCCTTCACCGGAATGCCGCGCACACTAACATCTTTGTGTTCATATTCGCCCGGCATATCGATAATAAAGCTCTTCACGCTGTCTTCCGCCGGCGCAAAGCTCGGCTGCGTCGCTAGCACCACCGCGTTCGGGTCTTCTAGCTCCTTCACCTTCATCTTCACGTTCTCAGTTGGGTCGGTTACAATCGTGGCATTCTTGTCACGAATCACCACGCAGTTAGCACCTTTGTATTCAATTTCCATTAGTTATCTCCTCCTTTATCTACTGACTCGGCCGCCGACTCGTGCTCAGTGCCTGGGTAGTCGCCCAAAATGTGGTTGGCGTCGACTACGTTGGTGTGCTTGGCCTCAAGAATATTCAGCACGAAGCGGTCGTTGATGCTCAAGCGATAGTAAAAATCGTTATAGTCCATAATTGAGTAGTTCAAACTGGCACCGCTCTCGCGCTCCAATTGTTTGACCAAATTTTTTAACTTCAACTCGGACATTTGCGACCCCGCAATGAGCAAGTCCACCGGCGCCTTTGACTCATACACCATGCAACCGGCGAAAATTACCACCTTCAGTCCCGGAATATTGGCGAACTTTTTTGCCCAATCGCTAGTCTCAACCTTCGCGCCGGACACAATGTCGCTGCTATCGGTGAACATCTCACGGAGCGGCCCGTAATATTTAAAACTAGTGTCGGCACAGTAATATAAACGGTTTTCAACCGACTGCGGCTCGACCACCCCCACCTCTGTCAAATTGGCTAGCTCACGGCGCACACTATTTAACTGCTCGTCGATATTGCGGGCGATTTCGCGCACATAGAATGACCGCGTCGGGTTGTTCATGAACAACCCGAGTAACTTAACACGTGTTCTTGAACCAAATAGCGAATCAATCATTGTTTACTCCTAGTTCTATTTTAGCACACGCGGCGATGTTTCCGCCACTATTTTACACACTTTGACGAAAATATTTGACCAGCCCACAAACGGCGCTCGGTGTGACCCGCACTACCTCTGCTAAGATAACTCCGCCAAATGGGCGCGGTAGTCGTGCAAAAGTTGTTCAGCCGTCACGCCAGCACGCGCCAAAGCCGCCACTTCCGCCAAACTCTGCCACCAAATGTCGTCACGGCGATACGGACTGCGCCAAAAAGTGAGCTGCTTGCGCGCCAAATGGTAGTCGCCCAGCGCCAAGGCCGCCGGCAATTCGTCCGCCGTCAGCTCACCCGCCAGATAACGCCGCACCACGCCGTAAGCGTTGCGCTTCAGAGGTTCCTGCACACCATATTTGTTCAATAATTGTGTTACTTCGCTAATCAGACCATCCCGCAACATCGCGTCAGCGCGCTGCAACATACGCTGACGTAGCTGCGGCAAGTCGGTCCTAATACCAATCACAACCGCGTCGCGCCGACGTGGCTGGCGTGGTGACCGCGCGCCGCCCAGTTCAAGCGTCCGTACCAACCGCCGCTTGTTCAATTTATCCGCCGGCAACGTTAGCCCGCGTTCTGAAATAATTTTTTGTAATTCAGGCACCGCGAGTTGTTCCCACGCGGCGCGCTGCGCCAAGTCAACCGCTTGTTCAGTCAGCTGGTAGCTGTGCACGATGCTGTCGATATACAGCCCACTGCCGCCCACCAGCATTGGCGCATGACCGCGCGCACGGATGTCATCAATCTGCCGATACACGTATTGCTGGAAGTCGTACAACGTAAAACGCTCGTCGGGCGCCACCAAGTCTAGCCCCCAATGCGGCACGCCATTTTGCTCGGACAAAGTCGGCTTGGCCGTCCCAATATCCATGTCACGGTACACCGTGCGGCTGTCTGCGCAAATAATTTCCCCACCTAAAACACCCGCCAACTGGATAGCCACCGCCGTCTTACCACTGGCGGTCGGCCCTAATATCACAATCAGCGGGTGCGTTAGGTCTTCGTTCATTAAAGTGTCGAGAATTCCGTGCGGTTACGATGCTCGGCGTCTAGCTTGGTGGCTAGCTCGTCCACGGTAAAGGTGGCGTCCGGCTTAGTGCCCTCGCCTACCAAATCTTCGCGAATGCGCACGCCCAACTGGCCGGTCTCAGCCTCGCGCTCACCCAACACGACCACATATGGCACCTTGTACGCCACAGCGGCGCGAATCTTCTTGCCGATGGTGTTGTTGCTGTCATCGATGGTGTAGCGCAAGCGGTAGGACTTCAACGCCTTCACTAGCTTATCCAGCAAAGCGTCGATGGCGGGCGTCGACTTCACCTTCACAATGCGCAACTGCTCCGGCGCGCACCACACTGGGAACTTGCCCGCGGTGTGCTCGATGTACACACTGAGGAAGCGCTCGATGGAGCCGAGCAAGGCGCAGTGAATCATCACTGGGCGCGCAGTGCCACCGTCTTCAGTGGTATATTCAAGCTCAAACCGCTCTGGCTGCACAAAGTCAAGCTGTGCCGTGGCGAGCTGATGCTCGCGCCCAAGGGCATCGGTGGCCATAAAGTCAATCTTCGGGCCGTAGAAAGCAGCCTCGCCTTCCTGCTCGTAGTAGTCAATGCCGAGCTTGAGCACGGCAGCCTTCAACTGCGCTTGGGCGGAGTCCCAAAGCGACTGCGGGCCGAGATAGTGGTCACTGTCGTCACGGTAGCTGAGGCGCACGCGTAGCTTCATACCCACGAGCTTGTACAACTTTTTTACTGCGTCTAGCAAGTTGGCGATTTCTGACTCAATTTGGTCAGGCCGCACAAAGTCGTGCGAGTCGTCTTGAGTCAAGGCGCGCACGCGGCTCAAGCCGCCCAGCTCGCCCGACTTCTCGTCGCGGTAGCAAGTCGTAGTCTCGAGGTAGCGCTGTGGCATGTCGCGGTATGAGCGCACCTTTGAGGTGAAAATACGGGTGTGATGCGGGCAGTTCATCGGCTTCAACACAAACTGGTCGGTAGTCTCCTGCGACTTGACCAAAAATAGTTCATCGCCGAACTTAGCCCAGTGGCCGGACTTTTCGTACAAATCTTTTTTGGTCATGTTCGGCGTCCACACCTTCATAAAGCCCATATCCTCGCGCAACTCGTTCGACACCTTGGCGAGCTCTTCACGCAACACCGTGCCGCGCTGGGTAAAGATTGGTAAGCCCGTGCCCACGAGGTCGCTGGTAACGTACAAATCTAGTTCACGGCCCAACTTGCGGTGGTCGCGCTCCTTTGCCTCAGCTTGGCGCTTAAGGTAGGCGTCAAGGTCGTCCTTGGTAGCAAACGCTACGCCGTAAACGCGCTGCATCATCGGGCGGGTCTCGTCGCCGCGCCAGTAGGCGCCGGCAATCTTGGTCAACTTGAAGCCGTCGGCTGGGATGTCGCGCGTGTTCTTCACGTGGCCGCCCCGACAGAGGTCGGTGAAGTCGCCATTCGTGTAAAATGTCATATGGTCGTGGTCGGCCGACTCAGCCTTGCCCTTGACCCGCGTGGTGCCCTTGGCAGCAAAGTCCTCAATCAGCTCCAACTTGTACGGCTGATGTTGCGCCTTCGCCCAGTCCTTCGCCTCAGCGACGGTCTTTTTGGCACAAGTAAAGTCCTGCCCCTCAGCGATGATTTTCCGCATCATCTTCTCGAGGCGCGGGAGGTCATCCTCCACCAACTTCTTGTCGCCCAAATCCATGTCATAGTAGAAGCCGTCGCTCACCGCAGGCCCTACCCCTAGTTTTACGTCATCGCCGAAGACGCGCTTCGTGGCCGCGGCCAACACGTGCGCCAAGCTGTGACGGACTGCCGTCAATTCCTCTTGATTCATGCTTATATTATACCACGCCGC
>CAMUOM010000019.1 GCA_947090635.1 uncultured Candidatus Saccharibacteria bacterium | reverse complement strand
CGAGCATCGGCGAGCCGAGCATCGGCGAGCTAAAAACTTCTCCCAAAGCCCCTGAACCGTTTGCACGGGGTAGAAACACCTTATACGCCTTAGCACCGGCAATATTTTTTTGCACAGCAGTATTGGGAATATATCGGAAAGTGCGCTTTAAGTTTAATAAACCAGCTATCCGATAATCGTCATCAGCTTCAGGGCGTTCCGATACTCTAGACACGTTTTCCTTGTTGTTGGATATAAAATCAGACCCAAACCCAAACGGATTACAAGAAGACACGATTGGATATATAGACGAATTGATTAGACATGAACCGCTATTAAGCAATATCTGATTTATTTTGTGTACTATATCAGACAATACAGGATACCGAATTATCATATTGTCATCAACATCATTATCTAGTGATATTATGCTATTGTATTGCCGGACTGATTTATCTGCATCACGGTCAATAATAGTATAGTCAGTATTGCCCGTATAGCCATGTTGCAATACAAAGTAGCAAATGCCACCCTTTACGCTCACGCCACTAAATACGTCCTCGGAGTTTATATATAAACTGAATGCCTTTACACCATATGACTTTATCTTTTTGACCATGTCTTTAGTGGAACCAAACATACCACTATCACCACCCATCCAACGGGCTGGCATAATCATCGACACCGTATCAGATAGCGCCGCTGCCTTGTCCACGAAAATCGGGTAGACACTGCGCGCCGAACGGTTGCCAGCCTCACCAGACATGGCTGCTTGGTACGGCGGGTTGCCGACAATGGCAGTGAACTTAAAGTGCTGCGGGTCGTGCACGCCCAGTTCTTCACCAATTTTTGCCATGTCTAATGTCCCTCCTTCGCTAAATCGTTTCGTTAAATCCTCTAAATGTATGTACTCACAGTCCAGCCCGAACGCACGCGTCACGCCGTAAATGTAGTTGCGGGCGATGTCGTAGATGATTTTGGTCGGGGCAAAGCAGTAGAGCTGGTGGCCAAAGATGTGTGCGATACGTTGCCGCTCGTCGGGAATCTGCTCAGCGAGTCCAACATAGAGGCGGCGAGCCAGCTCGGCGATGTAAAGCCCGCTCTTAACATACAAGTCACAGAAGGTATGCGATGGGTCGCGGAAGATGTCAGGGCACTCTTGCTCCAGCTTATTCAGCATCATATTGACCACACGGCGCGGTGTAAAAATCTGGTTGGTGCGCAGCGGGGCAATGTAAGAAAAGATGTCCTCCTCTGAATTAAGGTAATTCGCCAAGTCACGGCGCTTCTGGTTAAACTCTTGAATGGAGGCGTTGAAGGTGTACTTGTTAAAGAAGCCAGCAAACTCCTCGCCCGTCTCTGGGTTGCGCCACGGGCCGCGAATCATACGGAAGTCGGCTTTGGTAAAGCGGGCGATGTCGGCGGCGTCCTTGCCCGAGGTCTCAGTAAACAACTCCTCAAACGTGGCGTCATCCACGCTGTTCTCGATGTTGTCAATCGTCAAGCTGTTAGGGTCGGCGGCCGCCATCAGCATGGATGGGATAGCGCGGGCAAAAGTGCGCAACTTGGCGCGAATCTGCGACATTTCGTCGTTGTCTTCCTTCTGCTCCTGCGCCTCTTCTTCTTTTACCACCGTGTCATTTGGCAAATCCTCACGCACCGCCGCTTCAAGCCGGCGAGCCGCCTCTGGGGCAGTGATTTTGGCGTCCACGTAATCCGCCGCCACCTGCACAGCCAGCGCGCGCTGCTTCTCGCGCACCGCCTCGAGGCGACGCTCGGTCGGGGCGTAAACCTCTTTATACACCGCAAGCGGCTCATCTATCATGCGCATGTGCTCGGCCACGATGTGCGTCTGCGCGACATCCTTGTCGTGCTCGGTCATGTCGGCGGCGGGCTTGATATCAGAGAAAAGCTTGTCGTAGTCGCTGCCGTAAATGCGGTCGCCCAAGAGGTGGGCGCGGTTAACGGAAATGCGATGCTGGGTCTTGTTGTGGCGCTCGGGGTCGTACTCCACACGCTCCGGTCGGTTGACTAGTGAGCCACTGTCATCAGTGGAACGCACCTTATTGAGGCACTGCTTGACCTCAGTTGGAATATAGAAAACATTGGCAATGTTCTCAAACAACAAATTCGAAATGAAGCGCTGGTTGACCACCTGCTGGGCGCGAATGGCGTTCGGGAAGGTTAGTACTTGGTTGGCGTCAAGCGACACCATCTGGCCGTCGCGGTCCTCCGCCAGCACAGGGAAGTAGTTGAGTAGCTCTTGGATGTTATCCTCGCGCTCGTTCTTAGTCTCGCGCCCTGCCACGGCTGCCGCCGACAGGCCATTGGCGAATTTGTCGTAAATCTCCAACACGCGGTCCGGCGAAAAGTCGAAGACATAGGCGTCGGTCTTGATGTGCAGCTCGCCCGTCTCTGGGTCGCGATAACTGAACGGGTTTTGGGCGCGGAAGAGGGCCTGCATGTAGAGCGATTCCGACTTGACACCCGAGAGCATCAGCACTGCCGACCACTCCTTAACCGTCACACCAGTGGTCAGCTGGCCGACTGACAGGGTAATGGTGCGGTCGCTACGGGCGATGGCCGCGCGCACCTTGGCAAGCGATTTCTCGTTGCCGGCGATATCTCGACTCTCCTCGTCACCATCGTCGCCGTCCATGCCGCCTTTGCCCACAGCCTCAATAATCTCATAATCCTTAAACACAGGATGCTCACGCAACAATTTAGCCAGGGCGTGCACCGAAGCCACGCGATTACCCACCAGCCAAAAGGTGTGCCTTAGCTCTTTGCGCAGCTCAGGCGTGGAGAACGGGTACTTGGTGTTGGTGGTTAGCTGGTTGAGGAAGGTCTTAACTTCACTCTCGTGCTTAAGGTAGCCGCCTTGCACGCTGAACATTTCGTTGAGGTCGAACGAGTAGGCGCAGTCTTGCGCGGTGCCGTCGCCATCATCTAACGTTGTGCCGTCCTCTAGGCGGTCGGCAATCAGCTCCGACATCTTGTAGGTGTAGAGATTCATGCGTGGGAGATTGACGTGGCTGCCGGCCTCGTTACCTGCAGCCAGCTCGGCAGCCTTAACACGCTGCTCATCGGCATAAGTCCAGTTGTAAATCTGGTCATCGCTGAAGTAGTCGTTGGCGATGGCCTTAAATGGCGTGCCCGAGAGGTGCAGCGTGAAGCGGCGGTTGATGTGGCTAAACGCCGCGTCGGTGCGCGCGGTGTCCACGCCCTCGTGCGCCTCGTCAATCACCAGTAAGTCCCAAATGACGTCCGCCACCCACTGCAATTTATTGAACTTGCCGCCAAAGATGGCAGCCCCCTTGAGGTCTTGCATACTCAAAAAGGCAATAATCGGCTCGCCGCGCAACGAACAATTGGCATACTGCTCGTAGCTCATCACTTGGCGGTCCTTCAGTGTGCCCGTAGTTGAGATGAAGTTGTAGCCGCTAATAAACTTGTCGTAATCGCCATACCACGAGTCGGCGATGGCAGGGCGGTTGGTGATAATCAAGACATTGTGGGCCTTAAACCGCTTCGCAAAATCATAAGTACTGAGGGTCTTGCCGAAGCGCGGCTTGGCGTTCCAGAGGTACTTGGCGCGCGGGTTCGGATTAGCAAAATCTGTGGTCTGGTTGGCGTGCGCATACGCTAGTGTCTGATGGATGGCTTGCTCTTGCTCGGGGCGCAGCTGGTAAGCGGCCTTTTGCCCTTGATGCTGTGGCTCGCCGCCAGAGGATTTGAACTCCTCAAACAGCTGGCGAGAAAGGCTTGGGTTGAGGCTAAAGTCAAACCACTCGTCGCGCCGGTCGTCGCGGTCAGTCGGCTTGAACTGCTGCACACCGCGCTGCTTAAAGTAGCGGTGCAAATCTTTATCTTTAAAGTAGCGCGAGTGGTGCTGGTCGGCGGCGGTTGATGGCCACACCGAAGAACCACTCCACAGCAAACGGTACGGCTCGTGCAGTCCGGCCGTGTTGACTTGCTCCCTGATGCGCGATTCTACGTCGCGGCGCTCGGTGTAGCCCACCTTCTGCATGCCGCGCATCTCTGGGCGATTCGGCAGCTCGTAGTCGTAAATCTGCGGGTAAATCTTCTTCTCGGTCTTGATTAACCCAGTAATGTCGCTACGCCCCGTCTTGCCGGCCGGCATCTGTTCGCTCTCTGCCATCTCCCTTTACCTCTTAAGTTAATACTCTATATTATACCACAAACTAAATGGCGCCGCCACGCGCGCCTCATATTGACAAGTAAATGCATAAGTGTTATAGTAAAGAAGATTATGAAGTTA
>CAMUOM010000018.1 GCA_947090635.1 uncultured Candidatus Saccharibacteria bacterium | reverse complement strand
GAGAAGCTAGCAGAACTTAACATCGACACCAAGTTGGCAGACTTCGTAGTTGACTTAAACCGAGATAAAATGCAGGAGAATATCCAGCGACTCAATAAGGCATTTAACGAAGCGGTAGCGAAAAGCGTAGAAGCCAAGCTAGCGGGTAAAACCCCGACCGACTACGGTGACGGGTCGAAGAGACCAGAACCAAAGAAGGCAACTGCATCAAGCGACCGGCGTTTCTTCAGTCGCAACGGTGTAACTGCTTTTTAGCCAAAAGGAGGATACTATATGGCACGTACTAGCGCTTTAGGCGTAATGAACGATACAAACAAGGCCGAATTAACCGAATTATACGGTGAATTATTGGAAGGCGTATATAAGGGTGCAGTTTCAGAGCAAATCAAGAACAAGATGTACTCTGGCGACCCAACAACTGGTTCAGTAGAAGTACCACGCTTCAAGAACGCAGCAGCAGCCAACTATGGCACTGCACGTACTGGTGGCAAGGGTGCTGCATTGGACAACAAGGGCAAAGTCACTGTTAACGTTAACGTTGACCGCGAAATTGTGGAAGAGATTGAGGGTAAGGACGTGCAATTGTTCGGTGTGCCGGATATTATTGCTCGCCGCACTCAAAACCACGTTAGCAGCATGACCGCTGACCTCGACTCAGCATTCTTTAAGGAAGCTGAAACTGTCGCCCATGCTGTAACCACCACTGAAACCGATATTGAAGAAGTGGTTGAGGCTGTAATTCAGAATATTGAGACTACCAAGAACGAGTTTGTCGACGGTGTAGACCGCAGCCAAATCGTTTTGACTCTAACGCCAAATGTTTACGGTAAGCTCCGCAACCATATCGATAAGGTATCAGTACCAACAGCTGACTCTGGCGAAGAGGAGATTGAGATGTTCCACGGCGTACGTGTGTTCTCAAACACTCGTCAGACCGCAGCTGCTATTGCTATGGTAGACGGTGCTATTGCACAACCAGTGTTGACTAACGAGTACAAGGACGAACCAGTGCCACTCAGCAACGCTCATGCAGTTGAGTTGTTCTATAGCTATGGCACCAAGGCAGTTACACCTGACCTTGTCGCAAAGTTAGTAACATTGCCAGCAAAGGCAAAATAAGTAACGAGAGAGGTTGAAAATGCCAGAAGACCAGCGAGCAAGGATAAAAAACTACATAAAAGCAATCAATAAGACAGTGGTGAGTGAAGACGAAGCGTTGTTGGATGCCGTACTAGGTGAGGTAGCGGATAGAGTAATGCTTTATCTAAACGACACGAAAATTGACAGCAAACTAGAACATGTTATCGCCCGCATTGCATCTGGTGTTTTCAACCAATCACGCACTGAGTCAACCAGTGGTGCACCGACTATGGCTATTAGCTCAGTTAGCGATAATGGTCAAAGTGTCAGTTATAGCAGCGAAGTGCAGCGGTATTTAACCTCTGCTACCGACCAAGAGCTATTTACTGGCTTTGAGCAGTTGTTGAAGCGATATAGGAGAATCAATGTTGTGGCCGACTAGTGCCAGCAGCGCAATCAAGACAGCCTTTTACGACAAGTCTTTTACTGTATCAACCGACACGGTAGAAATGGACGCAGAAGGCGGGATTAAGCTCGTAGCGGGCGTTAAACGGCAATACATGGGTAATGTACGCTTTAACGACTTAGGGCAGCTGCAGACTGAACTAGGCTTGACCGAATCAATCGCGATAGCAGTGACTTGCAGCCCAACAACGAAAGTATCGCTAAACGATACGCTAACATATGACGGTAAGCAATACAAAGTATTCGATGTAATACCAGCTGACTCACATTTAACTGTAGTAGGCAAGTTATGAATCTATCGGTGGAAATTGCAGGTGTCAAACGGCTAACAGGCAAGTTGACCGCAATACCAGAATCAACCCATCAAAAAGTTAAGCGTGCAATACAGCAGGCTACGGCGTTAGTAGAAGCTAGTGCTAAGCCGCTCTGTCCAGTAGACACTGGCACGTTGCGCGCTAGTATCAGGTCGAGGGTTGACGATGACAATAGCAAGACTGTAGGCCGTGTATTTACAGGGGTAGAATACGCAGCATACGTGGAGTTTGGCACTGGCGCTTTGGCTGTTGGCAGTTATCCGTACAAAACAGATAAGCCACTGAGCTATTCACCGAAAAAGGCTTGGCACTACAAGGATAGCGAAGGCGTTTGGCATATTGGTGTAAGCCAACCAGCCAGACCGTTTTTAGGCCGTGCCTTCAACGAGAATAAACGGACTATTAAGCAGCTACTAACAGAGGCAACAAAGGGGAAGTAGGATGTATAACCCAAAGCAAGAGGTGTACCAAAAGCTAGCAGAACTGAAGGGCGTTGCAGTGAGCCAAAGCTCGCAGAACGTGTTTAATGAAGTGCCAGCGGTGACCTATCGGGTTGCTAATAATGCAGCTAATTATAGTCTGGACAACGAGATAACTCGTCAAGACATTAGAATAACAGTGGATATTTTTACTGAGGATAGTGTGACGGCGAGCGACGTTTTGGCTAAAGTCGAGGCCAAAATGCGTGAGATTAACTATCGGCTAGAGGCATCTTTAGACGTACCAGCGCCTAAAGGAGCGTTGTATCACGTAAACGCTACATTTGATAGCGTGCGTTAATGGAGGAGGAAAAATGGCAGGTATCCAAACAATCGGCACAACTTTTACTATGAAGAAGATTGCCGGTGAAGACAAGGATATGGTGGTTGCAAACTTGACCAGTATCGGTGAGCAATCAACCGAGATTGAAGAAATCGATGTAACTACGCTAGACAGCCCAAATGGTGCTAAGGAGTACATTGCTGGCGCTATGGATAGTGGTACAGTTGACTTTGAAGGCAACGTTAAGACTAAGGGGCAAGTAACAGCACTAGACAAAGTGTTTACCAGCCGCAAGAATCGCGACTTTGTGGTTTGCTATCCAAACGGTGACACGCTTGACCTTAACGGTTACATTTCAACCTTTAAGTTCGGCGAGGCTACCACTGATGGCTTGTACACCTTTGGCTTTACTTTGAAGCTATCTGGCAAGCCGAAGTTCACTGAAGGCAAGAACACCCAGTAGACACCAAAAGCGCCAAGAGGGCGAGCGCTGAATCGCCCCCATGATATTTGGAGGGTAATATGGAACTCAATTATAAGGCAATTAATGTAGCTAAGGCAGAGAAGGCAGCTGGCTGTAGCTTTTTTAACGCAATGGCGGAGCTGCAAGATACACCATCTGTTTTGACTCTGTTGTTTTTGTTACAGGCGGGCGGTTTGACTGAAGAAGAGGCTGGCGATTATTTGGATAAATACGGCGTTGATGAAGCTGCGCCAAAAATCCTTGACGCAATGTCTGAGTCTGGTTTTTTAAAGAAGGTGCTTCAGCATCGGAAAGCCAGTATGAAGAAGCCAGACGAAGCAGCGCACACGAAGAAGAAGTCGGAAACTTCACCAGCTACTGGCGAGAGCAAGAAATAGTAGCCTTCCAAATCGGTTTGCCGATAGCTGACTACTGGCAATTAACGCTTGGGCAATTCAAGCGTGCCCTAGAAGGCTACCGGCGCCGAACACAAGATGAGGCAAGAAATGCTGACGCGCTCAACCACATATTGGGCAGCTATATTGCGAAAGCATTCCACCAGCCGAACAAATACCCAAAGCAACCACTGTTAGCCGAAAAAGATGTGGCACAGCAGTCTAACAATAGGGTAATGAGCGACGATGAGATGAATCTAATCGGGCGCTTGATAGCAAGAAGGAATTAGAATGGCAACCACCATAGATGAATTACAAGTAATTATATCGGCCAATAACGCTCAGTTTAGTCAGAAGCTAAATGAGACCAACAATCAAGTGGCCAATTTGAGCAAGAATATTAGCCGCTCGTTTAGAGGCGTTAGTGCTGGTGCCGTTATGGCTGGCTCAGTCTTATCTAGCGTATTATCCACGGCGTTTAGGGCCGTATCCGCCTCTGTAGACAAGGCGGTGGAGCGGTTGGATACGCTGAACAATTTTCCACGGGTAATGAGCAACCTTGGAATCAGCGCCAGCGAAAGTCAAAAGACCATACAGTATTTGAGCGATAAACTTGTTGGGCTACCAACGACTATCAACGAGGCAGCATTAAGCGTACAGCGTTTAACCAGTGCCAACGGTAACATTAAGGCCTCAACGGCGATGTTCTTAGCAATGAACAACGCCATTCTAGCAGGCGGCGCGCCAATGGACTTGCAACGTAGTGCCTTGGAGCAGCTTAGCCAAGCGTATACCAAGGGTGTGCCAGATATGATGGAGTGGCGCACCATGATGATGGCGATGCCGGCTCAGCTAAAGCAGGTGGCAATGGCGATGAACTTGCCAAGCGCCGACCAGTTGGGCGAGGCGCTCCGTAATGGCCAAGTGTCAATGAACGACTTTATGGCCACCATGGTGAAGCTAAACAACCAAGGCATTGCTGGTTTTCAATCATTTGCCGACCAAGCCAAAAACTCTACTGGTGGTGTGGCTACCGCGATAGCCAACCTCAAGACGGCGATAGTGCGCGCAGTATCGAGTATTATGGATGCAATTGGGCAGGCGAACATATCAGGTTTTATTAGTGCTATTGCGAATAGTATCAATGCGGTGGTGCCATATATTGTAGGCTTTACTAAGGTAGTAATGGAAGCGGTTGGCTGGGTAGTTGGGCTATTTGGTGGAACAATTAAGACAACCAAGTCAATTCAGACCAGTGCTCAGAGTGCAGGCGCTTCAGTTGGCAAGATAGCTAACAATGCAGGTAACGCTACAAAGGCGCTAGGAGGCGCGCAGAAGGCTGCTAAGAAGCTAAAGGGTACATTGGCTAGCTTTGATGAAATGAACGTACTAGAAGCCCCTCAGGCTGCTGCTGGTGGCGGTGGTAAGTCTGGCGGCGGCGGAGCTGGTGGAGGCGCTGGCGGCGGTGCTAAGGGCGCTAGCGTGGCGATGCCGACTGTTGACTATGGCAATAAGCTTAACGACGTAGCGGGCAAGGCTGACGCGATAGCGAAGAAGATAAAGGATTTTTTGCAGGGTGCATTTAATTTGGACTGGAACAAGATAGCACAGGCGTTTGGCAAGTTTTGGAACGACTTAAAGAAAGCTGCAGAGCCAGTGGGCAGAGTAATTGGTGATATTTGGAAAAACTACCTCAAACCATTGGTAACATGGACAGGCAACTCACTATTGCCAGCCGTACTGAACGCGCTTGGTGGCGCTATTCGGTTTGTAGCAGCGGTGCTTGAATCGGCGTGGACTTCGTTTATTAAACCATTTATGGACTTCTTCGTGGTGCCAATTGCAAAGTT
>CAMUOM010000017.1 GCA_947090635.1 uncultured Candidatus Saccharibacteria bacterium | reverse complement strand
CAAAGCTTGGTGAAAACATTGTGATTCGTCGCTTTGCTCGCTTTGAGCTCGGCGTCACTGAAGACTAGTCTTTAGAGTCAAAGATAAGGCGCAAGCTAATTAAGCTAATTAAAACACCCCAGTGATTCTGGGGTGTTTTTGTGTAGTGGGCGGGTTTGGATACCGAGTGCTCACCTGCGCAACTCGCAGTCAAATAGCCAATTTAAAAGCCCCACCGAAGTGGGGCTTGAGCTAGCGCTAACCAAATAGCTTTTCCCAGTGAAACACCATATAGCGCGGTTTGTTGTCATTGGTGATTATCGATGGGGTAAAAGCCGACGTTATGAGCGGAACGGCAACACCTACTATGTCAACTAAAATTACCAGTATGAACGCTAATAGCGGGCCAATTAAGGGTGCAATTATACCAGCAAGCAAAGTCGCTGGTATAACGAGCAGTGGCATTAGCATCATCCATGGGCTACTGCCAGTATCACGCAGGCGTCGTGCAGTAAGTGCTATCTCGGAAATTATTACATAGATAGCCACTACGGCTGAAAGTAGCAACAATAGTGGGTTTGTACTTTCTTGGGTGGTATACTTTTCTATGTAATACTCGTGCTCTAAGACTGTACTTGCTGGCGTAAGTATAAGTAGAAGTACTACTTGTCCGATCCACCAATCACGGCGCGTTGAGTGGGCATCGAAGCGCCAGAATGAGCAAAAAATTTGACCAATAAAGTTACCTATATTGTATTCAGGCTTGCTTTTTAGCTCAATTAAATCCTTTATTTTAAACTTTTCGTTTGCTAAAAAGTTATCGATACTAGATTTATTGCTATTCTGGCTATTTGGCGTAGTCGGCGGCGCTGTGTAGTTCGGCTGTTGCCAAGCTGTACTATCTTGTTGCTGCGGCTGAGGTGCCGGCTGTGCTGTACTAGCGTTTGGCGGTGCCGGCGGGGTAAGCCGCGACACTGGTTGTGCTGGGCTAGTTGGTGGCACAGGGGGTACGTTTGACTGAACGGGCGGTTTTGGCGGCGGCGGCACAGGGGTTTGCTGCTTGGCCGGCGTCACATTGGAATTGATATCCATAAGATTAGCTCCTGTCTAGAAAGGTTCATTGTGACGGTATTGTCGACAATAGCTATATTTTACGATAATTTTTTATATTTGTCAATAAGAAAGCCCCACCGAAGTGGGGCAAGTCTAGTTGTTGGCCAGATTAACAATCCCAATTAAATACCATGTAACGTGGTTCGTTATCTGACCGGCTTGGCTTAAATGCCGCAATGGCGAGTGGCGCAACGAGGGCGCAAGTGTTCGCGATGGCGACAACTTGGCTCAGTAGTGGGCACGGCGTGATTAGTAGTAAGTCTATAAAATAGACTACGATAATCGCGCGCAATGCAGTGATGCTACTAGCGGCGCCGACGTCGCGAAGACGGCGGGTGATGAGCGCAATGAGGCAAATCGACAAATAAATGGTTACCGCAAAGGCAGCCATCACGACGACACTAATCGCCATCGACGCAATTGTGTCGATAAAGCCGAGGCGGGCAAAGCACATGTGGCTGGTCGAAATTACGATGGTCAGCGGAATGGCGCCTGTCACGGCAATGGCGATGAGGCCAAACCAGAATTCAAGGCGACTGGCGCCGAGGCTGGTGTCGTGGCGAATGCAGAAGGCTTGGCTAACTAAGTTGCCAAAGGTGTGCACTGGGCGACGACTCAAGCGGATAAATCCGGCTATGGTGCGCTCGGCCGGCTGGTCAGCGCGGTTAAATTGGTTGTTCATAAGATCAACTCCTAGTTCGTAAGGTACATTGTGGAATTACCACTAACGCTTTGAGTGTAACATATTTTAGCTAATATGTCAATAAGCTTACAGAGGTAGATCTGAAGATATCGAGAGCTGTCTGGTTATTTGTGGTTAGGGAAGAGCGTTGAGAGGCTGATGCCGTTGTTTTGCGCTGGGTTGTAGGTTGCGGCCGGCTGAATGGTTGACGCTGGCTGTACCTGTGGTGCCGGTGCTGGTTGTTCTGGCTGTGTTTGTGGCACTGGAGTTGCGGTAGGTACTTCGGCGGGTTGCGCCTGAGTATAAGTTGGTTGGCTGTATTGAGCTACTGGCTGTGCTGGCGCGGGAGCAGGCTGTGGCGCTGGTTGAGCTGGTTGCATCTGAGGTTCTGGCGCTGAGAGCTGTGCTTGCGGCTGTTGCTGGAGACGCGGGTCGGCTTGCGACTGGTAAGTTGGCTGAGGTCGCGGTTCTGAAATTTGTTGTGGTGCAGGTGCAGGTGCAGGTGCAGGTGCAGGTGCAGGTGTGTTTTCGCTCGGCTGTGGTTGAGTGTAAGTCTGGCTGTATTGAGCTACTGGCTGCGTCATTGGTTGCGCTTGCGGCTCTGGTTGGGCTGGCTGTTCTTGAGGTGTGGGCGTAGCTTGCTGTGCTGGCTGAGGCTGCACTAGCGGTTTAATGCTAGCTGACATTTGCCGCGGCATACCCACTGGCACGCTTGGCTGCATACGGCGCAGCGGCTCGGAGAGCAGGCTGGGATTGCTATAGGCGTCAAATTCGTCGATGTTGTCGATATTGCTAAAGCTACTTGAGCTGGTAGCAACTTGAGTTGAGGCTTGCGCCTTGGTTGGCATAGTGGTGTCTTGCGGTTCGGCTTCGGTGATTGGTTTGCCGATAGGTGAAAGCTGCACACCTTGGAAGGGGCTATTGGCTGGCTGATTGTTTTGATTTTCGTTTTCGTTTTGCATGGTTATCCTTACTTACCTATATCTTAACGCAACTTAGCGCTGAACGCAAACGGAAGCTACTTTTTGCTGAAGAATGAGAGGTAGCGCGGGACGTTGTCTTGCCATTGAATGCTTGGCGCAAAGTTGGCGATAAAGCAAACAACCGGTGCAGCTGGCGTCTTGTGGGCTAGTATTGAACTAATACATTCTCCCATCCCGCTTACGCTATGATATAATAGGATTATGTATTTTGAGTCTCGGGCGACGGCGGGGGCGCAGCTGGCGGCGGATTTGATTGGCAAGTACCGCTACGAAAACACGGCAGTGTTGGCGCTGTCGGATGGCGGCGTGGCGGTGGGCTACCAGATAGCCATTTACTTGCACGCGGCTTTGCACCGTTTGGCGATGGGTGAGGTGGTGATTGAGGACGAGTCTATCGACTACTGCACAGTGCTGCCGGGCGGCGTGGTGGCTATCAATCCACACATTTCGGCTGGCACGCAGGAGTACTATATGAAGGAGTACTCTGGCATTCTTGATATCCAGTTGCGCGAACAGATGTCAAAAATTAACCAGATGGCGGGTCTTAGCGACATCACACCGGAGATTTTCCGCGACTACAATGTCATTGTGACCGACGACGGCATTCATACCGACACGGCGATGGACGCGGTGCGGGTTTGGCTGAAGCCGGCGCGCATCAAGCGGCTGGTTTTAGCGACGCCGCTCATTTCGGTTGACGCGCTCGACGCCGCGCATGTGATTTTTGACGAGCTGCACATCTTAAGCGTCAAGCCGCACATGATGGACACGCAGCACTATTATGACGTAGCGGACGAGCCGTCCCAGCAAATGCAGCAGGCGATGATACGCGATAGTATGCTCCACTGGAAGTAGCTAAGCACAAGCCTGTTGCGCGGAATAAAAAGTTGTGGTATCATAATTACAACACGTGGCTGAGCCACTGAAGAAAGAGGAGGAAAATGCTTGACGTCTTTATTACATCACGCGTACGGCGCAAGATTATTGTAGTCTACGCAAAGTACCCAGATTTTAAGACGCACGTGCGCGGCCTGGCCAAGCTGATTAAGGAAGACCCTGGCAACATTCAGCGCGAGCTGAGGCGGCTGGAGAAGGCGAACTTTTTGAAGACTGAACGGCGCGGCAACACTAAAGTCTACTCAACCAACAAGGACTTCCCAATCTTTAAGGAGTTGCAGGCCATCGTCATCAAATCTCAGCAGGCGACGAAGGCGCGCAATCTGCATCAATGACCCCGAGTGAGGCAAGCGGCAGCTTGCTGCAGCAAATTTTAGTTAAGCGGGGCTATCGGACACCCGCCCAGCAGGCGGCTTTTTTAGATCCGAATTATGCGGCGGCGAAGCACGACCCAGCGTTACTACCGGACATGCTCAAGGCGACGGCGCGCCTTAGGCAGGCGATTAACCGCGGCGAGCAAATCACGATTTACGGCGATTATGATGTTGACGGCGTGACGGCGACGGCGCTGCTATTAGACGCCTTGCCACGTTTTGGCGCCAAGGTGAATAGCTACACGCCCGACCGCTTTCGCGAGGGGTACGGCTTGAACGCAGCAGCCATTGAGCACTTGCACGACGCGGGCACACAGCTGATTATCACGGTGGACAACGGCATCGTATCGGTGCCGGAGGTGGCGCGGGCGAACGAGCTGGGCGTGGACGTCATTGTGACCGACCACCACAATCCGCGGGCGGAGTTGCCGGCGGCCGTGGCGGTGGTGGATCCGAAGCGGTTACAATTCGACCACCCCGATTGGTATGATGAACATTATTTACTGAAGCCGGCGGTGGCGGAGCAGCTGAAGGCTGCTGGCGCGGCTGATACTGCTGGCGCGGTCGACTTTGTCGTCAGCGAAGCGGAAGCATCGGCCAGCGATTACTTCGACCCGACTTATGCCGGCGTGCCGGTTTATCCATTCCTTGACCTCTGTGGTTGTGGCGTGGCATTTAAGCTGGTGCAGCAGTTGCAGCGCGAGCTGCCGGATAAGTTACCCGACGGCCAAGAGAAGTGGCTATTGGACTTGGTAGCGCTGGCAACAGTGGCGGATATCGTGTCGCTAGTGGACGAGAACCGCGCTTATGTGCGCTGGGGAATTGAGGTCATTAAGCGCACTCGCCGGCCGGGCATCAAGGCGTTGGCTGCCGCGGCGGGATACAAGATAGCTGAGGTGAATGCGACCGCCATCGGCTTTACTTTGGCGCCTCGCCTCAATGCGGCTGGGCGGCTGGCGCACGGACAGTTGGCGGTGGATTTGCTTTCAACCGACGACCCGCAGCGGGCGCTGGAACTAGCCAACCAGTTAAATGGCTTAAACAACCAGCGGCGGGGTTTGCAACAAGAGATTTATGAGGCGGCGATTCAGCAGGTTGACCTTGAACAGCCGGTGGCGATTGTGTCGGGTGCGGGCTGGCACGAGGGCGTGATTGGCATCGCGGCGAGCAAGGTGGAGGAGAAGTTTTGCCGACCAACTTTTGTGTTCAGTGACGGCGGCGAGTTCTTGAAGGCCTCGGGGCGGAGCTTTGGCGACTTCTCAATTGCCGACGCCATCACGGCGACGCGCGATCTCCTTGAGAAGGGTGGTGGCCACCGCGCGGCCGGTGGTGTGACAGTGCGGCGCGAGCACTTTGCGGCTTGGTGCGCAGCCATTCAAGATTATTATCGTTCACTAAATTTACCCGACCAGACGCCATTGTTTTATGCCCAGCCTGATTTGACAATTGCCAGCTTAGATGGTGTGGATGTGGAGACAGTGCAGGAGCTCGGCAAGCTCGAACCTTGCGGCGCTGGTAATGCTAAACCGGTGTTTCTATTGAAGGGCTTTACGGTGACGGCGCGGCGCACGATGGGCGACAGCGCCCAGCATGTGCGGTACACTTTGACCGACCTTGGTGGGCGGAGCATTCAGGTGGTGGCGTTCGATGCCGCCGACCGCTTCACGGTGCTGCCCGGCGCGACAGTGGACGCTTTGGCACAGCTTGTTGTCAGCCGCTTTCACGGTTTGAATGTTGAGGGCTACCTTGTAAATCTCACCGTCACATCGCCAGAAAAGAACTAAAATTTGGCATTTTATCTCGCTTGTGTTATAATACAACTATCTAGCCGTAGTGTCAGAGATAAAAACAGTGGAGGAGTAAAC
>CAMUOM010000016.1 GCA_947090635.1 uncultured Candidatus Saccharibacteria bacterium | reverse complement strand
CTGGGCTGGTGTGCTACAATATTACTATGAGTTTACAAGAACAAATTAAGGCGGATTTTAAGGCAGCAATGCTGGAGCACGATGAAGTGAAAAAGCTCACCATCAGTGGTTTGAAGTCGGCCATGCAGTATAAAAAGGTGGCGTTGGGCAACCAAACTGACCTCACGGAAGACCAGATGCTTGACGTCGTGGCGGCGCAAGTGAAGCAGCGCGACGACTCGATTGCTATTTATCAGCAGGCGGGTGACACGGAGCGTGCCGCGGCCGAGCAGGCGCAGCGCGACATCTTGGCGGCGTATCTGCCAAAGCCACTTTCGGCGGATGAGCTGAGCGCTGTGGCGCATGAAGTGATTGCGGCAAACAACTTCACGATGAAGGACATGGGCAAGGCCATTGCCGCCGTCAAGGCGAAGGTTGGCCACGCTGCCACTGGTGGCGACATTGCCGCGGCAGTTAAGCGGAGTTTCAACCAATGATTATGTTTGTGGGCCCAGCCGGGGCAGGCAAGTCGGTGCAAGGGCAGCTTTTGGCAGTGTGCCATCAGCTGACTTGGTTGAGCGCTGGCAAGTTGTTACGTGAGACCAACGACCCGCAGGTGTATGAGGTGATGGCGCGCGGCGAGCTCGTTTCGCCCGCACTTGTCAATCGGGTAATTTTCCATCATTTGGACGACCAGCCGGAGCTGGACAATATTATTATCGACGGCTACCCGCGCAGCCTTGAGCAGGCGCAGGCGCTTTCGGAGTACAGCCAGCAGCGCATGGGGCGCGAGTGTATCGACTTCGTGGTGGTGTTTGACGTCACGGCCGACGAAATTTTCCAGCGGCTGAGCTTGCGTGGGCGGCTTGACGACACGCGCGAAGTGATTGAACATCGCTTAGAGAGCTACAAAGCCGACACTCTACCTCTGGTGAACTACTACACCGAGCGTGGCGCCAAGGTGGTGCACGTCAACGGTATCGGTTCGCGCGGCGAAGTGCTCGACCGCATCGAAAGCGCATACAACGACTACCGTGCAACGCGGCCAGCGGAGGCGGCGGATGCGAATCATTAAGGCAGCTAACTTCACGCCCGTTGAAATCGACCACATGCGCGAGGCGGGGCAAATTTTAGCTTCGCTGTTCCGTGATGTGCGACAAGAAGTGGTAGCGGGCGCGACACCAAAGGACATCGACGCTTGGTTTGCGCGCGAGATAAAGGCGCGCGGCGCTCACGCGACTTACCTTGACCCAGACGTCAACTTCCCTGGGGTAATTTGCATCAGCGTGAATGACGTGGTGGTGCACGGCGTGCCAAATGACGTGCCGTTTGAGGCGGGCGACGTCATCAGCTTTGATTTGGTAGTGGACGTTGACGGTATGAAGGCGGATAGCGCCTTTACTATGTTGACCGACGACGCGGCGCCAACTGGGGCGAAGAAGATGTTGATTCATACCACAGAGCGCAGTCTGTACGCTGGCATTGATGCTGTGAAGCGCGCCCGCGGCGACGTTTGCGTGGGCAACATTGGCGCGGCGGTGCAGGCTGTACTTGAGAAGGAAAAGCTGGGCGTGGTGCGCGACTTGGTCGGGCATGGCATCGGGCGCGAAATGCACGAGGCGCCGGACATCCCGAACTACGGCAAGCGCGGCATTGGCCCGATTGTGCCGACCGGCAACGCCATCGCCATTGAGCCGATGGCAACCTTGGGTACTTGGCGCGTGGCGTTCGACCCTGATGGCTGGACGATTCGCACGCGCGACGGCAGCTTGGCAGCGCACTTTGAGCACACCTTGCTATTGCACGACGACGGCCCCGAGATTATCACCAAGCTAAAAGAAAATTAGTTTTAGCCACCCCACGCGGGTGGCTTTTCGTCTATTTTTGCGTAATAAATTCTGTGTCACCGTCTAATTTAAAAGCCACCTCTAGGAGGTGGCTGGGGGTTAGGCTTTCGCCCAATCGACTAAGGTGCTATCCACTATGCAACGCGCTGGGTCTTGTTCATCTTGGCGGACATAAATAATGTAGCCGTGACTCCAGCCGGGGTCGAGCATAGAAGACATGATGAAGTGGGTGCAATAGTGGTACTGACCGGCGACGCATTCGTAAGTGCGGTAATAGTAGCACTCCGGCATGATGCTAGCCGCCGCGGGAACGATTTCGTTGACTTGGTCAATGAAGGCGCTGTTGGGCGTAAAAGCCGTGGCGCCACTTAGCACCGTAGACCTGGTGATGTCGGCGCGGTAGTTGTCGTGCAAGTGGCGGGCGATGCCTTGCCAGATGACCTTGATGCCGCCTTCGCCAATTGAGTTGCATTCGATGGCGCCCACCATTGAGCCAGACTTAACAAGACTAATAAAATCTTGTCTGGTTCGTTCCGCCATGTCAAGCAAATTCCCTGGGCAATACCAACCGCTGTTGCGGCGTTTGTGTTTGCCTTTGATGGTGCACCGCCAAGTGCGGTGTTCGCCAAGCCTCAGTGGTCGAGTCGCTGCTTCTTCAATCAGTTCAGCTTTAGCTTGCTCGTTGAGCTCATTGGCTGGTCGGAGGCGTGGGCTAATCCAGTCTGTTGCTACTGGGGTGGCGACTTTGTGACTATCCGTCTGGTCGACTTCATCAGCAACCAACATTGCAGTTTGTGCATCCATTAATTTTACTCCTTAAGGTACGACTCCAGCGGGGTGCTAGAGAATATTGTATAATTCTATAACATTTTGCGTATATTGTCAATGGTGAGAGGCGACGTCGCGGGCACACCTGCAGAGGTAGGCGGGGTAAAGAAAAGGCCACCCCCGAAGGGGTGGCAGGCTATTAGTAGTTGATATGGGACTTACGATAATCATAAACGAAGCGACTAAACTCAACGTTCATGTGGTCAAAGTAAGCCACTAGGGTGAACTCTGTGTCGTAGTGTGTGGTGTAATTGCCGACATGCATGCCGAGCAGAAAGGCGTTGTACTCCTGTCCGCGAGCATTTTTGCCGACAATCGGCGCGACGAAACAGATGTTCGTGTCGTGTTTAACTTGGTCCTCAGCGCGTGGATGCGCAACAAAAGTGGAGCCGGGCAGGCTATGCTTGAGGCCTTGCGCCAGCACGCGGTAAAATTCTCCCGTTGGTTGGAAGAACTTGGCGTGTTGGGTAGCGCAATCAAGCCAGAGGTTGTTAAACGCGGCGCGCAGGTCGGGGTATTCTTGGTTAGCAATGTATTGCTGAGCCCAATCCATACAATCGACCACTTGAGGCGCGCAAGCGTCAGGGGCGCGAGCTAGCCGCGCGGCGCGCGGGTCGGCTTCGGCAATCAACAGGCAATACTTCAGTAAGGGCGGCGTAAGCGCCTCCACTCCCATCAGTGTAGCCTGTTCAACTACCTTGCCGAGTGTCTCGGTGTGGCTAAACTTTATCATTAGACGCCCTCCGTGTAGAGTGAATGCGAATAGTCTTCACCCTTGTCACAATGGAACTTGTCTTTTTCACCCTCGTCCGAGTCTTCGTCCTCATCTGCTTCGTCGTAGTCGTAATACGGCTCGCCGTCCCAGTCTTCGTCGTCGAGATAGTCGCTATAATCTTCGCGTGCGTCGGAATAGGCGCAGACAAACAAGCGACTAGCTTCAGGCTTAAAGAGATGCTGACGCATCAAAACAGTCGTTTGCTCGATGTCGTCGAGGTGCGGACTGCTCCCTTGGAAGCCAAAAACCAACTCAGTCGGTTGGTCATCGGTTTCACTGAGTGGGCGGGGCACACGCGACATGCCGTCAAGTTCGTCAGCGGTAAAACTCCGCGGGCGACGGCGCAGCAGGGCGACAAAGCACGAGTAGCCCGCCAAATCGTAGAGGGTGTGATCCGGATAGTACAAGTCGCGCAGCTCGCAATCGAGCTGGTCGATAAATGTGCTGTCAGGAACAAAGCCCTCAAAGGCGCACGGGTGGTCAAGGTCAAGGTCGCCTAGTACGTTGTACGGCAGGATGGCGGTCTCGCAAGCGGCATCAAGCCATTCGCGTGGGCTGCTTACTACAGTATTTTCGTTGCGCTCCCAAGCCTCAATGTGAAGCTCGCTGGCAGTCTTAGGCGTAATTGCGCCTTCGCGGCCGGCGGTCAAAATGGCGCGACAGTAGTCGCTGGTAACGCCCAAAACGGCTTTTTCGCCTTGCGCGTGTTCGACGCGGATATTGACGCCGCTAGCGTAGAAGCTACCGAGTGCAAATTTTTCCATAATATCTCCTTTAATAGCGGTAATGTACATCAAAATTAGTGGAGGCCACCTCATTTGAATGGTAAATATCATACCATAATTTGGCCAAAATGTGTAGGAGCGGGGTACTAATGGTACTAAAAAAGCCGCCCCTTGGGGGCGGCATGCTTGCTGTCGCTTTAAGCGTAATGAGGCCGGGCGACCGTTATGCAAGCTTTATCTTGAGGTAATACCGTAGAGCGTTGTGCTCAGGATGACGAACGTCATTACGGTACACAAGTCCAAAACGACTATAGCTGTCGTTGAGTCTGTCTGGGAAGGCGTAGATTAGTAAGAGCGAAGCCGGCTGAGCCGAATCATCGTCCGATTCAAGTGGTACGTAGAGTGCCTTGCCATTGTCGAGCTTGCGCGAAATTTGGGCGCAATAGGTTTCCGCATCCGTATTAGCGTAATTAAACGGTGAACCCGCCTTTTCTGCGCTGCCAGCAACATCGTGGGCAATCCTATCGTAGAATTCACAACTTGGTTTAAACTCCACATACTCACGCCGTTTGGCGGGGTCAATATCGTTCCACGCACTCAGATAGTGCTTGTATTCATCATCCCTTGAGATGATAAACAACCAGTTTAGCACTTCGCCGGCACTGCCATAACCACAGTCGTGACCGAGCGCAATCGAGCCAGGCACGGCATACTTGGATTTGCCAGTCTCACGTGCTGCCTTCAGCACATCTTGACAGGCGTAGGCGGTATTGGCGGCAAGGAGTTCGTTTGCCTTTGACGTAGCGTTATAGTCTTCGATGTAGCAACTTGCTGTTTTACTTGAATACCAATTTGCAATCATATCAACTTACCTCTGGATATCGTAATGTACGACAAGACTTTGTGTCTTGCACCGTGATATATTACCACATAACAGGTGGCGCGTCAATACCGAAAGCGTGGTATAATGTTACCATGGCAACACTAGCAGACTATCGCAATGAGCGACTCAAGAAACTCGAAACCCTGAAGGCGCAGGGGTTCGACCCGTATCCGGCCAAAGTCGAGCGCACGGTTGGCGCGGGTGAAGTTGCGCCGCAGTTTGACCAGTTGGAAGGCAGCACGCAGACCGTGGTGGGGCGCATTGTGTCGCTTCGTAAGTTCGGCAAACTGGCGTTTATCGTGGTGCGCGACGTCACGGGGCAGTTGCAGTTGTTCTTGCGCGCCGGCGCGGTGGCTGAGACCGACGGTAAGACCAACCAGCTCGGTTTGAGTGACCTCAATTTGCTGGACACTGGCGACTTTGTGCAGGCGACCGGCGAAGTCATCAAGACCAAGACGGGCGAGATTTCGCTTGGCGTGACGTCGCTCAAGCTAGTGGTGAAGACTTTGCGCCCGATGCCTGACCGGCAGGGCTTTACCGATAAAGAGCAGCGCTTGCGCCGCCGTTACATTGACATGAACGTCAACCCAGAGGTGCGGGAGCGCTTCGTGCGCCGTTCGAAGTTCTGGCAGGCCACGCGCGACTACTTAAACCAGCACGGCTTTATTGAAATCAACATTCCGGTGCTGGAGCACACCACGGGCGGCGCCGACGCCAACGCCTTCAGGACCCACATGGATTCGCTTGACCAAGATTTGTACCTCCGCATTAGCCATGAACTGCCGCTGAAGCGCTTGCTCGGTGCGGGCTACGAGCGTGTGTACGATATCGGGCCGCGCTTCCGCAACGAGGGCATCGACGATGAGCACCTGCCGGAGCATGTCGCCATGGAATGGTATCACGCTTACTGGGACTGGCGCGACGGCATGAAGTTTATGGAGGGCATGTATAAGTACGTGGCCGAGCAGACTTTTGGCACGCTGCAGTTTAAGATTGGCAAGTTTGACGTTGACCTCGGCAAAGAGTGGGAGGTTTGGGACTACGCTGATGTGATAAAGCAGCACTACGGCATTGACGTTTACAATGTCACTCTCGAGAAGGTAGTGGAGCTATTAAAGGCGAATAAACTCGAGGTCGGCAAGAGTGAAAACCTCTCGCGTGGCATCGATAAGCTGTGGAAGAATATCCGCAAGGACGTGGCGGGGCCGGTCTGGCTGGTCAACACGCCAAAGTTCATTTCGCCACTCGCGAAGGCAAATCCGGACGGCGTCAGCACGCAGCGCTTCCAGCCAGTGATTGCCGGCTCGGAGCTAGGCAATGGTTACTCAGAGTTAAACAACCCGATTGACCAGCTGAGCCGCTTTGAGGAGCAGCAGAAGTTGCGTGAGGCGGGCGACGACGAGGCCATGATGCTGGATGTCGACTTTGTTGAGATGCTAGAGTACGGCATGCCGCCGGCCTGTGGCTGGGGCTACAG
>CAMUOM010000015.1 GCA_947090635.1 uncultured Candidatus Saccharibacteria bacterium | reverse complement strand
CCACATAGCCAATCCAGATAACCGCTCATGCTGCCTTTGTGTTCTGCGCAATATGTCCTCTTATTAGAGGAATCGGTATCGCTACCGGGGTATCTATTTCTACATATAGAACCCCAATTCGGCTGATAGCCGCTCATGTCACCTTGATGTCTATTACAATATAGCCACTTGTCATTGGTCTCTGGGTCATTATCAGGATATCTACTACTACATATCGAACCCCAATCTGGCTGATATCCGCTCATATCGCCGTCATGAGCTTTACAGTACGACTCTTTGTCGGAATCATAAGAGTAATTTTTATGGCATTCCTCGTTCCAATAGCCACTCATGTCGCCGTTATGAATATAACAATATAGCCTCTTGTCGGAATCATAAGAATATCTGTCGTTACATATAGGCCACCAAGGGTCAGAACTTGACCCACCGGAGCTAGACCCACCGCCTGAAGGTGTAGATGGTTGGACTGGCGCTGGCTTGCTGGTAGCGGTATAAGTCAAGCTAGTGCTGTAGCTACCCACGGGCAAACGCTTAGGGTCAATATTAGCACCAAGGGTGAAGTATAGTGTACAGTCATCGACGCTAGTACAGCTGCCCTTGTTGTCACTAGTAATATCAGCTAACGATGCAGAAGAAACCGAGCTAAACGTGGTGGCATTCTTACCAATACCGTAACCCCACTGGTTAGCAGCAAGTTTTTTATTAGTGCCAGAGACAGAGTCTATTTTGTAAGTGGAGTCTTTGCTGTTTACTAGATTTGGCTGACTGGCGTTCATGCTAAGCGTAAAGCCATAGGTATTACTGTTGTGCACGTGAAGGCTACTGGTGTGCTCATACAAGTCACCACTGCGCTGCAGAGTAACTACGGTGGCGTCGAGGTCGATTGAGATACTGTCCGCGTGGGCTGGCGTAGCGCAGCCTAGTGCAATCGTTGCGAAAGCGGCAAGGCTTAAAAGTTTACCCCCCCCCGCAGCTGTTTGCCGTAATTTATTCATTATTGTTTATCCTCCATTTCGGTTATTTTCCCTTTTGGGTTTATCTCTGCCACCACGGCTAGATACTCGCATTATAGCATAGGCGCAATAGATCACCAAATTTTTCGGCCCGCAAAGCCGCCACGAGGGCTGGTCTGCGCCGCTGGTGACGGCTTAAGAATAGCGCCCCGCACCACCACCCTCTGTCGCCACCTTCAACCTTGCACGATTCACAATAGCGCGATAAGATATAAGTAATTAATCAAAGGACAAACATGCAAAACAATTCAGATTTTAATCCATCTCAAAGTCAACCACTAACCGCCGCCCAGCCAACTGCGCCAACAGCTACTTCCACCCAGCCACAACAGCCAACTACGTCGGCTTCATTGTTTAATCCAACCGCGCCTCAGCCAAGCATGCCAGTATCTCAGTTTGACCCAATCACAGCTTAGCCAACTACTCAGTCCACGCAGTCATCGCCAATACAACAACGCGCCTTCCAACCAGCTCAACCTCTGTCAACGCAGTTTCAGCCGACCGCGCCTCAAAGCCAAAGCTTCAGCACTGCTCAGTCGATTCAAACGGCCCAACCTAGCCCAGTCGTTCCAGCAAGCACTGGCGTGGCGACGGCACAGCTCAACTAAGCCACTCAATTTAACCCAATTAGCTCAGTTGTTCCAACCACAGCAGAAACCACCTTTGCTCAGCCGACTACGGCAGCCTCGCCGTTTAGACCAATCGCAGCTCAGCCGACCGTGCCACTAGCTACCTCTTTTCAGCCAACTACTTCAACGCAGCCAACCATCCCAGCCACCAGCGGCTACACCGGCGCTGGCTTTGCCGCCATCGACCCATCAGTTCTGACTCACAAGACGCCCGCCGGCAACTCCAACAACACTAATACCACCAGCACCAGTGCCTTCAGCCAGCTCACCACGCAAGCCGGCAACATCATCGCCGACCGACCGACTCTGCCAAGCCAGCAATTCGGCGTCAGCCAAGTCCCTCAGTCTCGGCTGCCTCACTACGTTACCGCTGTCGCCACGCCGCCAAATTCATTCAAAAACATCCTTTGTGAAGCCCTAATTCCCGTATCCACCAGCGGTTATTGCACCAGCCGCCTTACCTACATCCTCGCCGCAACCGTTCAGGTAGTAGTGATAATACTTCTAATAATTCTCTGTATCATCCTAGCAATATCCGGCATGGGCCTCCTCGACCTCCTCGTATTTCCGTTCACCGTCATTTACCCACTAGTGTCACTCTTTATGCTCATGCGTCGCCGCCTCTGCGATGCCGGCAAACCGACTTGGCTGCGCTTCTTAGTCTTTACTCCCGCTGCGCCGGTTGTTTGCTTTATCGCCAACTTTGCGCCAAGCATTCAATGGCAAGACAACGTCCCGCGCTACCTCTCATTCTTCAGCAAAAAGTAGCTTCCGTTTGCGTTCAGCGCTAAGTTGCGTTAAGATATAGGTAAGTAAGGATAACCATGCAAAACGAAAACAATCAATCAACCAGTAGCCCCTTCCAAGGCGTGCAGCTTTCGCCAATCGGCAAGCCTATTACAAAAACGCAACCACAAGACACTTCGCTGCCAGCCAAGGCTCAAGCTTCGACTCAAGTTGACACCAGCTCAAGCAGCTTCAGCAACATTGACGACTTTGATATCTACGATAGCAGTAATATTTCACAGCTATCTGAGCCGTTGCGCCGCATGCAACCAAGCATACCAGTGGGTATCCCCACGCAAATGACAGCCAGCATCAAGCCAGTGACGCCGCAGCCAATCCAGCCGGCGCCAGCTTTCCCACCGACCATAGTCGCACCAAATCAAGTGCCAGGGCAATTACTTGAACCGGCCGCGCCGCAAGGTCCACAGATGCCGCAAATGCCGCCGCTACCTCAGTTGCAGACTACACCAGAAGCGCAGCCAATCGAAGCAGCCGAGCCTCAAGTGCCGCAAGAACCGGACATGTCACCAATGTCTGAACTGCCACACATCGCGTCACAACCACAAGCTGAGGCAGCAAATCAATCTTGGCAGCAGCCAGTAGCACAGACTGCACCAGAAGCGCAAACCTCTTGGCAGCAACAGCAAACACCGCCACAACAGCCACAAGCTGAGGCAAATTGGCAGCAGCCACAGCCACAAGCTGAAGCCAGCTGGCAGCAACCACAGCAGCAGCAAACACCGCCACAACAGCCGCAAGCTGAGGCAAATTGGCAGCAGCCACAGCCACAAGCCGCGCCAGAAGCGCAACAGCCAGCCTTAAACTCAACGCCTGAGACCGCTTGGCAGCAACCGATAGCAAATCAAACCTCGGAGCCAGCGGCAAACACCGCATACAATTCAGCTAACAGCCCAGCGGCAAATCAATCTTGGCAGCAACCACAGCCACAAAATCAGCCCGCAGCAGCCGAGCCAACATCGGAGCCTCAAGCGCCAAATCCAGAACACTTGCCGATGCCACCGGCCTATCCTTACGGCATACCACCACAGATGCCAGCCCCTGGTCAAGCGATGCCATCAATGCCGAACCAAGCGAACCAGCCAATGCAGCCAATGCAACCTGGTCCTTTGCCTAATCCATACGGGGCAGCCCCTATGCCAACGCCGGCCTCTAATCAGCCAATGATGCCGGCACCGAACCAAACAAACCAACCGCTGCCGCCGATGCAGCCGATGCAATCTGGTCAGCCGATGCCGCAAAAACCGGCTGGCGGAAATAGTGGTGGGCTATTTGCTCGCTTTAAATCAAAATTCGGCAAATAATTTTCACTAAATTCACCAAGCTAGTCATTAGCTGCCAGCTCAGCCTTGCGCTCACCGCAAGGCTTTTTGGCTGTCCACACATACCCACAGCCACCAAGCCGACCCTGCTCAAGCCGCAGCCGTAATTACCCCATCCAATCGCCATAAGCCACGCTAAGCGTCGCAAGCCATCACTCGCCGCTACCTCAGTAAGTACATTGACAAAATGCCAAAAATATGCTATGTTATAAGCATTAGCAGTAATCCTACTACTAATGTACATTACGTCGAAAGAGATTAAAATGTTAGTTTCCACACCATCGGTCGCAACCCGTCCAACTCAAGCAACCAGCGCTCGTAAATTCATTGAACTTACTCGCCGCCCAGTCTGCACGTTTGGCAACCTAGTCAGTCAGTCATTCTGCGGACGCTTCGACAAAGGCCTGTGCGCTAGCCGTCTCGAATTCCTTTTCGGTTCGGTTTCCCTCGCCATTGCCAGCGTTGCTCCTCTGTTAATCACCATTGCGACCAGCCACATGTGCGCCACGCCAAATGCCGATTTTATCGACACATTGGCCGCCCTCATGTTAGGCATCGTATCATTGGCAGCCATGTTTGCGCTTGGCTATCTCTGCTTTGCAGGTGTGTTACTGCTTACCCGTCGCTTGCGCGACGCAAAATCGATGACCGGTCTCTGCTTAGCTGCGATATTTGCAATATCGCTCCTCTTCAGCGCGCTAGTCAATCAATTCTCTCCTGAGATTGCACAAATCTCGTTGATTATTGCCGAATTTGCGCTTCTCGCAACTTGGGCTATTGCAGCCATCACACCGTCTAACAAGACAAATGAGCAGCCACGCTACTTGGCATTCCATTGGTAAACTTCATTTGCTCTCTGATAGACATCTGCCCCACTTCGGTGGGGCCTTCTTATTGACAAATAGGCGTTATTGTTGTATAATGTTAGTATTCGCGACATTACACTTATGCTATGCCGCAACGTACCTTACTACTAGGAGCTGATATTATGATGTATACCCGTAAACCTAACGCGGCCGCTCGGCAGCAGCCGCAGAGGACAACAAGGCAACCACGAGAAGTAAATCGCCCAACATCAGTTAAGCCACAGCCGCAAACAGTAAGCCAACCGCGATACAATTCGTCTCGTGGCTTTATTACTCTAAGCAGCACGCCAGTACATGGCATTGGCAACTTTTTTGGACAAACGTTCTTCTCCTTCTGGCGCTTCGACACCTGCTGCACCCGCCTCGACTTCTGGCTTGGCTATATCGCTTTGATTATTGCCAGCACTAAATTGTCGGGGGTCTTCTACCGCATTCGTAATCGCATTATGATGAATGGCGTAAGCGGCGGCACAGCTTGGTTTCTCTCAATGCTCGCATTGATTCTAACCTTCTTGCTGGCAGTTTACTTTGTCTTAGCGCAACTAGCATTAGCTGTGAGACGTCTGCGGGACACCAATTCTGAACTGGCTATGATGGCTATCGTCACAGGAGTATTCCTGCTCGCTTGCATCGTACCACCACTAGAAGCCCTCATTCCTTTCTTGGGAAAATTGCTTCACACTTTGGTGCCACCCATCTTCATACTAATACCTTCTTTGCTAGCCGCCTTCAAATCTCCTGTGAACTACTCCGGCAAGCCGGGTTACATGGTTTTTCACTGGAATCATTTTGGTCGGCACTAGCTTTTGACCCCACTTCGGTGGGGTCTTTTCATTGACAATAGCATTATAACATTGTAGAATACGGTTATTACCGGCGCCCGCTGGTATGTTCCTTCTATTTAGGAGTTGATCTTATGGACAACTACAATCAAGGCATGCCGTCTACGCCAACGGCTGGCAATAACCAGCTTAACACGCCGGACGATAGCACCAACCAAACGGCTGGAGTTCCACCAGCACTAAATAATGGCAACGCCTACTATGCCCAGTCGACCAACGCGCCGACCGCGCCAAATAACTACTACGGGCAAGCGCCAATGCCGCCTAACAACGGCTACTATGCGCCACCAACCGGCGGCCAACAGCCACTCATGCAAAACGGCTATTACCAAGCCGCTGCGCCAGGCAGTTATTACAACCAGCCTAACGCTGGATACTACGGTGCGCCCGTACCAAATGGTTATACGCAGCCTGCGCCCAACCAGCCCGCGCCAAATGGCTATGGCTATGCGCCGCCGCAAGCCAACGCCAACCGCGCTATGCCTAATGATGGCTACTACGGAGCATCGGTTCCGCCGGCTATGAGTTACCCACCTAACAGTGGTTATAATTATGGCCAACAGCAACCGTTCCAGCCTCAGCCAAACAACGCCTTTGCGACAGCCGGTCAACGGCGTCATCTTAAGACACTAGTTTATGAACCGGTTCACACGCCGCTCAACATCTTGTTTGACACCGTTCTGATACCGATTACCATGGGTGGACTTTGCGACCGCGTTACTTACTTCTGGGGCTGCCTCATACAAATTGCCATTGCCGCAGCTGCCTGCTTGCTATTCGGCTCATGCCCGCTGACCGTCATCATTGTACTCTACGCCATCGTCCTTAACATTATAATCACGCGTCGTCGTGCGGCGGATGTTGGCAGAGGAACACAGCGTTTACTAGCCTGGGGATACTTGCCTGGCTTCTTGCTGATTCTACTACCGATTTGGAATGCCTTCGGCCCAACCGGAATAATACTTAGGATATTCTCGCCGTTTATCTATGCGTTCTTCCTGTTGCTTTGGATTGGTTTTGCCCCTTCGGGTGGCGACTTCAGCAAACCACGCTATGTTAAGTTCAACATTGGCACAGCCCAATAATAAGATTAACCACTCAAGCCCCACTTCGGTGGGGCTTTTTATTTGGTTATTTGGTTATTTGGCGCTAAGCTCGGCGCTACATCACCGACTGACAAGTATAGTCTGTTACCTCACCCAAGCGAGTGTACAAATCGCGCGCTTTGCCCTACCATTACTACTAAAAATACCCCTCATGCGAGGGGTATTTTACTAAAATCTCAGACTAGTCTTCGGTAACGCCGAGCTCAAAGCGAGCAAAGCGACGAATCACAATGTTTTCACCAAGCTTTGCAATGTTCTCTTTGACGAGAGTAGCGATAGTCTTGGTGTCGTCCTTCCAGTAGGCTTGGTCGAGCAAGACTAGTTCGCCGAAGTACTTGGCGAGCTGGCCGTCGATAATCTTATCTAGGATGTCGGCTGGCTTGTTCGCGTTCTTCGGGTCGCTCTTGGCAGCAGCCACGAGTTCTTCGCGCTTGGCCGCCTTCACCTCCGCTGGAATGTCATCTTCTGACACCCACTTTGGCCGCATAGCAGCAACCTGCATAGCAATCTCGTGCGCCAATTCCTTGAAGTTGTCGGTGCGAGCCACGAAGTCGGTCTCGCAGTTCATCTCCACGATGACGCCAATGCGGCCACCGTGCACGTAGGACTCAATCAAGCCCTCGCGCGCCTCGCGCTCAGAACGCTTTTCAGCCTTGGTGAGGCCCTTTTCGCGCATGTCCTTCAAAGCCTTGTCGAAGTCGCCGTTGGCGGCCACAAGTGCCTTCTTCGCATCAGTTAAGCCAACGCCAGACAATTCGCGTAGGCGGCGGATTTCGTCTAATGTAACGCCCATTTTCTCCCCTTCTTAGTTAAATTAGTTAATTATTTGTCGCCCTTGGCAGCTTTGCGCTCTTCGGCAACCTTAGCTGACTTCTCTTTACCAGCCTTAGCTGCTTCAGCGAGGTAGCCCGCCACAAGCTTCAAGGTTGAGATTGCGTCGTCGTTCGCTGGAATGACATAGTCGATGCCCTTCGGGTCGGCGTTGGTGTCACAAACGGCTACCACTGGGATGTTTAGCTTAATAGCTTCGTTGATGGCGTTGCGGTCTGACACAGCGTCTAGTACCACGAGTACGCCTGGCTTGCCGTGCATGTCCTTGATGCCGCCATAGCGGGTGTTAAGGACGTTAATTTCCTCTTGGAAGTGCTGTACTTCGAGCTTGTTGTAGCGGCTGGCAAGCTCACCGCTAGCCATGCGCTTCTCTAATAGCTTTAGCTTCTTAATCTGTGCAACCACAGTGGTTTGGTTGGTTAGCATACCACCAAGCCAGCGCTCGGTAACATAAGGCATACCGGCAGCGGTTGCAGCCTCGGCAGTTACCTCTTTTGCCTGCTGCTTCGTGCCAACAAATAGTACTTGGCGACCACGCTCAGCTACGCTCTCGACAAACTTCTGAGCAGCCTCAATCTGCGCTACGGTCTTCTCGAGGTCGATGATATGCACACCGTCCTTTTTACCGTAAATATATTGCGCCATGCGCGGGTTCCACCGAGCGGTCTTGTGGCCGAAGTGGGCACCAGCTTCAAATAGCTGTTTAATGTCAACGTTTGACACCTCAAACTCCTTTCCTGCGCTATCCACCCCGAGTAATCAGGAGTTCCGTGGATAGCTGATTTATTATTAACTTACCTA
>CAMUOM010000014.1 GCA_947090635.1 uncultured Candidatus Saccharibacteria bacterium | reverse complement strand
GTCTGTTTGTTTTAGCTTTTGCGCCATTAATCTTAGTCACGCCAGCCCATGCGACGGACGATAACACCGTCAGCATTACAGTTGACCAGAACGCCGCACTAAAGCCATCCGGCAATCTCTACAAAGCCACCACCAGCGTCACCGTTAAAACCGGCAAACCTTATGGTTTTAATCTCACCATGCAGGCCGATACCGCCGACCTCGTGAACAGCAAGGACTCAACTCATAAAATCTCTGCCACGCCAAGCTTCACGCCGGTTGCATTGAACGCCAACCAGTGGGGTTATTCTCTAAATAAGTCAGCTACCACCTTCAGCGTCGTCCCAGCTGGCGCCCAAGCCACGCCAGCCGTCATTGTCGATACGGCAGTTAAAGGCAAGCAAGCTGGCTGCAATTGTAAAGACCATTGTGACACTACTGTAACGTTTGCTGCCAATGTCGACCCAGCTAAATTAGCCAGTGGTAGCTACAGCACTGCCATTACCTACACGGCCACCGCCAAGCCAGCCCCAAAACCACCTGTAGTTGACCCAACAGTTTGCAAATCCGGTGACCCAAAGAACGATTGTCAAGTCGACCTTGATGCCAACATGATACCGGTAAAGTATACCGGAAGCACTACCAACGCCCAATGGACTAGTCTAGCCAACCCAGAAGACAGTTCCAATCAAGGTAATTGGTATAACTACAATAACAAGCAGTGGGCTAACGCCGTAACGGTGAAGGACCCAAGTAAATATAAGAATCAGACTAAAGTAGTTGACCAATCCGATATTCTTGGTTACTGGGTATACATTCCACGTTACGCTTATGAGGTGATGCGGCGCGATGGCACAGATAAGCCGGTTGATGAACAGGACTTCTTGATTAGCTTTGAAAAGAAGACCACGCCAAAGCGTCGTCCAGCCGTTTGCCCAGAGAAAGGCAAAGATTACCGCACAGAATGTAGCCTCAACCGTGACTACATTAAAGGCCAGCCAAGTAATGCCGGTACTTGGGCAACCCACCCAGCCTTCACCTTCGGTACCAAGGAGCTCAACGGCATCTGGTTTGCCAAGTTTGAAACTACTGGTACAAACACCCAACCAACTGTTTTACCAAACGAACGTCATATAGACGGATCCTATTCAGGCATCAAATACATAGGCGGTTTCTACGCCTTAGCCAAGACTATAGGAGTTAATGATCCACAAAACGTTGGTGGTAATACAAGCGGTGTTAATGCCGCCCAAAACAACCACCATCTCGCCAAACTCAGCTCCCACATGGTCAACAACAATGACTGGGGTGCTGCTACCTACCTCAGCGCCAGTAAGTATGGTGCCGGTTACAATAAAGTCCAAATAAACGCCAACGGCGCAAGGCACAACAACAGTCGCGGTACTACTGGCTGTGGTCCATGGGGAAATGGCAGTACTGGTAGCTATGGCAATAACAACGATTCATGGATAGATTATAAAGGTATTAGCGTCGGTGATCTCGGCACCCAACAAGCTTGTAGCAAAGATAACCCACAGCGTGCCTACAACGGTACTCTTGGCCAACTCGCCAGCACTACCAACAACCCAACCGGTATCTACGACATGTCTGGTGGTGGCCATGAATACGTCGCGGCTAGTTACAGCGATAACTTACATAATTCCAATACCTATGATGAATACTTTGGTTCTAATGCTGCTCATCCACCATATGTCAATACATATAACATTAAAAACTTCAACTCTTGCACCTACCAAACCTGTGGTGGTCAAGCCCTTTATGAGACTAGTGCTGGCATATATCAATGGAATGGTACTGGTGCGGCTTTTGTAACATCGTCCAACCCTTGGTTTATTCGGGGCGGCGGATGTCTCGGTAGTGTGTTTGTTGGGTTGTTCTACGTATTCTACGGCAGCTACGCGGAAGGCAGCTACGCGTTCCGCGTTGCTCTCGCGCCCGCCCCTTAAGACTAGATTCCGTGCGGAGGCCTCGCCTCCGCGTATTGGCCCGCCTCCGCGTTTCTCAGCTGGGGCAAGAGGTGGGGTGAGGCATTCGGTGACCAACACACTTCGTTTTGGCGGGGTGTTTGGTGTTTCGGACAGTTGAGGTGGTGGCGGCGCTGGCAGTATACAGCTACTCGGCGCCCTCCGTTGGCTCGTCCGCACCCGTCACCCTGACAACATGATAGCCATGAGAAGTTAACGCTATACCAAAAACCCACCCTGTACAGGGTGGGGGATAATGTTGGTGTGCCTGGTACGATTCGAACGTATGACCTTCAGTTCCGCAAACTGACGCTCTATCCAACTGAGCTACAGGCACATTTCGCGTTCAGCTTTATTTAGTGTAGCACACTTTGCTTTGAAACGCAAATTTTATGGCAATAAAAGCACCCAGACAAGCTGGGTGCTGGTTGTTATGTGGTGTCCTGCAAGGTGGGGCGGGGAATGTCTAGCGGTTTGGTACTGTGGTACGGTTCGACTAATTGGCCCGTGTTCGGGTCAAACGCCGCGCCGCGGCAGACTAGACGGTAACCGTCAGCCTGATTTATCAGCCCCCAAACGCCGAACACCCGCGTGCCGCGGTAAGCGATGCGTAGGTCAGTCGCCAAGCAGTAGCGAAAGTTCTCAATCGACAGGCGATAAATGGTGTCGCCTGACGACCGATTGCTGGCAAAGTGGCTCAACGCCGCTTGCTCCACGCTACTCGGCAGATACTGCTCGCCCGCACCGTGGTTATTCCGGTACTCCGGCGCTAAAAAGTCCCATGCCCGCTGGATGATTGCCTTGGCTTCCGCCTCGAGCCCCAGATTCATGGCCTCACGCACCGAGTCGATTTGGCATTCGATGGTTGCCATTTTAACCTCCTTTGGAGCACTCCAGTAAGGTGCTATCTTTTGATTGTTACTATCATAACATAAGCCCGCCGCCCGCGCCAGAAGCGCGTATAATAAAAGTGATGAAGGATGAAGCGAATCACGCGCCTAAAGTGAAGCCCGCTGGGGCAGGTCAAGCCACGCCCGCCGACCAAGCCTATGCGGCGGCGTTGCTGGAGCGACTCGGTAAATCGAAGTTTCGCAGCAGCTTTAGTTTGCGCCCCGCTGACCGTGATTATTTTATGAAGAAGGGCCGCGCCATCATTTGCCGCCACGCTCACGAACTCCTCGCGGCGCGCGTCGGTGTGGCCGACCCGCCAAAGGACGGCAAGCAGACCCCTTACCGCGGCCATCCGGTGTTTACGGCGCAGCACGCTACGGCGACTTGCTGCCGCGGCTGCATCGCCAAGTGGCACGGCATCCCGAAGGGCCGCCCGCTGACGCCAGCCGAGCTTGACCGACTGGTGACGCTCATCATGGCGTGGCTGGACGGGCAAATGGCGCGCTAAACCATAAGTGTCAAATTCCCAAGCCCGCCTCAGTAATCGTGGCGGTTTTCCACAGTTCGCTATCTCGGCGAACTATTTTCGTGTTCAAATTGCTTGACCAGTACTATACACTAAGTGTATAGTAATAACATAATGAATGCACAATTGACGTTACTGGGGCTGCTAGCTATCGAGCCGAATTACGGCTACGAGCTGAAGAAGCTCTACGACCAATTTTTTGGCCGCGACAAGCCCATTTTGACTGGGCAAATTTATTCCACATTGAACCGCCTTGTGCGCGACCACAAGGTTGAACCAGTGCCTGCTGCGGCGCTCAACTCCGACCCCGCGACTGACAATGCGGCGAATTCAACTGCGGCGTTAGACGCTGCGGCGACAGCGTCCACACTTGCCGCCCACATCAAGGCCAAAGCCACGGCCAAGCCGCAAGGTCCGAGCCAGATACAGTACCAAATCACACCTGACGGCCTTGCCACGCTGCACACGTGGCTGACCACGCCCGAGGAAATCGGCGAACACTTGCGCTCCACTTTTTACTGCAAGGTGATGCTCGCGCTCCTCGTGGACGGCGACCCGCACCAGTACATCGACAGCCAGCGCCACACCCACTTGACGGCGATGCGCCAGCTGGTGCGGCGGCAGCTGATAGCGACCGACGTGGCGGAGCAGCTTCTGTTGGACGGGGCGATTTACCACATTGACGCCGATTTGAAATGGATGGATAAAGCAGAAGGAAAAATTGACAGTATAAGGAGGGAACTATGTCAAAAATAATTATCGCGGGCAGTGATTTGCACAAAAATTACGGCAGCACTAAGGCGCTTCGCGGCGCTAATCTAGAGGTGAAGCAGGGGGAGATTTTGGCCATCATGGGCGCTTCGGGCTCGGGCAAGTCAACCTTGCTCCATGTACTCTCGGGTATCATCAAGCCAACCAAGGGTACGGTGCAGTTTAACGACCAGCGCATTGACCGCGCACCCGACCGTGTGCGTACGGCGCTTCGGCGGACGAAGTTTGGCTTTGTGTTTCAGTTTTCGCAGCTGGTGCCGGAGCTGACCGCGCTTGACAACGTGGCAGTGCCACTCCTCTTGGCGGGAGTGCGGCGCAGTGAAGCTTACACCCGCGCGGCGGATTGGCTGAAGCAAATGGGGTTGGGCGACAAGGCGAATGCCCTTGCGACTGAACTCTCGGGTGGCCAAGCGCAGCGGGTGGCGATTGCCCGCGCCATGGTGATTGAGCCTGAAGTGGTGTTTGCTGACGAGCCGACGGGCAGTCTTGACGTCATTAATTCCGAGCAGGTGATGCGCATTTTTACTAAGGCGGCGCGCGAACATAATGTGACCGTGATTATGGTGACGCACGAACCAACTATTGCCGCTTACGCCGACCGTGAAGTGATTGTGCGCTACGGGGTGGTAGAGCACGTTAAGCGGGAGCAGAAGTAGCCATGTTAGGTTGGACACTCTTTCGCACCTCATTTAAGTCGAGCTGGCGGCGCTTTGCTTTGATTAGTGGCGCCGTGGGGGTGGGATTTGCCGTTATGCTCCTCTTTACTGCCATGTTTGGCCCGTTTATGTCGAGCGGACGCGATGTCTTTATGTCCTCTTTTATGGGCGATCAGAAGCAAGACCACAACGTCGACCCAGTGGAAATGGTGGCGTATCAGACGAATTGGCGCGGGCAAAGCGTAGCGCAGTACGAATTGCAGCCGACGGGCGCGCGTTTGCCGCAGCTGCCAGAAGGTATGACGCGGTTGCCAAGCAAGGGCGAATATTTGGTTTCATCGGCATTATATGAGGCAATGCAACGCCATCCGGCGGACAATTTGGGGCAGCGCTTTGGCGATAAGCTAGTTGGCGTCTTGCCGAAGCAGGCCACGTTGACGCGCGATGCGTTGGTGGCGGTAACGGGCGGCATTAGTCCGGCGCGACGTAACGCTGCGGGCAAGGTTTACCGCTTTGTGCCGACGATTTGGCGCGCTGACCCAATTGAAGCGCGTATTCCCGCGGTAAAGCTGATTAAAACGGTGATGTACGCCGGCGTGGTGATTCTAATGTTGCCAGTGCTGTTCTTGCTTTCGATTGCGATTCGCTTGGGCTCGATTCAGCGCGCGCGCCGTTACTCGGCGTTACGCTTGGTGGGCGCGACCAATGGGCAAATCACGCGCATTATTTTGCTGGAGGCTATCTTGGCTTCAGTGGTCGGCTTGGCGGTGGGCGGCGTGCTGTACTTGCTAACGCGACCATTCCTCGCCGAGTTGAAAATGGTTGGCGGGCAGCGGTTGTGGCTGGAAGAGATTACCTTGACGCTGCCGCAAGTGGCGCTTTTGACGGCGGGCACGCTGGGTCTGGTTTGCCTCACCAACTGGTGGGCGATGCGCAAGGTGCACACTTCGCCACTGGGTGTCATGGTGGCGCATGCTAGCGAGAAGCGCCCTCGCCTCTGGCGGCTGATACCGCTGGTACTGGGGCTGGGGATATTGGTCTGGGTGAAGGTGAGCAAAATGTCGACGCTCAACGTCTCTTATTGGCTGCTTGGCTCTATCGCCATCTGCATGTGCGGTATTGTGCTGGCGGTGCCGTGTTTCACTTACCACTTGTCTCAGTTACTTGCGAAGTGCTCACGCCGCCCAGTTGGCCTGATTAGTTTTAAGTATATCAACCGCCACGCCCGCGCCATCTCGCGCGCGGTGGGTGGCATTGGCTTGGCAGTGCTGGCGGGGACGTTCTTCCTTGCTTGTTCTGGCGGCGTGGAGCAGGTCTTAAGCAACGCCGCCGGTCTGGCGCAGCCGAACGCTACTTTCGCCAAATTAGGGCAGAATTCCGCGCAGCCGCTAAGCCATGACGCGGTTGCCCAACTCGGGCGGTGGCTGCAGCAGTTTGGCGCGAAGAATCTCACACTGGTGACGCTGCGTTATACAGACGAGAAGAACGGTGAAGACACGCTGTCCAACCTCTATTATGTCGCGGAGTGTCGGGCAATGTTGCCGCACATGAAGCAGCTGGACTGCACCACGCCGCAGCACCGTTACGTGGCGTTTAGTCCGGAGTCGAAGCTAGAAAAAGCGGTGTTGTACGCACCGGCGCCAGATAAGTTTGCTAATCTCAAGCAGTCTAGTGGCTGCAACGACCCGTCGGTTTGTGCGAAGCCGGCGACAAAAAAGCAGGGGTATTTAGCGACGATTACACTTGAGCAGCATGAGGCGGCGATTAGCGCCATTGAGAAGATGAACCGCGATGCGAAGAATTTGGCGGGCGGTCAAATTACGCTGTATCGGTTGCACGAAACAGCATTAAGTTCGACTCGCGCAGCTATGGAGTCGCTGTCCAAGCTGACTTATTGGGGGCTGGCCTTTACTATGACCGTGGCGATGATTAGCGTGGCTATTTCGACCGTGGCGGGCATGCTGGAGCGCCGCCGCACGCTGTACGAGTTGCACCTCTGCGGTATGCAAGTGGGCGAGTTGCGCCGCATGCTGATAATTCAGGCTGTGCTACCACTGGTCGCCGCGACACTGCTCGCGTTTGGCGTGGGCTACGTGGAGGCGAGTTCATTCCTTGAACTCAGTTCTAGCGTGAAAGTCGCGCCGAAGTTGCCACCGCTGTTTTACGGCATCGTGGGTGGCTTGCTCGTGGCGACGCTCGCGGTGGTGGCGGTACTTACCAAGTCTGTCTCTCACACCGTCGACCCTGAAAACAATCAGACTGAGTAGACTTACTGCTCTTGTGGGCGCTGCTCTTTGCGATAAGCGTCAATTAACCGGCGAAGCTCTGCTTTGCCGGTTTTGTTATAGAGGTCGCCTTCAATTGTTAGTGGACATTGAAGATGTAGTACTTACGGCCGCCGTAGTCTAGTGTAGCGTCGGGCTCATTGACGTGCGCGCCGGCTTGTCCGCCATTTAGCAGCTGCATGATAAATTCATCAAAGTCGTAAGCTGCCGGCTGCTCGTTAAAAATCACCAAGCGCCGTGGCACAGACAATCCACTGAGTTCCACTAATGCTGCTGTGGTTTGGTCGTAGCGGTCGGTACTTATGAGGCGCGCCGCGCTGGCTTCTGGCACATATTGCCGCGCCACTATGAGATAATCTTCCATAATATTATTATAAAATATATATACATTAGTAGCCACTACTTTGCCTGTGTGCCTGCCGATTTGTTGGCTAGAGGGTTTGGGCATTTTTATGAAGCGTGTGCTAAAATACTGTTTATGGAACAAGGGCAACTAGACATCCAAGCGACATACGACGATTTAATGTCGCGCGTGGGCAAGTCGACAGCGGCGGACCGGCTGACCGCCATCCAGCTGCTGGCGCAAATTGACGCGCGCCACGCGGCGCGTCATGCAGCGGAGCGCAAAAAGCAAGCCAAGATGATTGAGACTGGCCAACTGGCGTTCGACTTTGACGGCTTTAATGAGACCGACACCATTGCGTTGGCGCTAGAGCTGGCCGACCGCGCCACTGCTGAGAAAATCGTCCAAAATATTGAGGATTATCCAGATGAAGACCACTATAACATCAAGTGGCTGGCGCAGCGTTGCCGGCGCGTGAAATACGCGGATATCTTTGACCGCCGCGATGAAGCACTCAGTTCTGCTATTGCCGAAGCGTGGGGCGACGCCGATATAATGGAACGCAACTTGCGCGATATCGCTGGCCTGCCGTCACAAGATGAACCAGCGGAGGATGAGCCTGACGCTCGCCGATAAAGTAGACTAAGCCAATCCACCTCATATGATAAACCCCCAGCTGCAGTGCTGGGGGTTTAATTAGTTTTTATGCAGACCGCGCAGAAAGTCGGTGGGCTTCATGCGTTTGCCGCTCTTCGGGTTTAAAATCTCGATGAGCTGCAGCGCGCTATCGCCTTGGCAGGGGATGACGTCCGCCCAAGCGTCGCCCGTGAAGGGCTCCAGCGCCTTGGCTTTAGTCACAATGACCGACTGCCCACCAAACTCAATCCGGCACTTCGGCCACGCGCCGAACGCCCGCAGGCGGTTGTAGCACTCGCGCGCCGTCATGGTGGCTGGGTCGAGCGCGCCATCTTCCTTACGAATCATGTGGCAGTAAGTGGCGAGGTCGTCATCTTGCGCGAGCGGCGGCAGTTTGCCCGCCACGATATCGGCCAGCTTCGCAACAAAGAGTTCCGCGCCGCGCTGGGCAAACTTGGTGTAAAGGTCGGCGGTGGTTTCGTCGCCGGTCAAGTCCACGCGCTCTTGATAAAAAATCGGGCCGGCATCCATAGCCTTGGCGACTTGCATTAGCGTTAACCCAGTGAAGTGGTCGCCCCGCGCCACGGCAGTCTCGATTGGCGACGGCCCGCGGTAGACGGGTAGCATAGATGGGTGAAAGTTGATGATGCCGTGCGGAAAGAGGTCAATCACGCTCTCCGGTATAATCTTGCCGTACGCCACCAGCGCACCGCAGTCGGCGTGAAAGGCGGCGATGTCGTTCACGGCGGTGCTCAGCTTTTCGGGCTGTAAGACAGGAATGCCGTGTTGGTCGGCAATTTGTGCTACCTCAGGGCGGGTCAAGGTTTGGCCGCGGCCGCGCTTAAAATCCGGCTTGGTCACTACGGCGACCACCTCATATGGCGCGGCGTCAATCAAGGCTGATAGGCTGGGCGCCGAGATGGCGTCGGTGCCGAAGAAAATCACTTTAATCATAGGGCTATTATACCACGCGGCTAGGCGCGCTTTTTGCTATAAAGCGTGGCGCACTGGCGGATGTACTCGGGGTCGGTCGGCAGGATGTGCATTTTTTGCACTTCGGCGTAAGGAATCGGCTTGAGGTCGCCGTTTGGCATTAAAATGGAGAAGGCGCCTTCGTCTTGCGCGATGCGGTCGATAAAGCAAATGCCATTGGTGTGGTCAATCTCGTGCTGCAGCACCCGCGCCAGAAAGGCGTTGGGCGATTTGACGTGGACGCGGTTGCCGTGGATGTCGGTGGCGCGTACGCGCACCTTGGTGTAGCGGGGCACTTCGCCGTAGATGTCTTTAATTGAGAGGCAACCCTCTTGGTCGTATTCAATTTTGCCCTCGTATTTAACAATTTCGGGGTTGATGAGCACGGTAAAATTGTGGTTGTCCTTGTCGTCAAAATCTTCGCGGATGATAATCACGCGCGCCATTTGGTCAATTTGCACTGCTGCGAGCGCCACTGCCACCTCGTGCGGGCGCGAGGCCTCCCAGTCGAGCGCGGCCGCCTTCATGTCGGCGATAATCTGCTGTGTCGCAGGCGCCAAGGCGTCGACCCGCTGGCTGCGCTCGCGCAAGTGGTCGTTGGGCAGGGTAATAATATCTTGATATGTGTAATTTGAATGCATATTATTATTATAACAGATGGGGACGGGGCCATCGTGTATAAATTGTGTATAATAGTAATAGGTAAAACTGGGTAGGAGTACTGGGATGAATGATGAATTGAATGGCTTAAAGTCGACAGCCACGGGTGTGGCTGATGCTGATGTCACTGCCGCCGCAACCGACCTTCACACTCTCATCGATACTTTATGTCCCGATGGCGTGGAGTGGAAAACGCTTGGAGAATGCTGTGAAATACTAGACACTAAGCGTAAACCTATAGCCAAGGCAAAGAGGGTGTCTGGCGATTACCCGTATTATGGGGCTAATGGAATTCAAGACTACGTTAATGGTTATTTACTAGACGGTACTTATTTATTAGTGGCAGAAGATGGTAGCGTATTGACACCGTCAGGTAATCCCGTAGTAAACTGGGCAACTGGTAAAATTTGGGTCAACAACCATGCGCACATACTGTATAAATCCAACATAACTCAGCTACGGTATTTATATTACTATATGCAAACTATTAATATATCACAACTAATACACGGCAACATTCCAAAGTTAACTGGTGGTGATTTACGTAATATCAAAATTCCTGTACCGCCGCTGGCGGTACAGGCAAAGATTGTACAAATCTTAAATAAATTTACGGAGCTTGCGAAGGAGCTTGCGAAGGAGAAGCAGGCCCGCCGCACCCAATATGAGTACTATCGTGACTGGCTACTCGACCTCGCCCATCCTGAAGGCAAGCAGGGCAAAGTGTGGGATTTGCTCCACACCCTCTGTCCTGATGGCGTGGAGTGGAAAACGCTTGGGGATATTGCGTCAATTTCTCGAGGTGGTAGCTTGCAGAGAAAAGACTTTCGTCCCTCTGGCGTGCCCTGTATTCATTACGGTCAAATATACACCGATTATAATTTAACTACTGACCATACAATAAGTTTTATCGACGAAGCTTGCGCGGCACGGCAAAAATTTGCAAACAAAAATGACCTCATTATGACAATCACGAGTGAAAACATACCTGACATCTGTAAATGCATCGCCTGGCTAGGACAAGAAAAGGTAGCGGTAAGTGGCGATGCGGTAATTATTCGGCACAATCAAGACCCTAAATATCTAGCCTACTATCTCTCATCTGTATGGTTCTTTAAGCAAAAACAGTCGTTGGCTTATGGTACTAAGGTTATGCACGTATCGGCAGGCGCGTTGAGCAAAGTTCGTATTCCCGTCCCGCCACTGGCAGTGCAAGCGGAGATTGTGCGCATTTTAGACCAGTTTAGTACGCTGGCGGAAGATATCACCGCCGGCTTGCCAGCCGAAATTGCCGCGCGTCAGACGCAGTACGAGTACTACCGCAACCAGCTACTCAGCTTTAAAGATGTGTCTGACCGGGCGCCGGGCTGCTAGTAAAATTTGGCGCTAAGAGCAGCGTAAAATACTGGACAAAAAGCACGCGATGTGTTACTCTGGTAGAGTTAATAAGTAAAGGAATTAAATGAAAGCAGTCATTACAAGTGGCAACAAGCAATACACTGTTGCCGAAGGCGAGACCCTTTTGGTAGATCATCTGCCAGAGGCTGAAAAAGCTCTCACGTTTGATGCACTGTTGACTATCGATGGAGACAAAACGACAGTCGGCACGCCAACCGTGAAGGGTGTAAAGGTAAGCGCCGAAGTCGTTGATGCCCTCGTTAAGGGCGAGAAGACGTTGGCGATTCGCTTCAAAGCTAAGAAGCGCATCAACAAGGTTCGTGGCGGTCGTCACGAGTACACTCGTATCAAGATTACCTCTATCAAGTAATACAGGTAGTCGCTTGAGCCCGCCAGCTTGGCGGGCTTTTTTGATTGGCTTTTGCTAGTAAATTAGGCTAAGCCGAGCTAAATCGGTTTGGGCTGGGTCGGCGCGCCCGCCGGCGGGCTTCACGCTTAAGGCTTGTTACTGCATTGTGCTTGTGTTATAATAGAGGTATACGTGTGAGAGACGTATTTAACGACTATCTGAACTATTAGTGACCGATGGTTAACCGTGAGAGCTAATTATAAGGAGGGTAATGCGGATAGCAAATCTATGTCAACTTTTGTCACGCCGGCTGGCGTGGAACAATGGCGCGGGGCGCTGGCTATTTGGGCTACCTCTGTTAGTTGCGGCGCTGGCGGTGGCTAATGTGCAACCAGTAAGGGCTGAGATGGCGGGCTACGTTGGCATGGATCTTAATACTAATGAGGTGAAGCTCAACGATGATAATGATTTTACGCAGGACACTACCATCACAGTGAACCACGCCACGCGCAAGTTTAACCTCAGCATGTTTGCCGACACGGCCGAACTAAAGAGCGATGACAATAAAAGCATCAAGCCGGTAGAGGCGGCAAATAGCGACCTCAAGGCTGGGCAGTGGGGCTACCGTTTGGGAGATGGCGACACATTTAGCCCAGTTTCCGCCGACCAAGTGAAGCCGACGATTTTAAAGCAGAACGCCGACGGCCCACAGGAGATGGACGAGAAAGTGACACTTGCTGTCAATAAGTCGGGTGTGTTACAGGGCACTTACCGGACCAAGGTGACTTATACGTTGACGTTTGCGCCGTCGTCATGGCAGTTTGATAGTGATACTTGCCGCTCGGGTGACCAGAAGAGCGGTTGCAAAGTTGACATCGACAAAAACATGATACCCGTCAAGTACACTGGTAGCGAGACGAAGCCGGAGTGGCGTACGGTGGCGAAGGCGGAGGACGCCACGCATCAGGGTGACTGGTACGATTACAGCCAGCGTCGCTGGGCGAATGCCATTACTGTGAAGAAGGAGGCACTCGCTAAATACCAAGGCAAGTCAGTAAAGGTGGACGACGCCGACGTGTTGGGCTACTGGGTGTATGTGCCGCGCTACTCATACAAAGTGCGCGATTATAGTGATGTCGACGAAGATAGTCACGGCGCAGACAATAACTTTGAGATTAAGTTTGAGCGAGCCAACCAGCCGCGGCGGAGTTCGGAGTCGGGTAGTGCTGTTGACCATGACACTTATGAACCGGATATTGCCTCTAAGAGTTGGGGCTGGGAGACGCCACGCGGTTTCGTGTTTGGCGACCGCGACCTCAATGGCATTTGGCTCTCAAAGTACCAGATTAGCTTTGCCAATAATACGGCGCAGTCGTTGCCAAACCAACCAATGCTTCGTGGTGGTACTAAGGATACTGACTCGCTAGTGAAGTCGCTGACGGTGCTTCAGAGCATTGGTAAGCCAGACCCGTATCAACCTAACCAGCCAGCAGAGGGTGTGGCTTTACCGCCGGTGAAGCAAAATTCGCACAACTTGGCCGAGCTCAGTTCGCGCATGCCGCGCGGTTCTGAGTATGCCACGGCTATTTATCTAGCCTATAGCAAATATGGTATTGGGCTTAACCGTGAACATAAGTATACCGAGGGCAAGAATCGTGGTAAGGTACAGTGGTATAGCGGCATTCAGGGCAATAATTTTGACCTCTTTACCCGTAAAGATGGAGAGCGCATTTATGGTAGTGTCACCGGCTGCGGGCCGTTAGCTGACCAGAGTACGGCTAAGTATGGCAAAGAAGGCAGCGCCGTGCGCGGCGGTGATGCGGGCACAAACGCGGCTTGCGGCGTTGACCTTAAGCACGGCTATTACACCAAGCTGGGGCAGCTCGCGAGCACTAGTGGTAACCAAACCGGTATTTATGATATGGCGGGCTCGAATAGCTGGGAAGTGACAGCGTCGCTGACAAAGAACGTGAATGGCGATGAGAACTCTGACAATAGCGACAGCGGCATTGAGTATGAAGGTAAAAATTTGAGTTTTAAAGAAGTACTTGAAAGGCAATTTGCAAGCGGTAAGCTGCCAGCGCCATATTATGAATACCTAAGATATAACCCTTCTGACGATGAGCAAAATGAATTTAATGTTAATAGTGGCAAAGATTTTGGCGACGATATTGACTATGACGGCGCTATAAATGACTGGATTAACTATGTTGGCATGGCAAATGACGAGTTTGGTTGGAAAGGTAGCAACTATCTTGATGGCAGTACCAGACTTCCTGGCGATAATGATAGCTGGAAGCGATTCCCTCTAGTGTCGCGTGGCAGTAGTGATGGTGATGATGCTGAGAATAAGGGGGTGTCGAGTGGACCACTTTCGATGTATATAAGTTCAATCTTTAAGACTGATGGCAGCGACACTTACCGTGCCGTGCTGACCTTACCACCAATCATCCCAGAGAATGATGATTCCGATGACTAGGTTGGTCGCATAAATTTTAGTAGCGCAGCCCAGCACTGATGAGCCGCGGTAATCCGAGCAATGGCTAAAGCAGGCTGAGTGGGTCAAGTTCGGCGTGCCAGCCCAGTGGCAGCTCGCTCAAGATTTGCTGCAGGGTGGTGCGACGGGGTGCGCGCACTACGATTTGCCAAGTGTACTGACCGCCGAGGCGTTCATAAAAGCTGGGCGCTGGCCCTAGTACTGCCACTTGGTCGCGGTAGGCGGTGCGGAGGTGGTTTGCAAGGCGGCTGCTGGCGCCCGCGGCGCCGCGCTCAGTCTTGTATGTGCAAGTTAGCTTTAAGAGGTAGGCGAAGGGTGGGAAGTGTCCACGTTCGCGCGCTTGAATTTCGGCGGCGTAAAATCCGGCGTAGTCTTGTTTGGCACCAAAGGTGACGGCCGGCGCGGTTGGCTGGTAGGTCTGAATGATGGCCGTGGTCGGGTCGGCGGTGCGCCCCACGCGCCCACAAACTTGGGCAATCAGCT
>CAMUOM010000013.1 GCA_947090635.1 uncultured Candidatus Saccharibacteria bacterium | reverse complement strand
TCAGTTAACGGCGCCTCAATTACATATCATAATGCACTAATAAAGTTTTCTCAGTTCATCACCAATAACATTTAGCATATCAACCAGCAAACTGCCAGTAAACTGCCAGCAAATTTTGCAATTGACGCCTGACCTATTAGTCGTTGAAGTGTATCGTGCCAACACCGTTCTCGTCGACTATTGGTGGCTCCGTGCCATTACGGCGCTTGAAGAAGTCTGCCCAATACGGGTTTTCTTTATCAAATAACGCCTTTTGCTCTGGCGTGAACTTCCATGGATAGTCGCACCAGAGGTTAAGCATGGTATGGTGGTCGAAGGATACTAAAAGTTCACCTAACACCGGTTGAATATTACGAGGGTCAGATTTGTAATATGTAAAATGGTCAACCCAGTACACCTTATCGGATTTATTCTCCTTGTAGAAACTATATCCTTCAAGCATACGGTCAGGATTATTTTTCATTACCGCTTTTCCCTTTCATTTGCGAATATTTCTTAGTATTAATATACCCCATATACTCACAAAATGTAATAGGAGGTATTTTGCTAAGGGCTTGATTTTCTGTCCAGAGTTTAGTAGGATGGGAACATAAGGCGATTTGGGATCGCGAGCCGTATGGTTTGCGGTCGCTGAATCGCCTTTTTTGATGCTATATGCACACTGATGATTTGTGCACACTACAAAAACGCTTGATATCTTTTATTTTTGCTTTCTTAGCTATTTAGATAATTTATAAACAGTAAACCAACGGTTATCACTATAAATCTGCCAGCCGACGCCACTCGTCAATACTGAGTTCTTGTGCACGGCGATTCGGATCGATTTGCGCTGCCGTCAGCAGCTGCTCGGCACGCTCTTTGGTAGTATGCAAGCCAACCGCTAGGCTCGACTTAAGCTTCTTTCGTTTCTCACAAAAACCAGCATTCACCAGCGCAAAGAATTCTGCTTGCTGCGCCTTCGGTACCAGTGGCTGCGCCCGACGATGCATGATTACCACTTGTGAATCTACCTTTGGTGTAGGAATGAAAAGTTCGGCCGGCACGACAATACCAAGCTCAACTTCAGCAAATAACTGGGCGCTAATTGCAATCACCGATAGTTTACCAGGGTGCGCCGCTAGCCGCTCCGCCACTTCCTTTTGCACCAACAACACAATGGTTTGCGGTGCGTTATCGGCGGTAAGCAACTTTTTAATAATTTTAGCTGTCAAATTATACGGAATATTAGCCACTACCTTGTAATCACGCGGCAAACTAGTTAAATCAAACCGCAAAATGTCTTGGTTTACCACTGTCACATTTTTTGGCGACACTTTGAGGTCGTCAAATTCCAAGCGCCACTTCGCAATATTATCAAGTAAGCTATCCGCCAATCGCTGGTCAAATTCCACTGCTGTCACCTGACCTGCCTTGTCGCACAACTTAGTTGTCAATGTACCAAGCCCCGGGCCAATTTCCAACACATGGTCGGCAGGCGTCAATGCCGCATAATCAGCTATCTGATGTAACACAGCGTCATCAAATAGAAAATTCTGCCCTAAATCCTTATTCGCTTTAATATCCATCCTACCACCAGTGTTGCTGTCGCCATCTATTGTACGAATTTTGCCAGCCACCATACCGCTGATTAGCGTAGCCAGTAAAGTGCCGCAACTGACACACTGGGTCAACTTGCCAGTTCGGGCAGCTCGCCGACAAACTAGCTGGCGAAGTCTGGCCAAGTCCCACGTATTTGCCAGTTCGATTACGCGAAGCCGGGTTCCAACCCGATTCGTGTGTCATAATGTAATCAACATAACCATAGTCACTTGGGTCAATCCCCGCCGCTGCCATCCAATCAGTATGGCTACCCGATGGCAGCTCTACCTTCGTGCCAACCACTTCAACATGATTGGTCGGTTGTACGGTAACGACTTCGTTGATTTTTACTTTATTCTTCGTGCCATCTGGTCCAATTACAATCTGGTAAACCACAGTCTTCTTGCCATTATTGCCGCCCGCAAGCACCTCATGATAACCCACCTTTTTAGTGTTATCTTGGCGTGTCTCAGTACCCATCGGAATGTCTTCAGTTTCCTCGACAATCGACTCGCCCTTCCGCATCACGCTAAAAACTGGCATATTGTCCGTAAGTCGCGTATTGATATCCACTGATACTTGGTCGCTCGCCTGCAAATAAATCCCCGCTTCACGCAGCATCTCACCCACGGTAGCCTTAGTGGTATAAATATTAATCAAACTACTGTAAAGATAAACCCGTACTTGATGTGCTCGCTTAATTTCCACTTGTTCGCCCGCACCGCCATTGGCCACAAAATCACGTACCAATTTAGTACGCACTTTATCACCCGGCCGCAAGTCCTGTGCCTTGCCGGCAATCTTTGCTTGGTCAGTACTAGAAGTCACCACACGATATTTTTTGTTACCCTCCACTACTGTAACCGGCCGCGCCCGCTTCACGTTAATCACAATTACCGAACCCTTAAGTTCCGACTGTAATGGCGGGTCAGTCTGATCGCCATTATTTAGCTTGATATTGAGGTCTTTTAAGGCTTGCGCCACCGTCTTAGCCTGTGTAATCGTTGTTCGCTCTACACCACTGTCATAAGCAGTCACTGTTTTACTATCTAAACTAGCCGTCGCCGCCAAAGCCGGCAATGGCAAAGCAATACTAATAGCAAATAATGCAGGCAGCAAAGTGACTACCGCCCCCAGCCAAGTATTCAGATAAGAGCGCATTACTTTTATCATCACGTAATATTATTATATCACACTTCAACAATCTAGCTAATTTTTACGAGCGGTGCATACTCAAGGTTAATGCTGCGAATACGCGAGGCAAACTGCACTTTCACCGTCGAACCGTTCACCGCTAGCACCGTACCATCGCCAAACATCTGGTGACGTACACGGTCGCCGACGCTAAGCGCTACGTCTTCATATTCGTAATGTGGCTCTTGATTATCTACTGGACGGCGTATCGCCCAGTCTGTATTATCACTAACATGGCGATAATCATCATATTGGTCGTAATTGTCGTAATTATTATTCGCTGGCTTCACCGGCTCACCCTTAATATCACTCAGGAATCGCGATGGCATATTATACCGCACTTGGCCACTCATCACTCGGCTTCGCGCATAGCTAAGAGTTAGCTCATCCTTAGCACGTGTCATACCGACATAACAGAGGCGACGCGCCTCCTCGAGCGCCGAATCAGTCAGTAAGTCTCGCGCGCTCGGGAACAGTCCGTCCTCCATGCCCACTAGATAAACCACTGGGAATTCCAACCCCTTCGCGGCATGCATAGTCATTAAATTTACCGCGTGGTCATGATTAATGTCATCTGCACCCGACACTAGCGCCACCTCCTCAAGAAAGCTAGCCAAATCACCATACTGTTTAGCATCACTCACTAGTTCCTCAACGTTCTCCACTTTGGCGCGCCCTTGGTCGGTGCCATCATCCAAATATTCCCGATACTTCGTCGCCTCAATTAAATCCGTTAATAGTTGATCCGGTGTAACCAGTGCTGCTTGTTCGACCAATTTACCAAACAACTCGCCCAGTGCCTGCAGCTCCTTACGAGCACGCGGTGTCAAATCATTGCATAAATCTACTTGTTGCAATGCCTCAACCACTGACTGCTCCGTTTGTGCACGCCACTTCAAAAATCGGTCAACCGAAACCTCGCCTAGACCGCGTTTCGGCACATTGACGACGCGACGGAAGCTAACCCCATCATACGGTTGATAAATAATGCGTAAATACGCTAATAAGTCCTTGATTTCAGCACGGTCATAAAAACGCAACCCGCCAATGATTTTATAAGGCAGAGCTAATTTACGAAACATTTGCTCAAAGGCACGCGACTGAGCGTTAGTGCGGTAAAGAATCGCAAAGTCGTTATACTGTCGCGCCCCCACAGCGTGCGCCGTCTGAATCTGCAAGCCAATCGTCTCGGCTTCGTTTAGCTCATTATACGCCTCAATAAATTGCACCGGTTCGCCATCACCCGCCTTCGTCCAAAGCTGCTTATCGCTTCGCTGTGTATTTTTAATAATGACATTATGCGCCGCATTTAAAATATTGCCGGTTGAACGATAATTTTGTTCCAGCTTCACCACTTTAGCACCAGTAAAATCCTGCGAGAAATTTAGAATATTCGTAAAGTCTGCGCCGCGCCAGCTGTAAATCGACTGCCAATCGTCGCCCACCACGCAAATATTATTTTTACCGCTCAACAATAACTTGATTATCTGGTACTGAAGATGATTAGTATCCTGATACTCATCAACCAAAATATACTTAAATTGCTCCTGCAAGCGCTTCCGCACCTCTGGTGAATCATGCAGTAGCCGGCGTGCCTCCACTAGCAAATCATCAAAATCTAACGCACGTTGCTTACGGCGTTGCTCTTCATAACGCCGATAAACCTCATAGATAGTCCGCCAGTGAGGATTGTTTGCCTTCTTGTTGTAATCCTCCAAGCTATCACCCGCATTTTTACTGTTAGAGATAGCAGAAGCAATGGCCTTTGGCGTAAATTGCTTATCTGATATTGCAAAATCCTTCATAATATTCCGAATCAGCGTAATTTTATCGGCCTCGTCAAAAATCACGAAATTAGTCGGGACATTAATCGCCTCGCCATACAACCGCAATAACTTTACAGCAATAGAGTGAAATGTACCCATCCATGGCATAAATGAACGGTAATTTGGTTGATGTAACAGTGTCGCCAACCGCTCACGCATCTCACCTGCCGCCTTGTTAGTAAACGTCACTGCCAAAACGTCTTGTTCGGTTGCCAAATGATTCAATAAAATATAAGCAATGCGGTGAGTTAAGGTCTTAGTTTTACCCGAGCCAGCACCCGCAATTACCAAAAGCGGTCCTTCAGTGCACTGCACCGCTTCACGTTGTTTAACGTTTAGCCCCTCTAAGACACTATCACCCGCACCATCTAACATGACTCTATTTTATCACTTTAAAGAGTTAATTAGATGGTCAAGATTACCGGTCAAATACAGATAAACGCCAACACCCGAAAGCACAACCAGCACCACTAAACAAATCACAATCCAAGTCCAAGCTGAGCGTGAATGCTTATCCACCATCTGCAAATCATCAAATGGCGAGTTTATATCCTCATCATCATCACGACTAGAGTTATGGTGAGTAGTACGTATAGTACGCATAGTACGCGTCATCGTATCCAACGTCGCCTTTGGCCGGCGTGGCAAAGTATGGTTTGCTAGCATCTGTTGCTGCTCGCGTCTAGTTTGCATATCACTAATAAAACTATCAATAAAGCCATCCTTGGTATCAGCTACGTTGTGTTTTACTGGTTTAGGCTGATTGCTCGTATGTACGTGCTTTACCTCTGACGCATCACCTGACTGCGACACTACAGTAACAGCTTTCGTGTGGTTACTAGCACTAGTCAAACCAAGTGGCGCCTTCTTAACCTTTACTCCCTCTAAAAACGGCGATTCATACGGCTTTTCATCTGGTAGACTATCCCCCGCTAGCGGAGTCACCATTTCTTCCATTGGACGAGGTTGGCGCAAAGCGTGACGCGACAAACGCTGGCTGTAATGCACCGAACGACGGTTCGACTTGACAGACTGGTTATCCTCATCAAGCTCTACTTCATCCGACTCTTGCTGTTTCGCTTCGTCTTCATCGTCATCCGTAACTAATTTAGACCTATGATTCTCATCGAGCTTTTTATCTTGCTCAACTTCTTGAGGTTTTTCTGACGCGGCAGCCTCAGCCTCATTCTCAGGCTTAGACTCAGTATCATCCGATAGGTCAGTCTCGGTCTTGACTTCAGCTTTAACTTCAGTCTCGGTCTTAGCTTTATCCTCTTCAACCGCCAACTTTACTGTTGTTGTTTTAGCCTCGACTTCGGTTTTAGCCTCGGCTTCATACTTATCTTCGAGCTTATCAGTAGTATCTGATTTAGAATTAACTTCGTGATCTGATTCAGATTTTTTAGCCTCAGCATCTAATACTTTTGTTGATTGATTCACTGAAGTATCAACCGCCGGCTTATCTTCTAATTCAACCTTCTCTTTAGTTGGCTCCGGTTCATCAGTTACCTCAACTGATTTCTGCGGCACTTCTTTGTCGTCGTCAGCGCTAGCCTCTTCAGCTAACTTACGTAATTTAGCTGCTTGGTGCATTTTACGCTCTTCAATCATCCGCTGGTTGATTTCTGCTGCCAACTTTTTACGCCGCGCCATCACAATTGCTCGAGCATCCTCTGGCGAAATCGTACTGATTACCTTATCCGAGGCCACATCCATTGCCTTAGTTTTGACAATCTTCACCTCGGAAGTTTGCTCAGTATGAGACTCGCGAGGACTATCGGGCGTTTTTTCTTGAGTTTGAGAAACATTCTTAACCGTATCATCGGCCTCTGGTCGATGTTCAGACTCTGTCAGGCCATCTGACATTTCCTTAATTACTCGGTCAAGCTCCTCAAAATCAAAATCAGCCATTAGCTAAATTCTCCTGTTTAGCAACTTCGGCCGCTGTATCAACTAGGTGTGCAAATTCTGGTGCAATCAAGCTATTATGCCCAACCAACAAGCCATTCACACCCTTGGCTGATAGATAATCACGGTCATTCATATTACTAATACTACCACCATACAACACTGGAACCTTAGCCGCAGCCGCACGACCAAACATATGTGCTACCTGAGCACGGATAATGCTAACCGCTTCTTCAACATCTTTTACCTGTGGTGTACAGCCCGTACCAATTGCCCAAACTGGCTCATAAGCAATCAACACGCCGTCCAATTCATCTGAACTAATGTTCATTAGTCCTGACGCCACCTGGTCATTCAACACATGTTGCGTATCGCCATCATTGCGTTCAAGCTCAGTTTCACCAACACATAAAATCGGTGACAATTCATTACGCACCGCGGCTTGCACCTTAAACCGAATATCACGGTCGTCTTCATCAAAAATGTTACGCCGCTCGCTATGGCCAATTAGCACATACTGAGCCAAGCCACGAAGCTGTGTCGCACTGACTTCACCCGTAAAAGCACCACCGTCGCGCCAATAACAATTCTGCGCACCCAGCTTAAGCTGGCGGTGATTAATTTGCAATGAGACTGGTTCAAGCGCCAAAAAGCCTGGGCAAATCACCGTCTCAACATCGCGTCGAATCGGTACCACTTGCGCCAACTTAGCCACAAACAATGAAGCCTCGTGCACATTGAGGTTCATCTTCCAATTACCAATAATATACTTCTTCATATGCCCCCTAATTAATACTATTTTAACATAAGCACGAGACTATTCAAAATACAAAATACAACTATAACCGCCAAAGCAATGCTGCGATACCCGGCAAAGTCTGACCTGACATTAGCTCCAAGCTGGCACCACCACCGGTTGAGACATGAGTAAAGCTACCACCATGCTTACTATCCCAGTTACGCACAAAATCTGCCGTATCACCGCCGCCAATAACACTAGTAATTTTCGGGTCACGCACTAGACTCATCGCAAGGCGCGCTGAACCATGAGCAAATTGCTGACGCTCAGCCATGCCGAGCGTACCATTCCAAATTACAGTACCACTGCTAGCTACTAAACGGTCAATTACATTGATTGTCTTTTCACCTAAATCATAGATAACGTTTCCATCTACTACCTGAGTTAGGCTAACCTCGCGGCGTGGGTCATCTAAACTGCCATGCTCCGCAATCGCCACATCGCGCGGCAAAATAAACTTTTCGTCAAACGCATCACCGTACTTGTCGTGCGCTAACTGCAAGATATCCGACACGATGTCATCCACACCGTCTTCCACTAAGCTAGCACCCACATTATAGCCAAGGTGCTTTAGAAAATTATTTGCTAGTGCACCGCCAACAATCACATTGTCAGCTGTTTCAATAAACTTCTTTACCAGTGGAATTTTGTCGCTAATCTTAGCACCGCCAATAACAGCTGTCATTGGCCGCCGTGGTTGGTCAACTGCCTGCTTAATGGCTACATATTCGCGCTCAAGTAGCAAACCTGCTACTGCTGGTAAATATTCGGTAATTGAAGCCGTTGAGGCGTGAGCACGATGTACAACACCAAAACCATCCTGCACAAACACTTCAGCATGGGTGTCGGTTGCCAAAGCCTTAGCGAAAGCTGGGTCATTCGCCTTCTCTTCTTTATGAAAGCGCAGATTCTCTAGTAGAATAATCTCATCCTCAGTCTGCTTAGCAGTTGCCTGCTGCACTTCTTCACCAATACAGTCGTTCAAAAAACGTACTGTAATTGTACTATCTAGTTTCGCCGCCAAAGCGCGCGCAACCGGCGCCAATGAAAACTGCTTATCTGCCGCACTCTTCGGTCGCCCCAGATGTGACATAACTACCACTTTAGCGTGGCGCGCCAACAAATATTTTAAGGTCGGCAGTGACGCCTCAATACGAAAATCATCCGAAATTTGTCCTTGCTCATTCAATGGCACATTATAATCCGCACGCACTAACACATGCTTGCCCTGAACATCGATATCTCGAACTGTCTGATATGGAAAAGTTACTTCGCTCATTTACCCCCCTAAATATTTAGTAACCGAATTGCATCAGCGCATGGCGCCTCATTAACCAACTGCTGCACCAAAACCACGCGGGCGTGCTCTTTACCAAAGAAGCCCTCTTGCACTAAACGGCGGGCAAGCTGCTCCGCCTCGCCGCGCTGCCCCTGATAGCTCCGTGTATTAAACAATAAGCTCGTCCGATTCACGATACGCTTAGTTGGCGCCATAGCAATAATTAACGTCTCTGGGCGATGCACTGCCACATTGCGCGCCATTACACCATCAGCCGTTTCAACTACAATTGCATCGGCCTGTGCTTCGCGCGCCAAAGTAATTGCCGCCTGCGCCATAGCATCACGGTCATGGTCAGTCCCCCGTCGCTCATAGAGGTCGTACACTGGTTGATGCTGTTGTGTATATTGCAATACCTTATTCATCACCGTCACCGCCTCAAGCGGATATTGCCCCATCGCAGTCTCATCAGATAGCATCACCGCATCGGCGCCTTCAATCGCCGCCGTCGCAACGTCATTAACCTCAGCACGCGTTGGCTCTGGGTTCTCTACCATCGAGCCCAACATCTGCGTTGCCACAATACATGGCTTGCAGTACTTCTGGCAAAGCTCAATAATCCGGCGTTCAACAATCGGCACAATTTCCATACCAGCTTCCACGGCAAGGTCACCGCGCGCTACCATCATACCGTCAGCTTCCTTTACGATATCCTCAAGATTAGCTGGGTCAGCACCCGATTTAGTCTCTAGCTTAACAATAATCGGACGGTCGCTCCCTTTTGAGCGAATAATTTCACGCAATTTACGCACATCATCAGCATGGTGAATAAATGAAATTGCCGTGTAATCAATATCTTGCGTCAAACCCCAATCAAGGTCTTCTAAATCCTTCGGCGTCAAAACTGGCGCTTTACCGCCCTTCATATCTGGCAAATTAATCGCCTTGTGTGAGATGATGTAGCCCGGGTTCTGCGCCTTAACCCATACCGTCTTACCTTCAATCGACTGAACAATCGTCTTGATTTTGCCATCGAACAAATAAATTGCATCGCCTGGCTCACATTTGTCGCTTAAGTCATACTGTGAAGGCAAATTATTGCCGCCATCATGCGTAATACCATAAGTTAAGCCCAATACATCACCTGTCTTGATGTCGTACCGCATATCATCTTTCAGCTCGCCGAAACGAATCTTCGGCCCCTGTAAATCCTGTACAATTGCAATATGCCGGCCTAGTTTTGCCTCAATTTCACGGATATGGCGAATTTCGCCCAAGCGCTCTTCCTCAGTGCCATGGCTAAAATTCATCCGGCAAGCGTTCACGCCAGCGCGAATAATCTTTTCTAGCATCGCGGGGTCATCTACCGCTGGCCCAATCGTGGCCAAAATTTTCGTTCGTTTAATTGTATCAATATGTGCCATTATTTATCTCTCCTATCTGGCACCATTGTAGCACAAAAAGCGCAAGCGCTTAAGACTTTCGCTTGGCAGCATGACGCTTTAATATCTCAGCTACACGGGCCACTACTTGACGTGGTGTCGAATTAGCCTTCACGATGTAATCATCAATATCCCACTTGGCGAGCTGCTTTGGCGCATCAACGTCATCCAAATTCGTCAAAATGATTACTGGAGTATTTGCCGAGGTTTCGATATGACGGATACCATCAAGTACCACGTCACCATCAATATCTGGTAATGTCAAATCTAGCAAAATCAAATCTGGCTGAGTATTTTCTACCATCTCGATACCAGTCATACCGTTGGCCGCTACATTTACGTTATAGCCTTCACTCTCAAGCTTCATGCGATACATCTGAGAAATTAGCTGGTCGTCTTCGATAATAGCAATATTCTTCATACGCTTATTTTAACACATTAACGAATACTCATGATACCGAGTATTACTAAGGCGATTGCCACTACAATAATTGCACCATATTTTAATTTGGTAGCATTATCATGAATAAATTGGCCGACTCGACCACGCGTCACTGCTTTTACTCGATGAACGCGTACTACATCGTTGCGAACTGCGTCGACGCCGCGATACTTTTTGTTACGCTTCTTCGCTTGTTTCATTGCTTCCATTATAACACAAAACCACCTCGCATAGAGGTGGTTATAATATCTGGTGATCTCGCCGGGAATCGAACCCGAATTGTCAGGATGAAAACCTGATGTCCTAACCGTTAGACGACGAGACCCTATCTTGTTAAATTATAACCTATTTTTATGTCTTATGCAAACATTTTGTCGCTAATAACTAGCGCGAATCACATTATCAAGCAGAGCTGCAATGGTCAATGGTCCCACACCACCCTTCTCAGGCGTCACTGTCAGGTCACTCCGCTGACGTGCTGCGGGGTCTAAATCGCCCACCACTTTACCGCCTTCGCTCGCCGTACCAGCATCTACTACCACTGCACCAGAGCGTAACATTTCTGATTTAATCAACCCCGGTACACCAGCCGCTGAAACGATAACGTCATAATCAATTAACTCTGTAGCCAGTTTATCCGTGGTCGATTCATCATACACCGTCACATCCAACCCAGAATTACGCCACATTTTAAGTAGTGGCGCACCCACCAAGCGACCATTGCCCACTAAGGCCAACCGCTTGCCTGGAAGATTGACGTTATAACCAGCTAGCAACCAGTTAATGGCCGTAGCCGTAGCAGAATCCCACTTCGCATTTTGGCCTAAACCATCGACATCTTTCTCTGGCGTGATTAAATTCACCACCGCGTCAGTCTGCGCTGGGTCGTCAAGCGGTAACTGTACAATAATGCCTTTTACGCTTGGATCAGCATTCAACTGTGCTAGCAAATCACCCGCCGCTTGGCTAGTTGTACGGTGCACCTCAGTTTCTACTGCAATGTCTGCGGCATAATTGCATTTCAAACGCACATATAAATCAATTACCGGATTATCAATCGTGGTAATAATCACCAGCTTCGGCACAACCTTAAAATGCTGTCTCAAGCCACGCACTTGATGCGCCTGGCGCTCTTTAATAAACCCAACTAGCTCGCGCCCATTTAGCTCGCGCGGCCCGACTCGTTTTGACTGCTTTGCCATAAATAATATCTGGTACACCCGACAGGGTTCGAACCTGTGACCACTTGGTTCGAAGCCAAGTACTCTAATCCGCTGAGCTACGGGTGCTCTAATAATATTGTAGCACAATTTTGCGCTACTATTAAATCAAGCCTGGCGCCTGCCAACCACCCGCTTTAACTTTTTAAACACAGGTTTGACCAAAGGCACGCGCGCCAAAGCCCTTTTGGCGTAGCCAGAAAAATTACGACGCTTCTTTTCATTAGTCATAGGAATTTTTCGATCCACCATAAACCGCTTTAGCACACTAGCATAACCCTTAGATAACGCGCCAACCAAACTCGGATCAACTTTGTCTAGATAGTCCTTATGTCGAAGAATAAAATACTTAAACATCTGATTAACATCTGGGATGCAGTCCGGACCAGCCGACATTAGAGCGCAATCGCAGCGCGAAACAATCCATTGTGACATAAAGCTTTTATATTTTGGCAGTAAGTCATACTTTTTAACATAATCATTAAATAGCCATTCAGTCACTCTCATGTTATCAAGGCCCTTACGGTTGTAGCTATAACGCTCCCGCGTGGCACTAGTGATGCTACCGGCGCGATGAACATACATATAAACTGGGTCAGGCACAAAGTAAACCGTATCACTTAACATCATGTAAGCCAGCACAAAATAAGTATCTTCATACCATAGCCCCTCTGGGAAATGCAGCCCATACTTATTAATCACCGAACGGCGAAACAGCTTATTCCAAACCGCAATATTAGTGTGAATCACATCATTATCTAATTTTTGCAGGCCGTGATATCGCAGCATGCAACCAAGACGCTCCGCCCGCATTGAATTATAATCGGCGTGATACTCATTTTCAATTGCGCCAACCGTTAAGTCCGCTCCAGACTTAATCAGATTATCATACAATAATTCGCAAGTATTAGGGAAAAGGTAATCATCACTATCCGCAAAATACACAAACGGCGCATGTGAATACCACAAGCCAGTGTTGCGCGCGCCAGACAACCCCTTATTCTTTTGATACAGAATGGTAATACGTGGGTCTTTCTTGTAGTACTCCAAAGCCGTCATAACCGAATCATCTGGGCTTTCGTCATTAACCAAAATGATTTCCAAATCCTTCATGGTCTGGTTGACGATTGAATCCAGACATTTACCAATATACTTACCGACATTATAGAATGGTACAACCACTGATATTTTAGCTTTATCCACCACATCAAAGCGCCGTAATGCTAGCTGTGGATTATCAATAACTTCGTTTAGCATATAAGTATCAGTCTCGTTGACACACCACCAATTAAGGCGTAAATCATCCCGAATCTGCTTAAACTCACGCGACATCGCGTATAGAAACTCTTTGCGCTGACTACCACGTAGTTTACGCAACACCTTAAAATAACTGTCCATCTTAGCAACATTCATCGCTTGCAATGCCATAATATCGCTCGAATTATTGGTGTCTATTTTAGCTTCGGTGCGCAAAAATTCTTTGTTAATATCATTGATATTAGTGCAGTTGTCACTCTCCTGCCGATAGTGCCAACCATATTTATTAATAAATACTACAGCACGTGTCGCTGCAACCGCACTCTCCCAAAAACCAACATTACAACAATAGCTATTGTTGGAATTAGAAGCTACAATTTCATTATCAATTAACCACTGCCGACGATAAATACCATTGATACGTGGCGCAATGGCAAAAAACGGCCAAACCTTATCGCCACCATTCTCCCTCGGGTCAATAACCACATCACAATCTTTTTCATATGGCCAGCTATTCACATCATGCGCACGCACCAGCTGTGCCATCGGCTCACACCACACACCGCCCATAGATTCGTTATAAAATGGACTACTATTAGTTAAGTCATCATAGTAATAACTGTAACAGCTACGAACGATATCCGCATGATGCTTCGCCGCCGACCGACACAATTTATCTAACAAATCATCATCAACTAGGTCACCAGCATCAAGAATAGCCAAATATTCGCCACTAGCCCGTTTAATACCTAAGTTAATCAGCTCACCATAAGTAGACCCTTCGCTATAAACCAATTTGACTGAGGTAGTTAACTCTGATTTAACGTCACTAGAGCTAGCTACAATAACCTCTACTTTATCCAACGTCTGAGCAAACACACTGCACAGAGTTTCATCTAAATGATGCTTGCCATCTTGACAAATAACAATAACCGACATTTTGGGTTGATGCTTCATATGTATTTATTATACACTTATCATATATATCAATTAAAATTATGTATAGAGTTATCAAAGAATCCATCTGTAGATTCAAACAAAATCAAACCAAGCCGCGCGATGCCCGCTTCGAATTGCTACGGGTCATCGCCATGCTATTAATTGTCACTTGCCACGTTAGCATGTATCTAGACCAGTGTTTGGGCGTACATACTCCACGCGGTCTGTTGACCGATGCAACACCAATATCAGCTATGTATCATACCGTAGCGGATGCCGGTCAAATTGGCGTAGCTATATTCTTCATTATCACTGGATATTTCTGCTGTAAATCAACTTTTAAATTCAGTAGAATCATCAATATCGCCGCCCACACTTGGCTGTACTCAGCAATTATTACACTCATCTATCTCAGTTTATACTGCTTCAAACTAGCACCAACAACAGCCAGTGAAGTTATTAACTCCAGCGATGGCATCAACACCATTTTAACCACCATCTTGCCAATTTCACATAATGCCTATTGGTTTATTACCAGCTACATTATGTTACTAATCTGCACACCAATTATAAATAACGCTATAAAACGTTTCTCTCGTACTCAATTAATCATTTGCACGTCCACTCTTCTCATTATATCTATGGTAGGTACATTACTTGTTAGTGATCCCCTTGCTCGCATTCTACCTAACAGTATTATTATGTATCTTATGGGCGCTTCAATTAGGCTATGTGGCGATAAAATCAAACTTAGCAACGCAAAAATCATTGGACTAATTTTACTCGGTATAATGCTAATGATATTAGTTAACTATATAGCCGCACTACCAAATCCACCAATTGTATTTAAGGATATTTTACACAGCTGGCTATATACCAATGGTCTCCAACAAATCCAATGGCTAATTGGCGCAGGTCTCTTCGTACTATTTATGCGCGCAAAACCAATACTGCGCAATAACCTTACGGCTAAATTTATCCGCATTGCTGGTGCTTCCACCTTCAGTGTCTATTTATTACATGAACATAAGTTTTTACTACTATCAATTTACAATAATATTAACCACTTAATTAATCCCATTGTCGAAACTTGGCGTGGTAGCTTTAAGCTACTGGTGTTAATTGGTGTCGGTATAGCTCTATTTAGTGCATGTACCGTGGTAGCTATCATTTGTGATCATTTATTCGTCAATCAAATTGTCAAAAAGTTATTGTCACTTAGGTTTATTAAACAGCTATGCGACAAAACCGACAACGTAGTCAACGCTTAGCTACAATCTTTAGTATTAGTATGTTATAATATATGAGACTAAATGGAGGATAGATGAGTTCTAAAATCAAGATACTAATAGCATGCCACAAACCAAGTGAACTACCACATAACGACCTGCTTTTGCCGGTGCAAGTTGGTGCCGCTAAAGCATCTCGTAAGCTTGGTTTACAGCGCGATGATGATGGTGAAGATAATATTTCGACTAAAAATGCCGGTTATTGTGAGCTAACCGCCATTTATTGGGCGTGGAAGAATCTTGATGCCGATTATTATGGGCTATTCCATTACCGCCGCTTCTACTCATTTGCTGATAAAAAATTTCCTGTTAGTAACGACGGCCACATGATGGTTCGCGCTAAAATTCTCTCACCAGAAGCCTTCCGCAAATATGGGCTAGAGGACGAAGCAGCTATGCGTCAGCTAATTGAAGCAAACGATTTAATTATTCACGATGCTCGCCCAGTACAGGGTATTCCGACTCCAGTCGGCATACCAGGTAATACAGTCTATGAACACTACAAACTTCATGATAGCACCATTATTAAGCTCAGCGACATCGACCAAATGCTCGATATAACTAAGCAGCTCTATCCTAAAGTTTATCCTTATATCCAAGCATACATGCGGGGCCATACCTTCCTAGGTTACAATATGTTCATCATGCGCAAACGCTATTTCAAGGCCATGTGCGACTTTGAATTTACTATTCTCAGGAAGATGGAAGAACTACTTGCGCCCGATTTACCAAATCGTAGTATTAATGGCAACCGCATCTACGGCTACCTTGCTGAAATTTTAACCAGCGCATATATCTATTACATTATGAAAACTAACCCACAACTTAAGGTACAGCATTTACAAATGATTTACGCATTAAAGACCGACCCAATTACACCACTAAAGCCAATCGCCAAAGCAGTGCCAATTGTCATTAACTTCACTAGTGGTACCAAAGAGCAATCTTTTTACCTCGAAACTACTGTGCGCCAACTAATTAGCCAGCGCAAGCATTCACGTTACGACATTGTAATTGCCTATAAAGATAATTTACTATCATCTGTTCAGCAATCGCTACTAAAGAGTGCCAACAGTGATGTATCAATTCGTTTCGCTAACTTCGCAGACTTTATCGACCAATTGCAAGAAATCCGCGGTGAAGCAGCAACCGCCAACCTAAAAGCTGTATTACCGTATTTTCTTCCAGAATTTAATCGCGCCATCGTCCTCGATTGGCATACTTGGGTCAAAACTGACTTAGGCGAGTTAAATAATATTGACCTCGGTGACCATCCTTTGGCTGCAGCGCAAAACATTATGGACTATGGTTATCTCTACGACATTAACGCTAACCAGCCAGTTAGCAACGCCAATAAACTGGCTTACCTTAAGCTAGACCTCGACCATTACTTCAACACTGGTGTCATGTTGCTGGACCTCGCCAAACTCCGCAACCAACTCACACTCAATCAAACTGTCCGCACTAGTTGTCAGCTAGCCAACCAAAACGACAATGTAATTATGAACAGTTTCAAGTTATCACCACTCCTTCTTGACAGCACTTGGAACTACCAATTGCCAACCAATGAGGGCGTTGTGCATACCGTTAACTTTTTAGCGCCAGTTGACCTCGGGCAGGCCTGGAAAGCAATGAGTACCAATTATAAAATTGGCAAGTTCTATCCAGCAAACCTCACTACTGATTTTAGCTCGCCATTCTTGATAGAGTTTTATCACGCCATGCAAACCAGCATACTATGGCCACTCTTCTTGGCTGCACACGCCGGCCAACCAACCAAACCAGTTATTCATTACTCATGGCGCCATAAGTTAGCACCGACCGGTTCACGTCGTCGTGAATTTATCAAAAAACTTCTACCACGCGGTAGCAAGCGACGCGCTGTTATAGAAAAAACTTACCGTAAGCTAATAAGACGTGGCTAATAAATGCTAAATATCTTAAAAGTCTTCCATCGCCCCAAAGAAACTAATAAACCGCGCGACCTACGTTTTGAAATTTTACGCATTATCGCCATGTTTATGGTTGTGTTTTGTCATGCATTAAGCAACTCCGCTCTATCACACCCCAAGGGTGCTCTGATTAGTGCTACTTTTAGTTCACTATCAGACATTGGCAAAGTTGGAGTAGCCATCTTTTTTATCCTGA
>CAMUOM010000012.1 GCA_947090635.1 uncultured Candidatus Saccharibacteria bacterium | reverse complement strand
GCGGACTTAGCCCGCAAGCGCGGCACGAACTTTTTGGCAACGACCTAGAGGTGCAGGCTGTTGCAAGAAGCGCCAACCAAGAGAAGGAATCGTATACCTTTGAGGAGTGGCCAATGGACCAATCAGGTATGTGGCGCGAATTCGGCTTACCAAGAAAATTTAACAAGCTCTATCTGGCGCAGTACGCCGTCCGCCAAGTGGTCATTAAAGACCTGTATGGCCTGTGCGTCAACCCCGATGAACGCAAGTCACTCAAAAACGTACTCACCCGCGCCGCCAAGCAGGCCTAACGCCCTCATTTAGCCACTTCGCCACTGCCAGTGACGCCGTATTTATCCGCAAAATACTTGTCCACCTCGGCGGCAGTATGAGTGCGCCCCGCAGCAATGCCATCCACGCCACGCTGGACTTCGGCGTCCAGCTCCTCACGAGACAAGTCACTCAGCGCTACCGGCTTACGCACTGGTAACCGCGGCTCAAAGGGTAAACCCTGTTGCAACACCACCTGGCTGTAGAACATCTGAATAGCACTCGACGGCGAAATCCCCAGCCGCCCCAAAATCTGCTCGGCGTCTGTTTTTAAACCGGTATCAATTCTTGCGTAAACTGCGTTTGTGTTAGCCATGATGTCTCCTTTATGCTTTTATTTTACTAAAAATTACCCTCAGTTGCAAGCAATTGCAAAAATTTGCCAGCAGGGGAGCGCGTATGGGGAGGGGCTTACTTTGACAAATACGGCTAAATATGTTAGTATAATAAGATGAGATTGCGCCCCGACGACTTATACCGTAAAACCGAGCTAGCGTTTGGCCAGCTTGATAATGATAGCGCGCAATACCTCGCTAAAATCGCATTGCACGAGCTGCTTGGCCTCCACGTGAAGCCAAAAGCCAGCAAATCCAATTACAACCGGCGACACAGCTTTGACCGGTCTAATGACTACGACGCCGAAGTGTACAACCACACCGAGCGACGGCAAGAAATTTTGCGACGCGACCTCGACAGCTACCAGCTCGACCGCCGAGGGCAGGTCAAGGCAGGGGAACTCACCTGCCCGTACAACGGCGAACACCTCGTGATGCCCACCTACTACGACATCACGCGCTGCGCTGATGTTGACCACGTGGTCGCCCTCAGTAACGCTTGGGTGACGGGCGCGAAGAACCTCACTCGCGCCGACCGCAACGAGCTCTTCAATCACCCACTCGAATTGCAGCTCGTCTCCAAACAAGCCAACAGCGAAAAGGCCTCATCCGACGCCAGCCAGTGGTTGCCAGACAACGTCCCCTACCAGCTGCAGTACGTGGCGCGGCAAATTGCCGTCAAAAACATCTTTCACCTCTGGGTGACCGAGCCCGAACGCGAAGCCATGCACCGCGTCTTAAAGCCGATGGCTGAGTCCGCCATCCTCTACACAGAGCTACTCGCCGATGAAGCCAAGCGCCGCGAGCGAGTCGCCGCCGAGCGCGCCATGATTAAGAAAATCCGCCAAACACGCTAACACACTTAAGCTGCTGCACGCGGCGTGTGGACGGTGATAGCAATGATAGCGATAGTCCAATAACCCGCGACAGCAAGCGGGCACGCTTAAAAAGTAGCACGCGCCAAAAACAGCCCGCAAGGCGCATAACTGCATCAACTTTACGCTTTCAAGACGTATGATTATACCTTTATGTTAATGTCGCACAATTTTTAGCACATCGCGCGCGATGATTACGCCACCTTAAATGGCTAAATGACTAGCTAAGTTACTTTACTTAACACAAAGCTAAACCCCAAGCCCATGGCACGCAGGTATAACGTAGTCACACGCCACGTCATAACTTATGACAAGCCGTATCACCGCTACTAAAGCCGTAGCCCATAACAGCCAAGCAGAGGTGGGGCGGCGCACCACCCACCATAAAACAAGCTAATTAACAGAGGTAGCAGCCAGTCAAGACGGCTAATAGGGAGGATTTTGGCAGGGGGGTGCGGCCATAGTAGGGGGAGTTAAAATCGGGGGAGCTAGCGCAGACCGCAGCTTAACAGAGGTCGCACCAAAGACAGTTCGGCACGCGGGGCACTTGATGCGTCGCATTTTTATTTTTCATTTTTTCGCGGGGCAGTCTGCGCGCGCCGCCAGCGCTCACTTTACAGAGGTGGGGTGGCGCTATCACCGCATCCTGACTTGCGGGCTTTACGTCGCACAACGTATGTTTTACGTTTTTTAACGACTTTAAAGCGGCGCATACCACTGATAGCTATAAAGTCACGCCAAATTGTGGCGCCGCGGCTGGCTTTCGCCAAAATGGGGAAAATAATTAAATAATTATTCGCACACCTCACCCGATTAAAATAATTCTCGCTCACAGCCTGACACACCCGACGTCAATAATTATTTTAAGGGTTATTTTCGGGACCAATTTTCGGGGGACTTTTGGCCGGTTTTCGACTCGCGACCGGTATCAATCCGGTATCAATCTAGCGTCAGACACCCACGAGTGCCAACGCCCAAATCGGGCAAGTTTTAGGTAAATCAGCCAAATCCGGCGCGCGGCGGCAATTTTCTGTCAAGCTATTTTAATTATTTAATTAATTTAATTGCTAATATTACTACAATGGCGACCCCATCGCGTCCGTCGTACCTCTGATAAATTTTGTCGTCAATATTTAATAATTAATTTTCGCCATTGCCTAGGGGCCTGCCCTGCAGGGGTGGCGAGTACTAGCCGTTAACAGCTCCAAAGACAAATCCTACGCCTAGGATTCACATATTGCTAACTAAATTACAGTGGTAACGACATCAATTCGGCGCTGCGGCTCAGGAGTTTTCCACAGGATTGTTTTACTGCGCCAACATATTACAACATAATAGCGTCATGACGTCAAGTAAATCGCCTGTCCTGTCATTTGACATATTTGACATTTGTGTTGTAATATATTGTAATATTTTTGCGACGTCACTCCCCCGCCCTCTAACCGGCTACTTCCAAAACGCCTTACCGGCGACACGACAATCAACATAAATTGGTTTAATATTATGCGTGTCGATGTAACGCACCATAGTTGCGATATCGCTCGCCTCTGATTCTGGCTGGCGCGTAATTTGCGCCTTAAACGGATACTGTCGGCTATCTACATAGAGCTCCACGTATCGCGCCGCGCCCTTCGGCACAACCACCCGCCGCACGCTGATGCCGCGCTTCACTAGCGCCGTCGCCGTCTGTCCGACAAAACTCAAGAACCCTGCCGGCGCCGCCACGCCATTAATCGACTTGGCGCCACTGTTGTCCTTAATGGTCAGCTGCGGGGTGCCGTAATAATTGTGCTGGAACACCACGCCCTTGTCGTCCACAAAGTTGGTCTTGCCATTCGCCGTCCACTGCGCCACCGGCGCGCGGAAGGAGAGCTTCGCCTGCGCCAGCATCAACCCCGCCGGCACCACATCCACACTCAGCACCTCAGGCGCCTGCTGGCGTAAATAATTTAATAGCACCGAATTGCGCCGCATAAAGCTGAACCGCTCAAGCGGGTTGGTCTGATAATAATCGTTAATTAATTTGAGGTAGCGCGCTTGGTCGGTAGCGGCCAGCCGTGCATCAGTCTGCACTCTCACCACTGAACCGGCATACTGCGCAAGCAGCGCCAAGCCGAGCAACACCAGCCCCACGACCACCATAAACAGCGCCGTCAACCGGCGTTGCATCGACTTTAGATGCTGCAACCGCTGCCGCTCCAACTGCGCCGTCTTTTCACTCTTAAAGCCCGTCAGCGTCACGCCGCGCGTATAAGCGGCGGCGTTAAAATCCGTCCGCGCCTCTCGTTCCGAGTGCTTCTCTTGCCCACGCCGAAAATTAAACATAATCTTAATTCTATTTTACCACAATCTGCCGCCATTAATGTACGTGCAACTGCGTGGCGTCCAAAATCAGCCGCGCCATGTCTTGCAGGGCGTGCGGCTTGGCATAGCCGCCCAACGCCTTAGCGAGCTGCTGCCGCCGACCTTGGTCACGAATCAGCTCCGCCAGCGTCTTGCCTAACAGTTTCGGCTGCTGCTCCACGTCGTGCTGCGCCAACACCACTGTTGCGCCCGCCTGCTCGTACACTTTGGCGTTCTTGGTCTGATGGTCGCCCGCCAGATACGGCGAAGGAATAATCACCGTCGCCACGCGAATCGCAGCTAGCTCCGCCATGGTCGTCGCGCCAGCGCGCGTCACCACCACGTCCGCCGCCTTCATATAGTCGGCAATTTGCTCAGTAAACTCCAGCACCCGCACGTGCCTCCGCTCGGCATCGCTTAAGTCCAGCGTCACTTTACGCCCCTTACCAATCAACATCGCCACGTCGGCACCCTGCTTGATGAGCTGGCGAGCATTCAAGGCCATCGCCACGTTAATTTCTTTCGCGCCCAAGCCACCACCCATCGACACCACGAGCGGTCGCTCTGGGTCAAAGCCTAGCTTCGCCTTCAATTCGCGCTGCGCCGCGGCATTCACCGGCTTAATCTCGGGCCGCAACGGAATGCCAATGTACTTAGTACGCAACTTTGGATAGCTCGGGTAATTCTCAACCGGCGCACCCGTCCCAATCGCCCGCGCATAACGCGCCAACACGCGGTTGGTTAGCCCCGGCACTGTGTCACTGTCGTGTAGCACCAGAGGTATATGCAAGAGATGTGCCGCCAAGCCCACCGGCAAGCAAACATAACCGCCCTTGCAAAACACCACGTCTGGCCGCAACCGGCGCAACTTACAGTAGCTTGTCACAAACCCCGCGCCAATATGGAACAAATCAACTAAGTTTGGAATGTGCGTGTGCACAATGTGGTACAAACTAAACCAGCGATACCACCACGGCAAATTAGCGTAACGGCGCAGCTTGCCCGCCGGAATTACACTGGTTGGCACCGCCTTGCCCAGCAAACCGCGTGCCTGCTTGATAAACTTGCGGTCGCACCACACTGTGATGTCCGCCCGCGGATGTTCTCGCTTTATATCTTTAATAACCGCGACGATTGGCGTAATATGGCCGCCGCTGCCGCCGCCCACGCATAAAATCTTCATCTCGCTCCTCCTCTCCATTGTTATGCACTCGCCGATAAGTGGTGTAGCGCGAAATATTCAGCACCATACCCAGCACCAGCATAATAAACACCAGCGACGTACCGCCGATTGACACCAATGGCAAAGTAATGCCCGTCAGAGGTATCATGTGCGTCATCGCGCCAATGTTCATTAAAACGTGCGCCGCTAGCCAACCAAAAATTCCGCCAAGCACCAGCCGCAAATAATAATTCTCCAAATAATCAACCTTACGAATGATGACATAAAGCAGACCCGCGAACAAGACAATCAGCCCCACACTGCCAATCCAACCAATCATCTCGCCCCAAATGGCAAAAATCGAGTCGTTCACCGCCTCTGGCAACCAGCCGAAGGCCTGCACCGACTTACCGAGCCCGCGCCCGAACATGCCGCCCGAGCCGAGCGCCAAAATTGCCTGATTAATGTGGTAATTCGTCTCCTCTGTACCACTACCAACGAAGGTGAAAATACGTTGCAAGCGGTGCGGCGCCACAATAATCGAAGCTACGCCCGCCACCAGAATAATCAGCGCCGCCGCCGAAACATACTTCCAGCGCATGCCCGACACCACCAACTCAATCAGCGTGACACCCACAAACGCCACGCCCGTACCGAGGTCCTTCTGGAGCAGCACCACTACGAACATCACCAGCATCAACACCACTAGCACCTGCCAAACCGTGTCCCAGCTATTCAGTCGCCCGCGCCGCGCCTCCGTTGCCAAAATATTAGCAGTAAACAGCACCGCGCCCAACTTTAATAACTCCGCCGGCTGAAACGTACCAAGTGGCCCCAAGCGATACCAACGGCAAGCACCCAAGGCGCACCGCGCAATTGGCACATGCAGTAGCCCTAGTAGTGGTAACGCCAGCGAAATCACCAGTGCCACTACAAACAGCCGCGCGCCGTAGCGGCGAAAGACATCGAGTGGCAAACGCGTCGCCGCAACAAACGCCACTACGCCAACCGCAAGAAACGCCAGCTGCTTCAGCATGTACGCATTCGACTGGTCGTTATTGCCGTGCGTGATAGCCGGCAAAATCGAGAACATCGCCACATAGCCAATTGTCGCCAGTAGCAACGTCAACAGCGTAATCCAATAGTCAGGTCGGTGCCGGCGCGTCAAATCCAGCCGTGGCACGCGGTCAGCCTTGCCGCCACTCAACAGTGTGCGCCAAAACCGCTGCAGCCAATCCAACCCAGCTGCAATCAGCGCGTCTGCCCCTATTTCTCTTGGTTTATTACTGTACACCCGACCCTTAACTCAAATTAATTTAATGCATTATATTGCCGCCAGCCAACGCCATCACGAGGCCAATCACGGCAAACACCACGCCAATCAGCCAAAAGCGCATGGTCACCTTGGTCTCTGGCCAACCAATAGCCTCAAGGTGATGGTGCACCGGCGCCGACAAGAAAATCTTCTTGCCATGGCGCAGCTTCTTTGATGTCAACTGAATAATCACCGAACCCGTCTCTAGTACGAACACGATGCCAACCACTGGCAAGATAAACAGCGTATTAGTCAGCATCGCCACCACGGCCAATGAACAGCCGAGTGAAAACGAGCCCACGTCACCCATAAAGAACCGTGCCGGATAGATATTGAACCAGAGGTAACTCACAAGCGCGCCCATGATGGTAAAGCAAAAGCCCGCCAAGCCGAATTTGTGGTCAAGTAACGCGATTACGGCATAAGCGCAGAACGAAATCGCCGCTAGGCCGCCCGACAAGCCATCCAAACCGTCGGAAATGTTGACCGCATTACCGGTAGCCACCACGACAAAGGCGAAGATAAGAATCATCCACGCTCCCACGTCCCACGCGCCAACAAACGGCACGTGTACCGTGTGCACACCCAGCTTAGCCCAGAAGAACCAGCCGAGTACCAAGCCAATCAGTGTAATCAGCGCAAACTTCACTGGCGCGCGCATACCCGCCACGCCCTTGCCGTGCGACCGGATATTAAAGACATCGTCAACCAGTCCAACCGCGCCGGCAGCTACTAACGCCACCAGAGGTAGCCACGTCTGTTCGCGCGACAAATTGCCGCACAGCGTGGTAATCACCACGGCCAGCACAAAAATCAGGCCAGCCATCGTTGGGATGTGACGGCGGTGCTTGGCGGCATGCAACTTCTCGTACACCTTGGCTTCCCCGCCCGACATGGCGTCGTGGCGCATCTGCTTCCAGAACTTATACTTATACGCAAAGTAGGTATACAGCGGTGTCAGCAACATAGCCAACACAAACGAGCCTACCCCTAAGGTAAATATTTTGACTAGCGGGCCGACGAGGGCGCGCAATACATCACTCATTTTGACACTCCTTGATATTGAATCATAAAATTACTCATCTTGTCGAAGATTGGCTGGGCGGCTGCCGAACCGGCATAGCCACCGTTATGGGCGTCATCTACACGTACCATTATGGCATACTTTGGCACTTTTGTCTTGTCGGCGCCGAAGCCAATGTAAGTACCGGTGGTCAAGGTGTGAGAATACTTGCCCGTGGCTGGGTCAATCTTCTGCGCCGTACCCGACTTGCCGCCCACAAAGTAACCGTTGTCGCGCAGCTTGCCCTTGGCGCCCAAGTAACGCGCCTGCTGTAACATGTCGCGCAAGTCGTACGAGTGCTGCGGCGCCAGCACGTTGCCCTGCAGCAGTTGTGGCTTCTGCTCGGTCAGCTTGTTCGTGTTTATATCGTACGAGCCAAGCACCACCGTCGGCTTGTAGTAATTACCACCGTTAATCACTGCACTAAATGCCGAAATCACCTGAATCATCGTCAGCTGCTCGCCCTGCCCGAAGGTCATGTTGGCATACAACACGCGCGGGCCGCGGTTCATGTCGGGCTTAAAAATCACGCTGTCCGCCTCATGCGCCAGCTCAATGCCCGTCGGCTGGTTGAAGCGATAATTTTTTGTCAGATAACCGTAGTACTTCTGCCGCCCCGCAAGGTTGATGCTACCGCCGCCCATCTGCTGCAGCACCCACACCGCACCAGTGTTAAGTGAATATTCCAGCAAGTTCATCGGCGTCATCATCTTGCCGTCAATGTTACGCTCCACATTACACATCTTGGCATCATCAACTTGCACACAACCGGTATCAAGGAAGGTCGAACGCGGCGTAATTGCGCCCGAATCCAGCCCCGCGCCCACTGTAAACAGCTTCATCACTGAACCCGGCTCGTAAGCGTTCATCGTCACGTTGTTTTTATACACCGCCGGCGTGTCCACCTTGCGGTACTGCTCAGGGTTGTAACTCGGGAAGTTCGCCATCGCTAGCACCCGCCCCGTCTGTGGGTCCATCACTACCATGCTACCAGTGGTTGCCTTGGCGTCCTTCAGCCCCGCCGCCAGCGTCTCCTCCGCCTGCGACTGCACGTTACGGTCGATACTCAACACAATATTTTCGCCGTCCTTCGCAGGGATACTGACATCATTTGTACCAATAGTCAGCGGCACCTTACTGACGTCCGTCACAGTCTTGAGCAAGCCTGCTTTGCCACCCAAGCGGCCGTCCAGCGCCTGCTCTACCCCATATTGACCTTTGCCGTCTGCGTTAACAAAGCCCAACGTCTGCGCCGCAAGCGCGCCCTCGGGGTACACGCGTTGGCTTGCCGGCTTCAAGCCGAGGCCAGAGAGCTTCTCCTTGCGAATCGCCTCCGCCTGCTGCTGCGTCAGCTCTTGCGCCAGCACCACATAACGGCGGTTCTTGTCACCCAACTTGCCCAGCGGGTCGTTCTTCTGCACCAACTTATCACCCGCCACGCGGCGCACCAGTTCGCGCGCCTTGTTGACATCCTTCACCTCTGAAGGGTCAGCAAACAAAGTGTACACCGTACGGTTCAACACCAGTGGCGCGATGTTGCCGTCCGTGTCACGCACATAAATCTGCCCTCGCACGGCAGGTAAAACTTGGCGGTCAGTCTGCATGTTATCCGCCTTAGTGAGATATTCTTTATGCTTAATTACCTGAATGTAGAATAGCCGCACACTAAAAATCGCCAAAATAAAGAGTAGCAACCACGCTACTCGGCTCGCTCTCGTCTGGCTACCCCACCATTGGTTCATACTACAATTATACCATAAGCGGCGCGCTATTCGGCATAATCAGTGCTAGCCGGTGCGGTCATTTGCTTGGCCACTTCGCTATTTTTAATGGTGTTGAGTGACTGCAACCGCGCATTCTCAACCTTCAAGTTGTCGCGCTGAGCGGACAGCTCCGTCTTTTGACGGTTAATCTTATTAATTTCGTAACTAAATGACCCGGTTTTACTCAGTTGAGTTAAATATATCATTCCAAGCAGCGCAGTAAATAGAACAATGGCAGCAATGTTGGCCATGGTGCCCATGCTCGATGAGGGTTTAAACTTTACTAAATTTTGGTTACGGCCCCACATGGACGCCCCAGCGTAAGCTGGTGCCGCGGCACGTACAGTCGCACGGGTCGATACGAACTGTCTTCTCGAAATTGCCATCTGCCTAGTTGTTCCTTTCTTTTTTAATTTGACTTTTTGTTTCTCGCAATTCACATGATTACATGCAAAACACCGCGGACTAACGCGTAATCCACGCAGTTCTGCATGTAATGTTTGTTTTAAGTGTTTGTTTTATCACAACCAGGCCTGCCCTTTTGGTGGGCAGACCCCGTTTCTGCCTTAGTTACTACTTAACGCGGCGGACAACGATGTTGTGAGCGTAGCTACGACCACTAACTTTGATTGGCATATCGCTCCTTTCTTATTTTTGTTTATTTTTTCAATACGGCGCGTAGCTTTGCGCTACGAGCACGCGGATTGGAAACGTCATTAATAGCACCATCAATTGGCTTCTTGGTCAAAGTAACTAGCGGTAAGTCGAAGGCGTCGGCGTGGTCACGCATAAAGCGCTTCACCAATCGGTCTTCTAGGCTATGAAATGAGATGATGGCTAATCGGCCACCGCTGTTTAACAGCTTCACCGCTAATGGCAAAGTCCGCTCCAGCTGGCCTAGCTCGTCATTCACCGCAATCCGTAAGGCTTGGAAAGCGCGCGTTGCCGGGTGTACCTTGTGGTGTTTTCCGTGGTCAAGTTCGCCAATGGCAACTCGAATCACGTCGGCGAGGTCGGCAGTCGTCGTAAACGGCTGCTGCTTTCGTCGCACTACAATAGCCCGCGCCACTTTCGCAGCTTCTCGCTGTCCCATTTCTCCATAATTCTCAAAGATGTCAATCAGGTAACGCTCGCTATAGCGGTTCACCAAAGTCGCGGCCGTGAGGTCTTGGCTCTGGTCCATACGCATATCAAGCGGCCCGTCATGCATAAATGAGAAGCCGCGCTCGGCTCGGTCCAGCTGCACAGAACTGACACCCAAGTCAAGCAAAATCATATCAAAAGTCTTGCCTGCCTCAAGCAGCTGTTGCGCCGCTGACAGGTAGTCACTATGTATGAGTTGAGCACCCTGCTCTTTTAGCGGGGCTAGATTAGCAATAGCAAAGGCATCGCGATCGCACAAGGTCGCATTTGCCGCCGTGCCAATTCGAGCAATAACTCCCTTAGCATGACCACCGTAACCGGCAGTTAAATCAAGGTAGTGTTCGTTTGGCTGCGGGTTTAGCAAAGCTAATGTATCCGCGAAAAGCACAGGAATATGAAGTTGTTGTGGTGGATTATTCATTACTCTTGTTACGGAGGACACATATGCAACAACCAGTTTTTGTTTGATTGTTTGTGTTAATTTTTGTAACACTGCTCTGGCTAGGTGTGAATTAGCCGCCAGTGTAATGAGAGACTTATGTGTGAGGTGGAATTTTAAAGGAAATGTTCCCTTCTAGTGCGACGGTACTTCGGTCTGGCTACCGCGCTCCAGCTGGTTGTCACGTATGTGTCCTCTGTTAAGGTGCTTTCGTTGGCTCCTTTGACCTTTAGGGTCAAAAGAACCATATTATTAAATTGTTAATCTGCTTGCGCAGTCAACCGCCAATACTTGCCCGCCCGGATGGCAACCACGTCGCGGTCAATCTTGGCGTAATCAAGTAGGTGCTGTTCAATGGTAATCCGCCCCTGCTTGGCGTCCATCTCAGCTTCTGACTTGCCAGCCCGAAACTTAACGTTTAGGTCGGCAATGTGCTCGTCCAAGATGTTACCCTGCAATGCAGATTCCATTTCGTTATCCCAAACTTCCTTCGCATAGAGATGCAAGTACTTACCAAAGCCGCGGGTGATGACTACGCCGCTCGCAAATTCACCCCGTAATTCTACTGGGATGGTCAGACGATGTTTGTCGTCTAGCTTGCGTTCGAAGTAATCAACTTTGCTCATTTGGTATGGTACAATCAACTATTTTTTGTTAGCTTGGTTGTTTTTATGTTCGTGGTTGTTTCTTTTCTTCCACTGACTTAATTATACTACCCACCACGCCCCACATGCAAGTCTTTTTTTGACATTTTTACCCACAAGCCGCCATTTTGGACGCGTATATGTGGAAAAAATAGGCATTTAACAGATATAACCGCCTGTCAAATTGTGTTGTTAATTTGCACACTACCCCGCCCCAACCAAAATCCCCGACCAGGGGTCGGGGTCAAAGTTAGTGGATTTAATGTTAAAAAGTTTAAAGGCTGGCAATCAAGCTACCTAAGGCTTGGGCGCTTGGCGCATCGGTCACGGCCAACATGAAGGCGGTCAAAACAAAGAGGTTGACCATTAGTGAGCCAAACAAGACGCTATTCTTGACAATCTCGTTTGAGAGAGCGTTGACGCGTGCGCGGTCAACTTCCTGCTCGGCGACGACGGTCTTGGTGCTCTTATTAACTTTTTGACATTTGTTTGATTTGGTTGATTTATTTGTGTTGTTCTTCATAACATTTATTATACTACCACAAGCGCGTTAAAATGTCAATAGTTATAGCATCAATTTGCAATATTTGCCAATTTGCCATACTGCCTAACTCTGTTATTGCCCTGCCGCTACTTCCGCCAACAAGTGTCTAATGCCCAATAATACTAAATAATACAAAAGAAAAAGCCGCCTTAGCGGACACTGACCCATGGCAAAGGAAACTCAATGAAATCAGTATCGGCTAAGGCGGTGTAATACCCAATAAGTTTTTAACAAGAAAGAAGATACGCTATACAATTATAGCAAAGGATAAATACTTTATATATAATAAAATAATTAGCCACGCTATTAAGTTGTAATACAACAAGTTAAATCTAGTTATTGAATAAATGGGCTATGAGCCTGTGCTTGATATATATCAAAGGAGCTTAGTTACCGTGCAAGATAAATGCTTGACCTTACAGATAAGACTCATAGCCCACGCATTGATAATGATACTTCATGTCTCATGCAGCATAATTAGATTAACAATACTCTATCCAAATTATAGAGGTAGTCAATAGGCCCACCTCCTAACTAATGGGTTTATAATGAGCTGGTCTAGCTAGCTAGACCCTAGATATGGTTAGTTCAGCAGCAACGCTAAACTATATTAATTGTATCATACTATATTCAGATTGCAAGCATAACCGCTTACTTTTTTCAGATTCGCCCATCGCCCTGCTCGCGACCACTAAAAAAGGGCGGCTAAGCCGCCCGGGCGTCAGCCTTGGCTGACCATGGAGTTGGATATCAGTTAAGCAGTATATGAGCCAATCGTACCTTCGGCTAACTTTTTATGATAGTAGCAAAGTGCTATGTTGGTGCCACTTAGGTACCAAATAGCGGGCTGGCTACAATTACCAAGTAGGGTTGGTTTACTAGCGTTAGCAATTCTGCCCTCTTCATATGCTTTAGCATATTCGCAACGTTGTGACATGTTTCACTCCAATCACCAAAGAACATCCCAGACTCTCTGGAACAGTCTTATAGTACAACATTAAGCTTAATTTGTCAATAATGCTTAGGTAAAAAATAACCCCCAAAATGGGGGTAAACAGCGTAGCGGCAATATTATTAATAAAAAATAAATAAGTATCACGCCGCAACGGCTCAGGAAAGTAAGTGACCTACTAGGCACGATGTCATCACAACCCACAAGATGGATTGGTCGTGCCTAGCAGGTTACCCATGTACATTACGAGAAGCTGATTGCCCGCCAAAGGCCGATGATAAAGGAGAGTCTATGAACCTCCACTCCGCAATTACCGGTAACGGCAACTTCCTACGTAATAATACAGATTACCAATAGAGGTTATCTGCATAATCATTCCTTTTATCTAATGAACTAGGTTCGACTGCGTGTAATAGCCAAACCCATACTCGCCTATCCGAAGAAGTTCAGTTTTATCTGAACCAATCTAAATATATCATATTACCTGCCACATGTCAACATTTTTCTACATCTGACCATAATTGCCGTCCGCCTCTTGACAATTACACATTTTTATGGCACTATAATAGAGTATCATTTGATCGCACCTTACCGTTATCACAAAAGGAGGAGATAACTATGCAGTCAAATCACCCACTTAGCCGGCTAATGCGCAATGTCCATAAGCTCTTTGAGCGCGAAGACTCGGGCATCAAGCACGGCGCCGAGGCGCACACTAGAGAGTCACTCTCCGCCTGCCACAGCTTGGTTTACGACAAGCGTCACCACAAAAGTTCGCGCTTTGTTCACGCCTTTGTTGACTGCCCAGCGGTCAATATTAAATATTGCGTTGACGACATCGCCAAAGATTACCCCAAGTTCACCACCGTCCTTGATGGTATCGACCTCGAGAGTTGCAAGCAAAAGGCCACCGCCTTTATGCCAAGTGACGACTTCTTGCGTGCCCTGTCGAAAGACATTGATAACTGCGCCATGGATTATCCAAAGCGCCTCGCAAGACAGCTAGCCCCTGCCATGTGCCTCTATCTGCAAGTACCAAAAAAGTACACTGCAAACGGCCACGGCGCCGAGTTGATTTATCTCACTTCGTTTGGCAACAACGCGCGACTCGCCGTAGTCGTCTTACTTGACCCAATCGAATCGGATAACAGCCACACCGTTTATTACTGGAAAACCATGTGATAACTTAACTATAATAGGCGCTACCATCGTAGCGCCTTTATTTTTGCTCTAATTTATAACTATAGCAATGAGACAATCGTATACTGTCGCTCGCCCTTCGGGGTCTTGACGGTCACGGTATCGCCCACCTTCTTGCCAAGCAAGGCTGAACCAAGTGGTGACTCGTGGCTGATTTTGTTGTTGAGCGGGTCAGCCTCAATCGCACCCACCAGCTGGTACTCGGTCTGAACGCCGTTGCTCTCCACCGTCAAAGTGTCGCCAAGGCTAACCGTACCGTCGCCATCAGAGGCGATAATCTTCGCCCCCTTCAGAATCTCTTCAATCTCCGCGATGCGGCTCTCCACGCGATTCTGGCGCTCACGGGCTGAAGTGTACTCCGCGTTCTCTGAAAGGTCGCCTTGAGCGCGCGCGGTGGCAATTTCTTCTGCCACGTCTGGGCGCGAATCAATCAAGCTCTTGAGTTCGTCTTCAAGTTCCCGCTTACCAGCGGCCGTAATGTGAAAAATTTTCTTCATTTCTCCTCCTTCTACTTCTTAGTCAATCGTTCAACTAACTCGCTCACCGTCAACGCTTCAGCGTCGGCCGCCGTGCGAGCCTTGTATTCTACCTTATCTGCTGCCACGGTCTTCGGGCTAATCACCACGCGATGCGGGATACCCATCAAGTCGCCGTCGGCAAACTTCTCGCCTGGGCGAGCGTCGCGGTCATCCCACAACACTTCAATGCCCTTGGACTGCAATAAATTATACACCGCTTCGGCCGATTTTTGTACTGGCTCACTGTCGCCAATCGATACGAGGTACACGCGATACGGCGCGATGTTATCTGGCCACACGAGGCCACGGTCGTCGGAAAAGAGCTCGGCAATCACGCCCATCACGCGGGTCACGCCAATGCCGTACGAACCATACCAGAATGGCTTTGGCTGGTTGTCTTGGTCCATAAAGGTGATACCCATCTGTTCCGCCTTGTCGGTGCCGAAGTTGAAGATGTTGCCCACCTCTGCGCTGCGGACACGCTCTAGCTTGCTCTTATCGAGGCCCAGCTCTGCCACCGCGTCGTCCAGCACCTCTTCATTTACGGCGATGTTGCGCACGCGGTCTAGGTAAAGCCAGTCTTCGCCGGCATCACAAATAGTCTGGAACTCGTGACTGAACTTAGTGAAGGCACCACCAGAGGCGAAAGTTACGTAAGTCTGGTCGCCAATGCCAAGACGGTCGTACACTCGCAAATACGCCTGCTTGACTTCTTCATAGAAGCGGTCGAGGTCCTCTTTGGTCGCGTGCACACTGTACATGTCACTCATCAGGAACTCGCGGCCGCGCATAATGCCTGCCTTGGCGCGCAATTCGTTGCGCAGCTTGGTCTGGAACTGATGCACCGCCACTGGTAAGTCTTTGTAGCTGTGAACATATTCACGAAGCATATTCATAATTGGCTCCTCGTGTGACCAAGCAAGACCAATGTCTTCGCCCGTCTGCAGCTTCGTCTTGAACCAGATGTCTACCACCTTGTCGTCCCACCGCGTGGTGGTCTCCCACAGCGCCTTCGGCTGCAAGTGAGTCATCAGCAATTCTTGCCCGCCGACCTTGGTCAGCTCGTCGCGAATAATCGCCTTTATCTTTTCGAGCGTGCGTAGCCCCAGTGGCAAGAAGGCGTATACCCCTGCCATCTCCTTATGAACGAACCCCGCGCGGATGAGCAGTTGAGCATTCAATGAAGTCTCGTCTGCTGGTACCGTTTTGCTCGTCTTGGTAAATAATTCAGTGCGTTTCATGCCTTCCATTTTAGCACATTTACCCATGGCTTGACTAGTCTATTTAATGCAGGAGCGCTATCTGTAGCGTCAGCGCAATTGTGTTGCACATCATATGTAGAAAAATGCCCGGATAAATCCGTCCCGTCTTCTCGCGCATATAGCAGTTACACATCGACAGAATAAATGTCACCATTCCCGCCGCCACTTGACCATGCGCCAAGGCAAACACCAGCGACACCCAGAGCATGGCGTTGGCCACCCCCACCACACGGCGCAGCTTGGTGTACAAAAAGCCACGGAATATCATCTCTTCTGCGATTGGCGCCATCACCGCTACGATTAAGTACAGCGCCAAGATGATCAACATCTCGTTAGAATTAATCATACTAGCCAGACCCAGCGGGCTGTTGTCGGTCACAATGTGCTGCTTTTCATTCACCAAATTTGGCGCCACCAACTGAAGCACGACACCAGCAATAATAATCATGGCATAGTACGGTAGAATCATTTTAGCCGTCAGCGCGGCATCTGACGAACGCGGCAAGCCACCCAAGCCGACCTCAGCCCAGAACTTTGCTGGGTGATGACGCAGCTTATGCCAAAGATACGGCACGCCGAGCATTAACCCCAATGTCACAATGTAATTGATAAGCTGGCACAACAGCAAACTATTAAGCAGCTTTTTCTTGATGAGCAACTCGGCCACAATCTCGCCAAAAATCACACAGGCCATCGCCCAAGCCATCCACATGAAGACTCTGAGCAAGCAAGAGGCGCGGTGACACAGCTCTCGCACCGCGTGGTCGGCGGCGTCTTCACCCTGCGGCGCGACGGGCGACTTGAGCTGACGCCATTTATTTGAATAACTTGCAAACATCGACTAATGTCACCAAAATCATTAAACCAAACAATGAGAGCATGCCGTAACCGACAATTTTCTCTTCTTTTTCCTTCGTCAACGGGCGCTTCAGCGCGTGATACGCCCAAGTGAGATAGCAGCGGCCACCATCTAGCCCTGGTATCGGTAGCAGGTTCATTACCGCCAGCGACACCGCAATCATGCCAGAAATGTAGAGTAAGATGCTCGGACCGCTCGCCATGGCAGTCGGGAAGATAACACCCAAGATACCAATTGGTCCAGCCACGCCCTGCGCCACCGAAGCTAACCGGCCACCGGCGCCGGCGCCCGTCACCAGCCCCCAGAGGCCAGTGAAGAGATTACCAATCATACCGAAGATGCCCGCAATGGTGAGCCACATTAGCTGCAAGGTGTCAATAAAGCCCACTAGCGGTGCGCTCCACGTGGCGCGAATCGTCGCCGGCTTGCTATCTGAGGTTGCAATGCCAAGTATGCCGTGGCCGGCTGACGCCTGTGCCGGCAGCTGCAACTTAAACGACTTATCGGCGTTGCCCCGCCGCACCACAAGGTTGAGTTCTTTGCCCGCTAAGTTGTACACTAACCGTGGCACCTCGATCGAATACTCGACATTTGTACCGTTGATACTCAGCACGCGGTCACCCTTCTGCACGCCGGCATGCGCTGCCACTGTGTCTTTCATCACCTTAACCACTGAAACTTCGCCCGCCGTACCGTGATAATCTTCCTTCATGGCAAACTGGTCGGGCACAAGCTTTGGCATCCCAAAGAGTGCCAAAATAGCAAATATTACCACCGCCGTCCAGAAGTTCATCCACACACCCGCAAGCAAAATCTTGGTCTTCGCCCAGAGGCTGGCGGCACCGTAACTGTGCGGCTCTTTGGCGTCGTCGCTCTCGCCCTTCATCCGGCAAAAACCGCCCAGTGGCAGCCAGTTTAGGGTAATTTTAGTCCCCTTGTACTCGCCAATTTGGCACGCGCGCGGCGGAAAGCCAATGCCAAACTCCTCAACCTCAACGCCGTTCCGAATGGCGGCAATGGCATGACCGAGCTCGTGAATCACCACGAGAATCACCAATATAATCAGCCCTACAATCGCCCCTAAGATAATCTGCCACCAAGCTAAATTCATTTCCCTCCTAATTAATCAAATTCTATTATAGCACAAGCGAGTTAATTATTTGCCAAATCGGCGTTGCCGCCGCGCATACTCGGCCAAGCAATCGTCCAGCAGCGCCGGCGTCATCTCTGGCCAGTTAACCTTGACGAACAAAAATTCGGCGTAAGCGAGGCGCCACAGCATAAAGCCACTCACCCGCTCCTCACCACTGGTGCGCACCACAAAGTCAAGCGGCGGCAGCTCAGGATGGTAAATGGCTTGCGACACCGTCTGCGGTGTGATGGTTTTCGGGTCAAGCTTACCCGCCTGCGCCTCAGTTGCAAGCTGGCGCGCAGCGTCGGCAATCTCCTGCTGCCCACCGTAATTAAAGCACAGTGCTAGCGTAGTGCCGGTGTTAGCCTTTGAATCGGCTTCGGCAGCGGCGATGGCGCGCAAAATTGGCTGACTGACGTGGTCTTTACTGCCTAAAAAGATAATTTTAAAGCCGTCACGTATCATTTGCTTGAGGTCGTGCTGAAACGCCTGTAAAAACAGGCGCATCAGATAGTCCACCTCTGGTTTGCTGCGCTGCCAATTCTCCGTGGAAAAGATGTAGGCGCTGACATACGGAATCTGGCGGTCGCGGGCGACGTATGCCATTTGCTTTAGCACCTCAAACCCGCGCTTATGCCCCTGCTCGGTCGTCAAGCCGCGAGCGCGCGCCCAGCGGCGGTTACCGTCCACGATGAACCCAATATGCTGCGGTACGTCGGCCATGGCTGCCTCTAAACTGTCATGATTTCAGTTTGCTTGTCGGCGGCAAGGCTGGTGAGCTTCGCAACCGTCTTGTTGAGGCTGTCGTCAATACCCGCCTCAAGGCGCTTCTGGTCGTCTTCGCCAATCTCCTTGGCTTGCTTGGCAGCCTTGATGGCTTTGCGGGCTTCGTCGCGGATGCTACGCAAGGCAATCTTTGACTCTTCTACCTTAGCATCGACTTGACGCGAAATCTCCTTGCGGCGCTCCTCGGTGAGCGGTGGAATTGGCACGCGTACGTTGCGGCCGTCGTCGCTTGGGTTAAAGCCCAAACTTGGGTCGCTGCTGATGGCCTTTGAGATGGCCTGTACATTGGCGACGTCAAATGGGGTCACCAAAATCTGCGTGGCCTCTTTAGCTGTGATGCTAGCCACTTGGTTGAGCGGCATCTTAGTGCCGTAAACCTCAACCCGCACGCCGCTTAGCATGTCTGGGTGAGCACGACCGGTGCGCACCTTCTTTAATTCTTCTGCGAAGTGCTCTGCTACCCCCGCAAATTTTTCCTCGTAAATACTAGTATCCATATACTCCTATTATATCACACCGCCCGCAGGCTTAATGTTTGTAGGCAGTAAGCTTCGCGTCAATATATAAAACAAAAAACACATTGTCCCGTCGAAAACCAATCAAGCGACATTTTTGCGAAGAAAAGCGCGCCACTATAAACTTTTTGACATCATCCGTTACACCTCTAGGACGCAACTTTGTTTCAGCGCGTTCCATCATCTCAAATCCACTCCGTTTCGAAGTCATTAAAAGCGTCGTCCAAGTTGACTGCGTAATTAACACCAGCTTGCTCAACAAATTCGCCCGATGGTCTTTCGTGAGACTTTTATCATCCAAATCGTAGCCTTTTTGCAAATACTGGAATGACACTAAAACATAGTCGTTATCGTCCTGTGAATTCAACAAATCGGGCGATATGATGTCACCACTGTTATTTGCGCGCTGATACGCCCGACGAAGACGGCTAGAGCGGTTTACTGGCATACCGGGATATTGCAGTATCTTGCCTTAAAGAATTTCTCGATTGAGGCCTTTGGTATCGTGTCGTTAATGTTGACGTCTAGCCAAGGCGCCTCGGCGTGCGTCATGTCGCGTAACTTCCAAGCCGAAAACTGGCCAAAGGTCTTGTATACTGAAGCAATGACGCCTAGTTGTTCGTCGCTGAATTTATCTTCCACCGAGCCAGTCACGGGTGGCAGCTCAACTTGATTCCGGCCAAACTGCTTAAGCTCGTTATACAGCCGAACTATCACCGGCCCGTACTGCCATGCCACAAAATCCTCCTGAAACATCGGTTGGTTGAGCTTGGCTAACGCCACGCCCTGTACGTAATAGAGCAACTTTTGCGCCTTGAGATTAGTAATAACGTCACCCGAATCTTCATCGAGAGACTGTAATTCTAGTAATACCCGTAAAACATCCTCTGGCGTTATCATCTTACTCATTGGCTGGCTCCTTTTTATATATATCCATTATAACATATGCGCTTATATTTTATAGGCGCGGTGCGGGGTGTTGTATAATTTAGGTATGTATTACTTGGTGTCGATGGTAGGAGACATAGGGCGCTGGAGCGGCGAGCTGACTTACACGGCAGATGAACCGCTAGAGCGCGGGCTGATTGTTGAGGTACCAGTGGGCGAAACCAAGACTCGCTTGGGCGTGGTGCTAAAGCCCGTCACAGACCCGCCGCTCACTGACGCCAAGGGGCGCAAGATTAACTACAAGCCCATCTGCCGCGTGGTCTACTCCCAGCCGCTGCCCGCTGCCTTAGTCGACTTGCAACAATGGTTACGCGACTACTACGCCGTCAATGGCGGCGCGGCATGGCAAACCATGCTGCCCACGCGCTTGAACCGCAAACGCATCAAGCCTTACGCCGAGCCGGCACCACAACCGCTGACTACACCACCCCTCAACGCGGCGCAACAAGCCGCCGTCCAACAAATTCTCGCTCAAACCGGCACTAGCCTGCTCCACGGCATCACCGGCAGTGGTAAAACCAACGTCTACAAGGCCGTGGCGCAAGCGACTTTGCAACGCGGGCAGTCGGTGATTATCTTGGTGCCCGAAATTGCCCTCACTGCCCAGCTAGTGGCAGAGTTTCGCCAGACCTTCCCGCACGTAGTAACCGTCCACTCTGCCCTGACCGCCGCCGAAAAAGTCATCATCTGGCACTACATTTTGACCGCCACCGAACCACTGGTCGTGGTGGGGCCACGCTCCGCCCTCTTCATGCCCGTGCAACATCTCGGGCTGATTGTGGTGGATGAGTGCCACGAGCCGTCATACAAGCAAGACTCCGCGCCGCGTTACCTCACTTCTACCGTCGCCAGCCAGCTACGCCAACTCACCGGCGCGCGGCTAGTTCTAGGCTCCGCCACACCGTCCATCACCGACTACTACCTTGCGCAGCACTTCCAGCGGCCAATTATTGAGCTCAACCAGCTCGCTCGCCCCGGCGCCGTGCCGCCGACCGTGCAAATTGTTGACATGACACGCCGCGACAACTTTCACACCGAGAGTCGCCTCTTATCTACGCCGCTCATCAACGCCATGTGCCAAGCGCGCGACACCCACCGTCAAGTGCTTCTCTTTCACAATCGCCGCGGCACCGCCAGCACCACCATGTGCCAAGACTGCGGCTGGGTGGCGCTTTGTCCGCGCTGCTATCTACCGCTCACCTTGCACCACGACCTCTTCCGACTGCGCTGCCACCTCTGTGGCTACGCCACCAAGCCCTTCCTCAAGTGCCCTGAGTGTCAGAGTATCGACATCAGAAATAAGGGTATCGGCACCAAGCGCATCGAGGAGGAGGTGCACAAACTGTTCAAGTCCGCCACTGTGGCGCGCTTTGACAGTGACACCGCCGCGGGCGCACAAGTGCAAGACCGCTACGCTGACTTGCGCGACGGCAACATCAACATTATCATTGGCACGCAAACCATCGCCAAGGGGCTCGACCTGCCCAAACTTGGCGTGGTGGGTGTGGTGCAAGCCGACGCCGGCCTTAACCTGCCCGACTTTGGCGCACACGAGCGTACTTTCCAGCTGATTGCCCAAGTTTGTGGGCGCGTGGGGCGCACCGCCGACCCGACCACGGC
>CAMUOM010000011.1 GCA_947090635.1 uncultured Candidatus Saccharibacteria bacterium | reverse complement strand
AAAAAGTTACCCACCGATTTACCAAAATTCATACCGTAATTATAACATAAACGTAATCAAAAACGCAATAAATTATAAAACATGTTAAAATAATATTATGTTAAAAATTGCGATTGTGGGGCTGCCAAACGTTGGCAAGTCTACCCTCTTTAACGCCCTCACTAATTCTGAGGTGCTGGCGGCAAATTACCCCTTTGCTACCATCGAGCCCAACACTGGTATCGTACCCGTGCCCGACCCGCGACTAACTAAATTATGTGAAATTTACGGCGCAAGCAAAATCGTCCCCGCGACGGTAGAGTTTGTCGACGTGGCTGGCCTAGTGGCGGGCGCAAGTAAGGGCGAAGGCCTGGGCAACAAGTTTCTCGCCAACATCCGTGAATGTGACGCCATCTGTCACGTAGTGCGCGCCTTCCATAACGACGGCATTCAGCGCGCCGACGGCACGACCACCGTTGACCCACAAAGCGACATTGAGGTTATCAACACCGAGCTTGCCCTCGCGGACGGTGCAACCATTGAAAAGCACTTGCCGAAGTTGCAAAAGGAAGCCAAAGCCAACCCGAAGCTCAAGGCCAAAGTCGCCTTCCTTGAGTCGGTCTACAACCAACTAATGCAGGGCAAGACACCAGCGGAGTTCAAACAAACCCCAGCCGAAGACCTCGCCGCCCAGCTCGACGGGCTCAACTTACTCTCAGCACTACCAGTGATTTACCTGTTTAACGTCGACGAAGCTACCTTGACCGACAACGCCGCACAAGCCAAATTGATTGCCGCCGCGGCCGCCGCCACTGGCGTTGCTACCTCTGATATCCAAGCCGTCTTTGTCTCAGCCGAACTAGAAAGTGAGATCCGCTCGCTCAGCCCAGAGGAGGCAAAGGAACTACTGAGCGACTACGGCGTCAGCGACTCGGGACTCAATCAGCTAATTCGCGCCGCCTACCGCACGCTCGGCTTGCAGTCTTACCTCACTGCCGGCCCAAAGGAGGTCCACGCTTGGACCATCCACCAAGGTTGGACCGCACCACAAGCTGCCGGCGTGATTCACACCGACTTCGAAAAGGGTTTCATTGCAGCGCAAATCGTCTCGTACCCTGACCTCGTGGCTGCCGGTTCCGAAGCTAACGCCCGCGCCGCCGGTAAATTGCGCACTGAAGGCAAAACCTATGTCATGCAGCCCGACGACATCGTTGAGTTCCGGTTCAACGTCTCAAAATAACTAGCTAAAGACTACTTAAAAGCGCCCATCATGGGCGCTTAATATTTTCGCTAGTGAGCGGTCTTTTGTAGCAGATAAAACCGTTCTTGGTTGCCGTGCGCGCCCTTCACGGCGCTGTCGGCTTTGGCCTTAATGACAAAATAAGCCTTCGACCACTGTTCAAAATCGTGTAAAATTTGTCGCCGCTCGGCGTTATTCTTAATGACGCCATGCGACTTCAGTCGCTCACCCACCTCAAATTGTGGCTTCACCATGGCGGCAATCAACGTCTGCGGACCAGCCAGCTGCCGCGCAATATGGGGTAGAATCTCACGGAGCGAAATAAACGAAACGTCAATCACAATAATATCAATCGCTTGCGGGGTGGTAAAATCGCGAATGTCGGTCTTCTCGTGCAACTCAACCCGCGCATCTTGGCGCAACTTCGGGTGAAGTTGGTCGGTGCCCACATCCACGCAAATTGACTTCGTAGCACCACGGCTAAGAGCGTAATCAGTAAAGCCACCCGTACTCGACCCAACATCCAGCACCACTTTACCCTGAAAATTCAACCCCAGCTGCTCGGCGACCGACTTTAACTTCAGTCCAGCGCGCGACACAAACTGCTCGTCCTGATGAAGCTGCACGGCAGCAAGGTCCTTAACAAAAAAGCCGGGCTTGGTGACCACGCGCCCCGCCACGGTAACTTTGCCTAAACGAATATACGACTCGGCCTGCGACCGTGACGCTACCAAGCCAAGCTGGAACACAGCTTGGTCAAGGCGGCGACCACGGTTCGGTTGAGTCGCTACTGGCATACTATTCCTTTACACGCTCGACATAATGGCCGTCGCGCGTATCGACTTTAATGGTGTCGCCTACCTTAATAAACGCAGGCGTCTTGACCACAATACCGGTCTCCACTTTGGCGTCCTTCTGAACGCTACTCGTGGTATCACCCTTAACCACATCAGCCGCCTCAATTACCTTGAGTGGCACAGTAGTTGGGAGCTCCACGGCAATCACGCGGTCGTCGAAGAACTGCAACTGAACTTCGGCACCCTCGCGCATGTACTTTGGCACATCGTCAGCGTCTTCAAGTGGCAATTCAAACTGGTCGTAAGTATCTGGGTTCATGAAATACACCGTAGTGTTATCACTGTAAAGATATTGCGCCGGCTGGGTTGAAACCGTAGCGGCCTCAATCTTCTCTTGGCCCTTGTAGGTCTTAGTGAGAGCATTACCGCTGATTAACCCCTTGATTTTGACGGTGACAATTGAGCCACCACGACCCATTACCTTCTGATTGTAATCGGTGACGCGATATGGCTCGCCATTAATATTAATGAGACGGCCCTTCTTTAGGTCGGTTGGACTATACATCTTTCCCCTTTCCACAGGGGCGAAAACTTCCGCCTCTGCTTGATAAATTAGTTAGCAACAAATGGTAGTAGCGCAATGTGGCGGGCACGCTTGACGGCAACCGCTAGAGCGCGTTGGCTACGGGCGCTGAGCCCCGTCTTGCTACGTGGTTCAATCTGACCGTAGCTGTCAGTGTAACGCTTCAATGAATCAGCGTCTTTGTAGTCAAAATACTTTGGTGACTGCTTCTTAAATTTCTTCATAATTCTCCTTCGTGATTAAAATGGGATGTCTTTTAGCTCAATTGCACTAGCATCACTGGCACTAACTGGCGCTGGCGCATCGACACCTTCAGAGGTGCTAAAGCTGGTATCAGATGCATCACCGGCATTGCCGCGGCCGCCACCCACAAAGCTAAAGTCGTCAACATTGACGTCTAGGCTTTGGTGTGTCTGGCTGTCGCGACCAGTAAACGAACTTTGACTGAGCGTACCGGAGACAAACAGTGGTTGCCCCTTCTTCATGTTCTTGGTAATTACCTCGCCACGCTTGCCCCACATGCTACAGTTAAGAAACATTGCGGTTTTGTTGCCACCGTTAAATGAGTTCACGGCGAGCGAAAACTTCGCGACTTGGTTACCATTTGGCGTGGTGCGCTGCTCTGGGTCAGCAGTTAGATTACCTAAAACTGATACCTTGCAAATTGACATATTCCCCTTTACCCTTCTTGATTAATGATAATTAGTCTTCTTTTTCGGCGTCGCTAGCACGAGCAGCACGCTTTGCCTTCTCTTCAGCAAGGCCGGCCTCTGCCTTGGCGTCAATCTTGGCCAAGAGATGACGGATGACGTCGCCGTTAATATTGAGCACGCTCTCAATCTTAGCTGGCGCAGCGGCTGGGAGATCTAGCTCGTAGACGCGATACACCGCGTGGGTCTCACCGTTAATCTTGTAGGCGAGTTCCTTGCGGCCCCACATTTCTTCTTTGACAATCTTGCCGCCGTTTGCAGCAATCAAGTCAGCAACAGTCTTGAGGCTTGGGTCGAGCTTAGACTCGAGTTCAGCCTTAAACAAGACTACTAGTTCGTAGCGTTTAAGCGCTTCGTTTGACACATGTCCTCCTTTGGATTAAAGCCACCTCTGACATGTCGACAGGGGTAGCAGGTTAACTTACCGAAGATAATTATACCAAAATATTGCCCTGCCGTCAATATTTGACCAAACAAGAGTTATCTGGTAAAATGTGAGAGTTATTAAGTGTGCAAGAGGTCTTCGGATCGCACAGTAAGGAGTATTATGCCATTAATTAAGTCAGCTATTAAGCAAATGAAGCAGGACCGCCGCCGCTACGCGCAAAACCTACGCACCAAGCGTGCCATGCGCGCCGCCGTCAAGGCATTTGAGGCCGACCCAACCTTCGATACGCTACGCGCCGCTCAGAGCGCAGTTGACACCGCAGCTAAAAAGCATGTCCTAAGTAAGCAAGCTGCTGCCCGCCGCGTCAAGCATCTCGCCGCGTTCGCAAAAGAGCATGACGTCAAAATCGTCGCTGTTAAATAATTTTTAATAGCCAAAAGTTAAACCACCCTTGAAGGGTGGTTTTATTGATGCCAACTAAGGAGCGCCAGCTCAACCGCGGGCCACGCTTCCGTTACTGCGCTGCGCCGGAGCTTTAAATCGAGCGCCAGCAATTGCGCTACCAGCCGCCGCACGGCTACTTGTTGCGCGGCTGCCGTCTTGCCAAGGCACCGCAACATATTGTTCGCATCACGCTGCTGGTAAGAGGTGAGTGAACTCGCTGCCCCGTTTGCCGCGAGCGCTAGCGCGTGCACCTGCATCGCCACTAACCCCATAAACCGAATCGCGTCCTCCCCTGCCGCCGCCAGTTCGCGCAAATCAGTCTGCGCAGCTGCCGTGTCACCCCGCAAAACCGCCGCCAGCACACCAAAGGCGTTGGCCGCGAGGTCGGGCGTAATGTAGCGCCGCACATCCGCTACTGCCAGAGGTCGGCCAAGGTAGCTAAGCCGCTGGATGGCTTCAGCGAGCGCCGTCCGCGGGTTATCCGCCCCACCAAGGCGCCGAATGAGCTCTGTCTGCGCCGCACTATCGAGCTTCACTTGGTGCGTCTGACAGAGGTCACGCACAGTGTCAGCTAGTACCGCCGGCGTGGCACGCGCGAGAGTAAACTTTTTCACCGTGCAAACTGCGCTGAGAGCTTGGTAAACCTTGGTGCGCGTTAAATTGTGAACGTTTTTTGCGTCACTCGGCAAGTCGAGCAATATCACGCCCGTAGTCTCGGGTACCTTGGGCAAATTAGCCGCCAGCACCTCAAGGTTAGCAGCACTCGCGAGCACACCCCGCACTACGATAAGCTGCGCTGGGTCAAGCAAGCTAACCGCCAGTAAGCGTTCAAGTAGTGCACTCACCGTCAGCTCGCCAGCGTCAAGCCGACGCACCACCGCGCCCGTGTGTTGCGCCATAAATTCTCGCGTCGCCTGCGCCACCGCCTGCGTAATGGCATACTCGTCGTCGCCGTAATAAAATTCCTTCACTACTTTAATTATAACATCTTGCCAAATTATTTAAGCTGTAACATAATAAATATGAACTTCGGTTCACGCGGCAGTCGATTTCAGTGGACGAAGAACCTAGTCTACATAGAGACTTATTTGGTTCAATCGGGGCAACAACGCGGACAATGGCTCGAACGCTGGGGTGTTTGCCTTGAACTCGAACAATGGCAACACCAACAACAACAACGCGTTCCGAGTTGCGCTCTTGTCTTCTCGCAAATACACAATGCAGCCTACGGCAAAGCCAGTAGACTCCACTTAGTAAACCTGAGGGCGAACAGTTGGATTTTGTGTCTAGATAGCCGCACTTGCTACCAGACGTAGCATAAACATGGCCTAAACAGCCGCACTGGGTTAAGCAGTTGGTCCGCCTACCGTCTTTACCTTCCCGTCAGACTTGGCCTTTTAGTAAAGAATGAGCGCGGGCCAGCCGACTTCCAGTGTTTTAACAGTATATCGCGATATGGCCAAAGCCGCTTTCTAATGTAGGTTTTAGCATTGGCGTGTTTAGCATGGCCGAGCCAAGCGGCTATAGAAGCAGCAAACTTGTCTTCTGCTGTGTAGTGATGTTGATAATCCCAAATAATATTATTTAATTTATTTTTGCTACGCTGCCGCAAATGACGATAATTTTCAGTCATTTTATACCCTACAAAATCCAACCCGTGGCTAGACGGATAAAAACGACTCTTCGGGTTAAGTTTAAGATGCAGATAGCCCTCCACATAACGCTGGATTGCCTCGTACCACTGCTTGGCCTGCTGCTTATTGGGCGCGAGAATAATAAAATCATCCATGTAACGCACGTAATATTTCACGCCGAGATTATGTTTACAGTATTGGTCCAGTTTATTGAGGTAAATGTTAGCAAAATACTGCGAAGTGTAGTTGCCAATCGGAACGCCAGTGTGCTGTGCATCACTAAAGATTATTGTATTAATTAAGTTTAACAAATCAGGGTCAACAATATCATGCCGTAAAATCTTAAAAACGACATCTCGGTCGATACTATTAAAATATTTCGAGATGTCCATTTTTAAGATATAATACTTGCCTTGGTTACGTCGCATAATCCGCATATAACTTTGAATCTTATCGGCCGCCGCGTGTGTGCCCCGCTCTGGAATACAAGCGTAACTATTTTCAATAAATCGCGGTAAGTAATACGGCTTAATAAATTCCTCAATCAGTATCTGGTGTGCTATTCGGTCTTGATACGGCAACGCTAGCACAAGGCGCTTTTTGGGGTCGGTGACAATGAACTGATGATATTTAGACGGCTCATAAATCCCTAGTTGCAAAACTGTTATGATATGGTTAACATACAAATCTATGTGGTTATCCGCCATGACTACATCCCGACGCCGCGTCTTACCCTTGCGAGCACGATGATGCGCTTGGTGGATGGTTTCAGTGTTTAGTTTAGACTGTAATGTGGTGTCTAATTTATCTCTATTCATCTTACATTAACTTGTCTTAAGAGGCGTCATCACATTTTATGTCGTCCGTCTTATGCTGACGCTTTTCATTGTAGGCTTTAATGTTATGATGCCCCATTGCTAGCCCAATCGCGCGCGTTTGTAAATCACAAATAAGTGCAATTATTGGGTCGCGACGACGATTATCCATATACGGCACTCTAGTGGTAAGGTGTAATTTATCGTCTAAGCAAGCTAGTCTAGCTGCTATTTCACGGAATAAGTTTTCACGGTCAATTGCTGGGTTATATTGCTCAGCACGATGCGCCATCAGTAATATGTCGTTTAAATCATACGTTATAATTGTAGCTAAACCGCAGCTAGTCTTTTCTACCTTAGGAAAATAATATACACACCTCGCCAACCTATCGTATAAATTAACTACGTCACGTAAATATATTGCACGATTTTCTGGCGTTGGCTTGGTACTATCTAGTGGCGGCTTTAAGTTACCCAGCCGCCGTTTAATGCGCGTTGGCAACTTCTTATATTCTTCCATCGTTAACCTCTTGTAGGGTTCACAATGCGGCGGCAATGAATCCGCCGACTCTGGTTCTGACACCGGCGTAGACGCCACCTCACCAGAATCAGAGTTATCTGGAATGACTTTTTTATCTTGACTAGCTTTTTCTTGATTAGACATAATAAATCATTTCTTTAATTAAAATTAACAATATTTAGCCGCGGCTTGGGTCAACGGATGGCGAGGCTTGTAGAGCGCCTCGCTCAACCTGTTGCCCCAAGCGGGGATGGCAGAGCGAGCTCTGCCCAGATTAGTCTTTGCGAGAAGACAAGAGCGCAACTCGGAACGCGCCGTCGTTGCTGGCGAGGCCATTGTACGAGTACAAGGCAAACACCCCAGCGCCCGAGCCATTGCCCGCGTTGTGGCCCCGACGGAACCAAACCCATGTTGAACTCAGACTATCAGTATTCTGACCATTCCAGCCTAAAGTCTCGTAAAGTGCTTGGCCACCGCAAGTAGCAAAGGTACAACCATTTGGTGCGCCGAAGTTATAGGTATTTACGTATGGCGGATGAGCTTTAGTACCAAAGTAATCTCCATACTGACTACTCACGCCAGATTCATTTAGGTTGGTAGTATAGGTGCCAGCGGTATACTCCCATGCACCGCCAGACATGTCGTAGATGCCGGTTGGGTTGTTGGTAGTACTGGCGAGTTGGCCAAGGGTGCCGTTGTAGGCACGTTGTGAATCGCTTGAGCTACAGGCCTGTTGAGTACCAAGAGTACCGCCGTCACTGTAGGCACTGGTATTACCACTAGCTTGCGGGCCACAACCAGTGACACTGTAGCTATTGCTCTGAGATTGGTTCTGACTGTTTATTTGGACGCCGTTATAGCCGGCACCATATTTACTGGCACTTAGGTAGGTGGCGGCGCCCCAATCATTAGAGTTAACCATATGAGAGCTGAGTTTAGCCAGATGATGACTATTTTGCGGAGAACTGACTGATTTGCCACCAACGTTTTGTGGGTCGTTTACCCCAAGAGATTTAGCTACTGAGTAGAAGCTACCAATACCGTCAATTCCGCTGTAATTACCGGATAGATGGAGATTATTTGGCAAGACGGTTGGGTTACTGACATCACCCGTCGTCTCGAACTTCGCAAACCAGATACCATTAAGTTCTTTCTCGCCGAAGGTGAAGGCTGGGTGGGTCGCCCAAGTACCATTTGCAGTTGGGATGGCTTTAGTTGAATGCTTGTTTTCAAACTCAATCGTAAAGTTCTGGGCTGGTACAGCTGAGTCGCTGCCGCTATAGCGAAGTACCTTATAACGGTAACGTGGGATGTAGACCCAGTAGCCGAGGATATCTGACTGGTCTACTACCTTGCTGAAGCCACGGTATTTAGCAAGGGCTTCTGGCTTGACGGTAATGGCATTAGCCCACTGCTTGTTAGCATAATCATACCAGCCACTATTGGCGGCTTCTGGGTCGGCGACGCTGGTCCATTGAGCGTTGGTAGTGGTGCCAGTGTATTTGACTGGAATCATGTTGCGGTCAAGGGTGACAAGGCAAGAACTATTGGTGTTGCCTGCTTCACAAGTCTCAGATGGGTTGGCTTTAGCGGTACGGTTAGTCCAGTCGACTGGCTTTGGTGCAGGCTTGGCCGTTGCCGTATAGGTGATGGCAGTGCTATAGCTACCACTGGCTAATTTAGCTGGGTCGACATTAGCAGCAAAAGTAACAGATTTCGTGCAGTTCGCTGGGTTAGTACAACCGACCGGCTTAGCCTTGGTGACATCAGCCACCACGGCTGGGGTAGCTTGGGCGCCGGCTGGGACGGCGCTAAAGGTGGTGGCTGACTTATTTAGAGAATAGCCCCACTGATTGGCGTTAAGAGCAACCGGTGTGGAGCTTGGGGTGGCAGAGATTTTGTGGGTTGAGTCCTTACTATTTACAAGGTCGGCGGTATCGGCCTGCATGGTGAGATTGAAGCCGTAGGGTTTGCTGGTCTTGACGGTGACGTTGGTGGTGGCTTTGTAGAGTGTGCCAGTAGGCTTTAGTGCGGCGTTCTGGTCAACCGCAATGCTGACGGTGTTATCGTCGGCAGCATGAGCTGGCGTAGCTAATACAAACGGGGTTGCTATAAGTGAAAATAAAGGCCAAAAAATTACCCCCCCCCCACAGGGTTTTCATGTTAGACTGTTTATCATATCTCATGTTATTTACTCCTCCGATTATTTGTTACATCTGCCACCACGGCTAGATACCCTAATTATAGCACTTGTGTTAAATCGCGCAATAGTTTTTAATATTAATTTTTAGCTTTGGGTTTTGCCTTGATTTTTGCATCAACCTTTGCACTCGCAGCCTTGGCTGGCTTGATACCCTTCTCAGTGACATCGAATTTATCCATGTAACGGCCAAATATTAGGCGCGTCTGCGCCACGTAGGCAGAGGCACTAGAGTAAACCAGCGCCGTAACGGGCATCAGCACCCACTGCACCAGCATAATGATACTTTTAGCCTTATGGTAACGCGCCGGCCGCGGTGGCAACATCGTGAGCGAAGTAAAAACGGTAATTAAGAGACCTATCACGGCAATCTGCTGCAGAGTAGAAATAGTGAGCGGCAAGTCGTTAGCCATGATACTACCGCGCGCGGCGGCTGGGTTGAGGTATAGCGGCGCAAAACCACCAAACGCCACAATTGGCGCAATCGAAGCCAGAGACACCGTGCCCTCTAGTAGCTGAAAGAAGCGCGCCCAGCCGTCCGTCCACTTCACCCGACAGTCGCGGCTTAGTAAATGGGTAGCAACATATGCCACATCAGAAGCGCCATACGCCCAGCGCCGCATCTGAATGAACTGTGCCTTGAGAGTCTTGAGATAGCCGCGCGACAGCACGGCGTCCTGACCAATCGCTAGGTGTAACGGCACCACGCGATAGTGGCCGTCAAAGAAAAAGTAACTACGCCAATACTGATGGCCGTCCTCCACGATGGTACGCCGCGACCAGTAATCCATCTGCTCAAGCGCCCACAGCCCCTGTGAATGTGACGCAAAGTTACGTAAGGTGCGCGGGCGCATCGAAGAAATAATGTTCCAAAAGGAATTAGAGGCCGCAACGACGCGCATCGGTGCCGGCACGTCCCAAATGTTGTTGTTAAATACGCACACCGGCTGGAACGACGCCTGCTGGCGGTCGGGTGTGGTAATCCACTTGTAGGTCAGGTAAGAAAAATACTTTTTGTCCGGCTTGTTATCTGAATCTTGGCTAGTCACAATGACGTTTTTCGGGTCAATACCCTGCTGTCGCACCCAGTGCGAAAGCTCGCGCGCCGCGTAGACAATGTTCGGGCCCTTGCCCACTACCTCGTCCGGCAAGCCCACCGGATGCTCCACAAATATCAGGTCGCGGAACACGCCCGTCCAGTGCTGCTTAATTTGCGCTACAGTATCCAGCGCTGCCTGCCCGCCGCGCTGCTCGTACGCAATTACCACGACTAAATTGTGCTTAATGTCGTAATCGCTGGCCGCCAAATTAGCGAGCGTTGGCCCTAACACATCGTAACTCTCGTTGTAAAAAGCAATAAGGTCAACATTAATAACCTGCTTGGAACGCGGGAAGCCCTTGCGGTGATTCTTAAGGTATTCCAGCCGCCGCAGATGCTCCGCTAAGCCGTAAACTTTGCGCTGCGCGCGCTTACTTAACCCCGCGTATTGCTTAAGGCTCGCCGCCGGATGGTCAAGCTCATTTAGCCGCGCTGCCCAATCGATTTTACCCGCCCGCTTGAGCCACCGCGCGCCCTGTATAGTGCGATAAGCCGTCGGGAAAGCGCGCACAAACGGGATGAACACTAGTACTAGAATGTAAAGCGAGGCAAGGAATGGGTTGACGAGGCTTAAAACAATCAGGATAACAATAGTCAGATACGACAGCGCCCCCGGCAAAATCTCAAAAAAGCGATATAATTTGCTACGCCGTTTGAGAGGGAGTTCGAGATCCGTCATGAAATTGCTACCGTCCGTAAAATAAAGGCGCTCATCATTACTGTAATAATCAAACCAATTAGCGCCATCAGCCAGAGCCAGCAAAGTGCTAGCTGACGGCCGCGCGCCATGTAAAGTTTAATTGAGATGGCAAAGGTGATACCAAACACCACCACAGGAAACAGTAGCGAGGTGAAGACATAAAACCACGGTTGCTCGGCGTTGCCCTCCATGGTGCGGAAGATGCCGATTAAGTCCCAGTGAGTGCGGATGGAGAGGCCGCTCGACGGGATGTGCGTAGCGACAATCAAAAACAACACCAACATTTCAAAGAAGCTGATGAGCACGAGGCAGTCAAAAGTCTTGCTGGTCAACAGCTGTAAAATTGCCACCTTTAAACGAACCAACGACTGACGGGTGGGCTTCTTCTTTGGTGATTCTTCGGTGTTGTCAGGTAAATCTGCCATAATAATATCTGGTGCGGGTGCGGAGAGTCGAACTCCGATCTCAACCTTGGGAAGGTTATATAATACCGTTATAATACACCCGCTTGTGGAGCCACCTTGGGGATTCGAACCCCAGACCCCCGCTTTACGAAAGCGATGCTCTAGCCAACTGAGCTAAGGTGGCAACTGGTATAATTATACAAAATTTGGTGGGGTGTTGCAATAAAATGGCTTGGGCGACGGCGTGGTAAATAGCGTGCAACTTGCCATAGTGTACCATGATTTGCCCTATTTTGTGCCATACAAAAAGCCCCACCGTGGTGGGGCAATAAAACTGGCGCGCTCGACCGGATTCGAACCGGCGATCTTCTCCGTGACAGGGAGACGTGATAGACCAACTTCACTACAAGCGCATCTAACATTATTATATTACCAAACTCCCCTTGCGATTGCAAGGGGTTTTATGGTTTAACCGTTTAATTCGTCTAGTGAAGAGATTAGCACTTCGCGTGGGCGCGAACCATCTGGCGCACTAATTACGCCACGGTCCTCCATCTCATCTATCAGGCGCGACGCCTTACCGTAACCAATGCGCATGCGGCGCTGCAATAGCGAAGTCGAAGCCTTGCCGGCATTTATCACCACCTCAACGGCGCGGCGGAAGTCGTCGTCATCGCTACCTAAGCCATCCTCAACGCTACCACCGTTCGGCACACTGTTATCGGCTAGCTTAGCTAGTAGCGCATCATTGTACTGCGCTGGACTCTGCAATTTAAGGTCAGCCACGATGCGGTCGATTTCGTCATCCTCCACATTGACCGCCTGCACACGGCGCGGCTCCTTCAAGCTATTGGTAATCATCAGCATATCACCCTTACCCATCAGCCCCTCAGCGCCCGAAGCGTTGATAATCTGTTGTGACTCCATCTTGCTACGCACGGCAAAGGCGAAGCCTGCCGGCACGTTGGCCTTCAATGGACCCTGAATATACTTGGCGCGCGGCGCCTGCATCATGATGATTTCGTGGATGCCGGCAGCACGCCCCTTCTGGGCAATGCGCTGAATCATCGTAGTCACCGTCTCGCGCTCCTGCGACTTTAAGGAATCAATTAAGTCGGTGTACTCATCAACAATCAACACTAAGCTCGGCATTTTCTCCTCAGGGAACTTGGCGTTAAAGTCCTTTAGCTTCTTGATACCACCGCGCTCGGCAAACAAGCCATAGCGTCGCTCCATTTCATCCGCTAGCCAGAGCAAAGTGCGAGTGAGCTTATGTAGCTCATCCGGCGAAGTGCCCGCCACAATTGGCGCTAGAAGATGCGGCATATCGTTATACTGAATCATTTCATTACCCTTCGGGTCAACCAGCACGAACTTAAGGTCGTCCGGCGTATTGCGGTAAAGTAACGACACAATAATGGCATTCATCATCACTGACTTACCCGAACCAGTGGTACCGGCAATTAAGAGATGTGGCAAGCTCGCCAAATCCATCACAATTGGGTTGCCGCTAACATCCAAACCCACGGCAAATGACAGTGGCGCCTTACTGTTGCGCCACGCCGAAGACTGCAGCACACTGCGAATACCCACGAACGCCGGCCGGCGATTCGGTATCTCGATACCCACAAACGGCTGCCCCGGAATTGGCGCCTCGATACGGATGCTTGGCACCGCCAAATTGAGACGGAAGGAGTTCTCTAGCTCAGTGATGCGCGACAGTTTAACGCCACGCTGCGGCTTAATGCAGTACTGCGCCACGCGCGGACCCAACGTCACGTGGTCAACGCGGCCACTGATGCCGAACTCATTTAAGGTGTCGCAAATAATTTCCGCGTTACGCGTGGTGTCGCCCGGGTCAGGCTCACCCTGCTTATCCGACAGAAGTTTAATATCTGGTAAATGCCAATTAGAATTACTCACCACCACTGGCGCGCTCTCAACCTTGTCTAGCTTCGCCGGCCGCTTCACCTCCACCTCTGGGGCTGACTTGTCTTTTGCGGAATCCTTGTCTTTATCTGACGCGTCGGACTTGTCTTTGTGATGCAACAAACCGGCTAACGGTGACGACTTGGCGTCTTTATCTTTACCCTTCGGCTCGTCTTTAGTCATGCCGACTACAGCAAGATTAGGCTTGGCAGCCTGCGCGAGCTTGTCTGCCACTTGTGCGTTGTGCGCCGCGTCGTCATCCTTCGCTGTCATCGCCTCTAGTTTGTGCACCACCGCCTTCGGTGATACTGAGAAAATAAACATCGCAAGCACTAACAACAAAAATACGTAAATCAGCGCTGCCACAGGCACATTAACCATACGAAGTGTTAAATCTGCCACCAACCAGCCAATGACGCCGCCACCCGCCACAGGGTCACTGCGTGAAAGTAGCTCCGGATGCGCCAGAAAGAGCTGAAAGAAGGCAGTGAGTAAGATAGTAGCAAGCCCTGAGGCCGCCAGCACGACGCTGGAAGGGCGCTTGGACTTGTCGCGGAAAACCTGCACTGCGAGATAAATCAGCATTAACGGGCAGAGGTAAGTTGTCCAGCCCACGACCATGCGAAAACCCTTCGCCACATAAACCGCCGCCATACCGCCGCCGCCAAACATGCCGACCGTCAAAAGGAGGGCAAAAATAATCACAAAGATGGCCACGACTTGCGACCAGAATCCCGCCGGCACCGTGTGGCTAACCGCCGGTGCGGCTTTCGCTTTTGCTTTTGGTGGGCGGCCTGGACCGCGTTTTTTGGTTGCCATAGATATTACTATTATACCATAAAACTGCTTAAGTCTAAAAATACCCCTTTTCAGGGGTATTTTGGGTGTTACTTATCTTCGCGCCACATTTTCATTGGGTTTGGGCCATCTGGGACGCGCTTAAACGAGATGACACGCTTGACTGGTGGTTTGCGCGTGGTGTCGATATTGGCCGCGTCGCGGCGCGCCGCCACCTTGCTGTGGGTAATCGGCGCATTCGGGTTTAGGTGGTGATGTGGAGCAAAATGCATGGCAGCGCCCCGAATCACAGTCTTGGCCGGCTTTGACTGCGCCTCTGGTAACGGCGTCGTGCGCACAATTTGTACTGCCGGATGAGTTGGCCGTGGGCGTGGCGTGCGGACAGACTGGCCGCGAATACGCATCATTTCTTGCTCAGCAAACTCCTTATCGCGGCGCTCGCGCTCTTGGTCGTGCTCGCGATTTTGGTTTGCCGACGCCTTAGCGCCAACTTCGTTAATTACCGGTATCACAATTGGCGTGCGGTGCGTCTGATCATACAGAATCTGAGTGATTTCTTCACGCAGGTCCTTCTTGAAACTCTCGAGGTCAACGTGGTGGCCCGAATACGCCTTGGCTACCTTTTGTCGCACATACTGACGAATAGAATTGATGAGCTCCTCGCTATCGCGCAAGTAAATAAAGCCGCGCGAGACGATGTCAGGCGAAGTCAAGAGACGGCCGCTGCCCTTCTGCACTGTCAAAACAACTACAAAGATACCCTCGGTTGACATGTGAATGCGGTCCTTTAGGACTACGTCACTCACCACGTCGCCGGCGTCATCGTACATGATACCGCCCACTGGGACACGGCCCGTCTTCTGCGCCGTGCCATCTGGATAAAATTCCACCACGTCGCCGGCGTCACACACAAAGATGTGGTCGCGCGCAATGCCGCAATCATTCTCAGCAATCTCGGCGTTGTGCACCAACATGTGGAACTCGCCGTGGTTTGGCAGATAAAAGGTTGGGTGAAGGGCGTTAATCAACTTCACGTGGTCTTCGCGCTTGGCGTGGCCGGACAAGTGGAGCGGACCAACGCCGTAGCGAGCAGTTTTGCGATTCTGCAAGACATCAGAGCCCTCACGCATCAAACCATCCACCGTGCGCACCACGTGGTTTTCGTTGCCCGGAATTGGGTTGGATGAAAAGACGATGACGTCGCTGTCTTTAATTTTGACAAAGCGATGTGCGCCCGTCGCCATGCGGTTAAGCACGGCGTTAAACTCGCCCTGCGAACCCGTACAAACAATACAAACCTCTGAATCTGGCAGCTTCACCAAGTCTTCCATGGTCATCACGGTGTTGTTTGGTAACTTCAACATGCCAGTTTTGAGGCCAATTTCGACGTTTTGCACCATCGAAAAGCCCGCAAATGCCACCTTGCGGCCGTGTTGCGCCGCCGACATGACGATGTTTTGCATGCGGTGTACCTGTGATGAGAAGCAAGAGATAATCATGCGCGAATTTGGGTATTTGTCCATGATTTGGTCAAAGCTTTCCTTGATGTCGTTCTCGCCATAAGCAGTCACGGTGCCGTCGTCTTCGCAGTTAGTAGATTCGTTCATGAAGAGCAAGATGCCTTCCTTCGCCGCAATTTCGCTCATGCGGTTTAGGTCGAACTTTTTACCGTCCACTGGATGGTCTTCAAAGCGCCAGTCGCCTGAGCTCAATACCACGCCTAGCGGGGTGCGCAAGACAACCGCCGCGGCGTCTGGAATAGAGTGGTTAACGCGCACTAGCTCAAGGCCGAAGTGCTCGCTCAGCTGCACACGGTCGTGATTTTCTGGGTTCATCTCATGGAATTCTGGCTTGAAGTCGGTGTCTTCCTCCTCCATGTTCTTTTGTAACATACCAATAGTGAACTTGGTGGCGTAAACCGGCGCCGGAATCTTCGGTATCAGGTGGTGGAAGGCGCCAATGTGGTCAAGGTGCCCGTGGGTAATCACCACAGCCTTAATTTTTGACTTATTCTTCTCAAGATAAGTGATGTCAGGCACGATGTAGTTGATGCCCGGATAATCGTCCCCTGGGAAGAGGAAGCCCATATCAATCACAATAATTTCGTCGCCATACTCGATGGCAGTCATATTCTTGCCGATGCCCATTTCACCCACGCCACCAATCGGGATGACCTTCAGGGCGCCGAGGTCCTTCTTGCTATCGCGGTGCTTGCGCGCCAAACTTGGCGTGTACTGCTCGCCGCCGTAGCCGTTGTAAATTGACTTGTTAACTGGGGCGTCCATGTGATGCTGTGAGGCCTGGGCGTTGACATTATCGCTGACGCGCCGCTTGGCACGCTCCACCTCACCCCGCCGCGTAGTGGTGGCGTCTAGTACGGTGTTACCCGTCTTTTTTCGCGTCGTGCGCGCCGCAGCTGGTCGCTTTGAGGTATCGTCAGCCTGCGCCTTTTTAATGCGTTGTTGACCCATAGATATATTCTCCTTTTACTTTATAACTAAAATTAATTATCGATTTCGCTTTGAGTGGTTAAGTCAAGTTTGAGCGATGAATCGCAACGTTATTACTATACTAACAAAGAGAGCACCTGCTGTCAAGTGCTCTCCGACTAGTGTCAACCTCTATTAACTGGTTATTTGGCGTACTCGATGGCGCGGGTCTCGCGAATCACGTTGACCTTAATTGTGCCTGGGTATTGCATGGTCGATTCAATTTTATCAGCAATGTCACGCGCCAACTTGGTAGCCGACAAATCGTCGATTTTATCCGGATGGACAATCACGCGCACTTCGCGGCCGGCCGAGATGGCGTAAGCCTTATCGATACCATCAAACGAGGTAGCAATGTTCTCTAGGTCCTTCATGCGAGCGGCAAAGTTCTCCGCTGAGATATTGCGCGCGCCTGGGCGAGCGGCACTTAAGGCGTCGCAAATGCGGACAATCACTGCCTCTGGGGTCGTAGCCTCAATATCGTCGTGGTGCGCCTCAATCGCGTGGGCAATGCGCTCATCCATGCCATATTTGCGCGCCAGCTCGGCGCCAATGTGGTGGTGCTTGCCTTCAATGCGGTGCGTCACTGCCTTGCCCACATCGTGGAGCAAAGTAGCGGTCTTGGTAATCATAACGTCGGCGCCCACTTCGTTAGCAATCATGCCCGCCATGTGCGCCATCTCCGTAGAGTGCTTCAATACATTTTGACCATAGCTCGTACGGAACTTAAGCTCACCCAGTAAATGCAGCATCTCTGGTGGAATACCCACCACGCCACATTCACGAGCGGCATCTTCGCCAGCCCGAACTACTTCACGCTCAATTTGGCGCTGCGCCTTCTCCACCACCTCTTCAATGCGAGCGGGGTGAATGCGGCCGTCCTTTAAGAGCATTTCAACCGCGAGGCGCGCGACTTGACGGCGAATCGGGTCAAATGAACTGAGGACAATCATGCCCGGCGTCTCGTCAACCAGCACATCCACCCCCGTGGCGCGCTGCAACGCCTGAATGTTGCGGCCTTCCTTGCCGATAATGCGGCCCTTCATTTCTTCATCTGGCAACGGCACGGCTGTCACGGTACGCTCAGCCGTTACCTCTGAAGCCATCCGCTCCATAGTCTGCACAATGAGCATTTCCGCCTTCTGCTCCGCCTCGGCCTCAGCGTTGCGCTGCTGCTTGGCCACGTAGCCCAAGAGGTCAGCCGAAGTCTCCTTCTCTACCACTTGCATTAGCTTCTTGGCAGCTTCCTGACGCGACATACCCGCCACCTTCTCAAGCTTCTGGTTAATACTATCGCGCACAGCCTTAGCTTGGTCACGCAAGTCGTTAATCGCTTGCTCGTCCGCCCGCATTTTCTCGGAACGGGCGTCCAGCTCATCAATTTTTGTGAGCAGCACATGCTCACGCTCAGAAAGCTTGTCTTCTTGATGCTTCAGCTCACGGCGTGTGTTATCCGCCTCCTGCTTTGCAGTCTTGCTGGCGTCTAAAATAATTTGGCTCGCCTTCGACTTAGCATTGGTAATGAGATGCTCAGCCGTCGCTTGCGCGCGCTGGTTGCGAAGCTTCATTGCCATCACACCCAAAATGGCGCCAAGAAATAGCCCAACTATCGCTGCAACTATTATATAACCCATAAAATCCTCCCTTCAAGAGTCAAACAAATTGGAAGATGATTTTAGTGCTTTGGTGCGGTAATATGTGGTGCGGCGCCATAATCTGGTAAGGCAATCTGGTCATTTTCGCCAGCCGCGAGGCGCCTCACGCCTGCCGCTAGCCAGTCGTCACCACTAGTTGCCACAATTGGTAAGTGTTTGCCGTCGGCGATAGCGTTCATTACCGCTAGGCCGATACGTAGTCCAGTAAACGAACCTGGACCCTTAAATACTACTAAACCAGTTAAATTATCAAAATCCCCTCCTAAGAGGTCGTCAATTTCACCAAGCAAGTTCTTTGCTAGCGTTCGGCCGGCATCCCACTGCTTATTACGTATAATTTTGCCCGCCGTGTCAGTTAGAGCAATCTCTGCTACTGAATTATCACTACGCACTGCTAAAATCATACTTTTAGTTTAGCACATTTTAGGGGGCGTGGGTATGTTATAATAATGGTAATGATACAAAAGGAGGCGGTATGACCAAAAAAGAATCTAAAGTGATGGCCGAAAAGTCGGCCGATGATGCCGGCAAGAAAGCCGCGCTCGAACTAGCTGTCAGCCAAATTAGCAAGCAATTCGGCGATGGCTCCATTATGAAGCTCGGTGATGCTTATAAAATCAACGTTGAGACAACTTCAAGCGGCACCCTGTCACTTGACTTGGCACTTGGTGGCGGCTACCCGAGGGGGCGCATTATCGAAATCTACGGGCCAGAGTCTTCCGGTAAGACAACCCTTGCCCTGCACGCCGTGGCTGAGGTGCAGCGTCAAGGCGGCACGGCCGCGTTTATTGACGCCGAGCATGCACTCGACCCAGAATATGCTGGTCGGTTGGGGGTCAAGATTAGCGACCTCTTAATCTCACAACCAGACAATGGTGAGCAGGCGCTAGAAATTGTCGAAACACTCGTCCGCAGTAATGCGGTGGATATTATCGTGCTCGATTCGGTGGCAGCTTTGGTGCCACAAGCCGAAATTGATGGCGACATGGGCGATGCTCTACCAGGGCTACAGGCGCGCTTGATGTCACAGGCGCTACGCAAGCTGACCGGTATCATCAACAAGAGCAAAGCTACAGTCATCTTCATCAACCAGATTCGCATGAAGATTGGCGTGATGTTTGGTAATCCTGAGACCACCACGGGTGGTAATGCGCTGAAGTTTTACGCTTCACAACGGCTTGATATTCGCCGCGTTGGGCAAATTAAGGCCGGCGAAGATGTGATTGGCAACCGTGTCCGCGTCAAGGTAGTGAAGAACAAGATTGCGCCGCCATTCCGCCAAGCTGAATTTGACATTATGTATAACGAAGGTATCTCCACTACCGGTGACACCCTCGACCTTGCCACCACACACGATGTGGTGCAAAAGGCGGGCGCCTTCTATAAGTACGAGGGCGAGACCATTGGCCAAGGGCGCGAAAACGCCAAGACGTGGCTGAAGGAGCACCCTGACAAGCTGGCCGAGATGGACCAGAAGGTGCGCGACCTCGTAAAATCAAAAGACCATGCGCATCAGCAAAGTTAGTCCCGCTGTCAAGACAGCCGGCCGCTACAACATTTACGTAGACGGCAAGTATAGCTTTAGCCTCGATGAATTGCAGCTCGTACAAAACGGGCTGCATTCGGGGTTGGAAATTAGTGATGCACAGCTCGAACAACTCAAAAGTGAGTCCGACTTTGGCAAAAATTACATTCGCGCCGTCGATTTAATCAGCCGCCGCCTCCGTAGCGAGCGCGAAATTCGCGACTACGCCTTTCGTAAGCAGTGGACTAAGTCTAACACCGAACGCGTGGTTGAGCGCCTCAAGGCGCGCGGCTACCTCAACGACCAGCGCTTTGCCGAACTGTTTTTTAGTAGCCGTCATCAAAGCGGGCGCTATTCCTTAAAGCGCATCCGGCTCGACCTAGTAAAAAAGGGCATTAGCAGCGACATCATTGACGACCTCTGTCGAGCCAACGGCGACAGCGCGGCGCTTCTAAAATTAATTAACAAGCGCATCAATAAATACGACGACGAAAACAAGCTCATCACCTACCTCGCGCGCAACGGCTTCCGCTACGACGACATCAAGGCCGCCCTTGACCGCTATCATCAGGGAGACACGGAGTAGCTAGAGTTAGTTAGCACCTTCGGGGCGCTTGCGGAATGGATTGTCTACCGCTGGGTCGAACGCGTGAGCGTTGATATTAAGTGGGCTAGCCTCGACTCGCTGCAACTTGGTTGGCGCCTCCACAATAATTTTATTATTATTAATCTCGATCACCTGCTCGCGATGAATCCGCAGACGACCACCATGACCCGTGCTAAATAGTGCCGGCTGCACAATGATTTGCATAATATCGAAGCTATCTGGCGCCACAGTGTAGTCTACCACGCGCCCTAAATAATTGTTCTGGTCGTCGTAAACCTTTACCTTAAAGAGTTTAAAGTCGTAATCTATTACTTTTTGCAAGCGCGGCATACCCTCAGGTGACACGATGTCGCTTGCATCGTTTACCACTATTCCTTGGTTGCTGCACTCACGCACGTCTTGCGACAGCAAAACCGCCGGACTAATACCCGCCTTTTCTACCGTCACGGCGGCGATTTTTAATTTATAGGGGTCAATAATATCTTGCCCGACGCGACCAATCTTCTCGCCCGTCTGTAAATTATAAATATCAAACCCCAGTAACCGACTCCGCTCTACCAACATAAGCTTATTATAACACTATTTGGCATTATCACGCAAAACCGTGAAATCATCCAGTGGCTGCGCCTGCTCAACCGACCATTTCGCGATGCTGAGTCGCCGTAGCGCCGTCAAATATGCTCCCGTGCCCAAAATTTGACCGAGGTCGGCCGCGAGCGTCCGCACATAAGTGCCGCTACTGACATGCACCCGAATTTCTAGCTCCGGATAGTGATAGCTGATAATTTCAAACTGGTAGACCTCCACCGTACGCGTCGGTAGCGTCACCTCCTGCCCTTGTCGCGCCAATTTATAAGCGCGCTGGCCATTGACTTTGATAGCACTAAAAGCAGGCGGAGTTTGTTGAATTACCCCTGTAAGCTGCTCGGCCGCCGCTTGGATCGCCATTAAACTTGGCTGCTCACTCGAAACAGCGGTAATTTCACCCTCGGGGTCGCCCGTGGTCGATGTCGCGCCAAGTTGCACTGTGGCAGCATAGACTTTATCTAGCTTCGTAAACTCCATGGCACGTTTAGTGTTCTTGCCGGTCACAATAATTAGTAGGCCAGTCGCAAACGGGTCAAGGGTGCCACAGTGTCCCACTTTAACCTTGTGCCCCACCGCTTGACTGAGGTAGCGGCGAACACGCGCCACGCAGCCAAACGAAGAGATACCCGCCGGCTTGTCGAGTAAAATAATGCGGTC
>CAMUOM010000010.1 GCA_947090635.1 uncultured Candidatus Saccharibacteria bacterium | reverse complement strand
TCTACGGTCTTGCTGGCATCCTTTACAAAGGATAGCTGTGAGGCTAATAGTTCGCGGTCTACGATACCATCTAGGTTGGTAATCATCTGAGAGGTTTCGTAATCATTGGATGGTAGATTGCGTGTAAATACGGCATCAATGTCTTCTTTCTTCACCTCTTGCATAGTAGACTTCACTGCCAAGAAGTGGGTATACAATGCAAAACGCTCCATCAAAGCCTTCTCAAAGAAGCGCTCCTTGTTCTTCACGGCCTGTTCAAATGCTAGTAGCTTGTAACGAATCGCCACACCTGAAGAGTTGCCAACAAAGTTCTGGTCGCTAATGTTCGGCACCATAGAGATTTTGTGAATGTCTTGCTCAATTGTCTGGCGCAACACGTCAACATCGCCCTCGTTGATAGTCTTGGTTAGATACTCCACCTTGCCATCTGGCGGAATATTGGCTAGAGCACGCTTTTCCTTGAGGTCAGCCATCTGGTCAGCATCAAATGCCATACCATAGAAGCAGAGGATAGCGTCAACCAGCTGTTCACGGTCGTTAACGCGGTCAGACTGCACAAGGTTGTATGCGTCGATTAGACTAATCACCGGCTCAAAGTCCCCCTTAAGCTCGGCGTTATTCTTGTACTCCACTAGAGGTACTGCACCAAATGAGTGCTGCTCACGTGATTGTTCCGTTGCTTGCCCGTTCTTTAGCGTGTACTTAATGATTTCACGGTCAGTCATGGCAATAACTTCATAATAGCTTGGCTTCTTATCCCGCGGGTTCTTGAATATCGGGCGGTAATGAATGCCGTACAGCTTATGGTGCACCATTGTATCGTCATATACCACCACGGTGTTGCGGCTATCCAACACCACTGAGCAAGGGTTAGCCGACTCGTCAGCATATACATACTCATACTGCCGTCCGAAGATTGAGCAGTCTTTAGCAATTTCCACGTCAATATTCTCCATCGTCTGACGCTTATACGCATCTAGCAGCGGCTGAATATCTAGCTTATCGTCATCCACTTGGTAATCTACTGGGTTGCCAAGCAAATAGCCAACGTACAAATCAGTAATGTACTTGGCATGGTTTACCACCAGCCGGTTGTTCTTTAACGTGTCCTGCTTAACTCGGTGCGTAATTTCCTGCTCGCCTAAATAGTAGTTGTTCAGCATGTCTAGCCGCTGCCGGTTGCTCTCGCTGTATTCAATCGCTTCCTCAATTAGTTTGGCATCTAGTTGCCTGTCTTTACTTACCTGATACATTTTGCTCCTTTCTATCAGCTCCAATAGCCCATTGTTCTTAATCTACTTCCACGCTTATCTATCACCTCTGGGCGTCTCTCTGAGGTAACAGATTCGTAAATGCTTGCCAGCACATCCACCGCGTCATCGTGTTTATTTTTGCCACGGCGTTGGTAGCTAATTACTTGCTTGTAGAAGTCTGGATATTTGGTTTGCCAGTTTAATGGCATGTAGATATGATTTTGCACCCAAGCGCTAGAGGCTAGAATGCGGCTCTCCTTGTTATGCGTTTGCGGCACTGCTTCAATCACGGTTCTGTTAGTACGGTACTGCTCCTTTAAAATACGTTCTACGTTGCGCGCAAAGCCACGACCGCCGTTATTGCTTTCTATCCGTGCCGTCTGTACATCACCTCGGTGCAATAAATCTGCCACTGCCGGCTCTGTCACCTCCATTGGCTTGTCTGTAAACACTAAATCAGTAATATAGAATTCGCTGTCATGCACTACGCCATTAATAGAGCACAAATAGTCTTCGCCCGTATCTGCAGTATCGGTGAAATTTAGCGTGGCTTCGTTAACTGGCAATCTATCCCATAGCTTAAACTCCCCATACAACCGCCCCTTAACGTCAATCGGCTTCTGGTTGTAGTTGGCTTCGGCAATATCTACGTTCATTTCGGCTGTTTTTATCTTGTAGTCCTCGGCGCTTAGTATGTCGTCACATAACATAGAACCATCGGGCTGTACTGCAGCATACTCTATGTGTTCTACTTTGTCCCCAAACGCTTCTAGGATGCGCCCAGCAAGGTCAGAAGTGCTCCAACGGGTCATAATGACTATCACCTTATAATCGCCCTCAAGGCGCTGTATCATCGTGTTGGTGAACCACTCCCAATGCCCATCAAGCGTGTTTTCGTTGTAGGCTTCTGCGGCATTCTTAATTACGTCATCGATTATCAGCACATTGGCGCCCATACCGGTGGCAGTACCGCTTGGGCTGGTAGCTAGATAGCTTACTTGGCTATTCCCCTCAAGGCTCCACATACTGGCGCTAGCCTCACCGTATTTCACTTTAGTGCCGCTAAATATATCGGAGTATACGATATTGTCATCCACCTTCTCGGTCTGGATAAGGTTGCGCACACTTCTAGCGAACAATGTAGACAATCGCTCGTTGTAACTGCCAGTCATCACCTTTAATGTCGGGTCACGTCCAAATAGCCAAGCCGTCAATGCTTGAGCGGTTAGACTTTTGCCGTGGCGCGGTGGGCAAGTCAGCACCAGAAAACGCTTTGGGCTGTTATCAATGAACTCTTGCAACGTGTGTGTTATGTCTTTAAGGTAACTACGGCTTTCTAAATAGAACTTAGGATACATTAGCTGGCAAAAACTAAACAAGTCGAGTCGCGCCGCTTCTTTCTTTAGTTCTCTTACCGTGGCGTTATCCAGTTGCATTACTTCCCCGATTTCAGCAACAATTGTATTTCTTCAATACTGAGGCCCTTATATGGTCGGCCGTTGGTTTCTATCTCACCCCTCAAGATAGTTTCGCTCGTTTCTTTTGGTTTGCCGTATACCTGATTAATCATCGACTCTATCGTGCGCCACTCGCTGTCTTTGATGGTGCGTGCAATGCGACGCTCAAAACAAGGGGCGTTTTCGTCATCGCTAACTGCGCTCAATTCATCTTCAGTCATCTTCATCATCTGTTCTAGCTTGTAGCGTGCTGTATCCTCTTTACGCCAGTGGCCATTGCTCCGTGGGTTGCCATGTGGCTGGCCAAATTGGTATTCTTTTGGTGGAATTGGCTTATACTTACTCCCCTGCTTCGTGGGACTACTTGGCCGCTTCACCTCTACTGGTTTCTTCTGTGCTGCGCTAGCCATTATGACTATCCCTCACTATTCGATTCTTTCGGTGCCTATCGTATTCTTCTTTTTGACTCACACTGAGTAACAGTTCAGCTATGCCGGGTTCGTTAATGCTACTGCCCTTGTAGCCTAATGCGGTTACTTGTATGTTCTTGCATACACCCTTATCATCCGTATCCGCAATAACACCTAGCTCACATGCAATACGTTTATTGGACGTTACTACAACGTATAGACGCTGCCTGCGCCGCATAACTACCAGTGCGTCGTTCAATGCCAAGTTTTTTAGCACATCGTTAGCTGCGTTCCTTACCGACTCTAACGCGTCGGTATAAGTTGGGTTTCCTTTTAGATACAACCTGTCTAAAAGCGTTCTCGTAGTCACTACTGATTCGAACTCCGGTATTGTTATGTTCTTTGGCATCACCCTCCCCTTTTGTAAAAACAAAAACGGCTCCTAAGAACCGTTGCTATTTACATTATACTAGATAAAATGCCATTTTGCTATTGACGTATGACGTATGTTATGTGTATAATAAGTAGTGAGAACAATGGTCGATTGCCCCTCTGGGTGCACTTATTAAGTGTGCTCGCTGGGGCTTTTTACTTCCTCAAGAAAAGTTAATCTTGGAGGGTAAAACATGACTAAAACAATTGTTGATGCTAAAAGAGCTAATACTATGCGGCAACGGCTTGGCGCAGCGGCTGAACTCATCGAGGATGACCGTTATCTGCCAATGTTCCGGAACCGTCAAAAACGCTTTGGCGATAAACTATTCGAACTATCGGTAGAGATTGCACGTGGCAAACGCAACCCCAAAGCATACTTCGCCAAAATGTGGGCAAAGGCTAATTTATCTAAAACAATTGAGATTCTTAGCTATATTCTAGAGAAAGCTAGCGGTCTTGTTCGCAAAGTCGCATCTAAATTACGCGCACCAATTGCTGCAGCTACCTCTGTTAATACGGCAAATATAGCGCGGTATGAAGAATTAAAACGTAAATTGTTATTAGCTAGAAGAATGCGCTCTATTAGCTAGTAACCTATTACGCTTTTGTCTAACACCTGTTTACCGAGGTGTCTATTTTGCGTATCGTACTAACTATATTTACACCATAAAAACTGCGTGTTTTAAAGCTTTACGCCCTGTTTATGCTGTATTGTCAAGCAAGCGACCATTTTAGGCGCTGTAACCCGACATTTTTAGCCAAGTTTTTAGTCTTTTTTGTTAAATTTTTTAATATTTTGTTCTATATAGAATATTTATTTAATTAGTTTTTTATAAAGAAATTCTATATAGATAGGAAAGGAATGAATTATGAAAATCAATGAAGCGTTAGCTGAGTATTACGATTACTGTACAAATGTACGCAATTTTACACAAGCAACCATTAGTGACAAACAATATATGTTATCTCTATTTGTACGATGGTATGGTAACAATAAAATAAGTAAACTGTCTCATGACGATATAAACAATTATATTGCGTGTATTAGAAGCCGCGGAGTCTCTGAGGCGACAGTTGTCACGTATGTTACACAAATAATTGCGTTCATTAAGTATATGCACGGCATGGGATACAAAACTAGTGTAAAGCTGCCCCTGGTAGCAAAACAACGGGTCTTTAGTAGCGCGGCTAGGCTATTCTATAGCGCGCATGAGATAAATCAAGTGATTGGCCACACAGACGACCAGACCGCGCTAATGATAGCCATTGCCTTCGACACTGGTATGAGACGCACTGCTCTATCCAACCTCCGCATTGATAACTTTTGCGGCAGAAGGGTTGTATACATCGACAAATGCAGAAAACGCCGGGAGAGCTATATTACAGAAAAAACAAAGCGAATGCTCGATGCATTCGTGCAGAACCACCGCATAACTAATAAACTATGGGGGTCTGGTGGCGATTATGGGGTGGGTATATCGTCTGCATCACTGCACAACGTTCTATACGCTGCATTCAACGACTACGCAGATAAACTTGAGTTGCAAAATGGCGACCCGGACTTTATAAATAGACTGCGCCGCTTCCATATCCACGCCCTACGGCATAGCTTCGCCACAGATTTGCAGTTAAAGGGTGCTAGCGTAGAAGAAATAAAGGAACTTATGGGACACAGCAACACGGCAACCACTGAGCATTATTTGCACGGGTTTGATGGCCAATTACAGCAAATATTTGATAAATATAAGAGTGAACCCACAATTTACCGCTAGTTGTTTTGTAAAAAGGCACTTTTGACTAAAAAATTACTCTGTAAATATTTTTTGTTGTAATTTTAATAAAAGTGCTTGTATTTTTTAAAGCGATAGTGTATTATAGAAGTATTAGATGAGTTGGCTCGAGCAAAAGCCCGAACAACCAACCGTAGAAACTTAACAATCTATCACTCGTCGACTCAGCTAAGGGGAGTGATAGATTGAACTTCTTGCCACTAACGTTATCATTATTTTGTGGTAAAATAGGTTTAATGAATCAATTGTTAGCCGACAAACTAAAAACTCTCCCTAATTGTCCCGGTGTCTACTTTCACAAAGATGCCAATGGAGCAGTAATTTATGTTGGTAAGGCGTCCATTTTAAAACGACGCGTCATGCAATACTTTAATCGCGAACATCCAGACGCAAAAACTCGCGCTTTAGTAGCTGACATCGCTATGACGGACTGGATTGAAACCGATTCAGAAATTGATGCGTTATTCCTCGAAAACGAGATGATTAAGCGCTACTTGCCACGCTATAACATCTTACTTCGCGATAACAAAAACGTCTGCTATGTCCGCATTAATTTCTCCGCCGAATGGCCGATCCTCACCATCACCCGTCTACCAAACGGCGATGACGCCACTTATGTCGGACCATTTTACAGCGCCACACCACTCAAAAAAGCTTTACATTGCCTCCGCCGTGTCTTTCCCTACCTTACCAGCGCAAGCGAGCAAGGCTCCGCGCTCATGCAACAGCTTCACCTAATACCAAACAGCACTAGTGTTGATTACAAAGCCGACCTCCATATGCTCGTGCGCTACCTGCAAGGTGATTGGAGTAAAATCACTCGCGAGGTTAAGGCTGCCATGCTCGACGCTAGTAAACAGCTAGACTTCGAACGGGCTGCTAGCCTCCGCAACCGTTTACGCGCGCTCGAAGAACTTAAGCGCCAAATCATCTTCGGTCGCGCCGAATTTATGGATATCAGCAAAGATAAGGCATTAACCGGCGCTCAACAATTATTTTGCCTAACAGAGATACCACGCCGCATCGAAGCCTACGACATCTCCCATCAAGGTGGACAAGATGTAGTGGGTTCAATGGTGGTCTTTACCAATGGCGTCGCCGATAAACAATCATACCGTAAATTTAAAATTTCTAAGCAACGCAACAACGACTACGCCGCGATGGACGAAGTAATGCAACGCCGCTTCTCGTCGCGCCATAAAAATTGGCCACGTCCCGACTTAATTGTAGTGGATGGCGGCGGCCCACAAGTCCGCGCCGTAGCGCCTCTAGTAGATGACATACCGTTAATTGGTCTTGCGAAGGAAAATGACCTGATTATTGTCAGCGCCACCGATTCTCATATCAACACCGAAGTTATTGCTAGCCTAATTCAGCAGCCATTAGCTGGAGTTAATGTCACGCTCGAGGGAGGTTATTACCAGATCAACCTCCATGCCGGCATGCTGCATACTGCGAGCCACAGCTTCACCTTCCGCGGACACAATATCGTCAATCGCTACACTGACCTATTGCAGCTCATTCAACGTCTACGCGACGAGTCTCACCGCTTTGCGGTCGCTTATCATGAGGTAGTAAAGCGTCAACGCGGTGTTAGCAGCATCTTGAATGACATTCCAGGAATCGGGCCAAAACGCCGTCAACTTCTATTGCGTCACTTTGGCTCAGTTAAAGCAATTGCTAGCGCCCCCGAAGCCGAACTAGCAAATTTAGTTGGCGCAAAATTAGCCCTTACTATTAGATCAAAATTACAAAACAACTCGGATATGTTATAATTAATGTAATGCAGAGGTATATTTTATTCGCCATTCGTTGGCTATCCTGCTCGGCCGGACTTTATATTTCAGTAGAGTTATTTGGTCACAATAGCATGCACGACTTACTCGGCAATATCGGCATTTTTCTGATTGCCGGCCTCATTTTCTCTATTATCAATGCCGTTGTCAAACCAATTGTTACTGTCATGTCATTGCCATTTATGCTTGCCACCATGGGCCTATTTACTATTGTCATCAATGGCTTCATGGTTTGGCTCACTATCGTACTGTTGCCACCAATAAAAATGTCCTTTTTGTGGGCAATGGTTAGCAGTTTAATCGTAAGTCTGTTAAACTATTTAATAAATAGCTTAACGCCAAATAAGTTAATAAAGGAGGAGATAAATGAAACTAACTGACATTCTAGGAACAATTACCGTAATTAGCTCGGTATTAATGGTGATAGCAATCCTACTACAAGCACGTGGCGCATCGCTCGGCGCTGGTTCGGGTGCAAGTGGCGAGCTCTTTACCACCCGTCGTGGCTTTGAGAAGAACCTTTACGATTCAACTATCGTTTTGGCTATCATCTTCGTATTAAGCCTATTCATCAACTTGGTTATCTCTTAATGACTCAGAAAAAATCGCGTAATTCCGCCACTAAAACTGGCACCGCTAAAACAGACCACCGATTACGTACAGTACGCAACCGGATTAATTCTGTCGGCCGCACCATTATTAAACACTGCAACCACTTTATTATGCAGCGCCGAAGCAATTTGCTTAATGCTCGGTCTTCAGTTGTTATTTGGATTTTAATCATCTCCAGCCTCATTACTCTTAGTGTAGTGCAAACCATTGTTGGATCACACAACGACATTATCGCCATACCCGCTGCTGGAGGTATTTATACTGAAGGCGTAACTGATAAAATCACTTCAATTAATCCAATTTACGCTACCACCGATAGCGAAAAAGCCGCCAGCTCACTAGTCTATAGTAGTCTACTATCTTACGACACTACTGGTAAATTGCGCGGTAAATTAGCTAGCAATTGGTATGTTAGCCCAGATGGCAAACTTTGGACAATAAAACTGCGTAATAAACTCAGATGGAGCGATAACACCCCATTAACTGCTGACGATGTTGCCTACACTCTAAATCTAGTTAAAAACCCTGAAATTAATTCACCCCTGATTGATAACTGGAAAAATGTTGATATCAAAGTCAAAGACCCAACTACACTAGAGCTAACCACACCAACGCCTTATCTATCGTTGCCTAACGCCTTAACCTTCGGTATTCTACCAAAACATATTCTGTCCAACAAATCGGCTGCTGATATCACAGCTTTGTCAACTAAAGCACCACAAAAAATCATCGGTAGTGGCGCGTTTAAACTTCATTCAGTAGAAACTCGCAACAAACAGCCTGTATGGTCATTTGTTGTCAACCCGTATTACTATGGCGTTAAACCGCTCTTAAAGCAAATCGTGATTCGCATTTACCCGAATCAAAACGCCATGCTAGATGGCCTCAAGAAAGGGGAAATCAACGCAGCTAATAATGTCAGCCTTGATAAGATTAATCAGTTTAGTAATAGTCATCAAATTGTCCAGATGGACACCACGGACGGAGTCTTTGCGTTATTTAATAATACCAGTGACTCGCTCAATAACCCACAGTTACGCGCAGCACTGCGAATTGGCATTAATCGTCAACAAATCATCCAACAAATTAACGATGGTGCTAGCATCAGACCAGTACGCGCCCTCGAAACACCTCTAGCTAACGGTATTTATCAATCAGTTGACCAGCTAAAACAGCCTGAATTTAATCGTAAACTAGCCGAGGACTTCTTGGATAAAGCTGGTTGGCTCCGTCAAAACGGTAGCGACTATCGTGTCAAAAACAACCAGCCCCTAGCTATCAATATCGTTACTATTAAATCGACCAATTACGCCAAGGTTGCCGATATGATTGCTAAGTCATGGCGTGAACTCGGTGTCGACGCTAAAGTCACTAAAGTTGATGCAAGTACCGCACAACAGTCCATCCTTTCGCCACGCAATTACGACGTTTTAGTTTACCAATACCACCTGGGCGCCGACCCTGACCAATATTCTTATTGGGCTGGCAAAGAAGCCAGTGATGCTGGTCTAAACTACGCTAATTACAAGTCTAAGCGCGCTGATGTCTATCTAGCTAACGGTCGTAGCGCCATTAATGTTCAAAAGCGTGAGTCTAGTTATCTGGCATTTACCAAGCAATGGCTGGCTGACGCTCCTGCAGTAGCGCTTTATCAATCTAGCGCCTATTTTGTTGTACAAAAAGGTATTAACACATTACAAAATGGCGGCTACTTGACCGACATTGGTGGACGTTTTTACAACATCAACACCTGGACTGTTCGGTCAAGTGCCGCCATGGCTACACCTTAGCCCAACTAATGCTTAAATGGATTAGCTAACGGTAGAATGCTACCACTATCACTATAGATGCGAAGTAACTCATTATATTTAGCTACACGGTCAGTACGCGATAACGAGCCCGTCTTAATCTGTTGACAATTCAAGCCAACCGCCAAGTGAGCAATCGTCGTATCTTCAGTTTCGCCTGAGCGATGGCTCATCACTGTAGTAAAGCCATTAGCCTTAGCTAACTGCACGGCACGAATTGTTTCGGAAAGCGAACCAATCTGATTTGGCTTAATTAAAATCGAGTTTGCTGCTTTCAAGTCAATTGCCTTTTGTAACCGTTTTACGTTTGTCACCAACAAATCGTCACCAACAAGCTGAATCTTATTACCCAATTTAGCTTCGAGTTTAGTCCAGTTGTCCCAATCTTCCTCTGCTAAGCCATCCTCAACGCTAACGATTGGATTATTGCTGACTAGACCTTCAATAAACTCAATCATCTGGTCAGAATTGAGCTGACGGCCCTCAACCTTCATGTCATAAATGCCGTCGTGATAAAATTCGCTCGACGCTATATCCAACGCCAAAGCAAAATCTTCACCCAAACGATAGCCTGCACGATTAATTGCCTGTTCAATCAAGTGCAATGGCTCGGCATTACCACTCTGAACTCGTGGTGCATAGCCGCCCTCATCACCAACCGTAGTTGGATAATCGCAATCTTTCAATACCTTAGCTAGATTATGGAACACATTACATGACCGCTCAAGCGCTGTTGGAAAATCTGGTGCCGACAACGGAATAATCATAAATTCCTGAATATCAGTACTCCAAGAGGCATGTGCACCACCATTCATGACATTCATCATCGGCATTGGCAAAGTCAACTCATCATTTCCTACCATATTGGCAATGTAACGATATAACGGCAAATGCTCTGAATCAGCCTCTGCCTTAGCCACTGCCAAACTTACTGCCAAAATAGCATTAGCACCCAATTCACTCTTATTGTCGGTGCCATCGATATTCAGCATAGCATGATCAACAGCATCTTGGTTGGATGCCTCATAGCCGATTAAATTAGGGGCAATAACGCCATTAACATTATTAACTGCTTTGTTGACGCCTTTACCCATAAAATAGTCGCCACCATCGCGTAATTCCAAAGCCTCAGCAGCGCCAGTTGATGCGCCACTCGGCACGCCAGCGCGGCCAAAGGCACCATCTTCAAGACGGACTTCCGCCTCAACAGTTGGATTACCGCGTGAATCCAAAATCCAGCGCGCTTTAATAGACTGAATTTTTGCCATATTTTACTTCCTATTCCTTTCTGTTTAATTTACATTTGTATTATAGCACTTAAGTTAATTGTGTGCTAAAATAAAACCAGTTAAGCATACAGAAAGGAACAAATGAAAGCAAATAAAGTTTCAATTGTTGGCGCTGGTCTAGTGGGTAGCACAATTGCTTACACGCTAAGCGTACTTGGCACCGCAAGTCGCATTGTATTGGTTGATATTGACCACAAGCGCGCCGAAGGCGAAGCAATGGATATCGAACATGGTTCACCATCACTCAAAGAAGTTGACATCCAAGCCGGCGATTATGCCGATACTGCCGACTCTGATATTGTAATTATTACCGCTGGTACCAACCAGCGCCCCGGTGAAACCCGCATGGACTTAATCACCCGCAACGCCAGCATTATGCGCAACGTTGCCTCTGAAGTAGCCAAGCATTCGCCGAACGCTCTGCTGTTAATTATTTCCAACCCAGTCGACGTTATGACACGCGTCGCGCAAGAAGTTTCTGGTTTTCCAGCTGAGCGCGTTATCGGTTCCGGCACTAACCTTGACTCAGCTCGTTTCCGCCATATCTTAAGCGAAAAATTTGGTATCGACAGCCACAATGTTCACTGCTACATCTTGGGCGAGCACGGCGATAGCGAATTTGCTGCTTGGAGCTTGGTCAACATCGCTGGCATGAATATTAATGAAGCTAGTGACAAATTCGGCGGTGTCATGCAAGATATGGATTATCTCACCATCGCCGACGACGTCAAGAATGCTGCCTATAAGGTCATTGACCGTAAGGGTGCCACTTATTACGGCATCGCTGCTAGTGCTGCGCGCATTTGTGAAGCACTACTTCGTGATGAAAAGTCGATTATTCCCGTTTCAGTCAAGCTCAACGGCGAGTATGGCATCAATGACGTCTATCTCTCACTACCGGCAGTTGTTGGCCGTACCGGTGTACTCAAAGTAGTTGCGCCAAATCTATCCGACGAAGAGCAAGGCAAACTTCGCGCTAGCGCCCAAATCTTAAGCGACGCCTACGATAAAGTTCGCCAATAATAACTCAATTATTAGTTAAAACAGGGAGGATGAATACCTCCCTGTTTTAATATATAACTACTTATCTTCTAATTTAATATCGGATTCAACTACCGTAGATTGGCGACGCTTTTTGTATCGCGCTAGTAATAAATGACACACAAACGGCAAAAAAGAGATGAGAATAATCACCGCAGCTACCGGTAACAGTACTTGATCAATACTCAGACCCAATCGTTCAAACTCCTTACCTAAAAAGTATCCTATGAAGGTAATGCCAAATGTCCAACCCGCGGCACCGATAATATTAGAAGCAATAAAATGATGGTATGTCATCCTCGACGCACCGGCCACAATTGGCGCGAAAGTGCGCACAATTGGCACAAAACGCGCCAGAATAATCGCAGCTTTACCATGCTTAGTGTAAAATTCCTCCGCTCGCACCAGATGTTCATGCTTAAATATCTTTCCGTCTGGGCGACGTTCAAGTTTACGGCCATAATGCTTGCCAAATTCATAACCCACAGTGTCGCCAAGGATAGCTGCTAAAAATAGGATTGTACACAACAACCAAATATCAAACTTGAATACGTGTTGGCTAATTAAAAAACCAGCTGTAAAAATTAAACTGTCGCCCGGTAAGAAAAAACCGACTAACAAACCACTCTCAGCAAAGATAATAGCTGCCACTGCTAGCACACCACCACTCACTATTACTTGGTCAATCGAAATACCAGGTATCATACCTCTATTTTAACATGATTAAGCCTATATCACCAAAAGCCCAGAGCTAACTCTGGGCTTTAACGATACTGCTAATTAATTACTTGGTTTGCTTAGCATGCTTGTTAGCTCGCGCCAATTTATAGGTAATAAATGATGCTAGAGTTAAGAAGAGTAGCAGGCTAACCGTCGCAGTTGCAACCTTGACACCAGCACGTGGTACACCAGGCTTAACGCAACGCCTATCGCTAGCTTTAAGATTGATATTGTACTGGCACACATCACCTCTTGGCGTATTATTCTTAGTATTACCATCACCACGCGGAACTTTAGGCTTATCTGTATCATCCGGCTTGTTTGGTTCCTCTGGCTTATTTGGCTTATTACCGCCAGAACACTTCTTATATACTCGTACGATACTGGTTGCTATCTTGTTCACATCCTTAGTGCCAAGCATCACTGTATTCTCAAACCGGTTCTCACCACACTCTAACTTATCGGATTTAGGTAATTTAGCACGATAGACGAGCCTTGCCTCTGAACCTGGCCGATAGCTAGAAATATTAGCAAACTTACCCTTATCCCTAATAAATAGTCCCTGTGTTGTCTTATCAAATGCAAAACCCTTAGGGTGATTCTTATTAAAGAGATTTAGACTATCCTCAATGTAGGTCATGCCATTCGGCAAATAATCGTGCGCCATCACTGAATTCTGTTGAACACTAGAAACATTCTTATACTTAACTTCGTATTCAACCGTGTCACCAGCATCGCCAACTACATTACCAGATTTGTCAACTGGTTTAAACTTACCAGTCTTACTATCTACCACCTTTGCTGTCTTGGTCAAAGTAAAGTTAGGTAACTCTGGTCGATAAACCTTAGCCTGTATTACATAGACGGCGTAACCTGAATAGTCAAAACAACCCTTTAAATTGCCATCCATCTTATCGAAGCCAAGCAAAGCGCCATCGTTACCATTAGATTGTATGTCATTACTTAACAAGAAGCCATTAGTATTAAAATCCTTCTTATTGTTAAAATAATGAGCTGAATCTACAAAGTTATAAACGTCATATTTATTAGTATCACCCTTCTTGCGCTCAAGATAGGCATTATCCCACACCGAGCAAGGTTTACCTTTATTCAATTTCCCATCAGCTCCGCAGTTATCAGCAGAGATAGTTACTTGTTCAGAATGCGAGCCATCCTTTTCTTCGGCAGAATTTTGCTTAATTCTAGTGTTTGTAGCAACCAAATTTAGATTAGCAGCTGCATTATTATGCACAAAAGCCTTCACCATATATATATGGCCATCAGCTAACTCAACTTTATCTTTAAAACCGCTACTCTTAGCTATCTTGGCAATATTATTATTACCAGCATACACATCGGTAATATCCTTAATCTGCACAAAATTGCGTTCATCGCCCCAGCCTTTACTATCCGTAATTGAGTTAAATGCAATCACTGGCGCTGGCTTATTCATTGTGTAGGTAGGACGATTTTCTGGGCCCCAAGCAAACACTGCAGAACTAGCTGATACAACTGCAAACGCTGTAGCTGTAGCTAACATCGTTGATTTATAAAATATGTTTTTAAAATTATATCTCATTTTTTTACCCTCCATTAATTAACTTCATTTGAGATATCAGATTGCTGACCAGTAGCGTTATCCGTACCGGTAGTAGGACCGCTATTATGCTTCATTTCCTCATAGCTTGGACCACCACTAGTAACAGTAGCATCTTGGATGCCGTTATCAGTCACATTATTAGAATTAGTAATAACTGTAATTTTTCGCACCAAATCGTTCATCTTATTGGCAAATGCGCGGTCAGCAAACTTAACTTCCTTAATATCATTGGCTTTAGGTTGCTCATGCTTCTCACCAGAATTATCAGGTTTCTTTATGTCGTCCAGATGAGCTATTTTATCAGTATTCGTCGTTATATGTTCAGTAACACCATTTGGGTTTTCTACCGAACCCGGTTGATGATTTACCGTATAATCACTTGGCGCGTTCTGACGCTGAATCTTTGAGATCACCTTTGGTTCAAGCTTTGGTTCCGGCTCAGGTTTTGGCTCAGGCTTAGGCTCAGGCTTAGGCTCAGGCTTAGGCTCAGGCTTTGGCTCGGGAACATCATTATGAGGTTGTTCTGCTGGAGTCTTAGGGGTGTCACCAATAATTGCCGGTGGTACTTCTTTTTTAACCTCTGGTGGAATAGTCGATGGTGTCTCAGGTGTTGGCGCTGGCGTTGGAGCTGGTGCTGGCTCAGGAGCAGGTGTCTTTGGTACTACCGTTGGCGTAATTGGTGCTGGCGTTGGAGCTTGCAACTGCGAATGTACACCTGTAAGTACATTGCCACAGGCCATATTGATAAACATATCACCAACTTTGACTGCACTTAATTTACCGTCAGAAACACGAATTGTATCATATACCAAATGCTTAGTGCCATCGGAATTTTGCATAATACCATAATTTTCATACTCACCAGCCGGCAGCTTAATAAACTCAATATCAAATTTACCGTCATTCATCAAGTCTGCCAAAGCATTCATACTGTCGGCACGCAATTGGTTGTCGCCAGCTAGACGAGCAGCAAATGCGTCAATCGCTCGCCCATCGGTGCGTTCCCCAGTAAAGCCTAGCTTGCTCAGCTGGTCTTGACTCAATAAATTAACTGAGTATATTGCTTGCTGTTGAGGGTTAGAAGTTGTACCTTCAAGGTAATATGACTTAAAACCATCCAAACTATTCGGCAATGGTGTGCTAAATGCAGTTGAATTAACCTTATGACTTATATCATAGGTGCCATCACCACGAGCAATACCCCACAAATGATAGTCAGCTTTTGGCAAATTATCTGCCGTATAATGAACTTCAGCCCGATTAACATCTGCCACATCAATCTTCGCCGTATTACCCTTGCTGGACTGCTTCTTTTCGTGTTTTTCAACATGACGTTTATTCTCACCTTGTGTTGACGTAATAGTGTTGATATCGCCATGAATATACCCCTCGCTATTAGCTACCGCCAAACCAGCGGCGCCACCTATCAAGGTGCCGACCAAAGTCGCCGCAACCGCAGCACGGCCAATGCTATGCTCTTTCTTACCGCGAAATGATTCAACAATCCTGTCCTTAAACCGGCCAAACTTATCCCATAAGGTCTCGTTGGCACGCTCAACCTTCCTTAGCTTAACAGATTTAATCCACTGCTTAAAGAAATTGGTCGTTGCTGCATCAATATCATGTTGATTTAGAGGCGCACCAGATTCCTTCGCGGCAGTAGCTAACGATTTACCATACTCATTAGCTAGCTGTTGAGTTGCATTGCGATATTCCTCTGCCTTATTCTGGCCACTTTCACTCCAGCCACCACTACGTTCAGACTTAAGCATCGCATCCGACATGTTATTACGTGCCTTAACTGCCTGATTAAATGATGGCAAACCAGTAAAGAATGAATAGCTGGCGGCCATATCGTCATTTATAGCCTTGCGCTCCTTGCGGGTCAATAAACCGTATTTTGCCTTAACATCAAACGGTACGTTATCAAGATTGCCTTCCTCTTCAGCTTGCTCAACCATTGCATTATCAATATCAGTATGTGCAACAAAGCCGTAATCTGCATCATTATCGGTAGTGGAATTAGTATTTTGCTCGGCATCGTGGCTGGTTTCTGATGCAACGTCAGTAGTAACATTGTTGCGCTCAGCCTTGCGACGTGCATCACGCTCGTCAATACTCTCCGAACGCACGGTCTCATACTGACCCGGCTTGTACGACTCATAATCACTCTGGCCCTTAGCTTGGTCGAAATCATCATATGTAGTTGGCTTGCCTAGCACTGACTCCTCAGAAACAGGCTCGTTATCAGCATGTAACGGCTCCTCGGTATGAGAATGATGGTTGAATACTTCGCGACGAAGCGCCGCCAGCTCATCGTCTGAGAAAATATCACCCAACTTTGCACTGTGGCCACCTTCTCCCATGTGTGAAGCACGTGACACAACATCACCTAAAGTTTCCTCTGTGGTATACGTTACCTTCATACCATTAACTGTATTCGGATGATAAAGATCATACTTTTGCTCTGAAAGTGAAGCTTGTGGCTTAGCTGATTCAGTATTAGTTTCCGCTTTAGCTGAGGTATATGCCCACTTTGACGGGTCATTTGGGTTACCAAGACCCTTCGCCCACGCATCAGCATTCGGATTGTATGAATTAGAATTAGATTTATTTTTATTGTCCACTACTACCCTTACTTTTAATTGTCCTTATGATTATTTTAGCACAACCACCATAGTAGTCAACACTAAAAGGGGCGATTGCCCCTTTTAAATTTCTAGCCGTCAAGATAGTCTAAAACTTATTTTTCTTAGTTGCTGCTTGGCTCAGCTCGCGCTGATGCTGCATCTGCGCCTCAAATTGTTCACGCCAATCATCAGGAATAGTAATACCACGCTTGGCTGCCTCTTCCACTGATAACTCCACTGGAAAGCCATAGGTATCATACAGACGGAAAATTTCTTCACCCGTCAAACCATCAGTCGATAGCTTGCTAAATTCCTTGATACCCTTACGCAAAGTCTGGCGAAAAGCCTTTTCTTCCTTCACCATCACAGCAATCACCTCATCGCGTGCCGCCTCAACTTCCGGGAAGAACTTTTCATAAATACCAGCGATAACCGGTACAATCTCCTCCATGAAATTCTGCTCCACGCCCAAGTCAAAGGCAAAGCGCACAGCACGGCGAATCAATCGGCGCATCACATACCCCTGTTGCTTATTGCTTGGCCGTACCCCATCTACCGCGAGGAAGGTAGCGGCACGCAAGTGGTCAGCAATCACCCGCATTGACTGCTGGTGATCTACATAAGACTTACCGCTAATCTGCTCCAAATGAGTAACAATCGGAGTAAATAAAGTAGTCTTAAATACATCCGGCGAATCAATCGCAGCTGCCGCGATGCGTTCCAAACCGCCGCCAAAGTCAACATTCTTCTTTGGCAATAAGTCAAACCCATGTTCGCGCTTTACATACTGCGTGAAAACCTGATTACCAATTTCCATATAACGGCCGCAATCACAGTTCGGGTGACAGTGCTTACCAAACTTTACGTCATGCTGAATATCAGAAAATTCATAAAACACTTCACTATCTGGGCCACATGGGTCGCCTAGCGGCGTCGTAGCTGGGCCACCATTACGGCTCCACCAGTTTTTACTACCATCATAGAAGAAAATACGCGCATTCTCTGGCATACCGACTTCGGCGCCATGTGCCTCCGAACCCATATCGCACATTTCAGCTTTAATGCCTTTAGAGGCAAATAATTCCTGCCAAATTTCCGCCGCTTCAGTATCGCGTGGCACGTTATTCTCTGGGTCACCCTGGAAACAGGTAACATACAGCCGATTCGGATCAAGACCAACCTCTTCGGTTAGAAAATTAAAGAACCAAGTCAATTGCTCGCGTTTAAAGTAGTCGCCCAAACTCCAGTTACCTAACATCTCAAAAAATGTTGTGTGACGGTTATCACCCACTTCTTCAATATCCTGCGCCCGCACGCAAGTCTGCGAGTCGGCTAAACGCGTGCCGTGTGGATGCGGCTCACCCAATAAGTACTTTAAAAGTGGCTGCATACCGGAGCCAGTAAATAATGTTGTTTTATCGTTCTCTGGTACAACCTTAGCGCGGTCTAAAATATAGTGGCCGTTATTCTTGGCATAATCCAAAAACTTTTGTCTAATATCCTCAGCATTCATAGTACCATTTTACCACATAGCTGGGCACTAGCGGACAATACCACCACCCAAACACTCTTGGTCATCGTAAATCACAATCGACTGCCCAGCAGCAACCGCACGCTCCGGTTCATCTGGCTTAATAATCAAGCCATCACCCACATACTGCAAACTAGCTGACACTAGCGGCGCCCGATGACGCACCCTAATCTGATACTTTTTATCTGGTCGTGGCGCGTCATTTATCCAATGTACCATATGTAATAGTATTTCATCCTTGAAGAATCCAGAAGCATTCAAATTACGACTCACGTAAACTTCATTGCGCTCCATATTTTTACCCACTACATAATAAGGCAAACCACCACCCACATTTAGCCCGTGACGCTGGCCGAAAGTGTAAAAAATTGCCCCGTCATGGCGTCCTAATACCTTGCCGGTCTCTTGCTCAATAACATTACCCGGCGCCGTCTCAACATACTGGCTCAAAAAATCTTTGATTCCCACCGTGCCCACAAAACAAATACCCTGCGAATCACACTTCCGCGCCGTCACCAAACCACGCTGAGCAGCATCCGCGCGCACTTGCTGCTTGGTCTGATAATGCGCCAGTGGAAAAATCGTTTTACTAACTGCCTGCCCTGTAATACGATACAAAAAGTATGTCTGGTCCTTCGCTTCATCCGCTGCGCGCAAGAGGTGAGAACCGTCCGAGCCAGCATAATGACCGGTAGCAATCATGTCCGCACCATCCGCCAAAGCCGCGCGTAAAAACAAACCAAATTTGACATTTTGGTTACACATAATATCTGGGTTTGGCGTCCTACCTTGCTTATACTCATCAAGCATATAATCAACCACCAGCTGCTTGTACTCGGTCTGAAAGTCAAACACTTTAAACGGTATTCCCAGGTGCACTGCCACTCGCTTGGCGTCAGCGAGGTCAGCCGCCCAAGGGCATTGCATGCCCGGCAAGTCCTCCGTCCAGTTCTTCATATAAACACCAACTACATCGTAGCCCTGCTCTTGAAGTAAGGCTGCTGACAAAGACGAGTCAACGCCGCCCGACATACCAACATAAACCTTGGTCATTTTACATGTACTCCTGCAGATAATTCCATGATGCCACCCCATTCCACGATGGCCGTCGACCAGCCTTTAGGTTTGAAAAACCAGAGGTGCCACAACCGGTCATGCGCTGCCGTCGTTCGATAACTGATATTATGGTCAATCTTCTCAAAGTTAGACTTCACACGATGCAAGTGGTAGGGACTACTCACCAAAATTGCCCGCTGTGCCTTCAAACTGTGTAATAATTTACTACTGTTCGCAGCATTCTCCTTAGTATTACGGCTACCACCTTCCACTACCAACGCCGCCTCTGGCACACCTTGCTTAACAGCATAACGACGCATCATCTCGGCATTAGAAGCTGTAGTCGGGTCGGCCGCAGCACCGCTGAATATTACCTTTGGCGCCCAACCCTTCTTGTATAAATCAACGGCACGCTCGGCGCGAGCAAGTGTATTACCACCACTCACCGCCACGATAACATCCGCTTTCTGACAACGTCCCACGTCTGACGGCTGCTGACAGCCCGCTAAATCGTCTGTCACTAATACTTTGTCGGTTGCGATTACAAAAGCAATCGCCAGCACTAGCAAAGGAGTTACGATTGATAACACAATTTTTAGCACTAAATGCATACCGCACTCCCAAATTGCAATTGCTCTTTAATTACCGGCGCCAATATTTGTTCCAACTCAGTTAATTTAGCATCATCTACCAAGCGCCCCAAAGACAACCGGATCGAACCATCCACTAGCTCTGGCGATAAACCTAATGCCAGTAATACATGCGACCTAGTACCACGATTCGCCGCGCAAGCCGACCCTGTCGACACCATAACGCCGCGCTCGTCAAGCGCAAACACCGCTCGCTCGCCGTCTAACCCTGGCACTGAAAAATTCAAAATCGCTGGCGATTGATGCGCTTTGCTGCCGTTAATTTGCGCGTTCGGCAGCTCGGTCTGTAGATACGCTACTAACCTACGACGCATTACACTTAGTCGCTTCGTTTCACTTTTTCGCAAGCGCTCTGCCAGCTCAAGCGCCACCGCAAAACCGACGGCGTTAGCAACATTCTCTGTTCCGGCGCGCAAACCCATCTCTTGACCACCACCATAAATTAATGGCCTTAACATCACGCCGCCACGCACATAAAGCAGTCCGGTTTGTTTTGGACCGTAACATTTACCAGCATTTAACGTCATTAAATCAACACCTAAACGCGCCACATTTAAATCACATACGCCAACAGCCTGCGAAGCATCGGTGTGAAGCAGCAACTGGCGCTTAATATTGCGCGAGCGACGCTCAGCGCGACATTCTGCCAGCACTTCACTGATCGCCTTCAAGTCTGCCACCGTACCAGTTTCACTATTAACGTAGCAAACCGACACCAACTCAGTCTGGTCAGTAATCGCTGCCTTCAGCTCCGCCAAGTTGATTTGGCCCTCGCTATCTACCGACAAGATATTATCACCTCTAGCGCGCGCCAACGCTAGCACCGCCGGATGTTCAATTGCCGTGGTAACAACCTCGCCCGTCACGCCATGTAAGGCAATGTTATCTGACTCAGTCGCACCAGCCGTCAAGACAATTTCCGCTGGACGAGCACCAATAACCATCGCCAAACGATGCCGCGCCTCTTCAAAGTCAGCCTTCACCTCACGCGCCGGAGTATAAGCCGCCGCCGGATTAAAAAAATTATCACTAAAGTAAGGCAACATTGCCTTTAAAACCCGCGGGTCAACGGGGGTGGCGGCAGCATGATCTAAATAAATCATTACCTTTATTTTACCACTTAAGGCGCCAAATCGTATAACGCAATTGTGTTTGATGTCGTCTGCTTCGCCACTTCGTCCAACGTTAAGCCGCGCCGCGCCGCGATAGCCGCCGCAATATCTTTAATGCGCGCCGGCTGATTCGTCTGACCGCGATACGGCTTTGGTGTTAACCACGGCGAATCTGTCTCGAGTAAAATCCGCTCTAGTGGCATCTGGTCATAAGCCGCCGCTAACTCTGGGTCTTTATTAAACGTCGCGATACCATTTACCCCCACATATAAGCCATAATTTAGCACACGATATAGGCTCTCGGTGGTATCAGTGAAGCTGTGTACCACGCCGTGTATTTTAAATGGTAACTGCTCAAGCGTCGCCATTAAATCATCAAAAGCGTTGCCGCCATCGCCCGAACGAATATGCATCGATACTGGCAAGTTAAGCTCATGCGCTAGTTCAAGCTGCGCCTTTAAAGCTTTAATTTGCAGTTCATGGCTAGCAAAATCATAATAATAGTCCAAGCCAATTTCGCCCACGCCACAAACCACATCGCGGTTCGGCTCAATTAGCCGTCGAATCTGGCCAATAAAGTCATCTGGTAAATTGCTAGCCTCTTGTGGGTGCACCCCTAGGCAAGCATACACTTTTAGACCGTAGCTATCGTGATAGCGCTTGGCATAGTCGAGTGCTAACTGTAAATCAGACATTTCGCCCGACAAAGTAATAATTCGGCGTACATTCGCTTCAGCTGCAGCCTTCAATACGCCTTCAGCGGGTAAGTAGTAGTCCGGCTCATGGATATGGCAGTGACTATCGGCTAGCACGTTCATCCTCCAACCGCGGGAAGAGAATTGGCGTCTCAGCTGGCACATAGTCGCCACCTAAAACCGCTTGAATTTTATCCGCAGTGCCAGGCATAAATGGCCTGAGCGCTAATGATGCGCGATTGATATCATTCACTAACGTTGAAAAAATCTCTACCAAGCGGTCGGTACGCGCCGGCTCATCTTGCTTAGCCACACGCCACGGCGCCGCCTGCTCAATATACTGATTCAGCCCGTGAATGTAGTTAAACACACTTTCAGCCGCGGCTGCCAAGTTGAGTGCGTCCATATTTACGCGATAATTGTTAGTCATCGTTTCGGTCGCATCTTTTAGCTCGTCAAAATCAGTAATTTTACTGAGGTCACCATCAAAATACTTGCGCAACATTGCTGCCACGCGCGCCGCTAAATTGCCTAAATCATTAGCAAGCTCACCGTTATAGGCCGCCGCAAACTTCTCTGGTGTATAATCGCCGTCATCAAAGGTCGGAATGTGCCGAATCAGATAGTAACGAAAAGCATCCACCCCGTATTCGTCAATCACCGCTAGCGGACTAACCACGTTGCCCAAGCTCTTACTCATCTTGGTACCGTTCACGCCAATATGACCGTGCACCATCAGCTTCTGTGGTAGCTCTAGTCCCAGCGCCAACAAAATCGCTGGCCAAATAATCGCGTGGAACCGAATAATATCCTTGCCAACCACCTCGACTGCTGCTGGCCAATAATCGGCTTTGAAATTATCCGGATAGCCAAGCACCGTCAAATAGTTCGACAATGCATCTACCCAAACATACATCACTTGACTGTCATCATCCGGCACTGGCACACCCCAGTTAAGCTTGGCGCGTGGGCGCGACACTGAAACATCCTTGGCTTCATCGCCAATTAACGCTAGTAGTTCCTTACCACGAAAGCTTGGCACCACGGCTCGCTTGATAAATTCCTTGATTTGCGGTGTAAACTGCGACACCTTGAGATAATAATTCTCTTCACTGAGTTTGTCGTATGGCTTCTTATGGTCAGGGCAAATGTAGTTGTTATCCTTCGCCTCTTGGTCAGTCACAAACGCCTCACAACCCGTACAAGCCCAGCCCTCATACTTACCCTTGTAAATTACACCTGCCGCCACTAGTTTGCGCCAAATTTCCTGTACGCGCCGACAATGTGTCGGGTCAGAGGTGCGTACATTCAAAATATGCTGCTTCATAAAATCTTGCTGATCAAGCGGCCGCGCCACTTCGTCTAAACTTGTCCCCAAAGCCAAATTTAACGCCGCGCGCATCTTCTGAAACTCCGGCTGCAAATCATCAACAAACTGTTGTGGTGTCTTGCCATTAGCAAGCGCCTTCTGCTCTACCTTTGTGCCGTGCTCGTCAGTGCCAATCGACAATTTAGCATCATCACCCTTCAACAGATGATAGCGCAGTAGTGCATCAGCATAAACATAATCCATCGCCGTGCCGATATGCGGGGCAGCGTTCGCATATGGTATTGCGGTCGTTAAATAAAACTTTGTCATACTACTATTATAGTACACTATCTCAGTTAACGGCGCCTCAATTACATATCATAATGCACTAATAAAGTTTTCTCAGT
>CAMUOM010000009.1 GCA_947090635.1 uncultured Candidatus Saccharibacteria bacterium | reverse complement strand
CACAAAAAGTCCAAAAAGGTGTTGACAGGCGGGGCGGGGTTTGCTAAGATATTTAACAGTTAGTTAAGTTCTGCGGGAACCAATGACAAAAGCTGCGAGGGTACGCCGAGCGGATTCGCTAGGCGCCATCAGTAAAAAATTACAGTTTTCGGACGGTCTAAATTCAGCAATAATTGTTCTGTGGGCTGAACCGCCAAAGCCGTAACTTTTACCGTCTTCGCACAGTTTAACAGTTAATTAATTGCGGCCAATAAAATCGCCAAAATTAATTAAAAAAGGTGTTGCAAACATTTCAAAAGTTTGTTACAATTAAATAGCTAGAACGCAGATGGAGGTCTTCTCTAGCGCAAATGATGATCAAATAATTATTTGTGCAGTCAGAGCAGGGTTCTAATGTGTGTTCTAGGCGAGATAAGTTAGCACATTGTGCTGATTCGTCTTGTAACGCACTGCAATTTAACAATTTATATTCAATCGTAAGAAATATGATGATGATGTTCTAATTATGCAAATAATTAGAATTCGACAACATGTTATGTAAGGATTGACGGCAAGTTGTGTTAATAACTTTGTTAAAGACTCAACTACCGATTCAGTCAATGCATAAAAAGGTACTCAAGGGCGCAAAATGGATGCCTTGACATATACTACCGACGAAGGACGTGGAAGACTGCGAAAAGTTTCGGGGAGCTGTCATCAAGCTTTGATCCGGAAATGTCCGAATGGGGAAACCCGCTGCGGGTCATGCCGCATGCATCGTATGCTGAATAAAATAGGCATAGTGAAAGGTAACCACCTGAACTGAAACATCTTAGTAGGGTGAGGAAAAGAAAGTAAATAACGATTCTGGGAGTAGTGGCGAGCGAAACTGGAATAGCCCAAACCTTTTTAGTTAACCTTCGGGTGAAGGCTGTCAGGCCAATGCTAAAGGGGTGTTGTGAGTCTACAGAATTTTAGGGTTCAGGTCTTCTATTAGGAGAGTTGAACCTTAAAAGCATCAACTGACATTTGAATGCATAAGGTAAAAAATCTGGCGTGGTTAGTAGAACGGAATGGAAAGTCCGGCTAAAGAATGTGATAGCCATGTATACGAAAACGACGCTGACCTTATATCTGTTTTCTCGAGTAGGACGGGGCACGAGAAACCCTGTTTGAATCTGGCTGGACCACCAGCCAAGGCTAAATATAGTATATGATCGATAGTGAACTAGTACGGTGACGGAAAGGTGAAAAGAACCCCGGGAGGGGAGTGAAATAGAGCCTGAAATTTTGTGCCTACAAGGAGTCGGAGCTGGATTTATCCAGTGACGGCGTGCTTTTTGTAGAACGATCCAGCGAGTTAATTTTTACGGCAAGGTTAAGCCAAGTGGTGTAGCCATAGTGAAAGCGAGCGTTAACAGCGCGATTTAGTCGTAAGGATTAGACCCGAAACCGGGTGACCTAACCATGAGCAGGCTGAAGCTACCTTAACCGGTAGTGGAGGGCCGAACCAGTGTACGCTGTAAAGTGCTTGGATGACTTGTGGTTAGCGGTGAAATGCCAATCGAACTCGGAGATAGCTGGTTCTCCGCGAAATAGTTTTAGGACTAGCGTTGTGTCATAGTATACGGGGGTAGAGCACTGTAAAGGGCTGGGGGGAGCAATCCTACCCACCCTTAATAAACTCCGAATACCGTATACCTTATCACAGCAGTCAGAACGTCGGTGCTAAGATCGGCGCTCAAAAGGGAAACAGCCCTGACCATCATCTAAGGTCCCTAAATTTACGCTAAGTGGTAAACAAGGTGGAATTTCTTAAACAGCTAGGATGTTGGCCCAGAAGCAGCCATTCATTTAAAGAGTGCGTAACAGCTCACTAGTCAAGAGATTCTGCGTGGAAGATATAACGGGGCTAAGCGTAATACCGAAGATATGGATTGTATTTTATACAGTGGTAGCGGAGCGTTCCTATCGCAGCGAAGCAGAACTGTAAGGTTCTGTGGAGCGTTAGGAAGTGAGAATGCTGGAACGAGTAACCTCAAGGCAGGTGAGAATCCTGCCGGCCGAAAGAGCAAGGTTTCCTGGGCGATGGTAATCATCCCAGGGTTAGTCGGGCCTAAGCCGAGGCGTGAAGCGTAGGCGATGGACATCAGGTTAATATTCCTGAACAGGTTATACTTTGTATGCTGTTCGCGGTGATTAAGGACTAGCGGATTCATGGTAATTATCCGTTCAAGGCACACAGGAATGTGTGTTGAGTAAGAGTGAACCTACGGGTTTACAATTAGACCGAAAGCGCTGACCAGAAAAGCAGGCATACGCGTGGGTATAGCTTCCCGTACCGCAAACCAACACCGGTGCTCGAGTCGAGAAGACTAAGGCTTACGAGAGAATGTTCGTTAAGGAACTCGGCAACATAGCGACCGTAACTTCGGAATAAGGTCTGCCTCCCTCGAGGAGGCCGCAGCTAAAGAGCCCAAGGAACTGTTTACCAAAAACATAGGTCTCTGCTAACACGAAAGTGGATGTATAGGGGCTGAAACCTGCCCAGTGCTGGAAGGTTAAGGCGAGTGCTTCACGGTATGAACTGAAGCCCCAGTGAACGGCGGCGGTAACTATAACCGTCCTAAGGTAGCGAAATTCCTTGTCAGGTAAGTTCTGACCCGCACGAATGGTTAAATCATTTGGGCACTGTCTCAACGAACATCTCGGTGAAAATGCATTGGCGGTAAAGATGCCGTCTGTCCGCACCAGGACGAAAAGACCCCGTGGAGCTTTACTACAGCTTTACATTGTTCCGGGCTCTAACCCGTGTAGTATAGGTGGGAGACTTTGAAGCAGATACGCTAGTATTTGTGGAGTCATCAGTGAAATACCACCCCTGTTAGAGTCTTGATCTTACCAGTGCCGTTATCCGGTATTGGGACCGTGTATGGTGGGTAGTTTAACTGGGGCGGTTGCCTCCTAAAGAGTAGCGGAGGCGTTCAAAGGTTGGCTAACTACGGATGGAAATCGTAGTGATAGTGTATACGCATAAGCCAGCTTGACTGTGAGGGGGACATCCCGATCAGATACGAAAGTAGGAGTAAGTGATCCGCTGGAAGAACATTAGTTCATGAATGTGGGATTGCCAGCGCAAACGGATAAAAGTTACCCCGGGGATAACAGGCTGATAGCGCCCAATAGTTCACATAGACGGCGCTGTTTGGCACCTCGATGTCGGCTCATCACATCCTGGGGCTGGAGCAGGTCCCAAGGGTCCGGCTGTTCGCCGGTTAAAGTGGTACGCGAGCTGGGTTCAGAACGTCGTGAGACAGTTCGGTTTATATCCGGTGTGGACGTCAGGAATCTTGCGAGGATTTGCCCCTAGTACGAGAGGACCGGGGTGAACGCACCTCTGGTGTGTCGGCTGTAGCCACCTGCTGCATTGCCGAGTAGCTATGTGCGGAACAGATAAGCGCTGAAAGCATATTAAGCGCGAAACTGACCTCAAGATTAGGATTCCCTACGAGGACACTAATAGACGATTAGTTTGATAGGCACAAGGTGGAAGTACGGTAACGTATGGAGCTGAAGTGTACTAATAGTCCCATTGCCTTTTTATGTCTTGAGTTAAGGTATAGCGAATGCGATAACTTAACTCAAGTAGGCTGAATTGGTAGTTGAGTGTTTAACTCAAACGTCAATCTTTGATTGAATATAACATCGACCTCTATGGGTATCGATGCTAGTATCTATTGCGATAGGTATTAACATCGGTGCCCATGGCGCTGGGGTTATACCTGTTCCCATTCCGACCACAGAAGTCAAGCCCAGCCGCGGCGACGATACTGCTTTGCGGTAAAATAGCGCGGTGCCGAATTTCATAAAGCCTCCGTTAACGCGGGGGCTTTTTGAATACCAATTTTTCGCCGCTGGGGTGGTGAGTTATCGGTTCTGCGCCGCTCGGGGCAGTGGGGTGGTGCTGATTTTATCACGAATTTACTACAAAATTAGCATTAAAGCCCTTGTGCTTATGGCTTTATTCTGTTAAAATTGTAGTAATTAGTGGAGACACTAAGAGAAAAAGGTTTTAAAAGGAGGAACAAACAATGAAAATCGTTAAGGCTTTCCCACTACTAGCCATGGGTACCATGACGCTTGGTTTGGTGGGCGCTACGGTGTTAGCCCCAGTGGTAAACGCTGAAGAGGCTAAGAGCACGGCTTCACAGACTGTGTCAGTTAATATCGACCCATCACTAAGCTTCAGCTTGGACCAAAATACTGTTACGGCTGACGCTAAGGGCACTAAGACCTTAGAGACCACTGGTACGATTACCAGCAACTTGCTGAAGGGCTTTACTGTCACCATGTCTACCGATAAGACTGACAATGCTATGCATATGAAGGGCAACGACCAGCAGACCATCCCAGCTGTAGCCGATGTTACTGCCGCTACCAAGGGCTGGAGTGCTTTCTATGGCAATGCCTATCATGCTGTGCCAGCTAAGGGTAGCGAAACTCAGCTCTTGAAAACTGATGCGCCAAAGAACGATACTTTCAAGATTCAGTACGCCGTCAAGGCCGACAACTCAGTCGCCAACGGTAAATATGAGGCTAAAGTAGTCTACACTGTAGCTGCTAACCAAATTTAAGGCGAAGCCTTGTTAATGTAACCCCCCTCAGCCCACCTGAGGGGGGTTATTTTTGCAGTTAAAATTACATTAATTTAGTATTAAAGCCCTTGCGCTTATTTAGGTGCTTTGTTATAATTAAACTAATTAGTGGAGACACTAAGAGAAAAAGGTTTTAAAAGGAGGATAAACACAATGAAAATTGTCAAAGCTATGCCATTCCTAGCTATGGGTACTATGGCGCTTGGCCTAGTTGGTGCTACCGTTTTAGCTCCAGTTGCTAGTGCTGATGACCAGAAGACTGGCGCAGACCAGACTGTTCAGGTTGAGGTTGGCTCAAATTTGTCGCTTAGCCTAACCAAGGGTGATAAGCTAGTCAAGGGTACGCTCGATGGTAAGGAAAGTGCTCAGACTGAGGGCACGGTTACTAGCAACGCGGCTAAGGGCTTCGTTGTAACTCTTAAGGATAAGGACAATGATGCTACTATGCGTTTGGTAGATCCAACAGATCCAAAGGCCAGCAGTAAGGCTGGTATCCCAGCTAAGGCTAATGTTGATGAGAGCACCGACCTTGGTTGGAGTACTGTACTACACGACGAAACAGGTTCAGTTTCAAAGGTTGCAATGCCGGGCGCGAATAGCACTGAATTACATGTTTACAAAACCAACGGTCCAAAGGCAGAAGCTACCAAGTTCAACGTTGGTTACACCTTTAAGGCTGACAACTCCATTCAGAATGGTACCTACAGCACTACTGTTGTCTACACGGTTGCTGCTAACCAATAGTTAAAGCTAATTTATAATTGCTAATTAAGCCCCGACCGCGGGGCTTTTTTGTATCTCTGTTAACAGCGGTAGATAACCACCGTTCGTGGTAAAAAATACGTTTTCCGCCACCTTAAATTCCTTGTGCTTAATCTAGCGTGCTGCTATAATTTAAGCATTAGTGGAGACACTAGAGAGACAATTTAAGGAGGGAGATTGATGAAGATTAATAAGGCTACATCTTTTTTGGTGATGGGCACATTGGCGCTTGGTTTAGTCGGCGTTGCTGTACTAGCTCCAGTTGCTAGTGCTGATGACCAGAAGACTGGCACTGACCAGACTCTGCAGGTTGATGTTGCACCAGTGCTGTCACTTGAATTGACAACCGGCAAGGGCACTGTTACCGGTAAGACTGACGGCAGCAAAAGTGCGCAGACCACTGGTGTGGTAAAGAGTAACGCCGCGAACGGCTTTACTGTAACTTTGCAGGACAAAGATGACGATAACGCCTTGCGCCTTGACGGTAACAAGACCAACCCAGGCATCCCAGCTAAGGCTGGTGTGAACGAGCAGACTACCGAACCAGGTTGGAGTGTAGTTTTGGGTAACGAAGCCAAGCAAATGCCGACTACTAAGGAGTCAGCTTTGAATGTTGCTTCAACCACTCAGCCGCAAAAGGCCGACTACACCTTTAATGTCAGCTATGCCATCAAAGTCAACAACTCAATTCAGAGTGGTACTTATAGCGATACTGTGGTGTACACGGTGGCCGCTAACTTAGCTCCGGCTGCTCCAGCTCATAGTAATCCAGAGCCAGTTGCTCCAGCTCATAATAATTCAGATCCAGCTACGGTAACACCAAGCAGTTCAACGACCAACACGGCTAACCCTTCAGCTCAGGGTAAGAAGCCTACTGCGCCTAACAACGTTACCCCAGAGACTCATAAGGAAAACCATGCCGCTGGTACAACCAACCCAACCGGCACGCCAGCTCAGAGCACTCCAACCAGTGCCCCAGCTCCGAGTGCACCAAAGGAGTCAACCGACAAGCATACTGAGCAAGGCAAACCAGCCGCTACCGGCGAGCAACCACAAGGACAAGGCGCCCAGACCACCCCTAAGAAGTAGTCAATCAGCCTATCATTCAGCCTCGGTTCGCCGAGGCTGTTTTGTCGTTTTGCTTGGGGCGGGGCAGACTGTAGTGAAAATTACTTTATAGTAGCCGCAACCCCCTTGTGCTTAGTTGGACTAGTCTGTTATAATTTAAGATAGTTAGTGGATGACACTAATAGTTTAAAATAAGGAGGAAAAAATGAAAGTTGTTAAGGCTTTGCCATTTTTGGCAATGGGTACTTTAACACTCGGCTTGGTTGGTGCAACCGTTCTAGCCCCAGTAGCTAGCGCCGCAGACCAAACAACCAGCTCTTTGTCCCAAAAGGTCTCAGTTGAAGTCAAGCAGGAGCTTGGTATCAACACTACTGGCGTGCCAGCAGAGGTAAAGAGTAAAGACGGTAAGACTGTCAGTAGCACATTTACGGTTAACTGCAACTCAGCAAAGGGCTTTAAGCTAACTTTGGCTGACCAAGATGCTGATACCAGCTTGCGCCTTGACGGCAAACCGGACAAGGCCGAAATCAAGACTGCAGCTGACATCACCAATCAAGTTGGTTGGAACGTCACCGCTAAGGGTGCTAACTATGCTATCCCAGCTAAGGGCGCTAATGGCGTTGTGCTAGAGCAGACCGCTAAGGCTGGCGATGCTACCGTTAAGGCTGACTTCAACTTTAAGACTGACAACACGGTTCAGGCTGGTGAGTATTCAGACACGGTCGAATACAGCCTAGTCGCTAACAACTAGTTACAGTAAATAAACCAGCCCCCCAGTGGGCTGGTTTTGGTTATCTGATAATATTCACCAAAATAAGCATAAATGCTATTGCATTGTGTGGTGGCGATTGTTATAATAGTTTTATTAGTGGAGACACTAAGAGAAAAATGTTAAAAGGAGGACAAATGAAGATTGTCAAAGCTTTACCGTTCCTAGCCATGGGCACTATGACCCTCGGTTTGGTTGGTGCTACTGTTTTAGCTCCAGTTGCTAATGCAGATAATCAGAACAGTGCAACCCAGACCGTTAAGTTGGTTGTGCCAAAGGAAATCGGTAATGGTTTCACTAACGACAGCGATGTCAGCAAGCCAGCATCTGCCGAGATTAAGAACGGCGGTGAGAACACTACTCACGGTGCTAATGTGACTTGTACTGGTAACGTAGCTTGCCGTGTCACCTTGGCTGATGAGGATGACGATACTGCATTGCGTCTTGACGGCGACAAGACTGCCGAAGGCGTTGAGACTGCAGCTGATTTAAGCAAGGTAGCTAAGGGTTGGAACGTTACAGTTTCTACCAAGAAGAATTCTGCCGCTACTGCTGATGTTAAGAACTACGCAATGGTAAAGAAGGGCGCTTCTATCTTAGTTCTAGAGACCAAGCAAGAAGACATGAAGCTAGTTGACCGCGCTATCGCTTCTACTAGTTTTAACTTCAAGACCGATAAGACCGTTGCTCCAGGTACCTATACTGACAAGGTTGTTTACACGACCACTGCAGTGGATGTTAAGTAGTAACGTAAGTTGATAATTTAATAGCCCTGCTTTTTAGTGGGGCTATTGGTCTATGAGAGGCAGTATATTTTGCAGTAAAACTTACTATATTCTGCATAAATTACTTGCATTATTATGTAAGTTGTGTGCTATAATATACATAAGTGTAATGGAGGTCAAAGGAGGTTTAATGACGTTACTACATAAGATTAAGCACCAAGCACTTGCCGCTACGGCTGCAGTGCTGACGCTTGCCCTGATTACCACTGGCGTGGTATCGGCAGCGAACAAGAAAGACGCCAAGCCAACAACCGGCTTGATGATTTCGCCAGCTACTAATCAAGTAGAACTAGCACCAAAGCAAGTCTATAAGGGTCAGATGACGGTGAAGAACACCTCAACTATCCCGATGGACTTCAAGATTGGTTCGGGTTCTTATACTATCGTAAACAACAACTACTCAGCGCCAAACTACGACAAGGTCGGTAAGTTTAGCTTAATGAAGGACTGGATTACGGTAGACAAGACTGAGCTACATGCCATTCCTGCGGGCAAGACTGCAGTGGTTAACTACACCATTAAGGTGCCAGACAATCCACCAGCCGGTACGCAGTATGCTACGCTATTTGCTTCAACTGTTTTGCCAACGCAAGACAAGGATGCTGCTACTAGCGTGAAGTCAAGCGCTCGCGTTGGTATGGTGATTTCAGCCAGTATGAAGGGTGGTAAGACTGTTGAGCGCAACACCATTGAAAAGCAGTCAATTCCGGGCTATCAGCCACAGGCACCACTGAAGTCTTCGTTTACCATTAAAAACGAAGGTAACGTGGCCGCCGCTGTTGACTACTCAATGGAAGTTCACTCATGGCTTGATAACCGTCTTGAGTTCCAAGGCGAATCACAGCAGGCAAGCGTTTACCCAGAGACTAGCCGTACCTTCGATATGGCATGGACGCAAATGCGCACCGGTATTTACAAAGTAAAGCAAAAGGTGAGCGTGAACGGCCGTGACCACTCGATTGAGCGCGTGGTAGTATCTGTGCCAGTTTGGATCTTTGTGTTGGTAGTGGTCGGTGTCATCCTTCTTGGTGCCTTCGTTGCAATTAACGTCAAGAGTATCATCGATACACGCAAACGCAATTCAGATAAAGCAGGTAAATCACATAAGGCTACTAGCCACAAAGGAGATAAATAAATGAATAAGCATCGTAACTATCTAAGCGGTGTCTCAGTCGGTATGATTGCCTTCGGGACGCTAGCTGTCGGGTTGAGTGCTGCATTGCCAGCTGTCGGCGCACATGCCGATAACGGTGGTGGTGCCAGCGTTTCGACTCAAGTTGTTAAGCTAACTGTAGAGAATACAATTCAGCTTCGCATTACTACACTTAACGGTAAACCAGTAGGCAAGGATGGTAAGGGTATCGCCGCTTGGAGCAGCAACAATGACATGGGCGAAACCAAGAACCAGCATAACAAGCTTACTTTCCGCACTGAAATCGATACCGATTATGAAATGAAGATTGATGGTAAGACCTACAAGACAGGTAAGTCTACTGCCGGCAAGGACGTTGAGATTCAGTTCGACCTACCAGCCGAAAGCAACGTGGGTGAGCACCGTATCGAAATCATTGCCAAGGGCAAGGACAAAAAGGGTGAAGCCGTATCCGCTAGTACCCTTGGTAGACTAAACTGGACAGCTGTTTTGCCGTCAGTAGTCCCAGGTGAAGATGACCACAGGGGTGACCATGGTAACACCGACCATGGTAACACCGACCATGGTAACACCGACCACAAGGGTGGTGATGGCGACCATGGCAATACTGGCCACAAGGGTGGTGATAGCGACCATGGTAACACCGACCACAAGGGTGGCACTGACCACAAGGGCGGTGATACCGACCACGGTAGCACCGAACACAAGGGTGGTGACGGTGACGGCGACAGTGATGTCGATGGCGGCGGTGCTAGTAGCCATCGTCGCGGTGGCAATCGTCGCGGTGGCAGCACATCTGGTGACACCGATGATAATGACAATGATGGTGGCAATAACGGATTTGGCGGCAGCCGTCGTGGCGGCAACAATCACCGCAACCGTGGCAATAACGACCGCGGGAATCGCAATGATGATAACCAGCGCAACCATCGTGGCCGTGGTTACGGCAAGAATGGTCGTGGCTATCGTGCCCCTAACTCAGGTTACTTTATCATCAACGGTCAGGCTTATAGCAAATCAACTACTGCCTTGATTATTGCCCTCATTGCTGCAGGTGCAGTAGCTGTTACTTCGCGCAAGCTTTACATCCGTGAATTGCTTGGCAAGAATCAAAAGTAAACTTGTTATAAATACACTTGTTAACGCAGCTAGTAGTGCGTGAACCAACTACCTCTATTAAACCCCGCCATGGTGCGGGGTTTTGAGTTGGTATTGTAATTTTTACATAAGCCGAATAGGGGGGGTTGCAAAAAATAGGGAAGTGCGGTACACTATACGTAAGTGTAATGAATGTAGATTACAGTCATCACACCAGCTGCTGCATGATAAATATCCAAATATCTATTGTGCGCACAAAATGTTAAACTAATTAATCTAACGAAAGGATTAAACAAATGAGTAAGCGTAATTACTTAAATGTTGTATCTGCAGGTGTTATGGCCTTCGGTACTCTAGCTCTAGGTTTGGCTACCGTTTTACCAGTAGCTAGCGCCGCTAACGCTGCTGAAGCAAGCAACGAGTTTACCACCAGCGAAGATTACTACAAGAGTCTTAAGACCAATCCTAATGCAGATGCTCAGGAGAAGGAAGTAGCTCATAAGCTTAAGCTAGACCGCAAGGAGCACAAGGCACGTAGCCCTTACAACAATAGGTACGTAAACGAGAACTACGGTCATCCTGCTAAGAATGCTGTTGAGGACAACCACTCAAACCTATTCACTCAGTATAACCCAGAGACTGGTACCATTTCTCAGGCTAACAACATTGGCAATGGTTCAAGCACTGGCCTTAAGGACGATGCTCCTGTAGCTGATGCTAACGCTTCAACCACTAAGCCAGAGACCCCAGCTAAGAAGAATGCTGAGACTCCTGTCGCAACCCCAGAAAGCAAGGCTCAGAAGCCTAGCGCCGACAAGGGTGCTGCTAAGGACGCTGGTAAGGGTCAGCAGACCGTCAAGAAGGGTCACCACAAGTTTGGTGCACCTAACACCGGTTACGAATTCTAATCTACACTAGTTAATGATTCATTAACACTGGTAGCAGCTGGTGTGGCCACCACTCCGTAAGGGGTGGTGGTTTTTGGTTTATTGCACCAAACTTTATTATCCTGATTATTGTTATCTTACTCATCTCATAGCCACACCGTTTGGTAGCGTCATTGGGGCGGTATTTACTCCCACCGCGGTTTGTTGGCAATTTGCCTAAAAATATTGTGAAATTAATTAGACATAAGTTATAATAATAGGGCACTTAATGAAGAAAGGATGAAATGACTAAGCGCAAATATCTACGCCTAGTATCAACCGGCATGGTTGCATTGGGCACATTAGCTTTGGGTGCTACGGCAATCTTGCCAATGCCCCTGTTAGTAAAAGCTGCGGACGGTAATACGCCAGTAGTAGGAAATAAAGACGATTTAGACTCCATTGAGGCTACCGGTAAGGAGGCCTACGCTAAGGCGCAGGCTGCTGCGGCCAAGGTGAAGACTTCTACCGAAAACGCTCAGACTAAGCGTCAAGAGGCGGAGGCGAAGAAGCAGACTCAGCAGACTGACGCTGCTGCTAAGAATGCAGCAGACGAGAAGGCGAAGACTGCCAAGTCTAACGCAGATAATGATGCTAAAACTGAGAAGCAGACTAAGAAGCAGTACGAAGATACTCTCAACGCTGCCCTTAAGAAGAATATGCCTAAAGAGAAACGCGATGCTCTCAAGGGTGTTCTTAACAATATTAAGAAGGACAACAAGGTGAAGGCCGACAAGGCCGACGCTTGGGACAACGCCGTGAAGGAGTTGGATGACAACAGCAAGGGGTTGTCGTTTAGTGCTGCAGTTAGTAAATTCTGCGATATGCTAAATGATGATGCTGTTAAAGGCAGCTTGAGGGATTCAATCGAAGGCTTAATGGATAATTATCAAGGCATAAAAGACCTTGAGAATGCATATAACCAGGCAAAGACGAAGGCTGCTGATTCTGCTAAGGAGTCAAGCGGCGCCGAGCAGACCGCGAAGGAGGCTAACGCCAAGGCAGAAGCTTCTAGCAAGGCGTACCAGACGAGCAACGAGGCGGCGAATCAGGCAGAAGCGCAGCTTAGCGCCGACCGCGCTGCTGCAGCACAGGCTGATGAGGCATATGCTGCTGCCAAGGAGAACCTGGCGAAGTTTGCAGAGAGTAAGAAACTTAACTTTGTTGCAAAGAAAGTTCGTGACGACAAGAAGTCAACCTTTTCTGCATTAGCAAACCTAGTACGTGAGGGTCTAAAGGCTGCTGCTGCTAAGCCAGCTCCGGCTCCAGCTCCGGCTCCAGCCGACCCAACTCCAGTTCCAACCCCAGCTGACCCAGCTCCAGCTCCAGTTGATCCAACTCCAACCCCGGCTCCAGCTCCAGTTGATCCAACCCCAGCTCCGGCTCCAGCTCCGGCTCCAACCCCAACCCCAGCTCCAACTGATAATAGCGACGACCATCTATTGGGTTACCCAGAGTTTCCAGATAACGATAATGAGCTTGGTGCTTATCTCGGTTTAGGCAATAAAGAGCGGGGCACTAGGACTTTAGATAAGAAGATCCCAGAGATTTCAGGCGATAAGAACGCTAACAACCCTGTCGTAACTCCAGAAAGTAAGGCTCAGAAGCCTAGCGCTGACAAGGGTGCTGCTACTGAGGGCTCTACCAAGGACGCTCCTAAGGGTCAGCAACAGGTCAAGAAGGGTCACCACAAGTTTGGTGCACCTAACACCGGTTACGAATTCTAATCTGTAAAAAGTTAACTTTACGTTTGCAGTACATTACCACCACTCCGTAATGGGTGGTGGTTTTGGTTTGCTGTAAATTATGCTGCAGGGTGTCTCGCGATACCTCTGTCGTTGATAACCAATAGCACTAATGTTGCAAATATTACTATAATGCTTTCGTCTAAAATATTGACATGGGTTGTCGGGGGGGGGTAATATAAAGATACATGCAGAATATAATAAATTATATATTTACTGTGTGCGCGAAGTTAATCTAAAGAAGGAGAATAACGAATGAGTAAGCGTAATTACTTAAACGTCGTATCTGCGGGTGTTGTAGCCTTCGGTACTCTAGCTCTTGGCTTAGTTTCAGTGTTGCCAATGGCTGGTGCTGCTAACGCTGATAAAGCGTTTGAGCTAAACGGCACTGTGTGTCCTAAAGGTGAGACCTTTAACGGTTCGTTCTGCGCCAAGTCAGAAGCTAAGCCAAAAGCTAAGCCAGAGGCTAAGCCAGAAGCTAAACCAGAGGCTAAAGATGACATGGCTCAGCTAGCCGACCTAGAGAAGGCTGGTACTGAGGCTGAAAAGAACTATGCGACTTCAGTCAAGGCTTATGACACCGCTAAGGAGAACCTAGCGAAGTTTGCCGAGGGCAAGAAGCTTAACCTTGTTGCAAAGCAGGTTCGTGACAGCAAGAAGTCAACCTTCGCTGCACTAGCAAGCTTAGTACGTGAGAATTTGCCAAAGGTACAAGGTCTAGCTAAGTATAATGACGATGATCTCAAGCAGTTAGCTAGTTTAGGCGATGCTGGCAATAAAGCTCAGACCAAACTAGATAAGGCGCGCGAGGAGTTTAACAAAGCTTCAGCAGCCGGTGCCCCAGATGTTGTTAAAAAAGCAGAAGCATACAAGGCAGCTCAGAATGAGTTTAAAGCTGCTAAGGAGAACCTAGCGAAGTTTGCTGAGAGCAAGGGCCTCAAAGCTGCTGCTACTACAGTTCGTAATACTAGTTTCAAGAAGGCTAAATTTGAAGCCTTGGTGAATCTAGTGAACCTAGCTTTGCCAAAGACACAGGCTCCAGCTAAGGTTTCCGACAAGGATTTGGCTGATTTAGCTAATCTAGAGAAGGCTGGTACTGAGGCTGAAAAGTCAGTCAAGGCTTATGACACCGCTAAGGAGAACCTAGCGAAGTTTGCTGAGAGCAAGGGTCTCAACTTTGTTGCTAAGCAAGTTCGTAACAGCAAGAAGTCAACCTTCGCTGCACTAGCAAACCTAGTACGTGAAGGTCTAAAGGCTGCTGCTAAGCAAACTCCAGCTCCAGTTAATCCAACTCCAGCTGATAGCAGCGATGACCATCTATTGGATTACCCAGAGTTCTCAAACGACGATAACGAGCTAAACGCTTATCCTAGCTTGACCAAGGAAGAGCAGGGTAAGAAGACTCCAGAGACCCCAGCTAAGAAGAATGCTGAGACTCCTGTCGTAACCCCAGAAAGCAAGACTCAGCCTAGCGCTGGCAAGGACGCTTCTAAGGACGCTCCTAAGAGCCAACAGAAGGTCAAGAAGGGTCACCACAAGTTTGGTGCACCTAACACTGGTTACGAATTCTAATCTGTAAAAAGTTAACTTTACGTTTGCAGTACACTACCACCACCCCGCAGGGGGGTGGTGGTTTTGGTTTTATAGTGAATCATGCATTCAGCTGGGTGTACGCGACTTGACGGCTAGACTGTTGCAAACATTACGATAAATTGGCGCGCGTAAACTATTGACCTTAAGCGCGATGTTGGGTATTATAAGGATACATACAGGATAAAAGCTGTGTGCGCGTAAGTTAATCTAATAAGGAGAGAAGATGAGTAAAAAATACTTAAACGTCGTATCTGCGGGTGTAATGGCCTTCGGTACCTTAGCTCTAGGTTTGGTTACTGTACTACCAATGGCTAGCGCTGCTAACGCTGCTGAAATGTATGTCCAGAAGGATATTGATGGTAATCCTGTCGACTACAGCAACGTCAAAGATGATACTGACACTGACGATGACACTACTACCACTGCGGGTATGTATACTACCCCTAACAATGGCTGTCCAGCCGGTTCTACTTGGAACGAGGACCAGTATACCTGCCTTCCAGGTGTTAACGTTGAGTCAGAGACTCCAAAGCCAGAGACTCCAAAGCCAGAAGTAAAGCCAGAAGTAAAGCCAGAAAAGCCAGAAAAGAAGGGTGCTGAGGTTTCTACTGCAACCCCAGAAAGCGAGGCTCAGAAGCCTAGCGCTGACAAGGGTACTGCTGCTGAGGGTGCCGCTAAGGATGCTCCTAAGGATGCTCCTAAGGGCCAACAGCAGGTCAAGAAGGGTCACCACAAGTTTGGTGCACCTAACACCGGTTACGAATTCTAATTAACCGTTAATAAAATAGCAGCAGCTGGCTAGCCGTCACCTTAAGAGGTGGCGGTTTTTTGTTTTGCACCATTGGCGTGATTGCGGCGGTGTTACCTCTGTTGGAGGTGGATGTATTGGCTGCTATCTTTGGCGGCGATGTGAGCTTATTTGACAAATTAAAAAATTAAGCGCAAACTACTTGACAATACATTAAGTATATGCTAATATATAAGCATACACGGGAAGTGTGAGATAGCAGAGGGTTATCGCTACCTAGGCAACTAGGGCGATAGCCCTTATTTTAACGAAAGGATTTATCAAATGGCAGGTACAAAAGAAGGTGCACGCAAGGCGGCTGAGACGAATCGTCGTTTGCATGGTGCAGATTTTTACGCTCGGATTGGCCGCAAAGGTGGTCAAAACGGGACTACTGGTGGTTTTGCCGCCAACCCAGAGCTCGCTCGTGCAGCTGGCGCTAAGGGTGGTCGGATTAGTCGGCGCGGGCCAGCAAAGCGCGCAATTCCAGTAGATGACCAAAGTAAAGACTCAATTGTCGTCATCAACGCCTAGGGCTACTGGCCGCTCTGGGTTCAACTTGCCCCCTCCGGGGGCTTTTTGTTTATCATAAGGCAGGGCTCTTTGCTGCTGTGGAGCTACTGGGCTTGGTCTTAATTTTGGCGAAGGATTTATTTCAGGTGCATTCGCCGCAAGGCGCAGTCACGGGCGTCGTTGGCGCGCCAGCGGGCGCCGCAGTTGAGGCAGTGATAAACCAGCGTGGTGCGCGATTGCAAGCCCGTTTGGCCGCAGTCGGGGCAGCGTGACCGCTGGTAGAGCCACTCGCGGTAGTCGTCAAGGATGCGTTCAATGTGACAGGGGTCGAGCTTCACGCCGTAGTGAGGCGCGAGTAAAAGTGCCTTATCCCACGCTGCGCGTTCGATTTTCACGAGGTCAACGTCTTGGCGATAGTTATTGTGGTGGAGTAGGGCGTGGCCGAGCTCGTGAAGTAGCTCGTCGGCGGCTGTCGTGTAGTCAATGCGCTGCTCGCTTGCCACCCAGCGCGCCCGCTCGCCCGCCGTAAAGGTGAGGTCGGGGTAATCTTGGCGTAATTGCTGCACGAGCCGCTCCACAGTTATCATAGTTCAATTATATATCTATTGCGCCGGCACACCTAATTTGCTAAAATATAAGCGTAACCTATAAATAAACTAAGAGGAAGTTGTATGGATTTGGAGAAAATTGCGCAATTTGCCCATCAGCTGGTTCAGGAGTACCACCCTGGACTGGCCGGTGCTGAGCGCCAGAAGACCGAAGACGATATCGCCACCAAGGTTGCTAGCATGGTGGACAACGATATTTATGAGGCTATCAGCGACGACCAGTTGAAGCATTTGATGCAGATGGTCGAGTCGGGCCATGATTCTGATGAAGAAATCGCTGCGTATATTCAAGAAATTGGCATTGACATTGACGCCATCCAGTCGCGGGCGATGGCGCGCTTTAAAGAAGACTATCAAGCTAGCGTAGCAAAGGTGGTAGCATGAACCCAGAGGCCAAATCGTATTATGCGAGTGACCGTCGGCTAGCAGGGGAGAGTTTTGTGAACGGGGAAAACGAACGAAGTAAAGAAAAGTCAACAGAGAGCAAGCTGGCCATGGCCAAGGTCGCCGTGGGCAACACGCTGCATAACATTGGTGAGAAGATGTTGGCGCCGGCGCGCTATGTTAAGGAGCGCTTGGCTGATTGGCGGCGGCGTCGCTTTGGCAATGAAGCGCCAGAGGAGCAAGTTGAAGGCGACAGCGGTTTGGCTGATTTGGTTAACCAGAGCGAGCCAAGTGCTGAAGAGTCTTATGATGATTATCAGCAGGCAAAGAAGGATGTGGCGGAGGCGCTTGCTGAAGAATCTGCCAAGTCTGGTGAGCGAATAGACGATGAAGCCGCTGAAGCTAGCGCGCGGCTTGACACCGAGGCTGCGACCGCGAAGCCAGAGGCTGCAGAGGCAAATGAGGCTGAAGCAACCGAAGAAAAGGATATCCCGTTGACACCTGAAGAGCGCAAGGATGGTATGGAGCAATTGCGTTCGGCGCGTGAGGTTATTTTGGCTAACGTTACATCTTACAATACAACTTCCGCTAGCCAAGTACTTAACGCCTATGACACCCTATTGCGGGGCTACGCCAGCAAGGGGTTGGATGTGGATTCACTTAGTTTATCAGCTGAAGATATTCAGCGAATATTTGACAATGCAAAGTTGGTAGACAAGCGCTACCAGCGGCCTAGCGCCGAGCCAGAGGTAGCTGCAGCGGCTGCTGTGGCGCCAGAGGCGGCTGAGGCTGTTGCTAGTGAGGCGGCGGAAGCGGCATCAGAGTCTGCTACTCCAGAAGCGGCGGCTGTGACTTCAGAGGCCAAGGCGGCGGAAGCAGCGCCAGCTCGCGAGAAGGAAGCGCGCCAAGACGCCGAAGAGGGCAACCTTGACACGATTCGCCACGCGGTAGAGTCGGGCAGCGTCTCTGAGGAACAATTTAATGGCATGATTGACGCCTACAATCGTTCTCTGATTGTTGAGGCAACTCAGGGTAAGAATGTGGCTAATCGGATGCTAAACCAAGCACAGGTGTCAGGCATGCTTGACCAGCTTAGGTATAACATCAAGCGCAACGAGACGCGTCGTCAGCGTGATACATTTGTGCAAGAGTTGCGCGATAAGGGCAAAGATGAGATTAGGAAGGAAGACAACGCCTACCACAAGCTTTATGTTCAGTACGACAAGATGGATTCCATTTTCCGTAACAACACCAATAAGTCGGGGGTGATGAATAAAGAGGATGCCTTGGCCGAGTTGAAGTCGGCTGGCGTTCAGTTGGATGCCTCTGACCTTGAGAGCTTCAATGCAGACGCGGCTGGGTTTGTGAAGCGCACGCGCGAGGCGATGGACTCATTAGTGCGCAGCCAAGGCGCTAAAAATCTCAACTGGGGCCGTGTCGACCCGGCGTTAGCTCGGTGGTACTTGGGTGGTGGCTATGATCGTACACCGCACCACGAGAATTCAATGGAGGCGCCAAAGTGGGATGATACTGAAGCTCCACGAGAGACGCAGCCAGAGCGTCCAGTGCGAGTCTCTGAAGCCGATAAACAGGTGGAAGAAGTCAAGGTGGCAGAAGCCAATCATGAACCGAAGCATGCGCGCCATGAGCAAGAAGACGATGCTGACCATGAGGCTCAATATGAGGCGTTGGACAAGAAGATTGAGCGCGACCGCGAAATCTTCGGCGATGCCCTAGACAATATCGACGAGCTAGAGAATGACGCCAACGACTGGCGCTACAAGCAGGGTGTTGAGAACAACAACGCTGTCTCTGACGCCGACCTCAAGCAGAAGTTTGGCGACTTGTATGACTTGCTTGAAATTAAGACGGATGCTAATGGCAACCAGTTGCCGATTAAGTTGAGCCGCGACGGCAAGGTGATGGCCTTTGAGATGGCTGCTGCCATGTACGACCAGAAGCATCAGCAGTTGCCAACTATTGATGGTAAAAAGACTGAGCTTTTGCCGACTCTTGATGGCGCTACTGGTACCAAGGATGCGCTAGAGACTGCTGCTCATGCTAAGGCGATTGAGCTGACGCCGAAGCTAGACGCCTTTAAGGAATACATTAAGGCATTCAATCAATTCAACGCAGCGCGTCGCGCGAAGAACGAAAAGCCGGTGAGTTTCTATTCATTCCTCATCGTAGGTAAGTAACTCATCCCGTGATACCGGCCGGCAAGTCTGGTCCCGTCACGGTTTTTCAATCATATATGTCCCCGAATTCTGTAATGGTCGGGGACATCTCCTGTTTTGGGGCCAAGCGAGTGGCAAATTTAATTAAACTAGGAGGGGGGCGTTCCTGAGTTCATAAATGTATTGCAAATTGCGGTACATTTGCTACAATAAAAGCAGAAGGAGGACGCTATGGCATCAACTAAAACCGCAACCGTCAACGTTAGGATACAAGAGGACGTCAAGCAGCAAGCCGAACAAATTTTAAGTACTATTGGCGTGCCACGCGCCACGGCCATTGATATGTTTTATCGTCAGATTATTCTGCACCGAGGCATTCCATTCGAACTAGCGTTGCCGCAAGGTTTGCCAGTGCAAGAAGACCTCAGCAAGGCAGAGCTTGACCACTTGCTTACCACTGGCTATGCGCAAGCTCGTACTGGCGCCACTCAGCCCGCCGACGTCGTTTTCGCCTCACTTAAATAGTTTGCCGCGATTATGCTATAATATAGGTATCTTTAGCGGAAAAACCAAAAGCGCGTAAAAGCACTGTACAAGTTTAGCTTTTTCTGCTATAATGCTAGATGGTAATTGGCGGCTCTAGCCCCGTCAAAGTAGTTAATATAGAGGTAGCGTGTGGCTAGGCCGCTATCTGTGAGGTTTATTTTAATGGCAAAAGCCTTAACCATGGCTGACCTGCTTGCTGGCGGTGAAGCAAATTCAGTTGAAGCAGGTTCGACTGTTAACGGTAAAATTCTTTCCGTCAAAAAGAATGAAATCTTGGTAGATCTCGGCGCGCACGGTCTCGGTATGGTGCCACGTCGTGAAATCGGCTTCGGCAAGAAGTATAATCCTGGTGACGATGTAGTCGCTAGCGTCATTGACGACGAATTGCCAAGCGGCATGGTGCTGCTTTCTCTACGCAAGGCAGCGAAGGAGCGCGGCTGGGACGAAGTCCAGCGCGTGGTTGAAGAGGGTAAGAGCATCACTGTTACCCCATTTGACGCCAATCGTGGCGGTTTGCTTATCGAGTTTGAAGGTGTGCGCGGCTTTATGCCAGTGTCACAGCTCAGTACTGAGCACTATCCACGTACTAGCGATAAAGACGAAATCATTCGCCGCTTAAAGGCTTTGATTGGCAAGGACATGCTAGTACAGATTCTTGACGCTGACCAGAAGGGCAACAAGCTCATCTTCAGTGAAAAGGAAGCTGTAAAGGATGGCCTCACCGAGCGCCTCACCAACATGAAGGTTGGCGATATCGTTTCTGGTAAGGTGACCGGCATTGTCGACTTTGGCGCGTTCGTCAACGTTGACGGCATCGAAGGCCTCGTGCACATCAGTGAAGTTAGCTGGGAGCACATTGCTGAGGTGAAGGATCGCCTCCACATCGGCGACGAAGTCAAGGCCAAGATTATTGGCATCGACAAGGACCGCCTCAGCTTGTCTATCAAGCAGACCACGCCTGACCCATGGCTTGACGAAGATGCCAAGTTTAAGGTTGGCGACAAGGTTGAAGGCACTGTGACGCGTGTCACCCCATTTGGTGCCTTTGTCCAGATTAGCCCAGCTGTTGAGGCGCTGGTACACGTTAGCGAACTCGGCGAAGATGTCAACCCAGAGAAGCTCTTCACCGTGAACGAAAAGCGTGAATTCAACGTATTAGAAATCGACACTGAGAATCGTAAGATTCGTCTTGGTTTAACAAAATGAGTGCCCATTAATTAGCGGCGCAGTTTGCCATCTGCGCCAGAAAGGAGTGTGATGGCAGACAAGAAAATTATCCAAATCCCGAGTATGATTACGGTGGGTGACCTAGCAGCCAAGCTAGACATCCCCGTAGTCAAGCTCGTGGGCGAGCTATTTAAGAATGGTATCATGGCCACCGTTAACCAACGGATTGACTTTGAGACCGCTGAAATTATTCTAGAAGAGTTGGGCGTTGACGCCAAAATTGAAAAGAAGGACGTGGAGGCGGATGCCACCGACCAGCTCGAGATTCATTTATCAAAGAACGCTAAGCCGCGCGCGCCGATTGTGGCGGTGATGGGCCACGTTGACCACGGCAAGACCACCTTGCTTGACAACATTTTACAGATGCATCGCCAGTCCGGCGAGGCGGGTGGTATCACGCAGCACATTTCGGCTTACCAGACCGTACATAACGGCCGGCCGATTACCTTTCTTGATACCCCAGGGCACGAGGCGTTTGCCGCTTTGCGTCAGCACGGCGCGACCTTGACCGACGTGGTGATTATTGTGGTGGCGGCGGACGATGGTGTAAAGCCACAGACCGTGGAGGCGATTAAGTTTGCCCGTACCGCCAACGCCAAGATTGTGGTAGCTATCAACAAGATGGATAAGCCGACCGCCAACCCGAACTTAGTGCGCACGCAACTGGCGAGCGACTACGGCCTCAACCCAGAGGAGTGGGGTGGTGACACCATTATGGTGGAAGTCTCGGCCGTGACGGGGCAAGGTGTTGACCAGCTGCTCGACGCAGTGTTGCTCGTGGCCGATATGGAGGAGTTGAAAGCCGACTATAACGTTGAGGCTGAGGGCTTGGTGATTGAGTCTAACCTTGAGAAGGGGCGTGGCGCCGTGGTGCGCATGCTGATTGAGAACGGCACGCTAAACAAGGGTGACTTTATCGTGGCAGGTAGCGCTTGGGGCAAAGTTCGCACCATGGAAGACTGGCGCGGCAAGGACCTGAAGGCTGCTGGGCCGTCTACACCAGTGACCGTGACCGGATTCCGTGAAGTGCCGCCGTTTGGCAAGCGTATTGAGGAAGTGAAGAACGAGCGTGAGGCGAAGGCCTTGGCTGCCAAGCACTACAATGAGCAGATTCAGTCTACTGCAGATGCCAACATCACCAGTACGGACTTACTGCGCATGATGAACCGCGAAACCGAACAGCAAGTGGCCAACTTTGTGGTGAAGGCTGACGTGCAGGGCTCACTGACTTCTGTAATTGACTCGCTGAAGTTGCTTGAAACTGATGAAGTGGCGGTAAAGATTATTGCTAGCGGCGTGGGCGACATTACTGAGGGTGATATTAGTGCCGCCATGAGCGCTAACGCCACCGTGTTTGGTTTCAACGTCAATTTACCGGGGGTGGTGCGCCAGTTGGCCAACCGCGCCCACGTGCCGGTGCAATTGTACAAGATTATTTATGAGCTGATTGATAACGCCAAGGATATCATGAGCGACCTCTTGCCGGATGCGGTGACTGAGGAAGCGGTGGGCGAACTGGAGGTGAAGGGTATCTTCCGTACTACTAAGGACCAAGTGATTACCGGTGGCCTGATTACCGACGGCAAGCTGCTGCCAGATGTGGAAGCCCGCATTTGGCGCGGCAAAGGTAAGAAGGCTGAGCAAATCGGTACGGCGCATGTCGACAGCATTCAAAAGGAGAAGTCTGAGATTAAGGAAGGTCACGCTGGCGAAATGTGCGGCGTCAGTCTCGCCACCAAGGAGCGGCTGGAGCTCGCCTTGGGCGACCGCCTTGAGATGTTCCGCATCGTCCGCCAAAAGCGACACTTGTAAAGCTTGCCGGCGGCTTACTAAAACCCCACCTTTGCAGGTGGGGTTTATTGGCTACAGATTAAAGATAAGCTAGTGATTAGCCTTACCCGAATCATCGGTCAGTAACGCCTGTTTTAAATCTTTCATTGAATTGTAGGACGGAACTGCCGGATCTCTGGCGATTTTATTAGCCTCATCAATTGCCGCCAGTGTAGTGGTGTTCGGGTTTAGAAACTCGCGCACGAGCACTAGACCTTCGGCGCCACAGCGGCCTTCAATTTTGTTGATAATGGGGTTAAACTCGGCGCGGTTTAGTGGGTCTAACGGAGCGTGACTCGTGATGGCGTACTCGCGCGCATCGCAGATACTAGAGATGAGCTCCCAGTCGATAAAGTCGCAACCCCAGAGGTTGCGCAGTTCGGCCGTGATGTTGCCCACGGCTACCAAGATGTCTAAATCGTCCGGTTGCGCCAGCAGTAGCGTCAAAAAGTTGACCGCCACGCGCGCTTTTGCTAAGTCGTTCATACTATGATTGTATCACCGTCGCCAGCCATTTGACAAAAGTGGTTTAATATTGACAAATAATAGTAATTGTGGTAAACTTTAAGCATAGTTCTCAAGAGGAGACTGATAAGGAGAAGAGGATTTATGCGAAATAACAACAGTTATGTGATCCGTAATCGGGCATCGTCCTACACGCTAAATAAGCGTCGGGTGATGAATCAGATGTTCGAGCGCGGCGCCTACTTGCTAGACTTGGACGAAAACGGCCATGTGCGCGCTTCGCGTGACAATTACATGGGTGATTTTGATCAGAAGCATGATGACTTAGGCGAATTTAAGCTTAGCCCAGAGCAGGCGCGTGCCGGCCGTCGTCAGATGGCTGCCGGCAAGGTAGCAGTGGCAGCTGAAAGCAGTCGCTATCAGGTGCCGGAACTTAAGCCGGTTAAGGTAGAAAAGAAGCCGGTGGTGAAGCCAGCCAAGGCTGAGCGTCGTAGCTCGATGCCAGAGTTGAAAGTGCCAGAGCTAAAGTTGGCGGACGAGACAGTAAAGCCAGTTGAAATGCCAAAATCTATGAAGCGTGTTGTTGCTAACGCTGAGCAGGCTGAGGCTAAGTCTGAAGCTAAGCAGCCAAAGCACGCTAAGGCAGAGGATGCGGCTTCGTTTGACGAGCTGCGCAAGATGAGCAGCGAAGATTTTTACAATTATGTTAATAATTTGATTGCGCGCTACAACAACGAGCACGCTGAAGGTCAGTCAGTCAGCGCCAAGCATGCTGCTGAGAATGTGGCGCCAGCTAACGCTAAGCACGCCAAGCTAGAGCAGCCAGAGGCCGACGACAAGCTAGCTGAGAAGCGTGAGGCCGACAAGCAGGATGCGCAGAACTTGCTTGACAACTTGGCAAGGCGCAACGCTAAGGCTGATGCTGAGGCAAAGGCAGTTGCTGCCGCAGCTGAGACTAATGCCAAGCCTGCCGCTCAGGTTGTCGAACCAGAGCAGAGCTTGGATGACGCGATGAATGACTTTGCTTATGAGTATGATGGCGGTGATGAAGAACGGATGGGCTTTTGGCGCCGCGCTTGGGAGAAAATCCGCAGCAAATTTGGCCGCAAGCATTATGATGATGAAGCTGATGAGCCAGCCGACGTTGAGGAAGAAAAGCCAAAGCACCGCTGGGCGCGCCGTCTAGCCGTTGGTGCGTTAGCTGTAGTGACTGCCCTCGGCATTGGTGTAGGCGTTAAGAGTTGTAGCGATAACCGCAATAACCAGCCAACCGTTGAGACTACGGTTAATTGGAACAACAACACCAAGGGTGAGACCGAATTAGACAAGAAGACCGAGGCAAAGGAACGCAAGGCGCAGGCAGACAAGAAGGACGGCACTAAGGCTGAAGCTAAAGCCAGCACCGCCAACACTGAAGCTAACGCCAACACGGACAATAAATTTATTGACCGCGCTGCCAAGGAGATGGGTCTGAGTAGTGAGAAGGTACAGCAATTAGCCGGCTATTATGGTATCAAGCCAAGCGAACTCGGCACTTCAGCCGGTGAGGCGAAGATGCGCGACCAGATGTCAAACGGCCTTAACCTCAACGAGCAGATGCAAGCCAACGGCGACGCTAATGCCTTCCGCGATGAATACATTTTTGTCACCTACAACAACCCAATGGTGCGTGCTCAGATTGCTGCCGCGCTTGATGAAGACCAAACTCCAGATGCCGGCCTTGACGGTATGGAAGACGGTTCTGTCTTAATGAACCAAAAGTTGAATCAGTACAACGCTGCGCCGACCGCCCATCAAGACTTTGACCGCGTTCGCGATTACATACGCAATGCCAATGTCACAGTGCGTCCAGCCGTCGCCCAGCGCGCTTACTCTGTCTTTTACAACGGCCAGATGTACATTGGTAACCCAACCGAAAACGATGGTGGCACCAATCAGTGGATTTATCGCATGGATAACGGCAGCACTCAGGTGGAAATCAAGAACCTCTGCGCTCAGTTGAACGTGCCAGATGCCGCGCCAGCGCCAAAGCCACGGGTTTACGAATATGTGGTGCGCCACGACAATCCAACACCAAAGCCGGCCCCAACGCCAGATAAGCCAGCACCAACGCCAGAGCCAACCCCAACGCCAGTTCCAACACCGGAACCGACCCCGACCCCAACGCCAGAGCCAACTCCGACTCCAACCCCGACTCCAACACCAAAGTTAGAGCCAAAGAAGCCAGAGGAGAGCTCGTTGCTCAAGGGTAACAATCAGACGGCGATGCGTCCACCAGTGGTAGACACTCCACCGAAGTACGTACCTTACACGCCAAGCAAGCCAGAGGCACCAAAGCCAGTGGAGAACAGCAAGCCAGTTGACCCAGAAGAAGATCCACACAAGTGGGACAACCACTATGTTGACCCACAGGGCAACATTAAGCCGATTGAGAATCACGGCGACAAGCTCGTGCCAGCCCCAACTGACGACCACGGTAACATCGGTTCGTATCAAGAGGAGCGCCCAGACGACACCGCTCGTTAAATTAAGGAAGGAGAGAGAAGATGAAAATTAATTTTCAACAACTCTGGCGCAGCGTACCAAAGCGTACCGCCGCTGCCGGATTAGTGCTCGCCCTCGTCATGACGCCAGTTATGCTTGGCGCATGGGGTGGTAAGCGCCCAACTTACACTATTCAACATCCAGCTGACCACGTTACGTTCAACTCCATCACCGACAACCCAAATCACGGTGACGAGCGCAATTTCTTCAGCGTACGCGACACCGACAGCAAGGAATGGGACAAGGCCAACAAGAACGGTTGGACCGATACCATGGAGCTGAAGGCCGGCCACACTTACGAGGCACAAATTTATGTGCACAACAACGCGGCAGCTAACCTTAACCTCGTTGCGAAAAATGTGCGCGTACACACCAACCTACCAGTGAAGGAGAGTACTTACGGCCATCAGTTCGAAGTCAACGCCTTCCTTTGGAGCGATAACGCTAAGCCAAATGAGATTTGGGACAATATTGTGCTCAAGTCGGACCGCGAGTTCCACGTCAAGGTGGTAGCACAGAAGTACTTTAACAACGCCCGCCCAGAAAACAGCACCAAGGGCTTCGACCTTGGGCCAGAGTTGACCGGTTCGACCGGCCGCGGCACCGGCGCGTTGCTTGGCTTCAACCAAATGGATGGCAACATCCCAGGTTGTTTCCACTACGATGGCTATGTTTCCATCAAATTCCAACCAGT
>CAMUOM010000008.1 GCA_947090635.1 uncultured Candidatus Saccharibacteria bacterium | reverse complement strand
TTTTGCACGCCACCGCGGGGCGGTGGCGGTTTTAAGTTGAGTGCGAAAGTTTGGTGAATTATTGTGCTTGTGTTATAATGCAAGTATCTAGCCGTGGTGGCAGAGATAAACCTAAAATAGGACAATAACCAAAAATGGAGGACAAAAACAACATGAGTAAATTACGGCAAACAGCTGTGGGGGGGGGGTAAACTTTTAAGCCTCTTATCTCAAACTACTAAAAGTAGGGGTAAAATAGCCACTCCGGCGCCTCTGGCGCCAATAACCAGCCGCAATAATTTATTGGCGGGCGGTCTCGCCCGCGGGGTGGCACTCGGTCTGTTTGTTTTAGCTTTTGCGCCATTAATCTTAGTCACGCCAGCCCATGCGACCGACGATAATACTGTCAGCATTGCGGTTGACAAGAACGCAGCGCTTCAGCCATCCGGCAACCTCTATAAAGATACCACCAACGTCACCGTCAAGACCGGCAAGCCTTACGGCTTTAACCTCACCATGCAAGCCGATACCGCCGACCTTGTAAATAGTAAGGACTCAACACATAAAATCTCCGCCACCCCAAGCTCCACTCCGGTCGCTCTTAATGCCAACCAGTGGGGCTATTCTCTTAATAAGTCCGCTACTACCTTCAGCGCTATCCCAGCCGCCCAGTCTACACCAGCTGTGATTGCTGACGTCACCAAGGCCAAGCCAGCCGGTTGTACTAATCCAGCCAACTGCACCAAGTCCGTTACCTTCGCCGCCAACGTCGACCCAGCTAAACTAGCTAGTGGCAGCTACAGTACCGCTATTATATATACCGCAACCACCAAGCCAGCACCAAAGCCGGTAGATTGGCAGCAGCGCACTGTTAAAACCGCCCCATCAGATATATGCCGCTCGGGCGATAATAACAGCTCCTGTTTGGTTGATTTAGATAAGAACATGATACCAGTAAAGTATACTGGCACGACGACTAATGCCCAGTGGACCAGCATTTCTAACCCAGAAGATGAGGACACTAAGGGTAATTGGTACAACTATGGTAAGAAGCAGTGGGCAAATGCTGTAACGGTGAAAAAAGAGGCTCTTGCTAAATACCAAGGCAAAGATAGGGTGGTAGACCAAGCCGACATCCTCGGTTTCTGGGTATACATTCCACGCTACACATACGAGGTAATGCGCCGTGATGGTACAGATAAACCTGTAAAAGAGCAGAACTTTGACATTAAATTTGAAAACACTAAGACGCCAAAGAAGCGCCCGCTGGCTTGCAAGACCGGCAATAGCAAGGATTACCGCACCGAGTGTAATGTTAGTCGTGAGTTACCAGTGATGGGCGGTGAGGTGTCTACGTGGGCTACTCATCCTGCATTTAGCTTTGGTAAGAAAGAGCTCAACGGTATCTGGTTTGCTAAGTTTGAGACGACGGGTAGTATTAGTAATCCGACTGTCTTGCCTGGCCAATACTATATAAGGAGTGAAGACATTGGCACATACTACATAGTAGCTAAGTTTATTGGTGTACACGACCCACAAAACGTTGGTGGTAATAATGTATCCACTGCTCAAAATAGTCACAACCTTGCTAAGTTTAGCTCCCACATGGTTAACAATAGTGATTGGGGTGCTGCGACTTACTTAAGTGCCAGCAAGTATGGTGTCGGTTACAATGGCGTCCACATTAATCCTAGCTATAATAATACTGGTTATAATTACAATACTAATGATGGCCAGTTTACTAGCACCACCAACAATGTCTATGGCATCTACGATATGTCTGGTGGCGGTTATGAATACGTCGCAGCCAGCTATAGCGATAACTTAAGCAACTCAAGTACTAACTACTTTGGTTCAGCGGCTCACCCGCCATACGTCAATACCTATAACTTTAAAGACTTCAACTCTTGTACATACCAAACCTGTGGTGGTCAAGCCCTCTATGAAACCCATAATGGTTCAAGTAGTTATGGAACCAATATGTGGCTCAATCAATATGCTTATTTCGTAGAGAAAGATAGTGCATCCTATACTTGGTTCTACCGTGGCGGCAGCTGTATCTCTGGCTCGTTCTCTGGGTTATTTTATGCTCATAATCAAGCTATCTATGGTAGCAGCCTCAGCGCCTTCCGCGTCGCGCTCGCGCCGACGGCGCAGAATTAATGTGGCGGTGGTGGCGCGCCAAATTGGAAATGCCGACGCTCTGGCTTTGTACCACTATTTCCTCAACCCACTTGTGTTAACCTAAAGTGTGGTATAATAAGAGTAGTCCTAGGATTGCAATTATTTCCTAACAAAATTAGATCGGGAGTCCTAATGATTTGTCACCGTGGTGGCAGGTTGCGGACACCCACCTGGACTATAACCGGGGGATCTAGGCGCATCTTGGGACTTTTGGAAATTATTTGGGTGGTATGAAGCAAAAGGTCGTTATTCGCGCAATCGTTCACCGACACGGCAACGTTTTGCTGTTGAGACGTCACGGCGGCCGCCCGTCAATCGCGGGTCTGTATGAGTTGCCGGGCGGGGCGCTACACATCGGTGAGCAGCCAGTAGACGCCCTGAAGCGTAGTTTGCAGATTCATGCCGGCATCGAACCGGAGACCTACCACTTGCGCGATGTGGTCAGCTTTATCGACCCCGACGACCGGCAGCTGCAGTATATTTTTATTGTCTTTGACGTCACACTGGCTGGCGGCCACGACTCGCGCGTCACGCTCGACGATGAGTATCACAACTACATGTGGGCGGATTTGACCGACCTAGACGGCCAGTTGTGCACCAATTCTACCAGCGTTATTTTGGGACTGGGGAGCGAAGCCGTGGCTGACCGCGACTTTATTCGTGACCGGAGCAATGAAGACAAGAAGCTTAAAACTGTGGTGATTCACTCTGACGGCGGCTCGCGTGGTAACCCCGGCCAGAGTGCTAGCGCGTACATCATCATGGGCACGGACGGCCAGACCATCGCGCAGGGCGGGCGGTTTTTGGGCCGCAGCGACAGTGGTACTGCCGAGTACATCGCGGTGGAGCTGGCGCTGAAGCGCGCGATTGAGCTGCATGCCGAGGTGGTGGAGTATTACAGTGACAGCTTGATGGTGGTGGGGCAAATCAACGGACTCTTTGACGTCAAAAATCCGGAGTTCCGCGCCATTCACGACCGCATTATCCACTTGCTGTTCCACTTCCGCCGTGTCACCTTCCGCCACGTGCATCGCGAGTACAACCGCCTGGCGGACAGCTTGGTCAACCGCATCTTAGACGAAAACAAGGGCAATACGGAGCCGCGAGATTTCGTCATATAGTGGTATAATAGTAATGCCAGATGGCTAAATGATCGCTTGCCGGCTAGAGGTCGGTAAGAGGAAAGTCCGGGCAGCGCAGAGCGACAACAGTTGCTAACGGCAACCAAGGGCGACCTTAGGGAAAGTGCCACAGAAACTGATACCGCCGGCGGCGTTCGCGCTGTCGGTAAGGGTGAAAAGAGTAGTGTAAGAGACTACGGCGCCCCATGGTGACACGGGGCGGGGGTAAACCCTGTTGGCTGCAAGGAGGCGAGAGCACCGGCTGCTCGTCGGCTCGCCGCTTATCCGCTTGAACGTCTTGGCGACAAGATGTCTAGATAGATGATCATTCTCGACAAAACCCGGCTTACCGGCCATCTGGTCCTTGTATTGTTTGAGGCTTCTCGTTTTCCGCTCGGCTTTTAGCCGGGCGGTTTTTGATATAAATGGAGTATCGTTGTTGTGGCTCGGTTGATGGATGTTAGCCGGTATTAATTTATTGGTAGATATTTAACGTAGCTCGCGGGGTATTTAATTTGCGCCCATGCTAGGTATTTTATTGTGTAGTGTGCAGCCTCTGTTAATAGTAGTGTAGTGCACAACGGTTGGCAGTGGTGGTGTAGTGTTTAAGCTTATTCTCCCGTCAGGACGTCACGACGGGCGGGCCTCGTCTGTCGGCGGGACACTCAGTAGTCTAATCGGCCGCCCAAATATTAAGACTACGCTAATTAAGCCAGTTTGCTCGTTGCAGACACCTCTGTTATTAGGACAATTCTGGTGTGCGGTTGGAATGGTGAGGCTTAAGGTAAGCTAAGAGCAACAAAAAACGCCTGCCAGAGGCAGGCGTGCGATGTCAGACGTGATTACTTATTGACTGACTTGACGATAGCAGCGAAGGCTGCTGGCTCGCGGACGGCGAGGTCAGCTAGGGTCTTGCGGTCTAGGGTAATGTTGGCCTTCTTAAGGTCAGACATTAGACGGGCATAAGTGGTGCCGTTCTGACGAGCGGCAGCGTTGATGCGGGTGATCCATAGCTGGCGTAGGTCGCGCTTCTTGTTGCGGCGGTCGCGGAAGGCATATTGCAAAGCCTTGATAACGCGCTGCTTGGCTAGGCGGAAGCTGCGGGTTGCGCTGTTATGCTTGAAGCCCTTGGCACGGCTAATCATTTTAGCGTGGCGTGCGTGGGCGGTAACTCCTCGTTTAACTCTCATTTTATCTCCTTACTTCGATTATTAGATACCCAATGCACGGCGAATGACTTTAGCACGTTCACCGGTGGTTGACTTTGGCGCTGCTTTGGCGCGCTTGTTACGGGCAGTCTGATGTGACAACTTGTGGTGCATTGCGGCACTCTCTTGTAGCATCTTGCCAGCCTTGGTTACGCGAATACGCTTCGCGGTACCCTTGTGGGTCTTCATTTTTGGCATTTCTTGTTGCTCCTTACTATTACACTCAGGTTACGACCGGCCATAGTAGCCTTGTTGTCGGCCACGGCATCTTCGGCGAGCTCTTCAAGAATACGCTTTAATAGCGCCTGTCCGACCTCTGGATGAGCCATTTCGCGACCACGAAACATCAATTGAATTTTGACCTTGTCGCCGTCTAATAAGAACTTGCGGATCTTGCGTAGCTTAATTTCTAAATCGTTCTGGCCAATTTTGAGGCCGAGGCGAATTTGTTTAAGTTCACTGACATGGGCGTTCTTTTTGTTACGCTGCTGTTCCTTCATCTTTTGGTACTGGTATTTGCCCCAGTCGATGATTTTCGCAACAGGTGGCACCGCAGTCGGTGAGATTTCTACTAGGTCAAGACCGGCCTCACGAGCGCGTTTGAGGGCGTCATTCTTCGACATAATGCCGAGTTGAGCACCACTTTCATCAATCACACGTAGCTCTTTGGCACGGATCTCGCCATTTATCCGAATTGATTTGCTGGCTATGGTTTATCCTTACCTGAATTATATTATTATATGGCTCCGGAGGCCGGATTCGAACCGGCGACCAATTGATTAACAGTCAACTGCGCTACCGCTGCGCTACTCCGGAATGTTCACGTTTAACACGCACCTATAATTATATAGAATGCGCGCGCTGGCGTCAATAGTTTTTTCGATAATTTTGTACTTTTATATTATATATATGTATGTATGCGGCGTGGTGGCTAGCTGAGGGTGACTTGGCGGTACTGGATGGCTTCAGCCATGTCGCCAACTTGCACGCTGTCGTGGCCGGCGAGGTCGGCGATGGTGGTCGCGACGCGCATCAGCTTGAAGTAGGAGCGGGCGGAGAGGCTCATTTTTTCGGTCGCAGTCAGGAGCAACTGGCTGGCGGCGTCGTCAAACTGAACGAGCTGCTTGAGTTGTTGGTTGGTGAGGCTGGCGTTGAAGCAGTGCTGGCGGGCGGCTTGGCGGTTGGTGGCGTCCGCGATGGCCTGACGGTAGGTGTGGGCGAGCGGGGTGGTGCTGCGCTTTCCGAGGTCGCGCTGAGGTACGCGGCTGACTTGAATGAAGATGTCTATGCGGTCGAGCAGTGGGCCGGAAATTTTCTTTTGGTAATTCGCGATGAGCTGCGGTGTACAAGTGCACTCGTGGTCGGGGTCGTTGAAGTAGCCGCACGGGCAGGGGTTCATGGTGGCAAGCAGCATAAAGTTGGCGGGATAGGTGGCCTTACCGCTGGCGCGACTGATATGAATCACGTGGTCTTCGAGCGGCTGGCGTAGCGACTCAAGAGTGTGTTTGCTAAACTCGGGCATTTCGTCGAGGAAGAGTACGCCGTTGTGGGCGAGGGATATCTCGCCCGGCATCAGGTTGGTGCCGCCGCCGGTCAGGGCAACATGGGAAGCGGTGTGGTGCGGTGAGCGGAATGGGCGCGTGGTAATAATATCGTCAGACTCACTGGCTAGCGAGTAGAGCTTGGTGGTCTCGAGAATCTCGTCGTCAGTGAGTGGCGGCAACAACCCAGGCAGGGATTTAGCCAACATCGTTTTGCCCGACCCAGGAGGGCCAACGAACAAAATGTTGTGATGGCCGGCGGCGGCGATTTCAAGCGCGCGCTTGGCAACTTCCTGTCCATAGATGTCGTCGAGTAGGTTTAAATTAGTACAAGTATTTTGTACAACGTGCGGCTCGGCGGGAGGCAATACTTTTTCGCCCATTAAATGCTGAACTACACTATTAAGTGTAGTAGCTCCTACTACATTGGCATTTGGAATTAGCGCAGCTTGCGCACTATTGGCTCGCGGCACAATAACTTGCTTGAAGCGCTTGCCCGTGGCACACTCGGCGAGACTTAACGCGCCGCGAATTGGTTGCAAACTGCCATCCAAGCCCAGTTCTCCGATAAATAGTGTGTTTTTAACATCAGCTTGCTGTAGTTGGTCGCTGGCAATTAAAATTGACAACGCAATTGCGAGGTCGAGGTGCGAGCCATCCTTTGCCACAGAGGCGGGCAGGAGGTTGATGGTGACGCGCTTGGTTGGGAACTTAAAACCAGAGTTAGTTATGGCGGCGCGGACGCGCTCGCGTGATTCGTTGATGGACTTGTCGGCTAAACCGACGATGTTGAACGCGGGTAAACCATTGGTGATATAGCATTCGGCCGTGACTGCAACGCTGTCAAACCCCTTGATAACCGCTGTGGCTGTGCGTGCGATCATAATACTAACATTATAGCACTTATGGTTATTTGGCGCCCTTGGCGCGCCGCGGCGGGTGTGTTAAGATAAGGGTATCTGGGGCTGAATATGCTTTGACAGATGGAATTTAACAGGGTAATTTGCGAGTAGTTGATCACTTACAATCACATAATAAATGCAAAATCACGTTTGCAGGCATTTGTAGCCAGCGTCAAGGATGCTTTTGCTCCTAAGCTAGCTGCAGTTGCAGTCGCTGCCTAGTTTTACACTAGTTTTTTATTTTCGCAGCCCATCCTAACGCCGACGCAAGATAGGTGTTCTGGGGTGTCATAGTTATGTTGCTTAGCCAGTAGAGGCGTTTTGCCGCCCTCTGCGGTGAAATCCAACGCAAATCAGCACCAATTCATCGTTGTTACTTGATAAGAATTGGCCTGACCTCAGTTTTGCAAGTAACTAGGCTTCGTAGATGATTATCAGGTTACCATTTGGACGCGGGGTCAGTACCCGCCAGCTCCACCAGACATTATCAGAGGCAGGGCAGTGTAGCCCTGTTTTTTGTTCGGCCAAGTTTTCCCCAGAATTCGGCTACAATGTAGTAAAAATTACCAAAATAAGGCTATAAAAAATGTTGACAGTCTTTTTAGAGTGGTCTATTATTAAAGTAGCTTATGAATAAAAAATATATTCATAAGCAGCGCACACAAAAATAAACATTATTAACTACATAAATCTATCTTCTTGAACGACCAGTAATTCTCGCAGCTGGTCGTTTTTTGATTTTGTCGTAAATCAAGCCATTAATTTGTTGTCCGAGGTCTGATTTTGGCTGTTAGGCGCCTTCAGGGCGCCATTTTGAGCTAAAATGCTATGAAAAAATGAACACAACTTAATTTCAGCTGGCTTGTGTGGCTTAACAATGCGTTTTTAGGCCGCGGCATGGCATTTGGTGTGCCAAGGCTTATAAAGACGGTTTATTTTGTAAGCTTGGCTATCGATGTATGCGTGTAGAGCTTACGTCGTAGACGATTTGAATGTTTAATTTGACTTTAAGGGTAGACGTGACTAGCTTTGCGTGGCTGGTTCGATAGTTAGATGGTTTTAAAAAGGTTTAAACAACTAAGCTGTCTGGATTAGTGTGGATGTGGCGTTAGTTTAACCGCCGTGACGGCGGTTGGCTAGACTGGTTAAATCGGGCGGGATTTAGTGAGCTTAAACGGTAATGGTTGGGTCTAAATTGGGCTTCCTGGAGCGTTGTAAAAAACTTGACGTCAAATAAAAATAACTAGAATATGTACATATTTACAACACTAAATACAGCAAAAACTAAACTTAAGCATAACTGGCTACTAGATAAATGTTATAAAAATAACAATACAAAGTGCGCTAAAATAGTTGACATAAGCACTAAAATTTGATAGACTTAAAACAAGCTTGAAAGACAAAAAGACAAGCAAACAAAAATTAAACAATTTAACAAAAGTTCGCTTCAAAGTTGTCACCAATCCAGCTTGTACATTACCCATTAAACAAACAGAACAAACAAAAATAGATGATTGATAAGGTCATCGACACCGACCATCACTGGTTTTAAAGTGAGAACGCAGCCCCATAAGTCGCTCTTCCATAAAACTAGTTTGTTTGCAGCAGGAATGACGGTCTTAGCCTCGCGGCAAAGAGTACTTTGCGTTAGTGTGCGGCTAGTGCCGTCACTCTGTTGCAAACATGCGTCGAGCGGAGGCGCTCTCTAGGAGCGCTTAGCTCCGCAGATATGCTCCCGAACGGGAGCGGTCAGTGAAAGGTTGTTGGCTGTGCTACCGGTGACTCGCGCCCTTTTTTAGATTTTAGTTTGGCGGATGAGCTTGTCGCACTTTAGACTTCACCAATTTGTGCAGCCAGCGGCCTCTCTTATAGTACTTTTCCTGACACTCATGTCAGTTACCTCCTCTCCTCCATCTCTTCGGGGTAGTAGGGCGGGCTCGGTTCCCGCAAACCTTGAGCATATTGCCTTACTGCCCCAAATTCTATAGAATATAAGCATAATGAGGTGCAAAAATCTTATTTATACAGCAGTCGTTAGCTTTCTTGTGTCCGTTGTGGCGCTGGCGGCCGTGCTGAATTTGACTAGCCCAGATACGAGCGGCCTTGCTGGTATCTTGCTAGTCTTCTTTTTAATTTATATGGCGTCACTTGGGGTGATTATGTTTCTCGCCACATTGGGCTACTATTCATATCGGCTTATTCGGCCGTTGCCGGCGTCGGCGCTAGCGGAGGCAAAGCAAGCGCTTTATTATCGGCGGTTAATCGCCATCTGCGTCATCTTAAGCTTTGTGCCAATTGTCTTAATGTCATTCAATTCGATTGGAAAACTAGGGTTACTTGATGTCATTTTAATAACAATTACGGAAGCTTTAGCAATTTTGTATACGATGAAGCGCTTAAAATAAGCCAAAATAAGTGATAATTATACAACAAAAAGCTGTAAAAAATTGTATTCAATTAACGTGTTTATGCTATAATAGCGGTATATGGCACCAACAAACAATCAACCACGTTTTGAACAAATACCAAGACCTGCTGTCCAACCAAATATGATGCCACAACAGCCGGGTAATTTTGTGGTGCCGAACTACAATGCGCAAGCTAATAATTTTAATGTTGACCCTGCTCGTGCTCGGGCGGAGCAAATTGCTCGAATTGAACAGGCCGCCATGGCGGCAGAGCAGGTGGCGCAACCACCACAACAACCAGTGGCAGCCACTCCTGCGCCTAGTACCAGTCAGCCAACTTCTGGCGTGACTGCGTCTGACCCAGATGACGCTGCGGATTCAGATAAAATTGAACGTGAATGGGTGGGCAAGGTGAAGGCTGAGATTGCTAATAGCACTAAGGACCCCTATACGGAGCAGATGAATATTTCCGCCATGATGCGTGATTATGTTAAGAAACGGTTTGGGAGAATCGTGGGCCAAGCGCCAAAGTTGTAGAGTATGGACCTTACGTCGGTTGTTATACCACTGATGCTGATTATCATGATTTTTGGCGTGACAGCAGCTATTGTGGTGACGGCCTTTGTGTTTTATCGGGCGCGGTTGCGCGAGCAGAAGAACTACGAGCGCAGCCTTAAGATGGTGCCAATTATGATTCACTTACCACCGCCAAGTGAAGACATTAAGGCTGGTGGGCGCGATACGCGCGATGTAGCAGATGAAATGATATCGCAGGCGCAAACCATGTATAATGTTATTTTGTCTACAGCTACCAGAGGTTTTAAGAGCGATTTTTATGGCCAGCGGCACATGTCATTTGAGGTCGTGGCGCATGGCGGGCTAATTCACTATTATGCCGTAGTGCCAACGGTGTTAATTGACGCAATCAAGCAGGCGATTATTGCTGCTTATCCAACTGCGCAGCTAGAAGAGGTCGAAGAGTTGAATCTCTTTAATCCAACTAGCAAAATCAGCGGCATTGCTGGCGGTGAATTTGTGCTAGCCAACTCGTTTGAAGCACCGATTGCGACTTACAAGGAAACCAAGCGTGATGCTACTGGTGCTATCTTGAATGCGTTCTCAAATGCACAACGAGGTGATGGCTTAGGGTTGCAAATTTTACTACGCCCAGCACATCCAAGTTGGGTGAAGTCGGTTGAGACTAGGGCGCAGAATATCCGTGAAGGCAAGAAGGACCGTTCGGTGGGTAGTACTGGCATGAAGTACTTTGCTCAGGTGTTTGAGGCTTTATGGCAACCACCTAGCGCTGACAAAGAGAAAGAAAAGGACGGCACACCAAAGCCGATAAGCGGCGTTGACCAATCGCGCATTGAGGCGATGGAAGAGAAGGCACGTTATGCCGGTTATGAGGTGAAGATTCGCTTAATTGCATCTTGCCCAAACCTAGAGCGGTCGCGTCAGTTGGTGGGCGGTGTGGTGTCGGCCTTTGCGTTGTTTAATTCACCAAACAACAACAGCTTTAAATTTAAGCCGATTGAAAATACTGAGCAGTTCGCGACCAACTATATTATGCGTTTCTTCCCGCAAGAGGATAACAAAAATATTTTGAACACCGTTGAACTAGCATCAGTCTTCCACTTGCCAGACCAGACCAACGTACCATCGACTCAGGTGGAACGTCAGCACTTTAAAGAGGTGGATGGCCCAGCAATAGTGATGGAAAAGGGCTTGTTGCTTGGATACAATATTTATCGTGGCCGTAAGAAGGCGATTCGCTTAGGCGAGAATGACCGCCGCCGTCACGTTTACGTGATGGGTGCAACTGGTATGGGTAAATCTGTCTTCCTGGAGAACTTGGCGTTGCAGGATATGGTGGCGGGCAAGGGCTTTGCCTTTATTGACCCGCATGGCGATAGTGCTGAAAAATTATTGTCCATGGTGCCAAGTGACCGCATTGACGATGTGATTTACTTTAACCCATCGGATATGGAGAATCCGATTGGGATGAACCTATTTGAGATCGACCCGAATGACCCAGACCCAGAGCGGACACAAGATTATATCATCGCTGAGACGATGAATATGCTGTATTCATTGTATGACCCACAGCATCAAGGTATTGTGGGGCCGCGTATGGCAAATATTGTGCGCAACGCCGCCTTGCTCCTGATGGCTGACCCAAAGGGTGGCACTTTTATGGACATTCCAAAGGTGTTGGTTGACCCAGATTTTGCCAAGCCAAAGATTAAGTACCTCAAGAATCAGCGAGCTATCGACTTCTGGACGAAGGAGTGGCCGAATGCTCAGCGCTCAAACGACGCCGGCGAGGTGACTTCTTGGGTGGTTTCGAAATGGGCAGACTTTGAAAACACGATGATGAGCAACATTTTGGGGCAGGTGCATTCCACAGTGAACCTCCGTAAGGTGATGGACGAAGGCAAGATTTTGCTCGTCAACCTCTCAAAGGGTAAGTTGGGCGACATGCCGGCTAAGCTTCTTGGTATGGTGTTTGTGATGAAGTTCCAAGCTGCGGCTATGTCGCGCGCCAACATTCCAGAGTCGGAGCGTCGCGACTTCTGCTTGTTTGTGGATGAGTTCCAGAACTTTGCCACGGACTCGTTTGAATCTATCTTGTCTGAGGCGCGTAAGTATCGCCTCAGCCTGACCGTAGCTAACCAGTTTGTGACGCAGCTGACGGACAAGATTCGTGCCGCTATCATGGGTAACACTGGTACGTTTATTATCGGCCGTGTGGGTTCAGAGGATGCTGAGAATATAGTTAAGCTGTTTGCGCCGGTGTTCGACACTGAAGACTTGCAGTACATGCCAAATTACACTGCTGCCGTGAAGATGCTGCTCAATGGTTCGCCGACCTCGCCGTTTTCGTTACAATTACCGCCGCCAATGGGGCATCCAAATACCCAGCTTGGTGAAGAGCTAAAGCGTTTGTCGGCTGTGAAATATGGCGTGCCGCGTGCCACTGTTGAAGCGGAGATTCATGCTCGTTTAGCTACCACGCCAACTTCTTCGAGCCATAACAGTAGTGATAGCGGTGAAGGCAAGGGTAGCTTCCTTAGCAATTGGCTAGAAACGCGGGCTGACCGGTTGCGCCATGGTAGCGCTGCTAGTCCAGCTGGCGGGTCTCAGCCGCAACCAACGCCGCAACAGCCAAATAATTCAGCTTCGACTTCTGTACCAAATGGGGCAATGAACTTTAATCACAGCACTCAACCGGCACCAATGCCGTTAGCGCCATCGCCATATGGCCCAATGCCACCGCAGCAGAACACGCCACAATCGATGCCGCAGCCGATGCCGCAACAATATAGCGCGTTCCCACCACAGTCAGCAGTACCGCCACATAATAATCAGATGCCATATCCGCCGTTTTCACCGCAATATCAGGCACCAATGCCGCCGCGCAACGGTCAGCAAATGGCGCCACAAGTTGTGCCACCGCTGCCAGTTGTGCATTCTAACCAGCCGCTTTACCCACAGCAGAACGCGCCAGCGCAACCAAATATGCAATATAACGTGCCGCGTCAGCCGAGAAGTTAGGGCTTAACTCGTTGTACTACATTCTAGCTCATTTACTGAGGTATTTGGGCTAGAAGAGTAGTAGGCTTATTGTGTAATTATATTGTTCAAAACGGCGTTTAGGCGTCTTAAAACGCCTGTAAATGGCTTATAATTGACTTAATCAGATTAAATTGGTAAAATAGAAGCATTGCGTAAATTGAGAGGGAATTAATGGCAACAACTAAGAACACACAGACCGCCGACGATTACGACGCTAGCCAAATTCAGGTGCTAGAGGGTCTTGAGCCAGTTCGTAAGCGTCCTGGCATGTACATTGGTTCCACCGGTTATGACGGTTGGCACCACCTAATTAAAGAGATTGCAGATAACTGTATTGACGAGGCTATTGCAGGCTTTGCCACCACAGTTAAAATTGAGCTGCTGGCTGACGGCGGCTGCCGCGTGACCGATAACGGCCGCGGTATTCCGGTTGGCATTCACCCGAAAACTCACGTCTCGTCACTTGAGACGGTGCTGACTGTCTTGCACGCCGGCGGTAAGTTCGGTGGCGGTGGCTACAAGGTGTCTTCCGGCTTGCACGGTGTCGGTTCTTCAGTAGTGAACGCCCTCTCTAGTAAGTTTATTGCCGAAGTCTCTCATCACGGCGAGCTCTATAAAATTGAATTTTCCGAAGGCAAAATTACCAGTAAATTTGTCAATACCGGCAAGACCGACATGCCGCGCGGCACGCGCATCACATTTTATCCGGATGTGCAGATTTTTAAGGAGTTTAAGAAGTTTGACCGCAGCTGGGTGCTGAAGTACTTACGCCACCAAGCCTACCTCACCAAGGGTATTCGTGCTAAGCTAATTGACTACCGCGACAACGCCGAGCATCCGTTCCGCTATGAGTTCTACTTTGATGGCGGCATTAAATCTTACGTTAAGCACCTCAATGTGGGCAAGGAAGTGCTGGCCGACGACATTTTTTATGTGGACAAGAAGGTTGACGACACGCAGGTGGAAATTGCCATGCAGTACAACGATGGTTACACCGAGAACGTGATGCCATTCGCCAACAATGTGTTCAACCCCGAGGGTGGCTCGCATCTGGTGGGTTTTCGCTCGGCTATGACGCGCGTTATTAACGACTATGCGCGTAAAAACGGGCTACTGAAGGACAAAGAAGACAATTTAACCGGTGATGATATCCGCGAAGGTCAGACTGCGGTGATTTTGGTCAAGATTCCTGACCCACAGTTTGAGGGGCAGACTAAGAATAAGCTGGGCAACCCAGAGACGCGCCGCTATGTTGACCAAGTGATGAGCGAGGCCTTTTCTTGCTACCTTGAGGAGCATCCGGCGGCCGCCAAGGCGATTGTCAACAAGGCTGTACTGGCCGCCCGTGCCCGCAAAGCCGCTCGTGCTGCTCGTGAGAACGTGATTCGCAAGGGAGCCTTTGGTGGCACTAACTTGCCGGGCAAGTTGGCCGACTGTAGTAGCCGTAATCCGGAAGAGTGTGAACTTTACATCGTTGAGGGTGACTCCGCAGGTGGCTCTGCTAAGGTGGGGCGCGACTCTAAAACGCAGGCGATTCTGCCGTTGCGTGGTAAAGTTCTTAACACGGAGCGGGCGCGCCTTGACCGTATGCTGGCAAATAACGAAATTGTGTCACTAATTAAGGGTATGGGCGTGGGTATTGGCGACCAGTTCGATATTTCTGGTCTGCGTTATGACCGCATCATTATCATGACCGATGCTGATGTCGATGGTAGCCACATTGCCACGCTGCTATTGACCTTCTTCTTCCGGTACATGCCGCAGGTGGTGGAGGATGGCCACATTTATCTGGCTAAGCCGCCACTCTTTGAATTGACGCGCGCCGGTAACAAGCCGAGCGATTACGTATACGACGAGCCTGACCTTGAGCCGTTACTTCAGAAGCGTATTGCTGAACGCAAGGCCGCGGGCAACAAAATTGACCCAGAAATTGAGACCTTCCGCCAAGCCGGCTACACTGGCCAGAAGCGCTACAAGGGTTTGGGTGAAATGGATGCCACGCAGCTGTGGGATACTACAATGAATCCGGAGACTCGCGTGTTGACCCAAGTGAAGGTGGCCGACGCCGAGCACGCTGATGCTATCTTTAACAAGTTAATGGGTGACGCCGTGGAGCCGCGCAAAGCATTTATTCAGACCCGTGCCAAGGATATTAAGCTTGAGGACTTGGATGTTTAGTAGGAGATAGAGATGAGTGAGATGAACGAGAATCAAGAAAATCAGAATACACCAGTGCCAACCACTGGCGAGACCGTCAACGTCCAAGCGCAGCATTCCCGCGTGGTGGAGCTCAAGACGGTGGAAGACGTGATGGAGTACAGTTATCTGCGCTACTCGATGTCGGTGATTATTGACCGCGCGTTGCCAGATGTGCGTGACGGCCTGAAGCCGATTCATCGTCGTATTTTATACACCATGGAGAAAAATGGCTGGCGCCCCGGTACGAAGTTTGTGAAATCGGCGCGTATTGTCGGTGATGTGATGGGTAAATACCACCCGCACGGCGACTTGGCGATTTATGATGCCATGGTGCGCCTAGCGCAGGATTGGGTGATGCGCTACCCACTAGTAGAAGGCCAAGGTAACTTTGGTTCAATGGATGGCGACCCGCCAGCTGCTAGCCGTTATACTGAGGCTCGAATGGGTAAGGCAGGCGCCGAGCTTTTGGTTGACCTCGATAAAGAGACGGTGGACTTTCGCGATAACTATGATGGTGAGTTGCAGGAGCCAGTGGTATTGCCGGCTAAGTTGCCGAACTTACTACTGAACGGCCAAGTTGGTATTGCCGTGGGTATGGCGACAAACATTCCAACCCACAACTTGGGTGAATTGTGTGATGCCGTGATTTACTTGATTGACCACGGTTCAGATGCCACAACGATTGACGATCTCTTAAAGATAGTGAAGGGGCCAGACTTCCCAACGGGCGGCGTGGTGTACGCCGGACCAGCTATGAAGCAGGCTTACTTGACGGGCCGCGGTTCAGTGGTGATTCGCGCCGTGACGGAGATTTGTGAGACCAAGCGTGGACGTCACCAGATTGTGGTGAAGGAAATCCCGTATGGTGTAAATAAAGCTACATTGCAAAAAAAGATTGTCGAGATGGTCAACGAAAAGAAAATTGTTGGCATTCAAGACATCCGCGATGAATCTGCCCGTGGCGAAGTGCGCGTGGTGATTGACCTCAAGAAGGATGCCTATCCGAACAAAGTTTTGAACCAGTTGTTTAAGTATACCGCGTTGCAGACTACCTTCCATTACAACATGTTGGCGCTAGTTGACGGCATTCAGCCGCGTGTGCTCGGGCTGGAGGATATCCTAAACGAGTACCTCAAGCATCGTCGCATTGTGGTGCGTCGTCGCACAGAATTTGAGCTTAAGAAGGCTAAGGAGCGCGCTCACATCTTGGAGGGCTTGAAGATTGCCCTTGATAACATTGATGAAGTCATTAAGCTGATTCGTGGTAGTAAAGACTACGATACGGCTATGCACGGCTTGATGGAACGCTTTGACTTGAGCGAAATTCAGGCGCGGGCTATTTTGGCCATGCAGCTGCGCAAGCTGACCGGCCTTGACCGTCAGGCGATTGAGGACGAGTTGAATGAGTTACATCGCCGCATTAAGGAATTGGAGGCAATTTTGGCGGACGAGCAGAAGATTCTTGATATCATTCGTCAGGAATTAGTTGACCTAAAGACGAAGTATGACGACCCGCGCCGCACCAAGATTATCAATCATGAGTTGGGCAAGATGGCAGATGAGGACGTAATACCAGAGGAAGATGCTGTAATTTTGCTAACAAGTGAAAATTACATCAAGCGCACCCCGATGGCAGCCTATCGCCAGCAGAATCGTGGCGGCAAGGGTAAGCGTGGCGTGACAACTAAGGAATCGGATATTGTTGACCAGCTAATTACGGCCACCACACACGATTACCTCAGCTTCTTTACGAACAAGGGGCGCATTTTCCGCCTCCGCGCCTATGATGTGCCGGCCGCTAGCTTGCAGGCCAAGGGCGTAGCGTTGGTAAACTTACTACAATTGCAGCCTAACGAAAAGGTGACGTCAATTGTGAAGTACAGCAAGGACGAAGCTGACCACCGCGATGGCTACCTATTTATGGCTACGACCAACGGTACCATCAAGAAGACGCTAGCCAAGGAGTACGAGACCGTGCGCGCTAATGGCTTGATTGCTATCAAGCTCGACGACGGCGACGAATTGCGCTGGGTGCGCAAGACGTCAGGTGATGCTGATGTGATTATTTCAACAGCTTTCGGTCAGGCGATTCGCTTCAGTGAGGCTGATGCCCGCCCAATTGGCCGTAGTGCCCGTGGCGTGCGCGGTTTGCGCTTGCGCCCAGGTGACCGCGTGGTCGGTATGGACGTGGTTGACAAGTCGCAAAAGGACCAGTGTCTCTTGATTATGAGCGAAAAGGGCTTCGGCAAGAAGACCAAGGTGTCGAACTTCCCAGTGCATAAGCGGGGTGGCGTCGGTATTAAGGCCGCTGTGGTGACCGCCAAGACTGGTAACATCATCGCTGCGCGTTCGCTTGATGTTGATACCTCTGAAATCATTGCTATTTCGGCAGGCGGTCAGACCATTCGGGTCGGCTTGAATGACATTCCAACCCTTGGTCGCACCACGCAGGGCGTGCGTATTATGCGCCTTGACGAAGACGATTCAGTGGTGTCGGTCGGGCTAGTCTCAGATGACGGCACTAAGGATGATGATAACACAGTAGAAAAAGATAACTAAAAGGAGAATAGGGTGGACGTTAACTATATCACAATACAATTCAAAGGCCTCATCAGCTCGCCGTACCTCTGGGCGGCACTGGCGGCTTATATCATCGGGCAGTTGACCAAGGTGTCGCTGCTGGTGGGCAAGAAGCGTGTGACGCTGCGCGAGTTCTTCTCGTCGGGTAACATGCCGAGCACTCATACGGCGTCGATTGTGGCGCTAACCGTGGTGATTGGCATGCGCGAGGGCTTATACTCACCGCTTTTTGGCGTGGCCTTTATGCTGATGCTGATTGTAGCCTACGATGCGATGCATGTGCGGCGCGCGGTGGGCGAGCAGGGGCTTATCTTAATGAAGATGATTAGCGAGGCGCCAAAGGAGAAGCAAGAAGAATACAGCAAGCTGATTTTTAAGAATACGGGGCGGCAAACCGATGTGCCGTACTTCTCGCGCGGCCACTTGCCAGAAGAAGTGGCGGCGGGCGGCCTGCTTGGGCTGCTGGTCGGTTTGGCCATTGGGTTCATCGTTCGCTAAAACTAATCTCGCCGTGTGGCGAGATTTTTTGTTATCTATATATAATAGTTTGCCGCCGCGCCTATATGTACATATATACATATATATAAGAACTGTGCCGCCTGGGATAGATTTTAGCCAAATCAAGGGGAATTTTTGTGTGGCTAGTTGGCGAGCGCGGCAATTAACAGAGGTATAATCTATGACGTCAATACGTTGCACATTTTACTACAATTTTTTGCCTAAAAAGTGTTGACCCCGCAGCTCAAATGCTGTAACATAATAATCAGTCAAGCGCGAGAGGTTAAATCGAACGGGCCAAGGCTCAACGGGCTCTCAAGTTAGACTGCAAATTTACAATTTAGTAGTGCAAGTCAATTTCGTCAGTACATCTTTTATGTTAGTTTCAAAACTACAATGTACTGTTTAGCAATAAACAGTCTTTTACGGAGAGTTTGATCCTGGCTCAGGATGAACGCTGGCGGCATGCCTAACACATGCAAGTCGATCGGTAAGGCCCTTCGGGGTACACGAGAGGCGGACGGCTGAGTAACGCGTGGGAACGCACCCTACACTGAGGGATAAGATACCGAAAGGTGTTCTAATACCGCATACGGTCTTCGGATTAAAGTCTTCGGACGGTGAAGGAGCGGCCCGCGTCATATTAGGTAGTTGGTGGGGTAATGGCCTACCAAGCCGATGATGTGTAGCTGGTCTGAGAGGATGATCAGCCAGACTGGAACTGAGAACGGTCCAGACTCCTACGGGAGGCAGCAGTGAGGAATATTCCACAATGGGCGAAAGCCTGATGGAGCAATGCCGCGTGCAGGATGAAGGCCCTCGGGTCGTAAACTGCTTTTATTAGAGAAGAATATGACGGTAACTAATGAATAAGGGACGGCTAACTACGTGCCAGCAGCCGCGGTCATACGTAGGTCCCAAGCGTTATCCGGAGTGACTGGGCGTAAAGAGTTGCGTAGGCGGCTAAGTAAGCGAGTAATGAAAACTATCGGCTCAACCGGTAGCCTGTTATTCGAACTGCTTGGCTCGAGATTATCAGAGGTCGCTGGAATTCCTAGTGTAGCAGTGAAATGCGTAGATATTAGGAAGAACACCAATGGCGTAGGCAGGCGACTGGGGTATTTCTGACGCTAAGGCACGAAAGCGTGGGGAGCGAACCGGATTAGATACCCGGGTAGTCCACGCCGTAAACGATGGATGCTAATTGTTCGGGGTATCGACCCCTTGAGTAATAAAGCTAACGCGTTAAGCATCCCGCCTGTGGAGTACGGCCGCAAGGCTAAAACATAAAGGAATTGACGGGGACCCGCACAAGCGGTGGAGGATGTTCTTTAATTCGATGATAAGCGAAGAACCTTACCAGGGCTTGACATCCCTAGAATTTCTCCGAAAGGAGAGAGTGCTTTTTAAGAACTAGGTGACAGATCCTGCATGGCCGTCGTCAGCTCGTGTCGTGAGATGTTTGGTTAAGTCCATCAACGAGCGCAACCCTTATCGTTAGTTGTATTTTTCTAACGAGACTGCCCCGGTAACGGGGAGGAAGGAGGGGATGATGTCAGGTCAGTATTGGTCTTACGTCCTGGGCTAGAAACGTCCTACAATGGCTAGTACAATGGGCAGCGAATCCGCGAGGTGAAGCAAATCCCATCAAAGCTAGTCCCAGTTCGGATTGCAGGCTGAAACTCGCCTGCATGAAGTCGGAATCGCTAGTAATCGCAGATCAGCACGCTGCGGTGAATACGTTCCCGGGTCTTGTACACACCGCCCGTCAAACCATGAAAGTCAGGAGCACCCGACGTCCGAATTTATTTCGGCCTAAGGTGAACTTGGTGATTGGGGTTAAGTCGTAACAAGGTATCCGTACCGGAAGGTGCGGATGGATTACCTCCTTTCTAGGGAGTAAACAGACGTTATTGGTTCGTCCAATAATAGTCAGGTCGGTCCAGTTATCTTGAATCGAATTCGCGAGATAACATTTTATGGATAGAATTCACCTTGATGTACGGAAAGTGACTTGCACTACTAGATTGTCCTAAATACCCGCTTCGGCGGGTATTTTTGGTTGTAGAGATTAGGGCAACTATCCCAAATTCAGTCACCAAGCGCAACCAGTTAGTTGGCCAACCCGCTAAGCTCCGCGAGGCGTTGGTGAAAAATCGGCAATAAGGCTTGTGCTATATTTGTTAAAGTGTGCTAAGATAGAATTAGAAATGTAAATAAAAAGGAAAATTATGATTAACGACCCATTTGGTATTCGCGATAAGCAAAATCAAGCTAGCGTCACCTCAGACAACAATTTGTATGGCACGCCATCGACCCACAATGTGTTTGCGCCGACGCCGCAACCGACTCCAGAGCCAGCTCCAGAGCCAGTCTCGGAGTCAACTTTGCAGTCAGCCCCGCAGCCGGCTATGGAGTCAGTTTCGCAGCCGGTCTCAGCAGCGCCAGCCTCTCAGCCAGTCCTGCAGCCAGTAGTTGGTTCACCAACTGAGGCGACGCCGTCAGCGCCAGCCTTTTTATCGACGCCAACCTCTGAGCCGAGTACGTCATTTAGCACTTCAGAGGTGTATGATGCTTCACCGTTACAGCAGTTGCCTCATGTACCGGAGGCTCAGGCTAGTGTAACGCCAGAAACAGCCAATTTAACCATGCAATCCGCGCTTCAGTCGGCGGCCACTTCGAGTGCGCCATCCTTTACGCAGCCAGCAGCTGCCAATAGCTTTAATCCAGTGGCGGCGCAACCAGCAGTGACGCCGGCGTCAAGCTTTGGCGTAGTAAATGGTACAGAATTTGCCGGCAACGCTAGTAAGCCGAAGTCGAATAAATTAATTACTTATTCAATTGCAGGTGTCGTTGTAGTAGTGTTGGCGGTGGCGGGTGTGTTTGGCGCCAAGTGGTTCTTGCGCGCCCAAGCATACAGTAGTGCCATTGCGGGCATTGACAGTGTAAAAAATGTTGCCGAAAAGAAAGAGGTGAGTTTTTCTGACAATAATTCAATAATAAGCGATGAAATGCGTAATTTCTTCACCAAGACTGGCGATGCTCCAGACAAAACGTTGTTCAAGGCGGTGAAGACGCCGGCCGAGGGTATTGCCAAGTATCGCGCCACCATGAAGCAGATTATCAATAACCGCAGCACCTTCGACAATAAGATTGTGGCGGAAAAGGTGGATGCCACCAAAAAAGTTTACGAGAAATTTATCAATCATGCTGATGCCGCCACGAAGTTTTTCAAAATATTAAAAAAGTATGAGAAAGACATGAAGGAGTTTAACACTAATGGCATTGATTCCAATTCTCCTGAATACAAGAAAAAAATGCGAAAGGGGCTGGTCTTGGCTAAGAAGCTCAAGGCTGAGATGAGCAGCTATGAGTCAAGTGACAAAGAATTTAACAAGTTGGCAAAGGGTACTTGCGACGACATGTACAGCTTGGTTTCTACGTATGCGAAGGAGCAACCAAAGGGCTCGTCTAAGCAGTCTAATGATATAAGTGGCTTTGGTGCAATGTTTGGGCTAATTATGAAGCTTGATAGTGAGCAGAAGCAACTGGATACCTATTTTGGCGACGTCGCTAACTTCCGCAACCAGTTTATTGACAGCCTGGCGGACCTCCGCAGCACCTTGGCGAGCAAGAAGTAGCGGAGCAGGGCGTACTTGGGTACACTATCGGTTAAAATCATGAAAATAACATTGTCAGAACAATCACGCAGAACACTGCACTGGTCAGCTTGGTTAGCGGCTGCGATTATCATGCTACATGCCATATCAATAACGATTGTGGCTTTAATTGCCAGATATGACGCCGATGACCAAGCAACATATAAATCCATTTATCTTGACCAGATAAATGACGCTGCCTTAATTATACTGGCGGCGCTTCTAGTTGCAATACTAGCCATATTTGCTCTGAAGAAATCATTGCCAGTGCAACGTTTACCCAAGCTAACACCGAAGAACAAGCGCTTGGCTCGCACTATCATATTAGCCGCCGTAGTTGGCGCTACGCCAGCCGCTGCCATGATTTGTTTTGCGAATAGCACGATAAATCGTGATGGGTGGGGATCTATTTCTGCATTAGCTAATGTAGATATTCCATTTATCTTACTGATGACGTCATTTTTTAGCACCATTGCTCTCTGTGTTATGACTTTAAGGCGTGACGCAGTGCAAAAGGCAACTGATTGTAAGCAATCAGTTTTAGTATCACTCGCCGCTGTCGGCATGATAATTCTAGCTTTCTTGGTGTCGAAGTTTGCCACTGAAATGTATATGGGTGCATACCTCGAACTAGATAGGCTGCTCTTGGATAAAAATCCTATTGTAGGCATACTTACAGATACAGGTATGATGTTAAAACTAGACATAATCTGTGTCGCTACGCTAATTATTTATGCAATCGGTAAGTTTATTATTACTCGTACCGCTAAATCCAGCCGCGTTTTTAGTACCTACAGGATAGCACAAGCTATTTATATCGTCGCAGCAATAGTATCATCTGTGTGCTTGTTTCCGTTCAGTATCGCATCCACTATTGCATTTGCGGGTGCAAGCACCATTTTGTTCTTTAGCTTTGTTAAGCTTAAGGCAATCAAACCGCGTAGTACAATCTACAACCGACTTGCCACGGCACTTAATTTTATTACACCAATATTCTTAGCAATACCAATAATTATAGTTAATGGAGCTGTGGTGCCGATTACGGTAGCACGGTTTTGTAGCCGGCGAGCGCTACAGCAGGACAGTAATGACCAGTTTGCTAAGGTGTGTCTTGCTATCAATAACTGTAATATAATTCTTTGCCTCATAACGTTTTCCGCTCGGTTGATGATTTTTACATCCTATTATTACTTTCATTAAATGGTGGGGTGGCGGTATTTAAATAAATGCTATTGCAATTGCTGCGCGGATATTGTAGACTAGTTATAGTCTACATAGTAGAAGCTCGGTATGGGGATATAGCTCAGTTGGCTAGAGCACCTGCTTTGCAAGCAGGGGGTCAAGAGTTCGAGTCTCTTTATCTCCACCACGCTGTGGGCGATTAGCTCAGTTGGTTAGAGCGCGTCACTGATAATGACGAGGTCTCAGGTTCAAGTCCTGAACCGCCCACCAGTATTATTTAAATGCCCCTTCGGGGGCATTTTTTGTTTGGTATTTTATTCCTCTTGTGCTATAATGCAAGCATCTAGCCGTGGTGGCAGAGATAAACCTAAAATGGGATAATAACCAAAAATGGAGGACAAACAACAATGAGTAAATTACGGCAAACAGCTGTGGGGGGTAAACTTTTAAGCCTCTTATCCCAAACTACTAAAAGTAGGGGTAAAATAGCCACTTCGGCGCCTCTGGCGCCAACAGCCAACCATAATTTTGTGGTCCGCGGGTTGGCCTTTGGTTTGTTTGTTCTCGCCGTCACGCCGTTTATTTTTACTATACCAGCCCACGCGGACAGTATTTCAGTTGACCTCGATACTACCAATGTTGTATTGCAGCGTAGTGGCAACCTATATAAGCACAATAGTAGCGTGCACGTTCATAACAGTAATGATTACGGTTTTACACTTAGTATGAACACTAGCCAGCCTAATTTAGTGAATAGCAAGGATTCTTCCTATAGGATATACTCGGTATCTGGCATTAACCAGAATCTTGCTGCCAATCAGTGGGGTTATACTATGAGCAATAGCGCTACTACATTTAGTCCGGTTTCTTCTGCTATATTGGCTGATATTGATGGTAATGATAAAGGCGACTGCATTAATATTGATGATTGTATACTACATATCACCTTTGGTGCTAATCTCGATCCAAAACGTTTGCCTGTAGGTAATTATAGTACTACGTTAACTTATACTGCTACAAGTAAGCTTAGACAGGCATATACTATGACTAATGACGTGCCTGGACCTATTGACGTATTTGGTACTGCATATAGTCCTAATATTAGTGCGATGGGTACTATGCCAGTTGAGTGGGTTAATGGCGACTGGCAGAGTGTGCCAAATCCCAATAGCGATAATTGGTATGATTATAATCAAGGAAAATGGGCTTATGGGGTTAATATAGCAAAGAAATTGGGCGGAACTGGTTGGGATACAGGAGGTCTTTTTCGATTTAGTGCCGTGTTTAAGAAGTATAGTGGTAATAAAGTGAAGGTTGATTATTCTGATGTATCAGCGGTGTATGTTTTTGTACCAAGAATTAGTAAACTCGGTTATAATTGGTCGTACGTAGAAAGTGAGAATAATACTTATTCTAGGTGGATTAATCTTGAGTTAATCTGCGGAAGTGATAAAAGATGGAAGACAAATATAAATCTTGGGCATGAACAACGCGAATTAGAGCATGCCATTCGCGATCTAAAAGATACCGTTCGTGATCTAACGCCAGTCATTGGTACGCCATGCCCGGACGGATCAATGCCAAAATTATAGCGTAAGGCCATTGGTAATATGTTGCACTAATACAACCAATTTCATCTTGTTTATTCTGCTATAATAATTAGGCCCACGGCAGGCGGGCGGGGGTGACGCCCAACGGTCAAGTACCTTGGAGGGATAATGTTGAACATTGGTTATATGGATGAGCTGGATTTTGGGCTGCACACGTCGCCGGAGTTCTACTTGCGGTATCCGGTCAGTGAGAGCGACCTCTGGTATGGCGCGAGTCGTTTGCTGGAGCGCGCCGAGCAGGACGATACGTGGGTCGAATATCTCGACCGCGACAAACGACACGGCAATATAGTGCTGCGCTACCACATCTGGCGCGCGGGTGACCAGCTGTCGCACATCAAAGTCGACCTTTACCACTATAGCCGCGAGTATGACGAGGATGGCAAGCCGCAGCTTAAGCAATTTGGCCGCGTGCGGCACTTGCTGAAGTGAAGTGGGCTTCATAGCCTTAATCGGCCTGTGGTGCAAATGTCCATAATTCAACTCCCAGTACAGCAGTCATCTGCTGCACTTTTTATTTCTTATTATTTACAACATTTTATTATTGACAGCGCATAAGCATTAATATTATACTTGAACAAATACATTAAAATAAAAGGTGGTATATATGAGGTACGGCAATGCAAAAAGTAAAATATTAGTTGGTATAACTTTACCTTTAATCTCGGCATTAGTTATAGTGTCGCCGGCGTATGCTGATAAAATATCAATAAATTTTGATTCGCCTAATGTTGACTTGCGACAGAGCGGTAAGATTTATAAGGGTAATAATAGAATTCAGGTGCGCAATGATAATGATTACGGCTTTTCGTTGAGTATGTATGCTAAAAATTCAAATTTGGTGAATGCTCAGAACCCGTCCTATAAGATTGCGCCAATTAGTGGCAATAATAAGCCACTGGCTATTAATCGGTGGGGTTATGCGCTAGGCAAGGATGCCACAAACTTCAGTATGGTGCCCGATGCTGCTGGGCGCGCGATATTGCTTGCGAATACAACCAGTAAGAATCGAGGCGAGTGTGACAACTTGAGATCTTGCGATATTTGGCTGACTTTTGGCGCTAACGCCGATGCGACCAAATTAGCCACGGGTAGTTATAGTGCTGCTATTGTTTACACGGTTGTTAGTAAGCCGAAGCCTAGTAATTGTGTATCCAATAGTAATGATGAACGATGTGTACATCCATACAATGGTGGGCAAATACCGGTTGTTAGGGCTGTTACCAATAGGAATAGCTTTGGTGATATCGTTGGTATTAGGAACTATTGGGCAATTGCTACTATGAAAGATTGGTATAATTACGGTGAGGGACAATGGGCGTATATTGCATACGGGAATAAAACGGCGTTTAAGTATAGCCGGGAAATTATCTCTTCTGTTATATTTGTGTATGTGCCTGACATTACGATTTTGGCCGATGGTTCCGTGCGCTATCTCAATACTGGGCGTTGGGTAAATTCTAGTGTGCTTGGTTGTTCTTTAAACAATAATCATAATTATAAATATAGCGGTGTTGATATCAATTTACCGCGTACAGAAGTTGAAAAGGCTAAAAATATAGTGCGCGATTTGAGTGCTATTATCGGTTCGCCATGTGTACCAATGACCGTAATAGACGATACCGGCGGTAGTATCATGTGACAAATTATTTATAATTTAAGTCACAGTTGTAACTAAAAATATTTTTGAGTAGAGGAAGCTGCTCGTATGAAAATTTATTGTTCTGATTAACAATAAATTGGGTGATTAAATTTGGTGAATTATTGCGCCTATGCTATAATGCAAGTATCTAGCCGTGGTGACGGAGATAACAAATAAGTGGAGGAGTAAGTAACATGAGACAACAGAAACAGCTTAACACTAAAACCCTGTGGGAGGTAATTATTTGGCCTCTATTTTTACTTGCAGTAACCCCGTTAGTCTTAGCCACGCCAGCTCACGCCACTGACGACAACACTGTTGAGCTTACTATTGGCTCGGATGCTGACCTTAAGCAGTCCTCGACCGACCCTTATTTGCATGAGGCCACCACGCCCGTGAAGATTAAAACCGCCAAGCCGCGCGGATTCAATCTGACTATCCATGCGGATAGCGCAGACCTAGTTAATACTAAAGACAACAGTCACCGGATTGAGGGTATGACTGCATTCAAAGATGAATCAAGCGGACGAGAGATGCTAATGGGAATGAACACCAACTCATGGGGCTATCGATTGGAAGAAGGGCACGACACGGAGTTTAGGCCAAACGGGTTCATGCATGTTCCGGCTGGTGATGAAGCGCCGAGCGTGATTGTTGACACGGCATCAGAATACGACAATGCTGGCTGCAAGGGTAAAAAGCAGTGCACCGTACACATGACCTTTGGCGCCGCTATTTTACCGAATAGCCTTGCGGCTGGCAAGTACTCCACTACTGTTACCTATACCGTAACTGCCAAACCAGCCCCAAAGCCAGTGGATTGGACTAACCGCACAGCTAAAGCCAACCCATCCGAGACCTGTCAGGCGGGGAATGCCAATAGCTCTTGTCTTGTCACTCTAGATAAGAACATGATTCCAGTTAAATACACTGGCAGCACCACCAACGCCCAGTGGACCAGCGTAGCTGACCCAGAAGCAGCTGACAGTGGTTGGTATGATTACGCCAATAAACAATGGGCCAACGCCATCACTGTCAAGCCAGAAGCTCTTAGTAAATACCGTGGCTTTAGTAAGGTCGTAGATCAAACCGATATCCTTGGTTACTGGGTATACATTCCACGTTACCGTTATAAGGTATTACGCTATAGCGGTAGTGACCCAGCTGTTCCAGCCCAAAACTTCACCATTGAGTTTGAAAACAAGCAATCCACTAAAGCTGTCCCAACCGCCAACGGCACTTGGGCCACCCATCCCGCCTTTACCTTTGGTAGCAAGGAGTTCAACGGCATCTGGTTTGCGAAGTTTGAAACGACCGGTGACGTCAGTAATCCAACCGTTTTGCCAAATAGTCTCCACATATCTGGCTATTATAGCGGCATTAACGGTATTGGTAGCTTCTATTCGGTAGCTAAATCTATCGGAGTAAACGATCCACAGAATGTTGGCGGCAAATCAGTTGACTCACCACAAAACAGCCATCATTTAGCTAAATTCAGCTCTCACATGGTCAACAACAACGACTGGGGCGCTGCTACTTACTTAAGTGCCAGCAAATACGGTGCCGGCTACAATGGTGTGCAAATCAATAGCCAGAACCAATCTCAGAATAGTAGCTATAGTATCACCGGTTGTGGCCCACAAGCTAGCGGTAATACCAGTGCCTACAATGATGACGGCGGCACTCTCGGTACTCAATCAGCCTGTAGCTTCGGTGACCAACAACGTGCCTACAACGGCGCCCTTGGCCAACTCGCCAGTACCACTAATAATCCAACCGGTATCTACGACATGTCCGGCGGTGCTTATGAATATATTGCCGCAAGTTATAGTAGCAATCTAAATAATTCAGCAATCAACGACTACTTTGGCACTAACGCGGCTCATCCGCCATACGTCAACACCTATAACTTCGGCGCGCCAAATGGTTGTACCTTTGCTACTTGCGGCGGCCAAGCCCTTTACGAGACTTTAGGTTGGAATGGACAGAATATTGATTACCTAGATTATTCTAAGAATCGGCTTTGGTTCCTTCGGGGCTACCGCGCGGACGGTGGCTCGGACGCTGGGGTGTTTGCCTTGTACTCGGGCAATGGCAACACCAACTACAGCCACTACTTTTTCAGCATCAGCGCGTTCCGTGTTGCGCTCTCGGCTGTTCGCAAAGACTAATCCGGGCAGAGCTTGCTCTGCCATCCCCAGCTTGGGGCAACAGGTTGAGCGAGGCGCTCGCCGGCGCTATTAAACCAGCTCCTAAGTATCAAGCCCCATGGGTGCCTGATTCTTATATATAGGTATTGCACACATATAATATATACATATATATAAGTATCCTGCGGCACCCACGCAGCAACTCCCACAAATCCGCGCAAATTCCCACAAAAAGTCCAAAAAGGTGTTGACAGGCGGGGCGGGGTTTGCTAAGATATTTA
>CAMUOM010000007.1 GCA_947090635.1 uncultured Candidatus Saccharibacteria bacterium | reverse complement strand
TTTAGTTCACTATCAGACATTGGCAAAGTTGGAGTAGCCATCTTTTTTATCCTGACCGGCTATTTTTGCTGCCAACGTCAATTTAGTACCAAACACATCATCAAAACGTTCACGCATGTCTGGTGGTATGCCATAATGATGCTATTTATCTTCTTGACTGCCAGCAGACTAAACTTATTGCCCGACATCGCACAAACCGCCTTCGATAAGCTCAATACTTGGGGTATTGTATTATCCAGCATCTTGCCAATTTTATCTTATGGCCACTGGTTTATTATCAGCTATCTTATCTTATTATTAGTATCGCCGATGCTCAATAAATTCATTCAACACTCCAACCGCAAACAACTTAGCTATCTCATTTTGGCACTCAGCGCCATACATTTTATTAAGTACACTTTTGTGCCCAACCCACAACCGTATCTATTTTTTATGGTCTCGATCACCACTTACTTCATTGGCGCGTGGATTAAACTATATGGCCACACAATTAAACTAAAAACCTATCAGATTTGGCTATTAATTTGTGGCGGCTGTGCGTTAAATCTATTTATTCACTACCTCGCCAACCTACCAATGGCACATAACGGCGCTCTCGCCTACCTCGGACTACCCGAAATGACCATGAATTCCGGCGTAGCAACAGCTGAAAACTTCGTTGGAGCTGGCATCTTTATCTTATTCACCAGAATTAAACCGATATTATCCAACTCTATCTTCTGCAGGGCTACCAGATTAATCAGCGCATCAGTACTCGGCATCTACCTTATTAGTGACAGCATGGTGATTCGCGATGCTTTATGGAAGAAAGTCGACCTATTAACCGCTCTGTCCGTCAACGATGCACCTTATATTAGACTACTGGCTCTCACTATTGCTAGCGTGGCGGTCTTTATAATTTGTAATATTTTATCAATCATTTACGACCACCTAGTAGTTAATCATATAGTAAAACTCACCCTTAACGCCAGTTCAGTCAAGCGCCTGTGCGCCAAACTCGATAACCTAACTAGTGACTAAAAACACCCCTCAACTGAGGGGTAATTAGGTTGGTACACCCGATAGGATTCGAACCTACGACACCTGGTACCGGAAACCAGTGCTCTAATCCACTGAGCTACGGGTGCATAACTCCATTATACTACAGACTACTCAATTGCTGTAATCTCACCATCTTTAAGATGTAGCAAGCGCTGATTGCGCGACCCGCGAAAGCGCAAAGTTAAATCACGCTCTGGCAAGATAAACATCCCATCAATCATCGCATCCAACGACTTAGTGAACTCCCACATCTCTGGACGCGCCCATTCGCGCTGATATTTGATATTCTCATAGGTAAAACCCGTAAACGACCAAATATTCCAACCCATTTCACGTCGCGCCCAATCTGCGATTTCTTTACAAGCCTTCGCCTGCAACATCGGCTCGCCACCGCTAAAGGTTAAGCCCGTCTGACCGCGCATTTTCTTAAGCTGTTCCTTCACCCAATCGATTTTTACCACCGTACCAGCTTGGTCACTCCATGACTCCGGATTATGGCAACCCGGACAAGCGCGGTAGCACCCTTGACACCATACCACGGCGCGCAGGCCCGCACCATCAACGATTGAATCGCTCTGGATTGGGCCAGCTAATAATATTTCATCGGGTGCTACTTCAATTGCCATAACTTAATTATACCTTAAAGTCGTTACGGCTGCTGGTGGCCTTCTTTAGTTCACGGTCAGCCTTCTGACTCTTGGTGTACACGCCATTTAAGCTCGTTGAAACGGTGTGCTTGACGCGCGCAGCTTCCTCGGCGCGCTTCGCGTCATTCCAGCGGTCAAGCGTCCCTACTAAATAACCCGTAATCCGGCGCAAGCGCTCGAAGCCGACCGGGCCATCTGACTCCTCACGGCCGCAAGATGGACAAGTTGTACCTGAGATGATACCCGAGAAGCCACAGATTGGGTCAGAGTCAACCGGGTGGTTGACTGAACCATAGCCCACGCCCTTCTCCTTCATGTGCCGAATCACCGCCTCGAAAGCCTCGATGTTCTGACTTGGGTCACCATCAAGCTCAATGTAAGTGATGTGCCCACCTAAGCATAGCGCGTGGAATGGTGCTTCCTTGTCAATTTTATCAAAGGCGCTAATCTTGTAATACACTGGCACATGGAACGAATTAGTATAAAACTCACGGTCAGTTACACCTTTAATTTTGCCATAGCGTTTTTGGTCCATTTTTGTGAATCGTCCTGATAGCCCCTCAGCTGGCGTTGCAAATACGCTAAAGTTGAGATGATACTTATCCTCATACTCGTTACACTTGTCGCGCATGTGGCGCACAATTTCCAAGCCCTTCCGCTCCATCGCATCTGACTCACCATGATGGTGACCTGTCATTGCCACCAAGGTTTCGGCTAGCCCAATAAAGCCAATTGTCATTGAACCGTGTTTGGTGACCGACTCCACCTTATCGTCCATGCCCAGCTTATCGCTACCCATCCAGTTACCTTCACCCATGAGGAATGGGAACTCACGCACCAACTTTTCCTTTTGAAAGTTATAGCGGTCCATCAGCTGCTCCGCCACCATGTCCATCAAATTATCCAGGTCCTGATAAAATGCCTTCCAGTCAGCTACCTTACGCTCGCCAAGGCAAATACCGTGACGAATGCCGAGCCGTGGCAAGTTAATTGAAGTGTAAGACAAGTTGCCACGCTGACAAGCCGTACCATTCGACTCTGGGAAGATTGACTCAAACACACGCGTGCGGCAACCCATAGTAGCAATTTCACTACTGTAATCGTTCGGCCGATACCACTTTAAATTAAATGGCGCATCCAAGAACACAAAGTTCGGGAACAAGCGTTTAGACGATACCTTCATTGACAACTTAAACAAGTCATAATTCGGATCTTCAGGGTTATAATTTACCCCTTCCTTAACCTTAAAAATGCTAATTGGAAAAATTGGCGTCTCATGGTGCCCAAGACCAGCCTCAGTCGCCTTGAGCCACTGCTCAACCACCAACCGACCAGCTGGTGTCGTATCAGTACCAAAATTCAAACTTGTAAATGGCACCTGCGCACCGGCACGGCTATGCATGGTATTAAGATTATGCACCAACCCCTCCATCGCCTGATAAGTCTGACGAATCGTGTCCGCTTTAGCTAGTTTAAAGACTTTCACTGGCAAACCCTTGATGACGTCAGGATAATTTAGCTTGGCTAATTCATCAGCCGCCACCGTCAAGTTCTGCTCCGTTAAATCATTATATTCATTTAAAATGCGTTTAATAGACTTACGATAAGTCTTGTTAACCCCCGGCGCCATCGCGTAATCAAAGTTCGGAATAGCTTGGCCACCGTGCTGCTCGTTTTGATTGGACTGTAAAATAATCGCACACAATGCCGCATAACTACCAATGCTATTTGGCGTCCTCAGGTAACCGTGGCCGGTTGAGAAGCCACCATGGTCAAACAAAACGAGCGGGTCGGTCTGGCAACAAGTCAAAGTACCCGTTGCGTAAAAATCTAGGTCATGAATGTGGATATCGCCGTCGTCGTGGGCATGGGCGTGAGCAGGGCGGAGGAGACAAGCGCGAGCGTAGGCTTTACTGCCTTGCTGGCCAAACTGCAACATTTTACCCATGGCCGTGTCGCCGTTCACGTTCGCGTTCTCACGCTTGATACTGCTTGAGTCCTTAGCGAGCGAGCCGGCAATGGTTCTATATGCCCTCATTAACTGTACAATTAGCGCACTGATTTGATAAGCTTCATTATTAGCGACAAATTTATCTTCTTTCACCTCTGTTGTCTCTCGTGCTACCCGCTTCACACACCTTGGTTTTGCTTGTACAGCTTCCTTCATATTCCCCCATTCTTGACTTTTGATTATATTACACACGCTTTATCTTGCGTGTACTTATGATTTTAATACACTGTATATGGTGTAGTCAATATGCTTATGCGTGTAATATTTGCAACAAATTACAGGGCTGGCATTAAAATTATGTTTGCTATTTTAAAATTTCCCTGCCATAATACAACTATATGAAGGGGCTAAGAGTTGAACATCTAAGCGTGGCAACCATTGAAGGCAAGCCAATTTTTCGCGATGTCACGCTCGATTTCCAAGACAACGCCCGCTACGCCCTACTAGGCCGCAATGGCTCCGGCAAGTCTACTCTGGTTAATGTCATCGCTGGTCACCCACACTACCAAATCACAGGTGGTAAAATTATCCTCGACGGCGAAGACATTACCCACCTCAAAGCTGACGAGCGCGCCAAACGTGGCATCTTCCTTGCTATGCAGTATCCAGCCGAGATTCCGGGCGTAAGTTATGCAAACTTTTTGCGCACCAGCCTTACAAAACTAACCGATAACCAGTTTAACTTCCTCGAGGTGTTAAATCAGTTACAAACTGAGGCGGCCAGACTCGGCTTTCAGCACTTCGACTACAACCGCGACTTAAACGTCGGCTTTAGTGGTGGCGAGAAGAAAAAGTCTGAGATTCTGCAGATGCTAATCTTAAAGCCACGCTTCGCCTTCCTCGACGAGCCCGACTCTGGCCTCGATAAAATCAGCGTCAAGTACTTAAGTGCCCGCCTGCGCGCGCTTGACTACCCAACTACGCTAGTAATTATTTCGCACCACGACCAACTTTTAGCAGCTGTGCACCCAACCACCACTTACGACATGGAGCAATTTAATGCGATTGCCTAACGGTCTCAGTGAAAACACCGTTCGCCAAATTAGTGCCATTAAGCACGAACCTCAGTGGATGCTACAACGCCGCTTACGCGCCTACCGTCAATTTATCAAAATGCCCATGCCAAAATTTGGCCCCAAACTAGATATTGATTTTGACAGCATTTGCTACTACGCTACCAAATCCAACAAACCAACCACAGATTGGTCAGACTTGCCTTCTGATATCCGTCAAACTTACGACCAAATCGGCCTACCCGAAGCTGAACAAAAATACCTCGCGGGGCTCGGCGCACAATACGACTCCACTATCGTTTACCAAAACCTCAAGGCAGAATGGGAGAGTATGGGTGTGGTCTTTCTCGATACCGATACCGCCCTGCAACGCTACCCAGAACTATTTAAGAAATATTTCGGCACCGTCATACCAGCAAACGACAACAAATTTGCCGCACTCAACACCGCCGTTTGGAGCGGTGGCAGCTTTATTTATGTTCCGCCGCACGTCAAATTAACCATTCCACTCCAAGCTTACTTTCGCATTAACATTGCTAATCTCGGTCAATTTGAACGCACCCTAATTATTGCCGACGAAGGCGCCGAAGTGCAATATGTTGAGGGCTGTACTGCGCCAATTTATACAACCGATTCGCTTCACGCCGCCGTAGTGGAGGTCGTTGCCTTAGCTAACTCACGCGTCCGCTACACCACCATCCAAAACTGGTCAACCAACGTTCTCAACCTCACCACCCAACGCATGCATATTTATAGCAATGCCCTCGGTGAATGGATTGATGGCAACATCGGCTCTAAAATCACTATGAAATACCCGTCAGTTGTCCTGCTTGAACCAGGGGCGCGTGGCGACATTTTGTCTCTCGGCGTGGCTAAAACTGGTCAAAATCAAGACAACGGTGGCAAAGCAATTCACTTAGCGCCACACACTTCTTCTACCATCATTGCTAAGTCAATCTCTCTGGGTGGTGGCATTTGTTCGTATCGCGGCAAAATTTATATTGACCAAGCAGCCGCCGACGCCAAAACATCAACTAAGTGCGACGCCCTTTTAATGGATGCGCAAAGTGTATCCAATACCTTTCCAAAAAATATTATTGAGCGACCAGACGCACAAATCGCTCACGAGGCCACTGTTAGTAAGGTTAGTGAAGAACAATTATTCTATATGATGAGCCGTGGCATTGACGAAGATGAAGCCACGGGTCTAATCGTCAACGGCTTTGTTGACCCAATTGTCAAAAACTTGCCAATGGAGTATGCCGTAGAGTTAAATCGCCTAATTAACCTCAGTATGGAGGGCTCGGTGGGATGAAATATATCACTAAATCCATTACGCGCGACTTCACACAAAAATATTTAATTGAAACTGATGCCAGTTGTGTCTTTAAATTTAATTTTTATCATAAGAAGCCAGGCTTGCGCTCGCGCATCCAAATCTTAATTATTGCTAGCAGCAAAGCTAAAGTGCGCGCCGACGCCACTATCACCATCACACCAACCGCGCCCCACTCCGACGCTTGGCTTGAAATTCACGTTATCACACGCGACCACGCCACTGTAGAAGCCGCGCCGAACCTCAAAATCAACAACGACGCCGTCAAAGCCGGCCATGCCCTCAGTACAAAATATATTTCAGAAGACGAGTTGTTTTATCTCATGAGTCGTGGCCTATCGCGCGCCGCAGCCGAAAATTTAATGCTAGACGGCATCGCAGCGCCGTACCGCAAAGAGGGGATTAAGTTAAATGAATCGTAGCGACTTCCCCTATTTTGTAAAAACCCGCCCAATTTACCTCGACAGCGCAGCCACTAGTCTCAAGTCTACGGCAGTAATTGACGCTATCACCAGCTATTACACCAACCCGACCAACATCGGACGCTCCAATTATACTAGGGCGGGCGATGTGACAGCGCAATTTACTGCTGCCCGTGCTACAGTAGCGCATTTAATTAACTGTCACCCCGATGAAATTATCTTCACTAGCTCTGCCACTGCCAGTTTAAATACCGTTATGCACTTCTTACAGCCCCTAGTTGGCGCTCAAGACACTATTGTGCTAACACCTTACGAACATAATTCTAATTACTTACCTTGGGTACATTTGTCCCATATATCAGATTGCAAATTAAACTTTTTGGCGCACGACCAGCCAACTTGCCCGCCACAAACTAAATTATTTTCCTACGCCTTAGCAGACAATGTAACCGGCTGCCAACATCACTTTCCGCAATTTGCCAAAGCCGTCCATCAAGCAGGTGGCTGGGTAGCAGTTGACGCTAGCCAAGCCATTGGTCACTATCCGGTCGACGTCAAGCAACTCGACTGCGATTTTCTCGCCTTCAGCGGGCACAAACTCTACGCCCCCACTGGTATTGGTGTACTTTATATAAGGCGTGAATTGCAAGCCAAACTCACACCAGCAGCCTTCGGTAGCGAAACCTTTAGCCAGCTTGATCCAGCTCACCACCAATTCACTTTGCTTGATACGCCAGCCAAATTTGAGCCCGGCACACCCCACATCGCCGGCGTACTCGGCCTCGCCGCTGCTATCGATTACCTCAACAATATCGGGTGGGATAATATCACTGCACATTTTCAAACACTTAAAAATACTACAAGGGAACAACTCACTGTACACGACCTCGCACGCTACTGCGTAGGGTACTCCGGCACAATGCTTAGCTTAGCAGTGCCACATCTTAGCCCACACGACATCACTATGTTACTGAGTGATAATTATCACATCAACACTCGTGGTGGCCGCCTCTGTAACGACCTTTACTTACAACATCTAAATTTACCGTCCGGTGTCGTGCGCGCATCATTCGGTATCTATACTACTAGTGAAGAAATAGCGCAATTTTGCGCCGCCTATTCAGCCGTCATCAAGGAGCTAGCGTGAGTCAGCCCTTGCTTGACGAAATTTTGTTCCGTTCCAAGCACCCCAGCTACCGGGCTATGCCCCGTAACCAAGCTGATTTTACCACCTGCACTATTCGGGCGGAGCACCGGTCCTGTGGCGACAGCCTGACGCTGACGTTTTACTTGCGGGATGGCATCGTCAACTACGGCGTGATTAGCGGTAACCTCTGTGCGATTGCGAACTGCGGGGCTGAGCTGCTGGTCGAGCGGGCGCGTGGTAGGTCGCTCGTTAGTCTTAGTAACCTCAGCGCCACCGACTTGCTGGCCGGTCTCCAATTTGACGCTACTAGCCTGCTCGCTAATCCGATTAGGCTGCGCTGCTTCGAGTTGGGGCTGCAAGCGCTGCGGAGCCGCTAATAATGGCACCACAACATTTTTCCCACCCACCGGCCAAGCCCAAAGCGTATTTTTACCACCATAACTATTACTATTGTCTATAGAATACATACTATTAAGACGCCAACCACGCCGACGTATCATCCAACTATTACGTAGAATGCGTGTATCGTATATAGTGTCATCATTATAACCGAATTTCTGGCTAGCCAATAATTCATACAAAGCCTGTCCACCACAAGTCTCAAAGTTACAATTATTCATAAAATTCTTAGTAATCAATGCACTTTGTTGGTCGGTTGTATGGTTATCAATGTCATAATGACTCGCCCATGGCATACCTTCGTAATCCATGTTGTACTTCGCTGCCACTAAATAATCACCATCACTCTCACTCAATTTTACGCCCCAACAGCCATTATCATCTGCCGCCAAGCAGCTAGCACGTAGTTGCTTAAGATTATTAAATTGATTTACCCCATAACGGCTCATTGCAAAGTAAAGCATAGCTCCCCAATCATTATTATTAAGCCAATGCTGATTAGTCTTATCACTATGCGCCGCTCGATATAAATCATTTAAATCACCGGCGCCAATCGAAACATCGTCACTCAGCCAAATACCATCAAACAACGTATTTTGTTGCGAAAACGCTGGTGGAGTCGCCCAAGGCTGCTTTGGATTGCAATCCTTCAAGTAATCTTTAGGCTCATTAGAGTTAGAACAAGTTGGCGACGGCTTTCTAAACTCCTTCTGCGTAAAGTCTACTGTAAAACTATAGCTATTACCATGAGGTGACATTGGTTTATCTACCGCGTCACGGCGTTGCACCTTGTAATTATACCGCGGAATATACGACCAATGTCTAATGTAATCGCTTTTAGCAAGCACTGTACCCGGCTGATTAAGTATCCGATATTTTTCCCTTGGCACCTCTACTATATTTGCCCAGTGCTTCTTACCGTAATCATACCACTCACCAAATTGGCTATCATCGCTAGTGCCATCAGCTACTACCGCCCAAACGCCTTCACTACTCGGCATCACGGGAATAAATTTCGTATCATTCGACTGCGGCAGGACAACTTTGCATTTATTAAATTCACTATTACCCGACACGCAATCACCCTGTGGCCAAATCACCAGCGGCTTCGGAATTTTATACGACTTATTTGCAAAATATACCGTCGCAAAATAACGTCCCGTCGACAACTTGCCAAAATCAAATGTTATACTAGTGCCATCACTATTATCGCCTATACTCTCTTCTTTAGTGCGACTAACAATAGATTTACCTGACTGGTCAAATAATTCAACCGATTTAATACCAAATAAATTCTCACCTTTAACACTGGCCTGCACATCATCGCCATCACGATATTCCCAACTACTCATTTTATCTTCTACTACCGGCTCGGGCGCAGGCTTAGCAGTAATTGTATACTGTACTTTGCCACTATAATTGCCTGCCGGCAAATCAGCTTTTGGCCTAGCCTCGTACTTTACCGTCACCGGCTGATTAGTCTCACTACTAATTTCACCTTTACTCTTTAGCTTATCGCCTTCTAAATAGCCCCAAACGTTATCAGATTGATTCTGTTCCGTTGCTAAATTTATTTGATACCCAGTATTCTTAAGTTTAAGTTCATGTAACTCCAAACTCAATTGATAACCATACTGGAACTCACCCCTCGGTGCAATTATACTACTCGCCTGATACTTACCATTTGTATTGCTTAACTGCACTGTAGGCGCTAATTCTAATCCTATACTGTCCGCCTTAGCGTTACTCGCTAAAACTACTGTCAAAATAATTACACTAACCGCCGCGACTGCCCATCGAAAAACGTGGTTCATGATAACTCCAATGTGATTTAATGTTTTTATTTAAATAATTATGTTTCCATTATAGCGCAAAAAATTAAAACAAAACACTAGACAAAACAAAAATAGTATGATACTATTGTAGTCGTTAAGGGTTGATAGCTCAGTTGGTAGAGCACGGGCCTCTTAAGCCTGGTGTCGAGGGTTCGAGCCCCTCTCAACCCACCAGATTTTATGCGACCGTTTGGTCGCTTTTTTATTTGTCTCCAGTAAAATACAGCTTGTGTTATAATTAAACTATGAAAGTTGTTCGACGACTTACTATCTTTGGAGCTGCACTTATTACCTTAGCCAGTGCCTCACAAATTTGGCTGAATATCAACCCAGCTACCTCTAATATCAATCAACTCATCCAACGCATTAAATTTAATGATATGAGTGTGAGTATTAGTGTTGACCTATTTAACCAAGTTACGCTAAACAATATTATTACTGGTCTTTGTGTTATTTTATTGCTCGCCGCCGTAACTGGCTTTAAATCAATTGCTTGGCTGGCAATCATCTGCCACATTCTCGTCATAGCCTTCATTATTTTTATAACCGGATCAAATCTCGATAGCTTAATCAGCCCACATGCCGGTTGGGGTATTTGGCTCGCCATTTTGAGTATTTTTGTCACTCTAGTAGCCCTATTTTGGCCAAAACTTAAGGCACCAGACCCCAAATAACTGTGGTATAATAAGCTTATGCAACCAGACTACTTAATTCAGCTGGGTGAACTAATTAAATGGCACCGCTTGCGCTGCGGTCTAACGCAAAAAGAACTCGCAATGCAACTTGGCACTAGTCAATCAACAGTTAATCGCATCGAACAAGGCAGACAAAACGTCAGCTTACGCTGTGTTGCGCGTCTCAGTGATATTCTCAATGCTTCACTACTTAACATCATGCCCAAAACGCGCCTTGATTTGCAATTGCAGGGCGGCAGCATTATTGATACCACTATTACTATAGAGCCAATTCGCACTGATAAATTAGCGCCTTGGCTTAATTTAGCTAGCCAACTCGGCATTGCAGTCTGCCCACAACCCAGCACTACACCAGACCAGTTTAAACTCGATTTTGCTGTTCACTTGCCACTTACTATCACACCTAAGTTTGATACTACCACTGCAGCAGGTTGCCTGGGAGCCGTTTTAGTCGCACTCTCGCAACATACACCAACTAAATTTATCGATTATTGGCAAGTCAATACAGCAAATCGTCCAATTTATCATCAACTAAAAAATCTCGGTGCACATATTGAAATATTACGCAGCATCTGATATTATATTAGTGATGGCGTCTGTAGCTCAGCTTGGTTAGAGCGTCTGTTTGTGGCACAGAAGGTCGTAGGTTCGAGTCCTGTTAGACGCCCCATGAAATTATTACCCTCCTTGCGGAGGGTATTTTAGTTGGCCAATTAATTAGCTAATTAGTTACGTGGTAATTACCATATTTATTAATCGCCGTCTGGCAAGCGCCCCAAAGTCCAAGATTAGCGCCATGCGCCCGCTGCTCAGCCGCCGCAAATGCATCCTTATACTTAAACTGTTGGTGATTAAAGACATAAAGCATACCATAACCCAGCTCAATTAACTTCTGGTTATAATTAGTGCCATCCTCAAGAATAATGTAACGCAGCGGCCGCCCATAACGGTCTAAATCGCCCGAAGCTGGGTCGGTTTCGACATACACACTCTGCCCAATAAGCTGCTTAGTGTAATTAGACGCCTCTTTACCGTAACACTGCTTCTTAATAGTGCTCTCCGGCGTATCTACACCTACCAAGCGCACCCGCGTTGGCAGACAATCCACCGTCAGCGTATCACCATCGGAGACATGAGTAACACGGCAATGTGGTAAACTGCGGTAGCCACCGCCATTACTTGGCTGGTTAGCTGGCTTAGCTGAATGATTTACTGGTGGTTTAGCTGGTGCCGCAGCAGGCTTAGCATCTGGCTTTGCTGGATTACTAGCTTTATCATCGGCCGGCTTGTTATCGGATTTGTTATCTGGTTGATTAGCCGGAGCTTGGTTCTGGTTCTGATTTGAATTATTATCAGAATTCGACTTCGCATCTGACTGCTGCGCTACCTGAGCACTTGGCGCTTTCGTAGTATTTTGAACGTCAGTATGCTGTTGCTTTTGGCCAACCGCAGCTATTACCATCACAGCCACTACAATCCACGCGATGGTTTTTCGCGATAGCCTATGATGATTCTTTACTGGATTCGAATTTGGATTTGGATTTGGATCACTCTGTTTTAACTGCGGTTCGTCGTTCATATTTTACCCTCCAAAAATAATATCTGGTACCTCAGGAGGGATTCGAACCCCCGACACGATGGATAGAAGCCACCTGCTCTAATCCCCTGAGCTACTGAGGCAAATAATATTGGTGCGGGTGGAGAGAGTCGAACTCTCGTCGCAAGTTTGGAAAACTCGTATATTAACCGTTATACGACACCCGCGTCATACTAATTATAACATAAAACTACTGCGTCTTATCAAGACTAGCTTGAATATCCGCTGCCCGCAGCATAATACCAGCGCCAGGCACCAACTCACCAGTCAACATCTTTTCCGCCACAATGTTTTCCACAGTCTTTTGTACAATACGACGCATCGGACGTGCACCAAGACGCGGGTCATAGCCAGCGTCAACTAGCAAGCGCTGGCCTTCTTCATCTACTGCTACGGCAATTTTTTGCGTCTCAAGATTCTTATTGATACCCTTTAGAATCAAATTCACCACCTGCAACAACTCATCCTTAGTTAGCGGGCGAAAGACTGCAATTTCGTCAAAACGGTTCAGGAATTCTGGCTTAAACTCACCAGAATTAATCAGCTGGTCTTGAATCTGACTTGAGAACTGTTCAATTTGATAGCCCGCCTCAATATATTGACGAATCAAATCCGCGCCAGCATTAGATGTAGCAATCACAATCGTATCACGAAAACTAATTTCACGGTTATTAATATCACGTAATACACCTTCATCTAGCACCTGTAGTAAGGTGGTGAGTACATTTGGATGTGCCTTCTCAATTTCATCGAGTAACACCACACTAAACGGGTTCTTTTGTACCTGCGCCGATAACGAATTAACATTCGTCGCGCCATCGGCAATTAGGCGCGCTACATCATCCGCGCGCACGTATTCGTTCAAGTCGATACGCACCATGTGGTCTTCGCCGCCAAAATAAACTGCTGCCAGCGACTTCGCTAGCTCGGTTTTACCCACACCAGTTGGACCAAGGAAGAGGAAGGTACCAATTGGACGGTTTTCGTTCCGTACGCCCGCACGCGCCCGACGCAAAGCTGAAGCCACCGCCGTCACGGCATTTTTCTGGTTAATCATCCGCTGGTGAATTAGATCTTCTAGATTTAGCAAGCGTTCACGCTCGGCTTGATCATCACCATAAGTTAAATCACCGCCCACTTTAATACCCAAAGTTTTCTCAATCGTTGCTGCAATCGACTTAGCACTCACCACACCATTCACCGCCTGCTGCATCGACTGTTCTAGTAGCTGCACAGACTTACGCGGCTGTGCCACATCATAGATATAACGGTCGCTAAGCCGAATCGCCTCAGTTAACGCCTGATACATAATCACTCCATGCGAACGATATTCCAGTCGTACCGCGTTATCTTCCAAAACGCGCATGGTTTCCTCGGCGTTAGCTGGTTGTACCTCAATGCGGTTTAATGAATTGGCGAACGCCGGCTTAGCTTTAGCAATTTGCAAGAAGCGCTGACGATTCATCGACATAATCAACTTTATGCCGCTACCATCAATTGCTGGCTGCAACAGAGTACTAATGTCAACCGACCCCGTGCCATCTTCAAAGAATAATTCAGCATTATCAAGGAATATAATAATGTTCTTTGCGTGATAGGCCTCAACTAACAGGTGATTGATGAGATTCTCAATTTCGCCCCGTCCCGACGCCGCCGAAAGAATCGCTGAAGCATCGAGTGAAAACACTTGGTTAAACTTCAGGCTATTTGGAACCTTGGCCCCGGCATCCATCAAAATATCGGCAAACTTATCTACAATTGCCGACTTACCCGCACCAAATGGACCAATTAATGCCACATTTTGGCGCCCCGGCATCGACAAACTACTTAACATATTATCAATAATCTGCCGGTTGCTCTCTAGCTCTGAATTACCCGAACCGTGCGTACTATACTGCGCACTCAAGTTCATACCAAAGTGCTGCAGTAGCGGAATATAGCCAAACGACCAGTCGCGCGCCACGCCACCAGTAAAGCGCGGCTTCTTTTGCTGTTCAATCAAATAGCTAACGTGCTCGTACCATTCCACTACTTTCTTTAAGTCTTGATAGTCCACGTGATGCGTCCGCAAAATATCTTCCACACCAGGAGAATTCAATAGGATAGCTGCTATCACCACTGGCGCCGTTACAACATCGCTATGTTCACTTAGCCCTCGCCAAATGTCGCCCATGGTCTGATACACCACCCCGACTTGAGCGGCGTCATTACTAACCAAACTCTGTAGTAGCTTAGGGTCAACGCCCAAACGACTCGAAATAAAGTAGCCACCCCGTGCCTCAAGCGCCGCTTGATATAGCGTTAGTGGTGTTATATTATTACCTAATTTACCAAGAATATCTGCACTTAGGTAATCGTCAACTCTTTGCCCGCCCTGATTTACTTTAATATGCATCAAATCAAAGTAAACCCAGAAAGTCAGCACCAACGCCCACCAGCCCAAAGATTCCACCAGCCAAGCCATCGCCTGACCCATCAAAAACAATAAAACGCCCAGAGAACATAGCAAAACTGTTGCCACAATTGAGACAATTTTTAGCCACGCACCGTTACGCTCATAAAAACGGGCCTTGTTGCTACGAATTGAATGGTAGTCTAAATTAGCTTCCATGGTGCCCCCACTACCACAGTTAGAATTAAGCCAAATACTGGCGATAACGGCAGCATTGGCCAAATTGCCAAACAGATTACGCCAAAGATTAGCCTAAACAATAAACAGACCACGCCGCCAATGATGGTCATTAAGCGCACTACTGCGCCAATAGAGCGGCTGATTAATTTATCAATAAATAAATTAAATTTACCGCCCGCCTCGCGGCTCGTCTCATCCGAGCCAATCTGGCGAAATGGCGAAAATAGTGTCTTTAATAATAAGCCAATACTAAAATAATCAGCTGTCACTCGCAGCCCCAACAACTGGCGGCTAAGTACACCTTGCCAGCCTGCGCCGTACCACCATTTTAGTAGCCCAATAAAGATCATGCTTTTATTGTATCACAAAAACGTCGTAGATTGTGGTATAATAGAAATAATTACGAGCAAAAGGAGAATAATTAATGTCAGGACACAGTAAGTGGGAAACCACAAAACGCCAGAAGGCTGCCGAAGACGCAAAGCGTGGCGCCGCCTTCACCAAGCTAAGCAACATGATTGCCATTGCCGCTCGTGGTGGTTCTGACCCAAGCATGAATCCAAGCCTCGCTATGGCCATCGATAAAGCCAAGCACGCTTCCATGCCTGCGTCAACCATCCAGCGTGCCATTGCGCGCGGCGCCGACAAAAACGCTGCTGCACTAGAGGAAGTTGTTTATGAAGCCTACGGTCCTGGTGGCACCGGTATTATTATTGAAGCTGCCACCGATAACCGCAACCGCACCTTCCCAGATGTTAAAACCACCCTCAATAAAAACGGTGGTTCAATTGCTGCACCGGGTTCAGTGTTGTTCCAATTTGAGCACAAGGGCGTGATTGAAATCAACGCAACCGGCGACGACAATTTAATGACCGTGCTAGATGCCGGAGCTGAAGATGCTCAAGAAGTTGATGGCGAGATTGTCGCCTATACTGATATGAAGGATCTACATAAGGTACGTCAGGCTGTAATTGATGCTGGCCTCGAAGTAACTGACGCTGGCCTCAAGTATGTCGCCAAAGAACCTGTCACTGTCAGCGACCCAGAAACCGCCCGCAAGGTCATCAAACTACTTGATGCCCTTGATGATATGGACGATGTGACAGAAATTCACACAAATGCTGACATTGTCGCAGAAGTGTGATATAATAGGATTGTTGGTTCATTAAACCAGTGAACTAACAGTCCATAACGGGGTGTAGCTCAGTTTGGCTAGAGCGCGCGCTTTGGGAGCGTGAGGTCGTCCGTTCGAGTCGGATCACCCCGACCACAAGAAATTATTTAAACAATTGAGACTTAGGGTGGAAATATCTAAAAAGCACTTGGCCGATTTGCGCCAATTTAGTACTAAGACTAACACCTATGCCAAGAAACACTTGGTTGGTATTTCGATTTGCCTAGCAATCATGTCAGTTTTTGTGATATCGATTGCCTCTTTTGTTTTTTATTACAACGACAAAGCCGCTCCCGGAACCACTATCGCTGGCAAAAACGTCGGTGGCCAGACTCACGACCAAATCATTAAAACAATCGATGGTCTAATTAAAAATTTTCATTTAAGTATTGACTACCAAAATAAGTCAGTCGACTCCGCTAGCAGCGATTTTGGCATTCAAGTAGATACCAACGCTATTGCCAATAAGGCAGTCCAAACCGGCCGACACAACCTCTTCGGCAGCTTAATTAGCCCACAAAATTTCGGTCTTGATAGTAAAATTAATAAAGACGCCATAAAGGCCTTTATTGCCAAAAGTTTCCCTGAGTTAAGCACTAATCCAGTTGATACCACGGTTAAATTTAACGCTAAAGCTGGACGCTACGACCTAATTCCCGGCGGTGTTGGCCATTCAGTACAACTTAAGCCATTATATAATGCAATTCTCACTTTAGCCGAACAGCCGCACGCCGCCACTTATCAACTCACCATCAATCACGATAAGCCGCAAATTTTTGACGCCAACGTTAAACCAGTAGTAGATAAATTAAATAAAACTATCGCCAGTCGCATTAATGTTACAAATGACGGTCGTACTTTGCGTTCTACTACACCACGTGATTACGCCAATTGGGTTAAATTGACACCAAATAAAGACCTCCACACCTACGATGTATTGTATGATGATAAAAAAATCGCCGACTGGGTGAATGATATTGCAGGCCGTTTACCAGGGCGGCCAATTAACGCCAAGGCTATCACAAGCGAAACAGGCGATGTCTATAAAGTAATCAGCCCTGGCAAGCGCGGCCAGTTACCAACTAACCTCGATGTTGTCATTCGCGGCGTTCAAGCTGCCGCCAAAGGCCATATCAAGGACCGTAATTTTGATGTTATCACACAGGATTCCGACTTTCAAACCGACGGCATTGTCGCACCGGGCGGACACTGGGCTGAAGCTATCATGGGTGATTATACAGTTCGTCTCTACGATGGCGCCAATGTTGCTTGGAATACCAATAGCACTTCACATGGCAAACCAGATAGTCCAACTCCAACCGGCATTTTTCACGTCACCAACAAGGTGCGCGGGCCAAAGTGCATGCCTAATCCACCAGCTAAAGACCCACTTTGTAACATTAATTATGTCACCTACTTCACCAACCAAGGGCACGCCTTCCACGAAGCTTGGTGGCTTCGCGCCGGCAATACTCGCGCTCGTATCTCGCATGGTTGTATCAACATGCTGAAAGAAGAAGCGCATAAAGTCTTCGATTGGCTCAGTGTTGGTTCGCTCGTCTATATTCACTAATTATTGCACCACATTGTCGGTAAAATAGTTGTGTCTGGTAAGATATTTAAGATATGCACCAAATGCTACCAGCCCGACATAAAAGGCTACACTTAAGAGCAGATCCATCTTAAAGTGTATCTGCCCGCCCAAGCTAGCACACCAATCAGTTACGCCAATAACCCAGCTCAAAAGACAATGCGCCGGCCAAGCCAGCCACCGTGCAATAGCCAGTGGTAAAATGCAGCCTGCCACACCTGCCGAAAACGCGAGCAACATCGCTAGCGGAATCAACGGCACCACTAAGATATTCGAGACCAGCCCCATTAATGGCAAAATATTAGTGAGATATAAAATTACCGGCAACGTCACAGCTTGAGCGCAAAGCGTCTCCACTACCACTTGACTAAGCGACTGCGCCCACTTGCGATAGCGACCTACTACCTCCTTAAATACTGCATTAACGAGCGGAGCCAAAAGTAAGACGCCACCAAACGACAAAAATGACAATTGCCAGCCGATGTCTTGTAGCTGCCACGGGTCAACCAACACTGTCATTGCCGCGACTAGCGCCAAAATCACCGCCGGATGAAAGCGTCGTCCCACGTACCACGCAAGCAAACTCAACCCTGCCACCAAACTGGCGCGCCAAAGCGAAGCGTTGAGCCCCGCTAATAAATCAAATAAAATAATCAGCCCACCGGCTAACAGCAGCGACAGCAACCGTCGCTCCGCAAATAGTCGCCGCGCAAAACGCACGATAATCGTCAAATTATATCCACTCGCCACCAAAATATGCGTTAGCGCCGCAATCACAAAGGCACTTTTTAGCTCACCACTCAAATCCGCCTGCTCACCCAACAAAATACCAGCCGCCAACGCCGCTTCGTCAGGTGAAAATAGCTGCTTTAATCGGTCGCTAAACTGATCGCGTAGCTTCACTAGATTCCATTTTGACTCCTGCCGCCAATTTAAGTTACCCTTAACTGACGCCGCATAAGCACCAAAACCCTGAAACACGTGTCCTTTCACCTCAATTAAATCGCCACGCCGCACCGTTGTATTAACTGGCAGCCCCACATAGATACGCCCCGCCACCCGCCGACCACGCAATCGTACCTCGGTTAGCGTCAAGCTAGTCTGCTCGCTTTGCTGGTCAGGGTCGGTCGCCACCACACCCTGCACGACCGCCACGCGCTTCACAACAGTGCGCCACACCACTAGCTGCCCTTGGCTGATTAAACCACGCCCGCTGCCAATCAACATGCCGCCGAACAACGCCACTGGCACCAAATAACGGTAGCTCCGCCAGCCAACCAACGCAAATAGCGCCACGCCAATTACAACCAAACTCGCACCAGTGTTATTAAAGCTCGCTGCCGTCCAGCGCCAGTTCACCGTAATGCCGAGCCACGCACCCAGCAGTATACCGCAGGCCAGCGCTAGCACCTGCCACACCACATGTACTCGCTCGCCCGCCCAATTCATACCCCTATTTTACCACCTTGACAGCACCAGAGTCTTGCGCTAAAATTAAGTTGTTGGGTCGATAGCTCAGTTGGTAGAGCACGGGCCTTTTAAGCCTGGTGTCGCGGGTTCGAGACCCGCTCGACCCACCAAACTTTTTTCACCCGTTATGGGTGTTTTTTGTTACCTAAGCAAACTAAGGTATAATAATTTTATGAACGACCAAATTACTCGCTGGCTCGGCACGGGCGCCATCAATATCTTCGGCGCGCCGTTAGCAGGCAAAGATACACTCGGGCTTAAGCTCACCAACCTATTTAACGCCCAATTCATCAGTAGTGGCGACCTAGTGCGCGCCGCCGCAGCGCATAATAACAGCCCTAAAATTCAAGAAGCGGCTAAAACTAATGCGCAAGGTATTTTAACTCCCACTAAAGAATTCCAAGAATTAATCATTCCTTATCTCAAATCTACCGATTTTGATGGCAAGCCACTAATTTTAAGTTCCGTTGGCCGCTGGTACGGCGAAGAGGTTCCAGTTATGGCGGCGCTCGAAGAATCACATCACCCACTCAAGGCCGTCATCATCCTTGACTTGCCGGAAGCAATCATTCGCGAACGCTGGGCCTACGCGCAAGCACACCCGCGTAACGGTGGCCGCGCCGACGACCAAAATATCGCCACTTTAGAGCGCCGACTTGATGAATTTAGTACTAAAACACAGCCTGTTCTCGATAAATTTGACCGACTCGGACTCAGCATCCACATCAACAGCAACCGTCCCGAGCCAGAAGTACTTGAAGACACCATTGCGCAGCTCGCCGCTTTTGCCGCTAGTCACTAGTCTAGTGTGTAAGGCCTAATCGTCATCGCGCTTCAACATCACCATAAACGCATCGGCGGGAATATCCACCTTGCCGAAGCGCTTCATGCGCTTCTTGCCTCTAGCCTGCTTGGCTAGCAGTTTCTTTTTGCGCGACACGTCACCACCATACAATGGTCCAGTCACGTCTTTACGATACGACGACAAATCTTCACGCGCGATAAACTTACCGCCGATTGCTGCCTGCAAGCTCACCGCAAACTGCTGTCGCGGAATCACTTCCTTTAACTTCTTACAAACTTCCCGCCCTAGGCGCGCCGACTCACTACGATGACACATCAAGCTAAGTGCCGATATCATCTCGCCCGCCACATAAAAATCCACTCGCACCAAATCTTCCGTGCGATAGCCAATTAAATCATAGTTAAACGTACCATAGCCCGCCGTCGCTGACTTCAATTGGTCATAAAAGTCTGTCAGTAAGTTTGCCATCGGCGCCTCAAAGTCAATCACCGCTCGGTCGCCAATATAACTCACGTTCTTTTGCAAGCCGCGCTTCTGCACCACTAACTGAATAATCGTACCCACGTATTCTTTAGGTGCCACTAGCTCACCACCAATCCACGGCTCGGCAATCTCAGCCACTAATGACCGGTCAGGCAAATCGCTAGCCGACTCTATATCTAATTCTTCACCGCTATTGAGTAATACATGATAGTTTGTCGACGGATTCGTCACAATCAAATCAAGGTTATACTCACGCTCCAATCGTTCACGCACAATATCCATGTGAAGCAAACCAAGAAAGCCCAGTCGCAAGCCAAACCCCAATACTGGCGAATTCTCCGGAGTATAACGGAGCACCGAGTCACTCAACGCTAATTTCTCCACGTCATCCTTCAACTCCTGGTAATATTCATTTGAAGTCGGGAAAAATCCGGCGTACACAAATGGCTTTACTTCCTTGTAGCCCGGTAACGGCGTCACATTCGGGCAGCTCACTTCGCCCCGCTCTTCCACTACCTCAGACTTCAGTATCACCGTGTCGCCAACCCGCGCCTCGCGCGTAGTCTTTAAGTTGGTCACAATATAACCAATTTCACTAGTATTCAGGGCATCATCTGGCTTCATATCCGGCGCCAAATGTCCTACTTCTAGCGCTAAAGCATTCGCCCCAGTCGCCATCATATGAATTGCCGCCGACTTCGGCAACTTGCCGTCCACAACGCGCACGTAAAGTACTACACCACGGTAATCGTCATAATAACTATCAAAAATCAAGGCGCGCAACGGCTGGTCGGGCTGGCTAGTCGGCGCCGGCACCTGCGCGATAATGGCGTCCATCACCGCCGCTACATTTTCACCCGTCTTAGCACTCACCTTGATAATATCCGACTCGTCGCAGCCGAGCAAATTAACAATTTCTGCCGACACTTTTGGCACATCTGAGGCGGGCAAGTCAATTTTATTGAGCACTGGGATAATCGTCAACCCCGCATCCATCGCCAGATAAACATTGGTCAGCGTCTGCGCCTGCACACCCTGCGTGGCATCCACTACTAGTACCGCACCTTCCACGGCCGCAAGCGAGCGCGACACCTCATACGAAAAATCCACGTGCCCCGGTGTATCAATCAAATTAAGGTCGTAGCCTTTGTAATGCATGCGCACCGGCGACAACTTAATTGTAATACCCTTCTCGCGCTCCAAATCCATTGAATCAAGCAGCTGCGACTTCATATCACGCTTGCTCACCGTGCCGCTCAGTTCCATCATCCGGTCAGCCAACGTTGACTTACCGTGGTCAATATGGGCAATGATACAAAAATTCCGAATCGAATTCATTATTTTACCAGCATCCTTCTCAGTAAAAGCTTGCGGATATAGCGAATCACCGGCACAATCTCTTCAATACGTAATAGATACGACGCAGCAGCATAAACCACGCCCGACACCATCATAATTAGTAGTAATGGGAAAATCACCATCAGCATATTCTGATTTTCAAAGCGCAAGTTAAAAATTCGCACCATCAGGTAAGTTACTACACCCATAACCACTGTAGCCGCCACCATCTTAAAAATTGCCAACCAGAATTTGTGCGTGAATAGGTTCGGCACCTTACGTAAAATCAGCACAAACAATGCCACTAGTTCCAACAGCGCCCAAATCACCTGCGCCCATGCAACACCCATAATGCCACTATGCAAACCAAACACAAACCATAATTCTAACGCCACTGAAATTGAAAGCGTCACCAAAGAGACTCGAAACGGCGTCTTGGTATCTTGAAAGGCATAAAAGCTACGGCTCGCTAAATGAAACACCGAACGCAGGAAGGTTGCAATACAGAGAATACCCAGCAAAGTTGCAATTAAACTGTTACCGCCGCGGTCAATAATTGACACAATGTAGCCACGCACAAAAAACATACCAATCGCTGTCGGCAGAGCCAGCCATACAATTGTGCGCAATGTCGAACGTAACTGCTTTGCAAAACGGTCGGTGTCACCCGCACCGGCATCATCACTCAGTTGCGGGAAGGCGGCGGTTGAAATTGCCACACCAATCAAATTAATCGGCATGTTATACAGTGTACCCGCCTGCTGATAGGCACGAATTGTACCATCCACCATGCGGCTCGCAAGGTTCGTATCAATCATCGCGCTGACATAATCCAAACCTTGGTCAGCTGAACGAGTTGGCAAGAGCGATAAAACCTTACGGAAGCCGTGATTCTTCCAAAAAATCTTAAATTGGTAATCAAAGCCTAGGCCTGCTAGACCAAACACTGCCATCACCAATTGCAACACCGCGCCAATCACCACGCCGATTGCCACACCCATAATACCACCGCCAAATATCTGATGACCAAAAATCGTCACGCCATCAGTCAAGAAAAGCGCGCCAATAATAATACCAATGTTATATACAATCGGTGACACGGCGTAAAACACAAATCGCCCCACTGCTTGCTGCATCGACCCAATCACACTCGCGATTGAGAAAAGAAACGGGTTGATGGCAATCACACGCATCATACTGGTTGCCAGCACCTGTCCTGATTCTGACAACCCCGGCCCTACCACATAGCGCACTAGCCACGGCGCAAAAATCATAATCAACACTGAAATAATCAGCGCCATAATAGCAAAAAAGTTAATTAGTGACGCGCTCATTTGCCAAGCACTCTCGCGCTGGTTCTTTGCCATGCGGGCGTTGAATACCGGAATAAAGGTCACCGACAGCGCGCCACTCACCAGTATTAGATACATAAAATCAGGGATACTAAAAGCCACCGTGTAGGCATCAATCCCCACTTTATAAGTATCAAGATACATGGAGTTTAAGAGGCGGTCGCGATAAATACCCAGCAACGCCGAAATAAGTGTTGAACTCGAAAGGAGGAGCGCTGCCAAGCGCACCCCCATTTTTTGATTCGATTTAGCAATCGCTACGAGGGCACGGTTGCGCCGGCGCTCATAACTCGCCGTCGCCCGCCGCTTTAATAACTCTCGCAATCGGTTGAACACTACTAAGCCCCTAATACAACTTAGCGGCGTCCGGTAACTTTGCGCCCTTAAATAACTCGGCCACTTGGTCGGCGTCTAAAGTCTCATGCTCTAATAGAGCATCCTTAATCTTCTCAAGATACTCACGGTTTTCCGTCAATACTAGCTCAGCACGATGTGCCGCTTCATCAATCAACTCACGCACTTCGTCGTCAATCTCTTGCGCCGTCCGCTCCGAATATGGTCGCTCACGACCCAAGCGGTCCATCATGAGACCACCTTCATCTTCATGGAAAACTTGGTCACGCAACTTCGTGCCCATACCCTGCTCGATAATCATCTCACGTGCCATGCCAGTCGCCGCTCTTAAGTCAGAACCAGCACCAGTGGTGATGTGGTTAGCACCATAAATCAGCTTTTCTGCCACACGACCGCCCAAGGCGCGCGCCAAGCTATCCTTATATTCCACTAGTGAAGTATAAGAGCGATCTTCGGCCGGCAAAGTCCACGTCACGCCACCCGTGCCACCGCGCGGAATGATAGTTACCTTATGGACATTGTCACTATTCGGCAAGACTTGCGCCACTAGCGCATGGCCACCTTCATGATAGGCCGTCATAATGCGGTCTTTCTCTGACATTGGGCGATTCTTGCGCTCCGGACCAATCGCTACCTTTTCAAACGCCTCAGTAACATCAGCGTTGCTAATCTTCTTACGGTTCTCACGCGCTGCCCGAATTGCTGCCTCATTTGCAATATTAGCCAAGTCAGCACCAGACGAACCAGTAGTTTTAGCCGCCAAGGCATCCAGGTCAACGTCATCTTCGGTTGGCTTATTCTTAAAGTGCACCTTCAAAATAGCCAAACGGTCACGCCGTTCTGGCAAGGTGATATTTACTCGACGGTCAAAACGACCAGGTCGGAGGAGGGCAGGGTCTAGTACATCAACACGGTTGGTTGCCGCTAGCACAATTACATTCTGCTCCTTATCAAAGCCATCCATCTCCACCAATATCTGGTTGAGGGTCTGTTCACGTTCATCATGGCCACCACCCATACCACTACCGCGCCGACGGCCAACGGCATCGATTTCATCGATAAAGATAATACATGGGGCATTACGCTTAGCCTTGTCGAACAAATCACGTACGCGCGAAGCACCAACACCAACAAACATTTCCACAAATTCTGAACCAGAAATCGAGAAGAATGGCACCCCTGCTTCACCAGCTACAGCGCGCGCTAGCATCGTCTTACCAGTTCCCGGAGGGCCAACTAGCAACACGCCCTTTGGAATCCGCGCACCAACTTGACGGAACTTCTTTGGGTGACGCAAAAAGTCTACAACCTCAGTTAAATCCTGCTTGGCGTTTTCATTACCGGCAATTGCGCTAAACCGCGTATCCGCCTTACTACTTTCGTAAAGCTTGGCGCGACTCTTACCAAAACCGAGTGAATTGTTATTCTGCGCCCCAGCTTGACGCATCATCCATACAAAGAATATAAACACTACTAGTGTTGGCACCACAAGCATTGCAATATTCCATAAAGCATCGGCGCTATGGTCCATCGGTTTCACTTCATACTGTACACGCTTGATATCCAAGCCCTGTTCCGAGGCGGAAGCGCCAGTTGGAATGCGCGAGCGAAAACTTGGTGTCAGCTCCGGTTTGTTATCCTTGCCGCGCATTGTTACTGATAGCTCTGTACCCTGCTCTTTAATTTTTGCTACTTTACCATCATTCACTGCCCGTACTAGGTCAGTAAATGAAATCTCTTGCACATTCTTGTGTGTACCTAGAGACTTTACAACGAGCCCGACTAGTGCTGCTATAATCAAACAAAAGATAATTGTTTTGATCCAGCGCCCAGCGCCACCGCTGTTGTTGCTACGACGTGGTCGCCTAGTTAGGTTCACTTTTCTATTATTTGAATCCATAGTTCTATCTTACCATAAACCACCAATTACTGCATCACCAGTTGCAGTTCTCTTGTGGTTACGAGCGCCCTAACTTTACCCACTTGGTAACATTTATTGGGCTGAGCTGTCCGTGCAAATTGCAATAATTCCATCAACTGTGGACGAGTTAATTGCGCCGCTGTTATTTGTCTTAGTACCTCCAACGCCACCACGTCCGACCACATAATTAAATCGTAGCGCTTTAGTATCAATTCTTTACCGCAATAACGTACAGAACTATGTACCAAATTTGCTACCAACTGCTCAATTTCCTGCTTCAATTTAACTTGCCGCCGATAAAGTTTTAGCCAAGCTTGGCGCTGGTCGACAGTCAGACCAACTAGACGGTAACGCACGCGATTACGTAAATAGTGCAGGGAAGTATTGGTCTGGTCCTCATGCCAAGGCAAATCGTGTTCCAGCGCCTCGCAAATTAATTCAAATTTAGGGCAGGAGAGCAGGGGACGCACTGCCCCGCTAAGTGGCGCAATTCCCCGCCACCCCGTACCGCGTATCAAGTTGATAACCATCGTCTCAACTAAGTCGTTTAAGTGGTGCGCTGTCACTAGCTCAGCATGTTCTTGAGTGCAAACCGACCATAAAAATTGATATCGTCGCGCCCGCGCCTCTGCTTCACTTGTCTGCGGTGTTAAATCCGCCGTCGCTAAATAAAATCGCACCCCATATTGCTGCGCCAAACGCGCCACAAACTGCGCATCCTTATGTGACGCCTCTCCTCGAATTCCATGGTCAAAGTGCGCCACCACAAAGTCACGCGGCCAAATTGCATCTGGTAAATGCTGGGCACGCCACTTGGCTTGCGCCGCGCGCGCCAACAGTACCACTGAATCGACCCCACCCGACACGGCTAACACGTATTTCATATCTCTATTTTACCACCCCATTACGCAACAGTCTTGACAAATTGTCCATTTTTTGCTACTATATAACCATTAAGTTAATAAACAATAGAGAAAATATGCAACTAATCGATACCCTTCCAACCACCACCAACAACAATATCAGCACTAAGACACGTCGCCGCTTCGGACGCTTCGTCAGCCGCCAATTACAACAGCTTGAACACGACCCGGCCAATGACGACATTGACCAAATCTATGCCGAAATCAAAGCCTCTCAGGCTATCGCCGTCCGCGCCTTGGCTACTCGATGCCACTAGCTCAACCACCTTTAAACACATTTTGTTTGCATTATATCAGACAGTTTGTTATAATAATTAGGCATGTAAGTTGGCTCCGTAGCTCAGCTGGTTAGAGCACGAGACTCATAAGCTCGGGGTCGCTGGTTCGAGCCCAGCCGGCGCCACCAATGCATTGCATTTAACAATTTACCAACTATATGTTATAATATAGTTATATCGCGGGGAGGAGCAGCCTGGTTAGCTCGCTTGGCTCATAACCAAGAGGTCGTTAGTTCAAATCTGACCCCCGCTACCAAGAACTTATTACCCCTCTTTCTAGAGGGGTTTTATTGATGTAAAATCTAGTACCATAAGTTAAAACACCCCCTCATAGGGGATGTTTTAATCACCTACTTTGTACTACTATCAATAATAGTCTTCGGGCACTTAATCTCGCCACTATCACGCTTAACCACAATATTCTTACAAATATCGCCGCTTGTATCAATGGCATATTCTGGCCACCAGTTGCCAAGTCCAGTCTTGTCTTTGTTGACCGGCTCCAAGCGTGCCCGAACACGTGCATACGACTCAGCTGATTTACCAGTCACGTCAACTGATGGCTGAACACCATCAAACCATAATTGGTTACCATCCTTATCGTAAGCCGTAACACGGAAGTGTGTATTACTGTAAATGGAATTAACACGCAAGAACCAATCACGCACATCATTATCAAACAAAGTACTATGCCCGTCCATAAAGTTAAACGCTGCCGAACAGGCATATTCATCCTTCCGTCCACTCTTTGGGCAAATCACACCAGCCAATGGCACATTTTTACTCTTGTTTGGCTGGTCAGACATCTTGTAATCTTCAATGTTTAGCGGGTCAGCAACGCCCAAATGGTCCTCCAACTCCTCGGTTGGCATTATTAGCCTAACGCCCTCTAGTGTCTTACTTGAGGTTGGACGCAACGTAATTGCACGGCTTGCTCCTACTAAATCATCAATTTTAATATTAGTCTTATTTACTGGCACAAATTGCGCTCGCACTACTGCTGGCCTGCTACCATCCTCACCATCAATCTTTGCCCACTCACCGCGTGTTGGGAATGTCACCCCATCAGGCGTCGGCTTTACCTTGCCATCACCCTCTGGCTTATCACCCGTATTATGCCACGAAATTACAATAGTTTTAGCCTTAGTTGGCACACGGTCATCATTTACCAATCGCATTGGAATCACCACCGACCGACCACCAGTACTGAGGTCAGACAGAACGCCTTCATAACTACGCGTTAGGGTGTTAATCCTTAAGCACTGATAATATTGCAAGTTTTCTTTATTGCGATCCATTGTGCCAATATTATTATCACTATGCTTACCACCAACTGGCACAAGAATATTATCTTCGCCACTAGCGTTCTTAACGGTTGAAAAATCAATTCTAAACGAATCGGCGCCACCATTCTCGTCTTTAATCTTCATCATTTCCCGAAGCACTGCATTACAGTTCTGGTCCTTAGCGGCCATAGTTTTATTAGTGACGTATAGCACATCACAGTGCTTGTAGGCTTCCTTGCTTTTATCAATATGACCAAAATCATGTGTGTAGCAATATTTCAAGAAACGCTTCGCATCTTCAATGCCTGATTCAGCTGCCGCGCGCGCATTGTAACTTAAGGTATCATTCTTTGAGTTACGTACCGTATTAACCATCACGTAAGATAGGCCCACTGTCAGCACAGAAAACACCGCAGTGAATACCGCCACCATTAGCATGGCTACTTGGCCCGATTCAGTTTGACGCTTCATTATCTAATAACTCCTCTCTCATACACCGTCATATTAAATTGCGTATTAGCACAGAACTGGCCTTTATTCGGCTTAAACGTATCATTTTCATCGCGCACACCATTGCCGTTATTGTCAATCCAATCACCACACTGCCATCGACCGCGTTCGTCGTCATCTGCCAATACACGCCACTTTGTTGGCTTTGACGCATCCGGTAGAACACGCGTTGGTGCATTAATACCTTCTGTAGAAATAGCACCGTCAATGTATAGAATTGGCACGATACGCTTCAGCTCTGGCACTACTTTACCGCCAACTGAATCTGGTCGCTCGCCCTGCACAACATTAAATGACTGTAGCGCTACACCAGTGTTAAGCATTGGCTGTACATTTGAGTTATCAATCTTTGGCTGAATTAATTCTCTCAGCTCATCGCCCTTAGCAATTTTCTTTGAGGAATCAATCTTCGATTTACAATACGAACCAGTAATATCCAAAATACGCACCAATTTTAGCGGCACTGTCTTGCCATCAGGGCCATCCCAGTGATTAAGCAAAATATCATAACCACCAGCCTCTTTAGCCTTACGCAATTGCGACTCCGTGTTCCACAAATAGCTTACACCATTACTACATAAACGGTAAGGCTTTTTATCGCTATCAACCAAAACAATCGACCGTCCAGCATATTTTACTGAATCAGAAATATCAAGCCGCATCTGCCGCACTGCTTGGTCAACTTTGCTTAGCCAAACACCCTTATTATAGGTGCTAAAGAGTGACATCAAGCTAGCAGTTAGAAAAAGCACAATAAAAGCAATAAACACGAGTGACATCGAAACCTCAATCATCGTGAAGCCGGCCTCTGAATTATCCGTTGTATTATTACGTGACACTATCATTTTTTGTCCTCCGCTACGCTAAATCGCTTTGTTACCTTAATCCGGCCTTCACCAGCTACGCGTGAACCAAGTGGTGACCAACAAGAACGAACGATTGCCTCAATATATCGACCATCAACTTCGCCAGAGTTAGCGCTACTACGTACGATATCAACCCAAATACCATATCCCGGTCTTGGCACAATGCCAATCTGCGTATCCTTCTTGTCTAACGACAATTTAGAGTCTGAATAACTTGTAATACCAGGATAAGTGTTCTCCCAAAGCTCCTTAATGCCTACGCTCGGGTCCTTAAACTTATGTACTTCCACAAATTTATTGCTGCCAGCACCTGGATTAGGATTATATTCTAACCAAATACTACTACCAGTCTTCGACTCAATACGCATTGCACAATCATCGTTATAGATCGACGCCAAATCTTCCTTGCTTAATTTCTTCGGGTCAGCTATATTAGCCTGCTCTACAATCTTTTTCCATTCCCCATCTTGGTCATGGTCGCGCAAGTACTCAATCATATCTAGCTGTGAATTAACCGAAGCACGCACTGCTGTGCGCTCAGTTGCATCCATAATAGTAGCCAGACTACGATTAGCGGCCATAAACACCGTAGTTACCACTAGACCGAGCATGGCAATTGAAATCGCCACCTCAATCAACGTATCACCGCTTTGATTTCGCTGTTTCATCACATACTCCAATTAAATTATTTTTATCATTCGGCAAACTTAAATCTAATTTAAATGGTGCCGGCGCATTTGACTGCACACCCGCTAAAGTACCTTGAGTTGGTATACAATACGCTACGCTATAACTATCATTAGCCCCTTCTTTCTTGAGGTACAATACTATGCCCAATGTATTATTCAAAGCGTCCACTGAACTACTAATCTTCGACATATCATCACTGTCAGTAAACTTCATCACGCGCGCTATTTTACCCGTCGCATCTGCTTCTAGCTTTATATTGTTATACGCCATCACCGCACCACCAATTGGATTATGCAAAATAGCTATCGCAACGTTATCTTTATTGATTTGTGTCGGTTCACTACCACGAACAACATTCCATGCCCCCTCAAGAACGTTTTCACTACCATACAAACGCTGAGTCGAGCGACTACCAGCATCGGCATCGGCAGAGCCAGCTGGTAATACTTTCAACCAGCCTTGATTTGCCGCCGCATAAATAATATATGCCGCCGAAAGCTTAATGCCATCTGGATTATCCCAAGCACGCCCCTCCGGTTTAGACTTATCTGGTGTGGCGACGATATAACTAACTAATATTTTATCGTGCTTAAACTCCAGTAAACGCCCCACTACATAACAATCGCTATTGCCAGTCGTATCGGCGGTGCCATGGAATGAACAACCTTCTAGCCCTTCAGGTAATTTATTGCCGCCCATCCGAGCGTTAATACCAAAGCGTACATCATTGTACTGACGCTCAATAAAAGTCTTAGTACCATTAATCGAATCATTAAATCGCTGTCGGACACTCATATTGTGTAGGCTAGCCACCATAAACAGCATCGACCCTGAAATAGCCAGAGCTAGTCCAACTTCAATTAATGTGTACCCACTTTCCCGTTTCATGCTTACCTAAATTATAGCACAAGCTAAATAAATTAATAAACCATCGTCATTAAACTAAACACTCTTGCAATCGGCTCCATCGTCAAATACATTGTCAAGACAATCAATATAGTAGCCGTTATCAGACACTGGCCAAACGGCACGCGACTAGAAATTTTTAGTTTATGATTTATTAAATGCGGCACGGCCGCCAAACTACATAGAACATTGGCAATAAAGAGCGTAATCAAAGCGTATTGCCAGCTACCAACCAACAAACCAAGAGCCACGCATAGCTTAACATCGCCAAGACCAATCAGCTTTCCACCACTAATTAGCCACAAAAAACCATACAAGCCAGCCATTGGCAATAAAGCAAGAATGGCATTTTGCCACCAAGCAACATATAGCGTCAAACCAGTCAATAAATTGAAGAATAATACATATAGTACAGACACTACTATCAACGGATAAACAATCTTATTTGGCAAAATATGATATTTTGTATCATATACCGCCAAAATAGCTAGTAGCGTTAATGCTACAAACCAAATAAACAATACCACCGTCTTGCCTAATTCTTTAAATGTTATTAAATGCAGTGCTGTTGTCTCGAGTAATGGGGCTAACCCAAAAACAGACACAACAAATAGTAAGCCTAATGCTATCTCAAGAGCTAGCGACAGGTAGCCAATTGGCTTCTTGCAATAGCGACATTTACCGCGCAAACAAAGCCAAGATAGAATCGGGATTAAATCCAGTGACTTTAATTGATGCTTACAATGGTCGCATTCACTCCGACCCTTCACCCAATCACGTTTCGAATGCAAACGGTCCACTACGCAGGCTGCAAATGACCCCGCACAGGTGCCCAAAACAAATACTACCACCCAACTTAAAATGCCTATCCATGTATACATGACACTATTATAACATAACCAATTTAAATACGGGTCCATTGGGCCCGTATTTAAGCTAATTTACTTAAGAATTAGTTAGCACTTGAGCAAAGGCGATCAAAGCCATGTGCAGTTTCGTTGTAAATAAACACTGCGGCTTGACGAGTTGAACCCTTGACTGCATCCTTGTGATTATCAGAACAGACATATTGGTTCTTCACATAAATCGTCTTGCGCAATTCCTGAGGTGGCACACTTGTATCAGTATCCTTTGGAATATCACCAGCAACTACCTTGACTATTTCGGTGTTGTTAGACAAAGTATCGATGTACTTACCAAATGAACTACCTTGGCCCTTACCATCTTTATAGACCACATCATCGGCATCAACCAATGGAGAAGCTGGGTTGTTGGCGATATAGCTAGTAATAGCTTCCACAACCTGCGCCTGGTCACGCTTACGAGCATCGTTACGCTGGTTACGCTGCAAGGCAGGCACTGCCAAGAACACCACCAAGAAGATTAATGCACCGACAGCAAGCACAAGTGCAACTTCGATAATTGTAAAGCCCTTCTGACTCTTTTTCATTTATCTTAATTACCTTTCTGTTATTTAACTTACATTTAAAATTATAGCACAACCGTTTTAATTTACAATAGTTTAATGTTGGAAGCTGGTAGACAACTGGTAAATTGGCAACAACACGGCAGCCACGATAAAACCAATCATCAAAGCCATTACCACCATCAATACTGGTTCAATTAAGGTCGAAATTGACTTAATGGCGTTATCAACTTCCTTATCGTAATAATCCGCCACCTTACCAAGCATGGTATCGATACTACCGGAATTTTCACCAATTTTAATCATCTGTGGCACAAACGGCAAGATATAATCACGCCCCGACAAAGCTTCAGATGTAGACTTACCATTTTTCACTGGCCCCATTGCCGCTACGATGTCATCATGGACTAACACATTGTTAACAGAATCAGCTGAAATCTTTAGGGATTCTAGAATTGAAACGCCAGCCTGCACCAAGGTCTGCATCGTGCGCGAAAATCGTGCCATATACAACTTACGAATCAATTCCTTAAACATTGGCATATTTAGCTTTAAGGCGTCTATTGTCTTTCGCCCACTATCAGTTTTCTTCCAACGGCCAAAGAAGAAGATGGCTACGGCAACTGCAATCAACGTAATGTACCAAAATTGCATCAAAAACCCAGCCACAGCCTGCAAAATTTGCGTCTGAATCGGCAACGTCTTATGCATATCATCATACAAGTGCTTCACCTGCGGCACCAATGTCACCAACATATAGACCACCACGCCGACAATCACAGTCAACACAATCGCTGGGTACACCATAGCACCCTTAATCTTGCTTAACATATCAGCATCATGTTCCAGCTGGTCAGCCAAGCGCTGCAATGAAGTATCAAGTTTACCAGAAGTTTCACCGGCGCGCACGATGGCAATATAGAACTGGCTAAACACATCTGGGTATTTTGCCAAAGCATCCGAAAATGCACCGCCGCCATTCACTTTTGATAGCACGTCGCTCATGATGTTCTTTAGTGCCCGCGACTGCGATTGCTCGGCTACTGTCGCCAAAACCTGCGCCAACGGCAAACCAGCGTTCAACATCGTTGACATCTGGCGAGTCATAATCACCAAGTCTTTATTCGTAACACGATTAAACTTGTCTAATAAATTTGAACCATTGTCCGACGCCCGAATTTCAATCGGCACAACATTCTGCGCCATCAACAACTTAGCAGCAGCGTTTTCATTGTCTGCCTGAATCGTAGAGTGTACGATTTTTCCACTTTTGGCGTCACGCGCCTTATAACTAAATGATGCCATTTAATTCCTCATCATCCTTTCAAATTCCTCTAAATCAACTGCGTAGTTTCTTGCCTCATCATAAGTAATGCGACCCTCTTGTACGAAGTTAGCCAATGTGCGGTCCATCGTTTGCATTCCTTCACGACTTGAGGTTTGAATCACCGCATCAATCTGGTGTGACTTACCTTCACGAATAATGTTGCGTACGGCTGAGTTTGCCAACAAAAGTTCCGTCGCCACTACACGTCCGCCACCAATCGCTGGAATCAAACGCTGTGCACAAATTGCCTGCAAAATGTTACCGAGCTGCAATTTCACCTGCTGCTGTTGGTGTGGCGGGAATGCGTTAACAATACGGTCAACCGACTGTGAAGCTGAGTTGGTGTGGAGGGTAGCTAGCACCAAATGACCCGTTTCTGCAATAGTAATAGCCGCCGAAATTGTCTCAAGGTCGCGCATCTCACCAATCAATACAACATCTGGGTCTTCGCGCAAAGCGCTACGAAGCGCGGCGTTAAATGAATAGGTATCGTAGTGAACTTCACGCTGTACAATCACTGAACGCTTCGAAACATGCGTAAACTCAATTGGGTCCTCAATCGTCACAATATGCTTTGACTGCTCTTCGTTAATCTTATTAATCACTGCTGCCAAGGTAGTAGACTTACCTGAACCGGTTGGACCAGTTACTAGCACCAAACCACGTGGGTAATTAGCAAAATCAGAGATTTTATCTGGTAAACCAAGCTCATCAATTGTCGGAATCTCGTGTGGAATCAAACGGAAGGCGGCTGCTACATTGCCCCGCTCATGAAAAGCGTTAACACGGAAGCGCCCCAACTCACCAAAGGCAAATGAAAAATCAAATTCCTTATCCTTAATAAAAATCTGTTGTTGGTCAGCATCAAGCACGCTAAATACCAACTTTTCCACCATATCTGGCGACAGTTTAACCACATTTGCAATCGGCGTTAAAGCACCATCCACACGTAAAATCGGTGGTAGGCCAGCTTGCAAATGCAGGTCAGAGGCGCGTTGGTTAATCACCTCCTGTAGCAGCATTTCAATCCGTATATTATCCATATCCCTCCCTGTTTCCTATATTATAACACTTATGTTTTAAGCAATACCACCTGCTACACGGTTAACTTCTTCAATTGTGGTATCGCCAGCCAACGCCTTCAGGTAACCATCCGCCTTCATCGGAATCATACCTTGAGCCTCTGCCACCTCTTGGATCTGACTTGAAGTAGCATGCTTAATAATCATCTGCTGAATTTCCTCAGTAACTTCAATCACCTCATAAAGACCCATGCGCCCCTTGTATCCACCCGGTGTGGTAGTGGTCGCTTTACCGTGGAATAATTCAAAGTTCGGCTGATTGCCAAGTGGTAGCTTATCATAGCCAAGGTCTTCACAGACTTTTTTCATCTCCGACTGGTCGCGCGGCAGTAACTTACCTACCGTATTGCGAATCGTTTCAGTTTCAACTTCACTGCTCGTGTATGATTCGCGATCCGAACTGTTACGTCGCACCAAGCGCTGGCCAATCACAGTGTTAATCGTCGAAGCAATCAAGAATGGCTCTACACCCATATCTAGCAAACGAGGCAAAATACCTGCAGCTGAGTTCGTGTGGAGAGTCGAAAACACCAAGTGACCTGTCAAAGCAGCCTGCACTGCCAAGTTGGCCGTTTCCGCATCACGAATCTCACCTACGAGCACGACATCTGGGTCAAGACGCAAGATAGAACGCAAGCCCGAAGCAAAAGTTAGGCCCGTCGCTGCGTTCACCTGAATCTGGTTTACACCATTCATACGGTACTCAACTGGGTCCTCTAGGGTAATAATATTAATTTCTTCACTAAAGATTTCCTGCACCAAGGCATACAAAGAAGTAGACTTACCTGAACCAGTCGGACCAGAGGTTAACACCATACCGTTTGGTTTTGCAATTCCCTTACGAATCGTCCTAAGAGCGCGGCCCGTATAACCCATGTCCTCCAATTTAAAGCTAGAGCCGGACTTATCGAGCAAACGAATCACTACTTGCTCACCCCAAATCACCGGCGAAATAGCAATACGGAGGTCAACCTCGCGGTCGGATACCTTCACCACAAACTGACCATCCTGTGGTCGACGATGTTCATCAATCTTCAAATTAGCCAAAATTTTAATACGCGAGATTAGTGGCGCTTCAAATGACTTCGGTAAATCCATCACCACACGCAACACACCATCGATACGCATTCGCACCACTAGCTTATTTTCGTGTGGCTCAATATGAATATCAGATGCGCGTGAACGCTGAGCGTACTCCAGTAACTGTGTCAAAATCTTGGAAGTTGGCGAGTCCTGCGCGATCACCTGAACATTAGCCGAGATGCGCTCTTCTTTACTCGCCTTCTCCGCCACTGATTCATCCACATCTAGGTGATACTGCGACAAAATGTTGTTAATACCAGATTCAGACGCCAAATAGACCTTCAAAGGTCGGTTAATTTCATTTGATAAAAAGTCAATTGCCTGAACGTTGTTGGCATCCAACATTGCCACAGCCAAACGCTTCGCGCCACCCTCAGTAGTCTCACCAAGTGGCACTGCCATAAAGCGCTGCGCCACTTCCATTGGCAAAAGCGCCAACACCTCTGATGGAATCGCGGCATGCGACAAGTTAGCATACGGCACATGGGTCACATGCGAAATAGCTTGGGTTAATTGCTCATCGTCAATCACCCCCTCACTAATCATATAAGTAATCAGAGGTTGCTCGTGGTCAGCGGCAGCAACCTTCAATTCGTCAAGCTTTTCGCTCGTGACTAAGCCAGACTCGATAAAATATTGCTCAATGTCACGACGATTTTCGTCTGTTAAAATCGCCATTAGTCATCCCCTGTTTTAAATGGCAAATTACCACCCGTTGAACCAATATTTGATTCCACTGTTGGGTTAATACCCCTATCATTAAATACCGCGCGATCCGGTTTTACTATCTTATCCGAGAAGCGCTCTGCTGCAGTGATAGTCTGTGGACTCTTCTCTGGTGTCGACAAAAATATATCAGTCAAAAAGTATGTTACTAGGCCAACAATGCCTACGACAAATACCACCATTGCAATATCAGACTTTTTCACGGTTTTACTTCCTTCTTTGTTAACTTATAATTCACCTTTGGTGAATAATACGTGGTTGCACTAATACGCGCATTCATGCGATTATCTGAACCATCGAATTGAATATCGTTTACTACAATAGTACGAATGGAATTTTCAATATCGCGTAGCGTATTTTGGATATCATGCGCCGTGCCAGCAAGAGTAATGGCAAAGCGCACTGGTTTAGCTGCTAGACCAAGTGTTTTACCAGTTGACGACGAAACGCTAACCTTACCGCCCAAGCTGTCATGGTCATCAATTTCGATTGATTGAATAGTAGCCCCCGAGCGCGATAACACCCTATCCTGCAGAGAAGAGCCTAGCGAAGTGGAGTCATTTTTGGTTGGCAAAGCATCCAAAATCACCTGCAAAGGCGCTTTATTATCGGCCTTAATTTGTGTCAAGTTTAACGACTCGTCAGCCTTTAGAGCATCAACATTGCTCTTAATTTTGCTAATTTTACTGACGTTGTGGCTCAAAATGTCTTCCGTCTCATTAATCTCATTGTTAACCTTGGTCTGGTAGACAATCTTGTTCCAGAAATTCCAACCCACAATTGCCGTAACTACTACAGCACAACCAGCAAATGATAGCCACATCACAACTTGCTTGCGTGCGTTATCAATCTGCTGACGTTTGCCAGTTGTAGAACCTGATAATAGTGACTTAAAATCAAATTTCATTATCTATTCCCTCCATCTCCCGACACAGATGACGTACTGTCGCTAGTGCTACTTACATTAGTGTTACCGCGCGTGCTACTACCGCGACCTTCATCACTAAAGCTACCAGTGCCACTAGTACGAACCACGGTATTGCCGTTATTGCCACTTACTGTGCCAGTTGTACTGGTTGTACCAGCGCCGTCAGTGGTACCAGCAGTTCCAGTACCATTATTATTCTGGCGCTTGCCGTTGATTGTAATCCTCACCTTACCGTTGTTTTGCTTACTGTCACTAGTATTACTTACGGAAGAATTATTATTGTTGTTGCTATTTGGCTTGTCAGCCTTACCATCAAACAGTTGCTTATCCGAACCCGGCGCGTTATCACGTGAGTCAGAAATCGTTTCAGTTGGCACCTCAATCGACGTGTTATTAATGTTATAACTAAAGATAATTGGGTTGTACTTCAGAGTAAGCGTAAACGCCAAGCTACCCATAGACTTGTTTTGGCCACCCCTGCCTGAGTAGTCACTTGAAACTGCGGCATTACTGACGCTAACTTCCTTAAACATCTGGTCAACATGTTCTTTATCATCACCTGTAATACGATAATGAAGCTTCGCCTTCTCCATCGTCAAACGAATCACATTAAGCGAAGCGTAGTTGCTAGTTTTACCCTGAATAATAATCGTGCCGCTAGCAGTACTACTACCATATGCGCGCCCTGGCACTAGGCCATTAACATGGAATGAATTAATGGTCATGTTGTTACTGCCAGTTGGATTGAGCTTCGCAAGGTAATCGAACAATAGTGAAAACTGCTCTTGAGTCTTCTTTAGTTTGCTAATTTGCTCAAGCTGGTTCTGAATGGTCATGTATTCATTTAGCTCGCCGGTCTTTTGCTCCTTCGTAATCTTAGCGCTGTAATCTTTAATCTTACCATCAGATACCGTCTTAACCACTGCGAGAGTCGTCAATGTAGAGGTTAAAATAAACATGATGAGACCACAAACCACCGTAACCAAAACACTAACGCTAATCATTACATTGCGCTGCATGCGCGCTTTTAGCAAATTAATCTTAACATCAGGCAAAAGGTTAATTTGCGGTATAGTTGGATGTGTCGTTGCCATTTAGATACCAAGCCTCTCCGCTAAACCAACCGTTACTGCCATTTGTGAGCTAATCGGGGCCAAGCTAGTCTGTGCGTTTGATGGAACATTAACATGCTGCCATGGTGTAGCCACCTGAACTTGCAAACTCATCTTGCTTGAGATAAACTCCGGGAAACCAGTCAAAATTGAAGTATATCCGCTCACCAACACGCTAGAAATTACTGAATTCTGATAACGACTTGAGAAGTAATTCACCGACTTGGTTAATTCGAGAGTAAACTGACGTAATGCTGGTTCCAAGGCACGCGACAACTGACCGTTAAGATTTGCCTCTGATACGCCAAACTTCAAGACTAACTGACGCGCCTGAGCCTCATCAACGTTGAGATTCTGCTTCGCCATCCGTACCAAAGTAGCTAAGCCAATCGGAATTGAACGCACCAAACGCGGAGCTGTACCAAGGGTAGCGATAATATCCGTTGCTGATTCACCCATATCAATAATGAGGCGACCATCAGAGATACCATCCGGCAAAAGTGATCGCACGATTGCCAGTGAATCTGGCTCGATTGCAACCACGCTAAAGCCAAGCGATTCGATAAATTCTAGTCGCGACTCAGTGTAATCATTCTTGACAGCCATAATTAAGACCTCTGTCTTAGAGCTATCATTAACTGATTGGCCTAAAATTGCCCAGTCAGCCTTTGATTCGTCAACCTTCAATGGGATATAAGAAGATAATTGGTATTTAATTGCGTTGTTTAATTCCTGCCGTGACGCCGTAGGTAACTCGACCACAGTAAAGAAAATTTTGTTGGTTGGTAAACCGATAGCAACGTCGCGCGTCTTAATGCCCGACTGCTCCACCAAACGCACGATTGTTTCGCCCAGCTCGCGCCGGTCGTGCTCCGCCGTTGATTCACTTAACTTAGAGTCAATTGGCTGCACGCCATAATGTTTCAAATCCCAGCCACTGCTGGAGTGCGCTAGCTCAACTACACGAACTGCTGTCGTGCCGATATCTAGTGCGAAAAAGTTACCCACCGATTTACCAAAATTCATACCGTAATTATAACATAAACGTA
>CAMUOM010000006.1 GCA_947090635.1 uncultured Candidatus Saccharibacteria bacterium | reverse complement strand
CCACCCCGAGTAATCAGGAGTTCCGTGGATAGCTGATTTATTATTAACTTACCTAGACTATCTTACCACATTTCCCTGCCCACCGTCAAGCAGGTTGCAGTTCAACATATATTTAGCATTTAGACACATTGCAGGCATTGTACTAAACTGTTCCACATTAAAGTCCAATTGCGCCGCCTAAACCCATCAAGGATGAAAATTCGGATCAAGCGGGTCATCCGTACGAATCGGGTCAAGGGTGTACCCGCCGCCACCGTAATCACTACCGCCGCCAGAACTTGAACCCGAACCAGAACCAGAACCAGAACCGGGAGTTGGATAAGACGGGTAATATGAATTATAACCACTCATATCGCCCTGATTACGCACGCAGTGGAATTGCTTCATATAATCGTAGGGATATCTATTCTTACATATCTTATTCCAATCAGGCCGATAGCCGCTTACATCACCATTATGCGACTCGCAATATGATTCCTTATCAGAATCATCAGAATATCTACTACGACATATTGAGCCCCAATCCGGCTGATATCCACTCATATCACCATCGTGAGATGCACAATACGACTCTTTGTCGGAATCATAAGAGTATTCTTTACGGCATTTCTCGCTCCAATAGCCACTCATGTCACCGTCATGAATATAACAATATGACCTCTTATCATAATCATAGGAATATCTGTCGTTGCATGTAGACCACCAATAGTCATAACTTGACCCACCAGAGCTTGACCCACCAGAGCTTGACCCACCAGAGCTAGAACCGCTACTCGAAGGCGTAGACGGCTGGACTGGCGCTGGGTTGCTAGTAGCAGTGTACACAACATAGGTGGAATAGGTACCGGAAACCATCTTCTTTGGGTTAATATTAGCACCAAAATTTAGCTTAAAGCTACAATCCTTAAGACTACTGCAATTGCCTTTATTGTCGCTAGAGACACTGGCAATAGACACTGCTTCACTAGACGAGCCTGGTACCTTACTAAAGCGATTGCTCCCATCCAAATTATAACCCCATTGGTTAGCACCTAATTGCCCATTAGCACCAGCAACCGGGTTAATTCTGTATTCAGGATAGCTATCATTCACAAGGTCAGGATTGGTAGCATACATGCTAAGTGAAAACCCATAGTCGTTACTGTTGTGCACCGTTACCGAGCTACTGCTATCGTAAATGCTCGCAGACTTTTGCATTGATACACTATTGTTGCCTAGGCTAATAGAAATTTTATCTGAAGCATGTGCTGGCATAGTGAAAACTAGTGGCGCAATAGCCAATGCTAACAAGCCAAATGATGTAGCGGATGCCACAGAAACTGGGTAGCTGAGGTTCAGCGCCACAGGCGCTGAAGCAGCTACTTTACCCCTGCACTTAGTAGCGTGAGGTAAAAGGCTTAAAAGTTTACCCCTCACAGCTATTTGCTGTAATTTATTCATATTGTTTTTTGTCCTCCGTTTTTATACTCTTTTTACGTATCAATATTATAACACTTATGGCTATGTATGCAACCTTTTTGTTGACTGAACTGCAACAAAGCACAAATGCACTGTAAAAATCAGGTGGTATCGTCAATTCCTACTTCGGGCACGACGAGCCAAAGGCTTCAGTTTAGGATTAGAGGTAAAGAATGCAAGGTGCCGAACATCAAAACCAAAAATGGCGCCGAAGCGCCATCTAAAAGCTAAATGAGATACACTAGAGAGTATTTGGTGTTACAGTAAACGTCACTGTGTCACTGTAAACGCCTTGTGGCACCGAGTTATCAACCTTAAAGTTGTAGCGGATGTAAAACTTGCCGTCACCCGGCTTGTTAGTGCTATCAACCGTTAGCGGCGTCTCTTTAGAGGTCGGCACCTTGCGCGGATAATCACCAAGCAAGATGTTCCAACCCTTAGTGACACCAGCAGCAGTCACGTCGTTAACTGCCGGAATCTCATACTGAGCGTCAGTACCATTAAGCCGCATACCATTAAACTCGTCGGCATCTTTTAAAGTTACAGTGTAGCCGTGTAGAGAATTGCTCGTCACATTTCCCTCAGCAAACTTACTGATTTCACCCGGTTTGCCCTGGATTAACTCACTACCGGCACTCAAATTAATGCCCAAGTTCATTGGCACTACCGCCTGCACCGTCTGCTGCCCACTTTTATTCTGCTGAGGTTGAGATGTATGTGAGCCACTAAGCAGCTGATTTGCATTAGCGACCGGCGCCAACGCAGTCACGCCAACCAAGCCAAAAGCCAATACGCCCATGGCTAGAAGCGGAAAAGATTTTACTGATTTCATATTACTCCTTTTACTCTTTCTAGTGTCTCCACTAATACCCTTATTATATCGCTGCATAAGCATTAGTGCAATAACAGAAGCAACCAAAACCGCCACCCCCTGGAGGGATGGCGGTAATACACTGTAAACGCGAAGTTATACTTTACAGATTAGAATTCGTAACCAGTGTTAGGTGCACCAAACTTGTGGTGACCCTTCTTAACCTTTTGCTGGCCCTGAGACTGAGACTGAGACTGATTCTGTTCAGCGCCCTTGGCGTCAGTGCTAGCTTGCTTCTGTTCTGGCTTCTGAGTCTTGCTTTCTGGGGTAACCACAATGGTTTCGCCACCCTTCTTAGCTGGCTTTTCAGGAGTCTTATTGTCAGCAGTCTTGGTGTTAGGAGCCTTCTTGCCCTGCTCTTCATTAGTCAAGCTAGGATAAGCGTTGAGCTCGTTATCGTTATCTGGAAGTTCTGGATAATCCAATAGGTGGTCATCCGTTGCAGGATTGTAGTCATCCTCATCAGCTGGATTTGGAGCTGGGGTTGGAGTCGGCGTTGGCGCTGGCGCTGGCGTTGGGTCAACTGGATTTGGCTTTGGAGCTGGAGTAACTGGCTTTAGCAAAGCCTCGCGTACTAGATTTGCTAGTGCAGCAAAGGTTGAATTCTTGCTACCACGAATCTGCTTCGCGACAAAGTTAAGCCCCTTACCCTCAGCTAGTTTCGCTAGTTGTTCCTTGAGCGAGCTAACTTCCTCAGCATACGGGCGCAAGTTAGTGGCAGCATCCCATTCCGCAACTGCTAGCGGCAATACTGCAGCATGCGCCGCCTGAGCCTTGGCAGCTAACTTCGGAGCCTCTGCCCTAGCCTTCCCAAACTGCTCAATCGCCTTTGTTGGTGCTTCAAACGTTGCCTTAGCGGCAGTACAAGCATCGTGCGCTGCCTTTTCCTTCTGAGCAAACTCTGTAGCTACCTTCTCGTAATCTTGCTTAGCTTGGTCGCGCTGAGCAGTGAGAGCTGCCTTGTCTAGCTTGCCATCAATCACGGCGTGGAAGCGTTCTTCTACCTTTTGCATAAACATCGCGAAGTCCTGATTGACCCTAGCGACATGCTCGTTTTTCTTTCCATAGCCATTATAGGTTTCGTAGGCCCAAGCATTCTCATCGTAACGCGTCGCGCCACATACACTGAGGACTGGCTGGCTATAGCCCCAACCTGAGGTCTTAGCATTGTTAGACATGCCCTTATCTTTTGTGCTGCGCTCAGCACCAGCAGCGAACTTAATAGCGTCATTGATATCTTCAAGAACCTTGCTCGGCTTACCTTTTACCACCTTCTTGCCGCGGAAGTACACACTGTAATTCTTGAGAGCACCTGCCTGCTTATCGGTTAAAACTTTCGTGTCGATGCCGTCCATGACATCGGCTAATGCCACCAACTGAGACGCCTTGTCTGCCGCTGGCTTTGGCTTGTCGGCAGCTTTGATAAGACTATTAAGGAAGGCTTCCTCAATGCGATTCTTGGTGTAACCCTTCTCTTGGTCAAACTTCTCAAGCTCGTCAGCCGCCTTATATGTCGCCGAACCTGGCGCGCGCAGGCTCTCGGCCTCGTTTAAAGCCTTGACGTAATTTTGTTCAAGCCACGCTTTGGTAGCTATAGCATTACTATCGGCTGCCGCCTTATCGGCCGCAACTGCCTCAGCAGTAGCCTTGTCTAGCTTTGCCTTCGCTTCATCAGCTAATTTCTTGTATTGTACATACTTAGGATAAGCCGCATCGCCCTGCTTGACGATTCTATCCAACTCCTTTTGAACGTCACTGTCACTCGCAGCGTTAGCCGCCAAAGCGTCTGGCAAGACAAATGCCACGCCCAGCGCCAACGTGCCAAAAGCCATCACGCCAACCGATATGGCGTTCAAGTATTTGCGTTTACTCATCTACTCTCCTTCTTTAAACTAGCTTCTACATAAACAAGTGCTTGTAAATGTATGTGCTTTTATTGTACCCCCCCCCGCGAGCCAAACGTCAAGTACTTAGCGTAAGCCTAATGCGCCAATTTTGCTATATATTATATATAAATAAAGCCCAGCTTCAATGAAGATAGCTGGGCACGAGGCGAGTTCTAGCTGAGTTATTTTGCCTTGTTAGCCTTAGCGTCAGGCTGTTCGTACTGCGGTAGCTTAAACTGACCAATCTCGGTTTGGTCGAGCGCCTTGACGTCGTAAAGCAAGCCAGCGCGCACGGCGAGCTGACCAACCACCTTGCGCTGCTCACGCTCGCGCACTTGTCGCTCTAGTTCAGACTGAGGCGCACGGTTGATTTTTTCGCTATTGTGGTTTTTCATCATATTTATACATTAGCACAAAAGACCAAAATTGTCAACTAAGCCACCTCGATTGTCCTAAAATAGCCATAAACGTCTTGCAATGCTGCACAAAATTTGTTATTATCTTAAGCAGAATAACAATTAGGTGGGAGATTTGAGACAGAAATGAGACAGAACGACCCTTTTAAACCGGCGTTGGCAAAGCCTTTAAGCGACCGCGATTTAGCAAACGACCCGCATCCGGACAATTTTTTGGCCGGCAATGATGGGCTTGGCCGAAGGTTGAACCGTCGCATTACGATGGATAACATGTTGCAACCCGAAGCGCCTATTCCGCCAACTCCGGTAGTAGAACAGCCAGCACCTGCTGTGCCAGAAGCGCCAGATTTAACTGACTTATCTGGACTGCCAGAGCCACCTGCCACCGACTTTAGTGACCTCAAGGCAGCCGCCAACCAAGACCCACTCGACAAGCCGCTTGACGTCAAAGAGGGCGACGTTGACAAAGACGCCGCCCAGCCAGAGGTTGACGCGGCATCAGTTGACGCCGCTCCAAGTGACCAACCACCGGTTCCAGCCGCCAAAGACCAGCCGCCAGTTGCCCGTACTAAAGCGCCAAAGCAGCGGCAAGTAACCATCTCGCTGCTGACCATTATTTTCTTCATCTTGTTCCTCGCCAGCACTGGTGTTGCTGTGTGGTTCGGCTATGATAATAACAAGAAGAACGCCGCGTTAGCTGACGCCCAAGCCAAGCTTGCCCAATCAAGCGACTACATCAGCGACCGCGCCAATAGCAGCAGCAAAACTTCAACTCAGTTTGACGCCTTGCAGGCCAAGATTGCCGACCTCACCAAGAAAAACGACGAAGCCAAACAGCAACTCGACGAAAAGCAGAAGAGCATCGACGACCAGAATAAAAAGATTGCCGACCTCACCAAGCAGAACGGCGACTTCCAAACGAAGATTAATTCCGACAAGTCTATTGCCGACAACCTCCGCAGCCTATCCATCACCTTGTGCGCCACCAACCCAGCCATCAGCGGTTCCGCGCCTTGTGTCCAGCTCAGCGCTAACGGCAATCAAAACGGCGATCATCATTAGTCACCACCACCCCGCCTCGGCGGGGTTTTATAGTGCCACGCGCAATTCATTAAACTGCTCGCCACAAGCAAAATTCCACCCCATCACCCGCCCGCCAGCCTAGCTAACCGCTGTCGCGCGCCGCGCGCTTTGACATTTCAAAATAAATGCGGTAAAATATAGTAGATATGAAGACAAGTATTCATCCACAGGACTATCGCTTGGTAGTTTTTGAAGACGAAGCCGCACACTTCTCATTTTTGACGAAGTCAACCGCTCCATCAAACGAGACCACCAAGTGGGAGGACGGCAACGAGTACCCGCTAATCAAGCTCCACATTTCTTCAGCGAGCCACCCATTCTTCACTGGTGAAGAGAAGATTATCGACACCGAAGGTCGTGTTGATCGCTTTGCCGCCAAGATGAAGGCTGCAAAAGAACTTAAGGAAGCTCAAGCCAAGCGGGTTGCTGCTGCAAAGGCTGCCGCTAAGGCCAAAGCTGAGGCCGAGGCTGCCAAAGCCAAGGCTGAACTCGAGGCTTAGCCTGTCCGCATTGCTACCCCTGACGCCGTTAGGGGTAGTTTTATTTTGCCCGCTCATATCTGGTATAATAATATTATGGAAATTGCAATCAATCTTGATGAACTAAAGCGCGAGCAAGCCGAGCTCGAGCAATTTATGGCCGACCCGCAGGCCTTCTCTGACCCGCAGTACAGCAAAAAGGCCAAGCGGCTGGCAGAAATCAGCGACATTTTGGCGAAGGCGGAACGCCGCAATGAACTGCATCACCAACTAGAAGAGGCCAAAGAGCTCGCCACTGGTAGCGACGAGCTGGCCGAGCTGGCACAAGCCGAAATTCCTGACCTCGAGGCGCAACTGGTACAAATCAACGACGCCATCAACACCTTGCTCGCCCCGCACGACCCAAACGACGACAAAAACGTCATTATGGAAATCCGCGCTGGCGCGGGTGGCGACGAAGCTTCGCTCTTTGCTAGCGAATTGCTCAAAATGTACCTCCGCTACGCCGAGACTCATCACCTCAAAACTGAGATTATGACCGAAAGCGCCAACGACGCCGGCGGCATTAAAGAGGTAGTCTTTAAGGTGACGGGTGACGAGCCATACGCCCAACTCAAGTTTGAATCCGGCGTCCACCGTGTACAACGCGTGCCCGTCACCGAGTCGCAGGGCCGCATTCACACCAGCACCGCCACTGTTGCCGTACTACCTGAAGCGTCCGAAGCCGACATTGACATCGACCCGAAGGACCTCCGCATCGACATCTACCGCAGTTCCGGCAAAGGCGGCCAGGGCGTCAACACCACCGACTCCGCTGTGCGCATCACTTACTTACCGACCGGCCTGATTGTCACCAACCAAGACGGCCGCTCACAGATTGAAAACAAGAAGAAGGCCATGGAAGTCTTGCGCTCGCGCTTGCTCCAGATTGAAATTGATAAGCAGAACGCCGCCGAGACCGCCGAGCGCCGCGCCTTGATTGGCTCGGGCGACCGCAGCGAAAAGATTCGCACCTACAACTTCCCGCAGGACCGCATCACCGACCACCGCATCAAGTACTCGCGCTCTAACGTGCCGGCCGCGATGAATGGCGAAATTGACGACATCATCGAACACCTCCGCGCTCACGAACGCGAACTAAACTTGCAACAGGCGGCGATTAAATAGAGGTGGCATTGGCAGACTTCACAATTGAACAACTTTTGACCACTGGTACGCAGCGCCTTATGCTGCACCACATTGACTCGGCGCGGCTTGACGCCGAGCTTTTGCTTGCCTGCGCCACCAAGCTCGACCGCACCACCCTGCTCGCTCACGGCGACCAAGTGGTTGACGCCGCGACCGCCGCTGTCTTCTTCGACCTCATCGCCCAGCGCGCACGGCACATTCCCGTTGCCTATCTCACCGGCCACAAAGCATTTTATGGCCGCGACTTCACCGTCACGCCCGCCACACTGATTCCGCGCCCAGAGAGTGAAGTTATAATTGAGACTCTAAAGCAGCTCTACCACCCCGACCAACACAGCACATTGTTGGACGTCGGCACTGGCTCAGGCTGCCTCGCCATCACAGCGCAGCTTGAACTGCCCAACCTCAGAGTGACCGCCAGCGACATCAGCCAAGAAGCACTGCCCGTCGCCGAACTCAACGCCGGCCGCTACCACGTAGACAATAAAATTACCTTCGTCAACTCGAACTTATTTAATAATATCACGGGACACTTCGACTTTATCCTTGCCAACCTGCCGTACCTCGACTACGACCGGCGCGCCGACTACTCGCCTGAGCTAGCGCACGAGCCGAACCTCGCGCTCTACACTTACGACCACGGCAACTGCCTAATGCTTGAGCTCGTCGCCGTCGCGCGTAACTACCTCACGCCGCACGGCTACCTGATAATGGAAATGGAAACCCACCAGCTCGACCAAGTGGCCGACCGAGCCGCTAGGAGCGGACTTGAAGTCGTCTCAAGGGCGCCGTTCACCCTCGTCCTACAACGCGCCGCTTAAACGAACCACGTGGGGAGTGTTTGCTCAATGTCAAGTGCTTAAAAGTAAATATAAATTTATACACTGACTACATATTGAAAACAATCTTATAACATGGTACTATGCATACATATAAATGTGAAACGATGTTGTTTATGCCAATATATCATAGCAAGTCCAACAATAAGAAACTACTAAACGAGGTGACAAATAATGGCTGATAATTCAAGCCTAAGCGCCGCTAGAAACGCGAAGAACGACGAATTTTATACCCAATATAGTGATATAGAAGCAGAAATGAATGCCTATATTGAATATAATCCCGAGGTATTCAAAGATAAAACGATTCTTCTCCCCTGTGATGATCCAGAATGGTCTAATTTCACTAAATATTTTGCATCAAATTTTACAAGGCTTGGTATAAAAAAGCTTATTTCAACTTCTTATGCACAAGGAGTAGCAAATAAACAGCCTACATTATTTGAGCTCAAGTCGCCTTTGTATAATCCACAACAACATGATACGCACGGTAAACTTTTTACTCTAACTCGCGATACAGATGGCAATGGCACGGTTGATACTGACGACATTGAATTACCGGATATCTTAAAGGTGATGGCGACTTTAGAAGTAGTGAAGTAAAGAAGCTTCGTGACGAGGCAGATATTATTATTACCAACCCACCCTTTTCACTCTTTAGAGAGTTTTTAGCATGGATTTTAGAAGCCAATAAGCAGTTTGTAATTATAGGGAATAAAAATGTTATTACTTATAAAGATGTCTTCCCTCTATTAAGTGATAATAAAATTTGGCTCGGACCTGGTTTTTCTGGTGGAAACGCGTTCTTTAAAATTTCTAATGATTCTATTAGAAATTTTGCTGATGGTGTTTACGATGATAATACAGGCTTAGTGAAATTTCGTAATGTTGGATGGTTCACCAATATTGACCACGGAAAGCGTCACGAGCATCTGATACTTGACACAATGGAACATAATCTTAAATTCAACAAAAAATTGCAGAAAAAGCTTGAAAAAGACTATGGCAAACTCGAGTACCCTCATTACGACAACTACGATGCAATTGAAGTTCCATTTACCGAATGTATACCTTCAGATTATGACGGTGTGATGGGTGTGCCTATTACGTTTATGGACAAATATAATCCAGACCAGTTCGATATCGTAGCGTTTAGAAAAGGTGAGGACGGCAAAGATCTAGTCTTCACGAGAGAGAGAGAGAGTACAACCATACTTTCGTATCCTTGTACAACATCGATTCCGGGAATGATAAAGAACGCAGAAGGAAAAATAAATGGGCATCCTACTTACGCGAGAATAACAATCATGCGCAAAAGACGCCTGTAGAAGTTATTTTCCCACTAGCAACAAATTTACAAAATGGGCTTATAAATGACTGCACTATTAATGGAAAGAAAACTTATGTCAGAATACTAATAAGGAAAGCAGAGGTAACTAGTTATGAAAACAACACTTGTAACTGATTGGACAGTTGGAGATATTTGCAAAGGCTTTATTTACGATAAAAACGAAGATAAGGGCCTATTCGGTTTAGATGGTAAGCTTATTATTCAGCCTGAGTATCAAAGAAATTATATTTATGGTGATGGTAAAAAAGATGTTGCTGTTGTCGATTCTCTGCTCAAAGGTTATCCTCTTGGCTTAATTTATTTTGTGAAGAATAATGACGGAATGTATGAAGTATTAGATGGGCAGCAGCGTATTACATCATTCGCACGTTTTGTTAATCAATCGTGGCCTTTTGCCGTTGAACGTGATGGCAAACCAAAATATTTCAACAGTCTTTCCAAAGATGAGCAAGATTTAATTAGTAATACAAAGCTTACAATTTACGTATGCGAAGGAACGCCTTCAGAAATTGAAGCATGGTTTGAGACTATTAACATTGCCGGAGTTCCGCTAGTGAAACAAGAACTAAGAAATGCGGCTTATCATGGTAGTTTTGTAACGCTTGCTAAGGAAGAATTTTCAAATACTTCTAATTCTAAGATGAATATGTGGCAAACATATGTGAAAGGCGATCCTAAACGTCAAGCAATTCTTGAAACTGCTCTAGACTGGGTGAGTGATGGAAAAATTGACGATTATATGGCTCAACATAGAAACGATGCAGACATTAAACAGTTGAAAAACCACTTTGATACCGTAATAGATTGGATAGATTCAATATTTGACTATACTGGAAATGAAATGTGTGGCCAAGAATGGGGCAAGTTGTACACTATGTACCACAAAAATGCCTATAGTAAGGCTCAGATTACGGAACGAGTATCTGCGCTTTTGGAGGATTCTCAAGTTCAAAATAAACGTGGTGTTATCGAGTATGTGCTTGGTGGAGAATCCGATAAAACTCTTCTTAACATACGAGTATTTGACGAGAAAACAAAAAAACAAGTGTACGCTCGCCAAACTGAAGCTGCTAAAGAAAAAGATACATCGAATTGTCCGCTTTGCGCTTTGGGTAGTGACAACAATTCCAAACGTATCTATAAATTGAGCGAAATGGACGCGGACCATGTAACAGCTTGGAGCAAAGGTGGTGCGACAGACGAGTCAAATTGTCAGATGCTTTGCAAAACTCATAATAGAGCTAAGGGCAATAAGTAACAAACTTATTTTGGTTGCAATGTAAAACGGTGTGAAATGCGTTACAGCCTTTTTCGATATTTCTATCGCTGAAATGCGCACCCGATACCCATGGTATGTACTCAAACAAGTGTAGCTATACTTGAAGTTCACTTAAGCCAAATAGACAAAACCACCTATCGACACCGAGCGACTGAATACAATTTTTATTGTACAATTTTCAAGGAAGTGTGACTAACGCGCCACCTCTGTTATGGCTGCGTCGGCAAATCAAACAAGCGACTGAAGAAGATTAGCACTGCCAGAGTCGTGGCAATGGCAAACACCACTGGCGCACCCAGTTCCTCCCACGTCACGTGGCGGTCGTCCGCCCACGCCTTGTACACCTTGATGGTAATAAACGAAATCACTGCCACAAAAATCACAATCTGCGGTAGCAAAATCAACAGCGAAATCACCGGATACATGACGTTCCAGTGCCAACAAGCGTAACCTAAAACGGTAATCAAGACGCCCCACACTGAAGCCAGCAGCGACCGCGACTTTTCGTCGTACTGCCCCAGCGCCTGCCGCGCAGCACTAAACGCCACGACAAAAGTCAGCACTAGCGCCAACCAAAGCGTCTCCTTCGACATCGTATAAATCACCATCAGGCCCAGCAGCTCACACACACCAGCCTGAAATAGCACCGCGCGTTCACTCGACAGCGGCTTAATCCACGTCAACCAGATGGCATACAGCGCACCAATACCCAGCTGAACCTCAAGCGCGTTAACGTTAAAGCTCCACCCGAGCGTGCCCATCGTCGGCGCCATGCCGTTGCGAATCAGCCCCTCGTAAGTGTCGCCTACATAAGCGGCCAGCATAATCACACTCAACCCGACCACCAAGTCCGGCAGTGAACTTAAAATATTTGCCCACCAATAACGCGGTCGCACCGCTAGCACGCGCCACTTCGAAATCAGCAGCAAGCCAATGGCGAGCCACGGCGTCTTAAAAAAGTACACCAGTAGCACCATCAAAAAGCCGAGTGCCACGTTTGCCACCACATGTGTCACCAGCGCAAGCCAGCCGTGGTGATGTACCGAATGTATAAAATCCGCCATAGATAATTACATTATAACATACCGCGCGAGTTCTGGACAAAATGCTTATAGTTGCGCTACAATAGATAGAGTGAATACCAATGCAGATAAACCGCTAAAACTGCAGCCCGTGGAAGAACCAAGGCCAATGGACCGCGCCTCAGCCAAGAACGCTTGGCATGATTTTAGCCGTATTTTCGGCTTTATTGTCGCCGTCGTCATCGGCGCTTGGGCCATCAACAATTACATTTTTCAGAGTTTCGACGTCGTGGGGCCTAGTATGGAGCCAACCCTAGAAGGTCAAAACGGCAGCGACCGCGTGTTGGTTAACCGCCTACCAGTCACCTTCGCGCGCTTACAAGGTCAACCGTACATACCAAAGCGCGGCGACATTATCGTCTTTAAGAGTACAGCTCTTACGAGCGTAGGCCAGCCAGAATATGTGGTGAAGCGCGTCACTGGTCTGCCGGGCGAGCGTGTGGTAGTAAAAAACTGTCACCTCTACATCTACAACCAAGAGCATCCCGAGGGCTTTGACCCATACCCAACTTTCAAGAACTTGGCACCGAATGATAAAGAGGTCAACCCATGTGTTGCCGGCGAAGGCACTGATATCACTGTGCCACAAGGCGAAATCTTTGTGGATGGCGACCACCGTTATGGCAACTACTCCACCGACAGCCGCAATGGCGGCGGCCGGCCAAGCCTCGGCACCATTCCATTTGAAAACATCGTTGGCCCGGTTGGCGTTCGCCTCTGGCCAATCAATAAAATCAAGCTATTTTAACTAAGCTTAACCCTAAATCCCAGCCATAAGGCTGGGATTTAATTATGGTCGTATGGACGTATAGTGAACTAACTTAATAAAGCCCCGTCCGTCGCTAGCAGCTTAATGCTTCAGCGCCGCATCCAGCGCTGCCACCGCGTCCTTAACCTGAGCCTCGGTTACATCACCAAAAACACCCAATAGGCGCGAATTATCCGCCAAAATTTCTTGCACTAATTGCTGAATATCTGCCACAGTAATATTGTGAATTATCTCTGGCGCAGCATTCAAGTCCACTACCTCGCCGCTAGCAAAATAACGCTTACTAATCGCCCGCACAACATCAGGCGCCGTCTCGTAAGCCATCGACTCACGCCCAATCACGCTTGACTTCACACGTGCTAACTCAGCCTGCGGTAGTTCGCCACGTCTCAGCTCAACCAAAGCGTGTCCAATTAGCCGTATAATATCAACCATATAATCCGGCTTACAGCGCGTCAAGATGTACAGTGGCTCCGCAATATTGCTATTGTCATCAAGGCCAGCGCCTGCAATGTAAGTTGACCACCCCTTAGCCTGCGCCTCGCCAAACACCCGCGAACTATAGCCGCGGAACAGCCAAAATCGCGCTAAGTCGCGCACTTGAGCCTCATAAAAGCTCAGTGGCCGCCGCAAAATAAAGTCTAGCCCCAACGCGACCAGCTGTGTCGGCTTGTGCCCACCAGTGTAGCTCTGTGTGCCATCGGGCGCTTGTAAGATTGGCCGCTCAGGACGAACGCCACGTGGCAAACCCAGCCCACGCAAGCGATCGGCCACGGTATGGTCGCCGCTAAAGTCGCCCGCCACAATGAAACGTAAATTATCTGTGGTAAAAACTCTTTCGCGATACTGCTGAACGTCCTCTAATGTAATGTCATCAAGCGTAGCAATAGCGTCCCGTGCTTGTAAACTATAATGACCAAGCCAAGCCTTCGCTTCATGAGTCAACCAATATTGGTCTCGCCCGATGCGAGCGTTTAGCTCATTAATAATATTCTTCTTCTCACACGCCAGATATTCCGCAGTAACATCCGGCCGCTCCAACATTTGCGCCATCAAATCGAGCACTCGCGCCACGTCATACCGCGGGCACTCAACTTCATAATTAATGCCGCGAATATCAGTAAACGCATTCGCCCACGCACCATTTTGACACCAAGCATCTAGCATCGAGTCAGTTCTACCCTGTGTGTAATGCGAAACATGTTCTAGTACGTGCGCCACCTGATGCTTATGCCGGTAGTCTTCCACCGCATCGTAACCGCCGCTAAAGTTAAGTAAACAGTAGACTGAGGCGGCATTTGGGATATCAACTATTAACCCCGACACGCCGTTGTCAAATGTTAGCTGTTTTATCTGATAGCGCATAAGTTCCCTTCTTGCTTAATATTGTTGCATTGTTATAATACTAAAATTATAACATTAATAAAAATACCCCCGCATTAAATGCAGGGGGGTATGCGCAATTAGATAATTCTAATTTATTTCTTTAGCTCGTCAAGCGCAGCTTGAAGCTGGTTGTCGCGCCCCTGCTTGAGCTGCTCGGCGTCAAGCTTCACTTCTTTGTCTGGCTTGATACCCTCGTGGTTGATATTCTTGCCCTTCGGCGTGTACCACTTAGCTACAGTAACCTTAAGTTGTCCGCCGTCAATTGGCAATAGCTGTTGTACACTGCCCTTGCCGTAAGACTTTTCACCCAATAAGGTGGCGCGACCGTAATCATGCAAGGCGCCCGCCAAGATTTCCGCCGCCGAAGCCGAACCGCCGTTAATTAGCACCACAGTCTTGTACTGGTTAAGAGTTGGCTCACCCTGCGACAACAGCGTGCCCATCACCTGCGAGCCGCGGCGCTCCTGCACCACCATGTTGCCCTTCGGTAGCCACATACCGGCCAAGTCTTGCGCAGCGTCCACATAGCCGCCAACGTTATCGCGCAAGTCAAGCACCAAGCCCTTCACGTGCTGACCAGTCAGCTCCTTGCCCGCCTTATTCATGAGCGACGCCGTATCTGCGCCGAACTGCGACACGCGAATATAACCAAAGTCGCCTTCCTTACGCCACGTGACGCTCGGTGTGGTAATTTTGTCACGCTTCAGGGTGAAGTCCTTACGCTCCGTACCACGAATGATGGTCAGCTTTACCTCTGTACCAATCGGCCCGCGAATCTTCTTCGCTGCCTTCGCTGGATGCAAGTCAAGCGACGGCTCGCCGTCAATGGCTGCAATCAAGTCGCCACTCTTCAGCCCCGCCTTCTGCGCCGGACCGCCGTCAAGAATCGACATCACCTGCAACTGCTTGTCTTGGCTGATACCCATAGCGATGCCGATACCTTCAAAGGAGCCCGCAAGGTCGTCAGTCAGAGCCTTGGCCTCTTCGTCGGTCAGGTAGACCGTGTATGGGTCGCCCGCGCCAGCCACTAGCCCGCGCATTGCGCCTTGCTCAAGCTTAGTTTTATCGAGCTTGCCGTCAAACTTCTGCTGCAATGTGTCGTAAACTTCGCGCAAACTGCCGTAGTCGATAGTATTAAATGACACATTTTGGAATCGCGTGCCTAGCGCGAAGCACACCAGCCCCGTGCCTAGCGCGATTAAAAAGCATACCGCTGGAGTCACGCCTTGGCGTGACTTACGGGCGGTCGAGCTTGGCTGCGTCGCCCAAACTCCCTGATAATTATTTTCACCCTCACTCATTGCTACCATTATACCACAAGCACAACCGCATGGAATGGAAACTTCTCCCCAGCAGCACACTACCCCACTACCAAAGCATAGTTCGCCGACTACAATGTTCAGCCAGTATTTGCTTAATACCTAAATAATGATAAAATTATGATAATAAAGGAGATTAAATTATGATAGACATCCGCCCAGTATCTGACCTAAGAAATAAATTCCCTGAAATAGAAAACGCCGTCACCAAAACAAATACCCCTGTTTTTCTGACCAAAAACGGGCATGGCGCGATGGTCCTAATGAGCATGGCGCAGTATGACGCCCTCACCGACCGCATCGAGCGCAAACTAGACGAAGCCGACGCGGCGGCAGCTCACTCCCGCGCCCGCCTTTCTGAATCTGAGGTTTTTGATAATATAGAGAAGCAACTACGTGCAACCCCAAATCTATAAATTAACCTTCTTACCTATTTTTAGGGACGACCTAGAGGAAGCTGTGCAATATATACAATGTACGCTACAAAACCCAGAGGCAGCGCTAAAATTCAGCAATGCAGTAAAGCTAGCAATTAGAGAGAGGCACGTGGCGCCACTAGCTTTTGCGCCGTATCAAACACGCAAGCCACACAATCAAACATACTATAGAATTAACATAAAAAATTTTTCTATTTTCTATGTCGTTATTGGCGACACAATGGAAGTGCGTAGGCTAATATATAGCCGTCGCGACATAGATAAGATATTATAGCCCCCGCAAATGCGGGGGTATATGTAACTATGCGTAACTGCTATCGCAGATACTATGGCATCTGGGCGAAGTAGATGTAGCCATCAAACAACCCTGGGTTGGCGTTGTAGTGCATAGCGTAGTTGCCACGGTTGTCCGAATTGTAGTCCGAATAGTTAAACGTGCCGTCCGAGTTGACCGACTCAACCCACGCCACATGGCCATAAGTACCATTGCGCATCACCGCCACCGCGCCCGGCTTTGGCGTACTGCCGGTTGGAATGCCATACCCCTTAGCGCGGCCTAGCCAGTTCTTAGCGTCGTTGCCGCCACGCGTCCAGTATGATGGCCAACCATAGGTGCTAGCCACCTTAAATGCGGCGTAGCTCACGCACTCGCGACTGTACATGCCGTAGCTATCCACCATGGAATCCTTTGGCGCGCGACACCAGCTGTCCGGATAGCCACCGCCGCAAGCGGTACCCGCCGCCGTCTTGAGGCGGTTGCCGCCCTTCGCACGCATACGAGCGGCGATTTCCGCAGCCTGCTGTTGCTTCAACTGCGCGATGCGGTCGTTGCTCTGCTTGGTTAGCTCTTGGTAAGCCGACTCCTGCCCCTTGGTCTGGTTTAGCAACGTCTGCTGAGCACTGCGAGTAGCATCAAGAGCGGCGTTTTGGTCCTTCTGACTCGCTAATAACGCCTCGGCGCGACGCTTCGACTTCTCGAGTGTCGACTTCATAGTTCTAATGCTGTCCACGCTCTTTTTAATGTTGTCGCTCACCACTTGCTGCTGCGTCTGACGGTCAACGTAATCACTGATAGAATGACTGTTCATTAGGATATCAAGAGCGGACATTTCGCCATTCAGGTACTGATTCTTCAAGCTCTCACTCAGCGCGGTCGCTTGGTTCTTAATCTTCACCTCCGTCTCTTCAATCTTCTTTTGCAAAGAATCGCGCTCAGTGGTGGTAAGATTAATTTGCGCCTGAATTTGCTGCTGCTGCAACTGTAAATCGGTAATTTTGTTCTGCAGGCTGTCGGCCTGCGCGTGTAAATCGCTCCGGCGGCTATCATAATCGGCTATCTGCAGCTTAATGGCGTTTATCTGGTCGTCATACTTGTCGGCGCGCGCCACGTGCCCCGAGAAGTACGGCGCCACCATGCCCGACACCATTAAAGCGCCAAACACCAGCGTGCCAAAGCGGACTTGGCTAACCCGATGACTGCAGGCTAGCCGGTAAAAAGTCGTATTTTTTGTTATTTTGTTGCGCATCATAACCTATCCTTCGTAATATTTATATTATAACCGCTTATGCCAAATTGCGCAAGGGGCTAACGGTAATCTCGCGCCTACTTTAGCCACTAACCAGCCGCGGCTCACTACTGGCGGAAGTCACCCAGCACGACGCGGAAGGAATACGTATATCTGACATCTTTGTCTTTCTTATTGTCAGCTGGCTTGATTGGCATACCAGCTACAGGTTCTGCATCAAAGAGTCTATATCGATTGAACCAAGGTTCTTCGGCGGAGACAAATTTACTCCCTTTGTCAGACAGCCATTGGCCAGTACCATCTTTCGATTGGCTACCTGGTTTTTTATAGTGATATAGGTTAACCTCATGCAACGCTTGGCCACCACAATTTAGCCAGGTACATTGCTTGAATTCGCTAAAGTTATACAGGTTAGTATACCGCGCATCAACCTTAGCCTCACCCATGGCGTGCGCAAGGTTGTCACTATACCCCGCCGCCACGAAAGCTTTAGCAGAATCGCTAGCTGTATCGTAAACACCAGAGACAGTCCCAGTTGTACTAGTAAATCGCCCCCTATTATCATAATCATACTCAGCACCACCGCAGACCTTGCTCGTATCAAATTTATCCGCCTCCGTCTTCCTCGTAGCTACATTATTGATACCTCTACCACAGCCAGTAAGATATAGTTTATATCTATCTTTAGCTTCTGTAGTTTTATAAGTTGTTGCGCCAACTCTTCGTACTCCACTATAACCAATACCATATTGGCTCGCCGTGAGATAAGCCATGGCGCTCCAATCCTTATTGTTGACCATGCGCGAGCTATAGCGCGCCAAGTTGTGGCTGTTCTGAGTCGCTAACGGCGTACCGCCAGCCATATTGGCCACATCAGCCACGCCAAGTGACTTCGCCGCCGCATAAAACTCCATTGGAGCGTCAGCGCTATCGACACCTTCAGTCGCACCAGAAAGCTGCGGCAATTTCGGCAAAACTGTTGGCTGCTTGAGGTTACCGGTAGTGTTAAACTTCGCAAACCAGATACCGTTGAGCTCTTTCTCACCAAAGGTAAAGGCCGGGTGGGTCGCCCAAGTGCCTTGGTTACTTGGCTTACCGTCAATATAATCGCGGTTCAAGCCACACTCAGTACGATAGTCGCTGCCTTGGTTTGGACACGCCGCCGGTATGCGCTTTGGATCAGTTGCTTTCTCAAAATGAACGTTAAAGTTCTGCGCTTTAACTAATTTATCGGTATAATCGCGGCGCATCACCTCATAAGCGTAGCGCGGAATGTACACCCAGTAGCCCAAAACATCGGCTGGGTCAATTGGCTCACTCTTGCCCTTGTACTTCGCGTAAGCTTCCTTCTTCACCGTCACAGCGTTCGCCCACTGCTTGCTGGCATAATTATACCAGCCACTATCGGCAGCTTCTGGGTCGGCTACGCTTAGCAGCTCAGCCTTACCGGTCTCCTGGCCTTTTTTGTCAGTCTTACTAATATATTTTACTGGCACCATATCTGGGTCGATGTCAACCTTGCAGTCGTTATCCGCAGCGCCCGCCCGACAAATAGACTTGCTCACCACTGGTGGCTTTGGCGCCAACTTTGGCGTAACAGTATAAACAACCTGCGTGCTATAACGGCCAGCTGGTAGAGTGGTATTGTCAATATTCGCCGCAAAAGTCACCGACTTTGTGCACTCGCTAATACTAGCGCAACCGTCCAAGTTGTTCGGCAGAGTATTCGCAAGCTGCAACGAATGGGCCGCCGTAGGAACTTGACTAAACTCAGTCGCAGCTTGATTGAACGCGTAGCCCCACTGGTTGGCCGATAATTTAGCCGGCTTGCCCTCACTAACAGCGGTAATCTTATACTTATCGTTCGCTACATTCACCAAATCCTGCCCGCTCGCTGCCATAGTCAGCCTAAAGCCATTTGATTCACTCGCCCGCACCGTAATATTAGCCGTCGCCTTATAAGAGTCGCCTTGCGACGTCAAATTAACTACTGGGTCAACATTAATGCTAATTGCCTTAGTCGCACTAGTCGGCTCGGCCGCATGCGCCGGCATCGCAAATAATCCCAGCGCAGCTACTAACGCCGCTCCAGTATAGATTGCCGCCCGCGGCGCCACTAAATAACTTCGGCTCATTAAAACCCTCCTTCTCGTCAACTGGTTATTGACTAGCTATCGCAGCTAGCTCTCGCACAATTTTATTACTTATTTAGTATAGCACAAGCACGATGTCGTGGCAACTAGGCGCGATGCCCTAATATGGCCTTGGCGATAGTATGACGCGGGTGCTACCATCACCTGCCGTATCTACGGCAAACATAGACGGCCACCCATTGAATGTTTGGTCGTTGTTGCTGCTACGCACAAGCATTCTATTTTTACCATTATTACTGCTAATAGCAGCAGTCGTGTCCCACGACATAAATACACCGTCAAGTTCACTAGCTCCATTGTAAAACCCACATTGCGCAATACTGTCCCTATCATCCCCAGCACAAACCTTTTTGGCGTCAAGCTCTAGCTCATATAAGCCTTGGCCACCGCAAGTTTCCCAAGTACAATCGCCTATCTTCTTTGCGTGGAGATAATCTACGTATGGCTTACCACCCAAACAGTTACCGTTCTCCGAGCCAATTACACTGCAAGTAGCCACCGTTTCAAATATCCCGCCAACCATATCATAAATTCCGGTGGTATTGTTGGTTGTACTAGTCTTCATCCCTGCCGTAGTATTGTAGCCATAGAGCTTAGTTGCATCACCATACTTATCAGTACAAGCGTACTTCGTACCGATTTCACTCGGCATATTTAGATACTTGCTATATCTATTAGGTAATCCGTTATAGAACCAGTGGTCGCCAGAAATCATTTTCAGCTTAGACAACATCTTTCCACAAACTTCAGCCCCAAATGTACAATAAGCATCCGGTGACGCATCTAATGCGGCGCCGCCACAACCAGTAACCGCTATGTCGGGTATATACGAGCCATCATCCGTACGAATATACGAAGCGTTGGCAAAAACGCCGCCCTTGCGCTCAGCGCCGTATTTACTATAAGTCAAGTAGGCAATCGCGCCCCACTCGTTGTTTCTAATCATGCGCGAACTTAAGCCTGCTAAGTTATGCGAATTAGACTTAGGTAGTGAACTATCAACCTCACCACCAACATTCTTCGAGTCAGGCACGCCAAGCGTCTGGTAGTAGCTGTACATCCATTTGCTCGATTTAGCGTTACTGCTATCAGTTGTAGGCACGTCATCAACCGCACGCAGGCCACTATACTGGTTTGGCAGCACCGTCGGCTGCTTAGTGGTGCCTGTTAGCTCGAACTTCGCCGCCCAAAGGCCGTTCAGCTCCTTCTTGCCAAAAGTAAATGCCGGATGAGTCGCCCAAGTGCTACCCTCGTCAAACGAATACGTCCGACCGAGCCCGCATTCCGTGCGGTAGTCCTTGCCCGCGCCGGTCTGGCATTTCTGCGGGCGCTGCTTTGGCATGTCCGTAGTCTCAAACCTCACGTCAAAGTCCTGCGGCGCAACAAACTTATCCGTAGTATCGCGGCGCATCACCTCATAGGCATAACGCGGGATGTACACCCAGTAGCCCAAAATGTCATCCTCATTCACCTCTAAAGTTTTACCCTTATATTTACTCAACGCCTCAGGCTTCACTGTAATGGCGTTCGCCCAACGCTTCTGGTCATAGTCATACCACTCGCCCAAGTTCGACTTATCTTCCGGCTGCGCTACGCTAACCCAGTGCGCGTCGTTAAAATCCCCCGCGTATTTGACGGGTATCATATTTTTATCCAAATCAACACGACAAGTATTCGCCTTGTTACCCGACTGGCAGAGTGACGGGCGTGGCACGCGGCGTGGCTTTAAGCTAGCGGTGGCGGTGTACGAAACGGTCGTACTGTAGCTGCCCGACGCCAGTTGCGCTGCATTAACCTTGGCCGCAAACGTGACCGACTTGGCACAATTAGCCAAACTTTTACAGCTACCCAACTTTTCTTTTGTAGCGTGTATAATCTCCACCGCGCGGTCAGATGGCATTTTGCTAAATTTAGTCGCAGCGGCATCCAAGCTATACCCCCACTGGCCATCAGCCAGCGTCGTTGGGCTATCGCTGCTAACTGCAGCTATCTTATGACTGTGGTCGGCAGTATTTAAGAGGTCGGACTGCTCCGCTTGCATCGTTAAATTAAAGCCTTGCGCCTTGCCCGCCGTCACCGCCACGCTAGTAACTGCCTTGTATAGGCCACCTTGATTAGTTAGCTTGGCCTCATCTCCAACCAAAACACCAATAGAATCAACGTCCACAGCCAATGCTGATGACGCCAACAACACAGGTAGCGCTAATGCAACGGCAACAGCCCGCAACCATGCATTCCGCCTAACTATGAAACATAGCCGGTTCATGTATCACACCCCCTAACAAATTAATCTATACTAATATTATAGCATAAACGCTTAGGGATAATAGTATGTTGGCTCTACCACTTCATGTAACGGTGGATGGCGAGGCGGGCGGAAATGTTGCCAATCAGCCAGCCGGCCGCCATCATGCCAAACATTACCAGCCACCACCACTGACGGAACATAGCGCCGGTATGGTCGACGGTGATGTAATTGCGCATATTTGGCAAGACGTAAAGCAGGAGCAAGTAGCCCGCGGCCACGGTCAGCACGCCGGCAATCACGCCGTACAGCTCCGCCTCCACGAGGAATGGCCCACGAATAAAATAGTTATCCGCACCGATGGCACGCATCATGGCAATCTCGTCGCGGCGGCTAAAGATAGTCATGCGGATAGTGTTAAAAATAATCAACACGGAAATAGCCACGAAGACGGCCGCCACAATCATACCGCCTTTGCTGGCATACTTCATAATATCTGCTAGGCGCTCAATGGTATTCTGCCGCGCCTCGATATCGCGCGCCGACATGCTGTTGCGGTCGACCCACAACCGAAACAGCGCTTGCTGCTCCACGTACTTCGCCAAAGCGTCGCGCTTGCCGTAGTCCTCTAGCTTAATGTGAATCACAGCCGGCAGCTTCATCTTAATACCCGACTCCGCAACCGCTTGCAGCCCAGCCAACACGGTTTTGTTGGTCTTGTTGACCTCAATAAATTTATCATGCTCCGCCTCTGAGGTCGACACCGAGACGTCGGTCACGTTCGGCTGACGGCGAATCAAACCAGCCAGCTGGTTTAGCACCGTGTTGGTCGTCTCTGGCTTAATGTAAAGCGAAAGGTCCATCTTGGCCTTCTGCGCCTCAATCGTCTCCTCAAGAATCGAGCTGGCAATACCAGTAATGAACACAATTGTAAGGGTAATGACCATCACCACTGTAGCGGCCACTGTTAGCCAAGCATTGCGCGTAAAGTTGCGCATACCATAGCTAAAAACGCGTTGCATAGTGAGTAAAGTGCGGCGGCGCTGCGGGTTGACGAGGCGCTTCTTAATCACGCTAACTGCGTTATCAGACATCTTCCGCCTCCTTCCTCTGGTTCACTTCACCGCCGTGCATCACATCTGACACCACCCGACCGTGGTCAAGCTTAATGGTGCGCGTATTGAGGCGGCGCACAATCTCATCCGAATGCGTAATCAGCACCACAGTAGTGCCAAAGCGGTTAATCTTCACAAGTAATTTCACAATTTCCCAAGTGTTCTTGCTATCAAGGTTGCCAGTCGGCTCATCGGCGAACAAAATCTTTGGCTGACGTACCATAGCGCGGGCAATAGCCACACGTTGCTTTTCGCCACCAGAGAGCTGACGCGGAAACTTACGCTCCTTACCCCTGAGCCCCACTAGCTCCAACATGCGCGGCACATTGTCTTTGATTTCTTTATTGCTATGTCCCGAAATCTCCAGCGACAACGCCACGTTTTCAAACACGGTACGGTTTGGCAGAAGCTTAAAATCCTGAAAAATCACACCCAAGCGACGCCTCAGCAAAGGGATGTCGCGGTCATCAAGGCTATCATAATCAATGCCACCCACCACAACTTTGCCACTGTCGGGCTTCTCTTCGCGGGTCAGCATGCGCAGCAAGGTCGATTTGCCAGCCCCTGATGCACCGATGATAATCGCAAACTCACGCGGCGCAATACTCACGCTTACTCGGTCAAGCGCCAGTGGTGAGTTAGCGTCGTAACGCTTACTCACCCGGTCCAGCAAAATCATTGACCTAGCCATTAAGATTTATCTTCCTCCTGTACGGCATAAACAATCAAGCGTTTGTCAGCAGTCTGAGTGCGGTAGTTGAAAGTACCGGTGCAAGTCATCAGCGTCAAGCCCTTGTGAGCGCCATCTTGAGTGTTCAGCGCTTCACCCATGTCTACCTTGTTGGCATCCACCGTCTTAACACCGGTTACGCGATACTTAAACTTCGCGCCATTGCCAGTCTCGATGTAAATCTGGTCGCCGTCACGTACCTTGTTGAGGTCGTTGAAGGCAGCTGTAATGTTGCGGCTAAATGAGGTGTGGCCGTCAATGAACACCTGCCCCTCTTGGTTTGGCTTAGCTGAACCATCATACCAAGCGGTATCATTGAGGTTCTTTGGCGTATCGATGTCACCTCGGCTATTCACGCCTACGGTGCGGACGCGCGCAGTAACGTTAATCACTGGAATGTTGATGATGCGCGGCAAATCGGCAGCCACGGTGTAAGCTTGGCGGTCGTTGCTGCTTACGGCAGTCTGGTCAGCGGTAGCTGGGTTGACACCGGCAATCGACATCGCCTGTGCTGGGCTATCAAAGTTACTCTGGACACCGCGGTTGGTATTGTAAGTATCCCACGCGAGATAAGCACTAATGCCAATCACCACCACGATGGCAGCATAGCGGATGATATTTAGGGTCAAAGCGCGGTTAAACTTAAAGCTAATCGCAACCTTAGCGCCAGCAACACGGTCGAACAAATTCGGCTGCTCAAGCGCAGCAGCACCAGCGGTGTTGACACTGATTGGCGCGGTTGGCTGAGGGGCTGGCTGGACTGCCTTTGTGGTAGCAGCCGTGGCTGTAGCAACGGCAAACTGTGGTTGAGCAACGGCAGCACTAGCAGCAGCAACGGTATTAGCGGCGCCCTGCGCAACAGTTTCACGCTCTTGAGCGACACGCTTGGCAACGCGCACCGAGTTGGCGTCGCGGAACGCCTTTAGCTTCTTAACTGCTTGCTTAGCAACTTGCTTGCTGAGCTTTTTCGCCTTAGTGTGAGCCTGCTTAGCAACCGTCTTTGCCTTCTCAAGACCCGCCTTCGCCTTGTCTTTCACCGACTCAGCTTGCGACTCGTGGCCGATGTTGAGCGGCGAGAATGGGTCCTCAGCTGAGGTCACAGCTGGCTTGGTGACATGGTGCACGAGGTGAGCGAGCTTGTTGGTCTTGGCGGCAGCTGGCTTAGCGGCGGCCTTCACCTCAGCAGCAGCTTGTAATGCAGCAGCGGCAGCTTGGTCGGCAGCCGCATCTTTCTCCGCCTCTGTCTCAGCTGGCTGAGCGGCTTCGGTGTTAGTTGACAACTCTTCCGCTGGCCCGAACACATAATTATTAGCTAAATCAGCCTGCAAATCAATAAAATCTGGGGTAACCGACTGCTCTGGCTGGTAGGCCTCGGCTGCATAGTCCGGCTGAACTGTCTCCGCCGGCGCAGCAGGATTAACCTCTGGCTGTGCAACCGGCTGAGGTGCTGGATCCGCTTGTTGTACAACTGGGCGGGCGGTTGGTCGAGCCGCTGGACGAGCTACCAGATGGGCAGTTGGATGGGCTACCGGTTGAACTCTCACCTGCTCTACTGGACGCGCTGGGGCAACTGGCGCCTCTGGCTGGATAGCTTGAGCGGCGCGATAGCGGGCAGCGGTCGAAGAACGCAAGGCTAACGGTGCATCAGCGGCGATGCGACCGCGGTGCTGGCTAATCTTCGGAAATGCGGCAGCGGTCGGTGTAGAAACCGCGGCATGGTAAAGAGGTTGAGACTTGACTGAGGTAGCTGGAGCAACGCGATGTGCTGGCGACACACCGGTGTACGTTGAAGCAACCGAGCGGGCGGCACGGTTGGCAGTGGCAACATTAACAGTGGCACGACGAACTGGCGCAGTTGGCTGCGCTTGGACTGGTTGCATTGGTTGTAGTGGTCGCGCCTGGGCTGGCTGGACTGGGTGAACTGGTTGCACTGGCTGAGGTGCCTGAGCTGGCTGAAATGCTTGAGGCGCTTGAGCCGTTTGAGGTTCCTGAGCTACCTGAGCAGCCTGAGATGCAGTGTTGACCAACCCCATATGATTGACCAACATCGTCTGCCGCTGGGCGGCAGCGCGACGACGCATGACGGCTTGCGTGTGCGCGGTGGCATTGTTTCGCACGCTGGAACGGCCGTCCATTTGGGCCAAAGTGCGCAAAATGCGCTCCTTTTCTGTAGTTTGTGATTGATGTTCGACATCATAGATGATGCCATTACCGTCTAGTCTTTGGTCGTCCCCACCAGTCAACCGACGGCGCGCCGCTGCTAAAGCAGAGGCATTTAGATCTAGCCTGCCAGAGCCAGATACTACGCCATTATTCATGTTTGTCTCCTATTTTAAATATTACACCTAATATAACCTTAGTCATGTTTGTCTCCAGACTATGCAATAAGTATAACGCATACGCTTAGTGATTTCAAGTACTTTGAGCCAAAAAAGTTGTGGAAAACGAGGGGTTGCGACGGGAGGTTGCGGGGCGCAAGAATGTAGATTGATGCGCCACGCCACCCTCTTCGATAGCCCTATTGAGCTAGTCAGCTAGTCGTGCGGCGCCGGCGCGAGCGCGACGCGGAACGCGTCTCTGTCGTTGCTGTTGCCATCGTCACCACTGGCATAGAACAGCCCAGCGACCGAACCATAGTAATGGTTGCCGCCACGGCTGAACCAAGGATAGGGATAGGATGAACTACCTTTCTCTACGAAATAGGATGTTTGGTTGAGCCACATGTTGGTGCCAGTACTACTTGAACCATTGTGGGTTTCATAGAGAGCTTGACCACCACAGGTTTGGTAGGTACATGAGTTGAAGTCTTTAAAATTATAAGTGTTGACGTATGGTGGATGGGCTGCATTATAAGCAAAGTAGTAGTTGGCGTCTGAGTTGTTTAGATTATCACTATAGCTGGCTGCGACGTATTCCCCGCCACCACCAGACATATCATAAATGCCGGTTGTATTGTTGGTGGTGCTGGCAAGTTGGCCAAGGGTACCGTTGTAGGCACGGTCTGCATTGCCACAGGCCTGTGGGGTGCCGAGAGTACCAGAATCTCTGTAAACACTAGTATTGCCGCTAGCCTGTGGGCCGCAGCCGGTAGTACCGGAGGCACCAGAGGGACTACCATAATAACTATGGTAGGCGCCATTAGCGTTTACCTGAACTTTATTGTAGCCGGCGCCATACTTACTGGCGCTGAGGTAGGTAGCAGCGCCCCAGTCGTTATTGTTGACCATGTGAGAACTGAGTTTAGCGAGGTGGTGATTGTTTTGAGTAGCATACGCACTGAAACCGCCAACATTTTGTGAGTCATATACGCCAAGTGATTTAGCTACTGAATAGTATGAACTAATATACCCGTCACTTATACGAGATTGACCAGGTAGGACAGTCGGCTGAGTCTTCATGCCCGTGGTTTCGAACTTAGCAAACCAAATGCCGTTGAGTTCCTTGTTGCCGAAGGTAAAGGCTGGGTGGGTCGCCCAAGTACCTTGATTGCTTAGTTGGCCTTTGATGTAACTACGGTCGAGGCCACACTGAGTACGGTAATCTTTACCCGTAGTGTTACAGGCAGCTGGGTGACGCTTTGGTGTGGTTTTCTTTTCGAAGCTAATTAAGAAGTTTTGGGCTGAGACTGGTTTATCTGTACCATCACGCCGCATTACTTCATAGGCATAACGTGGAATGTATACCCAGAAGCCGAGGATATCAGCTTGGTCGACTACCCTGGTCTGACCTTTGTATTTACTTGGGTCTTTCACGGTTATGGCATTCGCCCATTGCTTGTCGTTATAGTTGTACCATTCGCCCTGATGCGCGGCATCTTCTGGTTTGGCGAGACTTGTCCACTGAGCATTAGTATTACTGCCAGTATATTTAACTGGAACCATGTTTGGGGCAAGGTCAACTTGACAATCGTTCTTTGGGTCACCAGAACGGCAAACTGTTGAATTAACACCACGGGCCGGCTCTAGCTTGGCCATTGGTATTGGCGCCGGCTTTGGCTTAACTATAGCTGTATAAACAACTGTTGTAGAGTATTTACCAGAGGCAAGCTTGCTTGGGTTAACATTCGCTCCAAAAGTTACACGAGCCTTGCAGTTGGTCTTGCCCTTGCATCTAGCTATCCTACTTCCTACCTTACTTCTTTGAGCCGCGGTATCAACAAGAACAGCTGGAGTATCAGTAGCCGTAGGAACAGCACTGAAAGTGGTGTCGTATCTTTTAAGAGAATAGCCCCATTGGTTGGTGCCAAGCGCGACCGGAGTCGTGCTAGAAATGGCAGATATTTTATGGTTAGAGTCAATAGTATTAATTAAATCAGCGGTGCTCGCCTGCATGGTAAGATTAAAGCCATATGGCTTACCAGTTTTAACAATAATATTAGTGGTGGCTTTGTATAAATTAGCGTTATTGTCTAAAGGTTTAAGACTGGAAACAGGGTCAATAGTAAGCTCGACAGTATTGTCGTCGGCGGCGTGGACTGGCGTAGCTAACACAAGCGGAGCTACCGCAAGTAAAAATAAGGGCCAAAAAATTGCCTTGCCATACAAAGGTTGGGCACCATGTCGTTTCTGTTGTCTCATATTGTTTACTCCTCCACTGTTTGTTATCTCTGCCACCACCGGCTATATACTTGCATTATAGCACAAGCGGGATAAAACACCAAATTTTTACTTACGCAGACAGATAAATAAGCTAGCTAACGCTAAGTCAAGTCAACACATCGACAAACAACTCCATAAACCGCCAACTAGGGTTCCACCACACTCAACCGCAACGACTAACGCCCCCTGCTCCTCTTATTGTCTGGAGCCAGAACGGCGGCGGTGTACACCACCGCAGATTTAGTCTTGCAGGGGCACGAGCGCGACGCGGAAGGCGACATTACCATAGTCGGCACCATAGCCGCCGTTGTAGTTGTAGTGTCTGTAGGCGTAGCCAGTGACCGAGTTCAAGGCAAACACCCCAGCGCCCGAGCCACCGTCCGCGTAGCTGCCCCGAGAGAACCAAACCCACTTTGAACTCAAGCTATCGGTATTCTGGCCATTCCAACCTAAGGTCTCGTAAAGGGCTTGACCGCCGCAAGTAGCAAAAGTACAACCATTTGGCGCGCCGAAGTTATAGGTGTTGACGTATGGTGGGTGGGCTTTAGTGCCAAAGTAATCACCATCGCTACTTACGCCAGATTCATTTAGGTTAGTAGTGTAACTGGCGGCTACATATTCCTTGCCGCCACCGGACATGTCGTAGATGCCAGTTGGGTTGTTGGTAGTACTGGCGAGTTGGCCAAGGGTGCCGTTGTAGACACGTTGTGGGTCGCTTGAACTGCAGGCGGATTGAGTACCAAGGGTGGCGCCGCCATCATTGTAGGTGTTAGCATTGCCGCTAGCTTGTGGGCCACAGCCGGTGGTACCATAGCTACCGCCATGGATTGCACTACTAGAGTTTGTTTGGACACCGTTGTAGCCAGCACCATACTTGCTAGCAGATAGATAGGCGGTAGCACCCCAGTCATTATTATTGACCATGCGAGAGCTGAGCTTAGCAAGATGGTGGCTGTTTTGCGGTGAGCTGACTGATTTACCACCAACATTCTGTGGGTCGTTTACTCCAAGCGACTTAGCTACCGAGTAGAAGCTACCAATACCGTCAATGCCGCTGTAATTACCAGAAATGTGGGCTTCATTTGGCAAGACAGTTGGCTGAGTGGTAGTGCCGGTGATTTCAAACTTAGCAAACCAGATACCGTTGAGTTCTTTAGTGCCGAAGGTAAAGGCTGGATGGGTAGCCCAAGTGCCGTTATCGCTCGGCTGTCCTTTAATATAATCACGATTAAGGGCACACCGCGTGCGATAGTCCTTCCCCGGCTCCGAACAGGTAGCTGGGTAACGCTTCTGGTCGGTAGCCTTTTCAAAATGAATTACGAAGTTCTGAGCTGGAACCGGCTTATCTGTGCCATCGCGCCGCATTACCTCATAAGCATAGCGTGGGATGTAGACCCAGAAACCGAGAATATCAGCTTGGTCAACCACCTTCGTCTGACCTTTATATTTAGCGAGTGCCTCCTTTTTTACTGTAATGGCATTAGCCCATTGCTTGTTGGCGTAATCGTACCAGCCACTACCAGCAGCCTCTGGGTCGGCGACGCTGGTCCACTGGGCGCTAGTAGTGCTACCAGTGTACTTAACTGGAATCATATTAGCATCAAGGTCGACTTGGCAGTCATTTTTCGAGTCACCCGACTTACAAACCGTTGGGTCAACCACCGGCGGTTTTGGCGCCGGCTTAGCGGTCGCCGTGTAAATTATAGTGGTGCTATAATGACCATGCGCCATTTTAGCAGTATCCACATTTGCCGCAAAAGTCAGTTGTTTACGACAAAAAGTATCGCTCTCGCAACCGTGAAAATTACTAATACTTGTATTAGCAACTACCACTGCCGGCTGCGTATTATCCGGAACGCCTTTATACGTTGATGCGCGATTGCCAATACCATAACCCCATTGATTGGCTGCTAGTGGTGAAAAATGCTGATTTTTGATAGATTCAATCTTATAATTAGCGTCATAGCTATTAATTAGGCTGGAGTTATTCGCCTGCATAGTAAGATTGAAACCATATGGCTTAAGAGTTTTAACTTCTATATTGATGGTGGATAAATAAAATCCGTTCCAAAGTTCATATAACGCTACTTCACTATCTGTATCAACTTGAATCGTATTGTCCACTGTGGCAAACGCAGGCGTAGAAATTACAACAGACAGCAACGCTGTTAATACACCAATCACGGCATACAGCCTCATGTTTTTACTGCTTAATTGTAGCATTTTCCCTCCTATTTTTATCTCTACTACCACCAAGTATTCATGCTAAGTATAGCATAAGCGAATCACATCACCAAATTTTACTTATTTTTCGCCTGCGCTTCAAGGTAGGCAAGCTGAAAGCCGTCAATCTTGCCGTCAAACACGGCGTCAGTGTCCTTCTCTTCGTACTTGGTGCGCGTATCCTTCACCAACTTGTACGGATGCAGCACATAGTTGCGAATCTGCGCGCCCCAGCTCGCGCTCTCGCCCGCCCGCAGCTCGCTGATGCTGTTGACGTGCTGCTCAAGCTGCAACGTGGCAAGTTTGCCCCGCAAAATCTCCAGCGCCTTCTCTTTATTTTGAATCTGCGACCGCTCGTTCTGAATCGCCACCACAATGCCCGTCGGCAAGTGGGTCACGCGCACGGCCGAATCAGTAGTGTTGACGCCCTGCCCGCCCTTACCAGAACTGCGGTAAATGTCGATGCGGAGGTCGGACGGGTCAATCTTCACCGCGTCGGGCGCGTCAAGTTTCGGCAAGACCTCCACTAGCGCAAACGATGTCTCGCGCGACTCGGCGTTAAACGGGCTCAGCCGCACCAAGCGGTGCACGCCGTGTTCGCTCTTCAGCCAGCCGTAAGCGTACGCGCCGCTGACCTCAATCACGCTGGTCTTCACACCCGCCTGCTCCCCTGGGCTGCGCTCAATCACCTGCGCACTAAAGCCGCGCCGCTCCGCCCACCGAAGGTACATGCGCTCCAGCATCTCGGTAAAGTCCTGCGCGTCATCGCCGCCCGCGCCGGCACTGAGGCGCAAAATGGCGTCGCCCAAGTCGTACTGGCCAGTAAACAACATCTGCTGCTTAAGCTTGTCATACTCTGCCTCCAGCGCGCCGACTTGCCCTGCAAACTCGGGCAGTAGCTCGTCGTCGAGCAGCGCAAGCAACTCCTCGCTGTCCGCTGCCTGCGTCTGCAGCACCAGCCACGGCTGCACGCTAGCCTTCAAGGTCGCCAGCTCCTTCACCAGCCGCTGCGCCCGCTCGGGTTCGTTCCACAGCTCCGGCTGCGCCACCCGCTCCTCCAGCTTGGCTAGCTCCGCCTGCCGCGCCGGCAAGTCCAGCTGCGTCGCCGCAGCCGCCACCGCCTCACTCAACTGCCGCACCCGCGCGGTCAACTCATCTTTCATTAGTTTAATTATACTATAATACCGTTTTTCTGTTCAAATTTTTAGTTCAGCTTAAGCTAAACCGCCGCCATTAACAGAGGTAGACGCCCCGCCGCCGGCAGAACAACTGTACACTAAAATGCTAAGTCGCCGCTAGATGTAAGCCGCGGGCGGCGCGATGCCTGCCCAAATCCACGGCGGCGCCAAACAAAGTCGCAGCGCGGCCAGCCACCGCCCCACGGTAGCGCGCCCAAATGAAGCAAACCCAGCCGCGACTAAGTCGCCACCAGCTACTGGTTGTCCGCCTTGTCGTGGCGCTTGAAGCGGCAGCACATTTCCACGCGCCGCGCCAGCTCGTCGATATCCTGCGGGTCGGTGGCATCCGCCGCCGCCACGATGTCGTCTATATTGTCCGTGATGCGATAGAGGTCGCGCGCGTCGCGCACCCGACCGTAATCCGCCGCCTTGTCGGTAATCATCTCATTCATCTCGCCCGGCTCACCCGTCTCAATCAAGTGCCAGTCGCTCATTGGCCCAGCAAACCACTGGTCAAGCCCCTGCCAAAATTCACTGCCGTACAAAAATATCGGCGCGTGCGGCGTCTTACCCGTATGTGTCAGCTCCAAAATCTCTGAGAACTCGTCCATCGTGCCAAAACCGCCTGGGAAGAAGACGAACACCTTACCGCTAAAGGTCATCATCACCTTGCGCGCAAAGAAATAATGAAACTCCATTGAGTCAGTGGTGTACGGATTTAAATCCTGCTCAGTCGCCAAGTGGATGTTCAGCCCCACGCTGCGGCCGCAGTAATCGTACGCGCCGCGGTTGGCGGCCTCCATAATGCCCGGCCCACCACCAGTGGTCACTGTGTGGCCATGCCGCGCCAGCTTAGCCCCCAGCTCGTACGCCGCCTGATAAAACTTATTCTTCTCACTAAAGCGCGCCGAACCAAACACCGTCACCCCCTGCGGGTACTTGCGGATGGTCTCCAGCCCGTGTACTAAATCCTTCGTGTAGCGCCCAAAGCGCTGGTCGTCATCATCGCGCATCCGCTCGTTGTTCAGCGCGTCGTCCCATGGTCTCATATCTGATTTCACTTTTTCAACCCCATTATCTCTGTTATTTTAGCTAAGTCGGCGTCGTCGCGATACTTAATAATCAGCTGGCCGCCGTGCGCGGTAGTCTTCACTGAAACATTTTTTGCGCTAAAGCCCAACCGCTTCGCAATGCAGTCCGTCCACGGCGTCTGCGTGCGAGTCGCCTGCCGCGCGGCCGAAATGCCGCCATCGCCCTGCTCCAGCCCGCGCTTGTAACCGATGACAAAGCGCTCGGCCTTGCTTACCGTCCAGCCTTCGTCAATGATGTGACGCAGCAACTGATGCTTGAGCTCCGGCGTCGGCAAAGCCAAAATTTGCCGCGCGTGTGCCTCGCCAAGCTCACCCTTCACTAGCGCCTGCTTCGCTTCGTCAGGCAAATTTAATAGACGCATGTTGTTGCGAATCGTACTCGTGGCGCGACCCACCCGCCGCGCAATCTCATCATCAGGCATGTTGAACTGCGTGCGCAGCTTGGCGTACGCCGTGGCGGTTTCTAGAGGATTGAGGTCCTCGCGCTGCACATTCTCCACAATAGCCAGCTCCAACTTGTGCTGGTCAGAGAGCTTGCGCACAATGGCCGAGACTTTGTCTAGCCCAGCTAGCTTCGCCGCGCGGTAGCGGCGCTCGCCCGCGACAATCTCAAACTGTCCTGCCACCTTGCCCGGCGTCACCACAATTGGCTGCAACAAGCCGTGCTCGGCGATAGAATCCGCCAGCTCTTGCAATTCTCCTGGCTTAAAGTTACGCCGCGGCTGGTCTGGGTTGGGGACGATATCCGCCAAATTTAGCAACCGTACTGCGGACAACTTTTCGTCTTCAGCCGCCGTGATGTCGAAGTCGCTATCGACCACGTCGGTTGGGATTAGTGAAGCAAAACCCCTGCCTAGCCCTCTTTTTACCATAAGTCTATTATATCACAGTTATGCTTTTACGCCGAGGCGTTCCAGCAGCTCGTTGGTGGCGGCGCGATAGGCGCGCGCGCCCTTGGAGAACTTGTCGTAGGCACCCACTGGTAAGCCGTGCGACGGCGCTTCAGCCAAGCGGATGTTGCGCGGAATCTTGGTCTCAAAAGTCTTGCCCGGGAAGTGCTTCGCCACCTCTTGGTACACCTGCTGCGACAACGTCGTGCGGCTGTCCATCATGGTCACCAACACGCCCAGCAGCTCCAAAGTCGGGTTGAGCTGTTGGCGCACCACGCGCATGGTGTCGAGCAGCTGCGTCAAGCCCTCCAGCGCATAAAACTCCGCCTGCACCGGCAATAAAGTCTGGTTGCACGCCACCAAAACATTGAGCGTCAAGAGCGATAGCGCCGGCGGGCAGTCAATCAAAATATAGTCGTAATTATCCAACTCAGGCTGCAAGGCGAGCTGCAAGCGCACATAACGCTGCGCCGCGCTAGCAAGCCCAGCTTCAGCGTCAGCCAGCTGCGGCGTGCTCGGCGCGATGTTGAGACGCTTAAACTTAGTCTCCTGAATGGCGTCACTCAGTGGCACTTGACCGGCAATCACCTCAAGCATGGTTGGTAGACCGTCGGGATGCTCGGCGCTAGCTAGCTTCGTTTTATCCACCCCGAGCCCAGAGGTAGCATTGCCCTGCGGGTCGAAGTCAATCAGCAGCACACGGGCGCCGTGATGCTTCGCCAAATTATAACTCATGTTAATGGCGGTCGTAGTCTTGCCCACTCCACCTTTTTGGTTTATCACTGCAATGATATTAGCCATAACTGCTTTTATTATACCACACGCCGCGCGGAAATTGGCCGCGGAAATTGCTTTGGTGGGCGCAATTCGCCAGCGCAATTAATTAATTTGTTCAATTCGATAATTCGCCTAGTTCGCCTTCAGCACCACGCGCACGCTATCGTACATACCGAACATGCCGTAAATGTAGCCACTATAGAAGAGGCCCGCCTTGCCGTGCTTGACGCCGTCGCCGTCATCGCCGTCGATGTCGCGCGCCATCTCTTCCTTAGAATAGCCGGCGCGGCCACCGCGAGCAAGTAACTTGGCGTCGTTATCCAAAAACTCGCCACGCTGGTCAAGCCAGTTTCGGTCCTTGGTGGTCGATTGCACCTCATATAACGCGCGGCCACCGCAAGTCTCCCACGTGCACTGCGCCACGTTGGTGAAGTTGAACTTGTCCGTGGCATATTCCATGCCACCGCCAGCCATGTCGTAAATGCCGGTTGGGTTGCCCGTCGTGCTGGCGAGTTGGCCCAGCTGGCCGTCATAGCTCTTGCTGGCGTCTTTGCTATCGCAAGCCAAGTCCGTACCAAGCGCACCACTTGCCGTCGGATGTTGTGCGCCCGCGTCGCCGTAAGTCTCAATGCTGCCCGCCGCAAATGGCCCGCAGCCCGTGGTGCCGACACTATGGTGAGCGCTGGCGCGCGCGCCGGTCGTATGGTCGGTGATTTGCGTGTTCGGCTGAACTTTATCAAAGCCAGCGCCGTACTTGCTGGCAGCCAAATAAGCCGCCGCGCCCCAGTCAGCCGCCGAAATCAAACTAGCAGATTTGCCGCCAAGGCTCGCCGCCACCGCGGTTGCCGCACCCATGTTGGCTGCCGCGTCGTCATGGCCACTGAGGTGGCGCTGATTCGGCAGCACGGTTGGAATTTGGCTGGTGCCCGTGACTTCAAATTTAGCAAACCAGATGCCGTTAAGCTGTTTGCCATCTGCCGTGAAGGCGGGATGGGTCGCCCAAGTGCTACCCTTGCCTGCCGCCGTAGCTGACGTGGCATAGTGACGGTCCAACCCGCACTCGGTGCGGTAGTCCTTGCCTTGACCGTTCTGGCAAGCCGCCGGCTGATGCACTGGGCTCGACACAGTCTCAAACTGAATGGCGAAGTTACTCGGCTTGACCGGCTTGTCGGTCACGTCGCGCCGCTGCACCTCATAAGCATAGCGCGGAATATATACCCAAAAGGCCGCCACATCGTTTAAGTCGAGCGGCATGTCCTTGCCCTTGTACTTATCGATAGCACCGGACTGGAACGAAACGGCATTCGCCCACTTGCCTTGGTCGTAATCGTACCACGCGCCAGCATGTTGCGCGTCTTCCGCCTGCGCGAGCGTGCGCCATTTGCTTGGCGCGCTGGCGTCGTACACCACTGGCACGAGCCCCGCCATCAGGTCAACTTTACACTCGTTTTGATTGCCACCCGAGCGGCAAACCTCAGTGCTCGCCTGTTTAACCGTGGCCAAGTTAGCTGGGCTGTCGCCCTGTATGCTGGTCGCGGTGTTACTGTCGAGCTGCCCGCCAATGAACATCCCGCCGACGACAATTAAAGCAACCACAATAGAGCCAAGCACCCGCTTGACGGTAATCGGCCCCTTCCCTGGATACTGATTCATTCCTTCTCGCTTTCGTTTATGCTTACATTATAACACTATGAAAGGAAATGGTGGAAGATTAATTCTGTGCCGTCGGCGCGAGAATTGATGTAATTGCTAGGCTAAACACCTTAGTCGTGTGGCGCCGGCGCGAGCACTACACGGAAGGCGTAGTAGTTGCCGGCATTGCCAGAGCCGAGGTTGGCGTAGAACAACCCGGCATCCGAGCCATCGTCACATAGACCACCCCGTACAAACCACGGGTACGAAGACTCTACGAAATGTGTCCAATTGCCATTCCATTGGTACCAGCCGTTATTACTGCCATTATTAGTCTCATAAAGGGCTTGGCCGCCACAGGTAGCAAAAGTACAGCTGTTTGGATTAGTGAAGTTGTAATTGTTAACATATGGTGGATTAGCTGGTTGGCTGAAGTATTTGGTGCTAGAGTTGTGTAAGTGTACGTCACTAGTATAACTAGCTGCAACATATTCCCGGCCACCGCCAGACATGTCGTAGATACCATAGACATTGTTGGTAGTGCTAGCGAGCTTACCAATGGATCCATTATAGGCGTGTTCCGAGTCGCCACAGGCTTGTGGGGTTCCTAAATCTCCAGAATTATCATATTCACTTGTATTACCGTTATATTGTGGGCCACAGCCAGTGGTGCCCCGACTACCATTGTGACTAGCTCCATTGGCGTTTATTTGGACTTTATCATAGCCGGCACCGTACTTACTAGCACTAAGGTAAGTAGCTGCGCCCCAATCATTGTTGTTCACCATGTGAGAGCTAAGTCTAGCAAGATGGTGGTTGTTCTGAGTAGTAGTAAAGCCACTACCGCCAACGTTATTAGGGTCGTAAACGCCAAGAGTCTTGGATAGTGAGTAGAAGTTACCGACTTGGTTATTTATACCACTATAATGTGAGCCAGAAATATGGTCTTCATTCGGTAAGACTGTTGGATGATTAATAAAGCCCGTTGTCTCAAACTTGCCAAACCAAATGCCGTTGAGCTCCTTAGTGCCAAAAGTGAACGCTGGGTGGGTGGACCAAGTGCCATTGGCAGTTGGAATAGCCTTGGTGGACTGCTTATTTTCAAACTCAATAGTGAAGTTTTGCGCTGGGACAGCTGGGTCACTACCACTATAGCGGAGTACCTTATACCTATAACGTGGGATGTAGACCCAGTAGCCGAGGATATCGGCTTGGTCTACTACCTTACTAAAGCCACGGTATTTAGTAAGAGCTTCTGGCTTCACAGTAACAGCATTAGCCCATTGTTTGTTGGCGTAATCATACCAGCCACTGTTGGCTGCTTCTGGGTCGGCGACGCTGGTCCACTGGGCATTAGTAGTGCTGCCAGTGTATTTAACTGGAATCATGTTGTGGTCAAGGGTGACGAGACAAGAACTATTGGTATTCCCCGCCTGACAGGTCTCGGATGGGTTGGCTTTGGCTGTACGTTGTGGCCAATCCACTGGCTTTGGGGCTGGTTTGGCAGTTACGGTATAGGTAACAGTAGTGGAGTACTTGCCAGCCGCAAGGCTATTCGGTAAAATAGCGGCGCCAAAGGTCATGTGTACGGTGCACTGCTTTTTACCCTTGCAGCCAGCATTGTCGTATTCTGATGCCGTGTCAACAATCACGCTCGGCGCTTCATCACCAGCCGGAACATGCATGAACCCGTTTGGCCTAAACTCCGTGTCGTGCCCTTCTTCCAATCGATAGCCCCATGAGTTGGTGTTCATTCCCATTAGCATCTCTCGTCCGCTTGATTCATCTTTGAATGCAGTCATACCCTCAATCCGGTGACTGTTGTCTTTAGTATTAACTAAATCTGCACTATCCGCATGAATAGTCAAGTTGAATCCGCGCGGCTTGGCGGTTTTAATCTTCACGGGCGTGGTGGCCTCGTGCAAATAAGGATCAGTCGAGGACTGCTTATGCTCAAGGTCGGCATCCGAGCCGATGGTAAGCTCGACGGTATTGTCGTCAGTGGCGTGGACTGGCGTGGCTAAGACTAATGAAGTTACTGCGAGTAAAAATAGAGGCCAAAAAATTACCCCCCCCCACAGGGTTTTGGCGTTATATTGTTTATATTGTCTCATGTTGTTTGCTCCTCTACTTATTTTTATCTCTGCCACCACGGTTAGATACTTGCATTATAGCATAGGCACAATCAATTCACCAAACTTTTCGCACGAAAAGCCGCAGGGATACCCTACACCACTAATAACGCTAAGGCAGTACCTCGCCATAAACTCAAACTACCACAGCACCCCACCACAGCCTCTGATCGCCACCCACATCCCAAAACACCAAAACACCCCGCCGAAGCGGGGTGCGAAACTGATAGGATATATATTATTTTGTGGCCAGATTGGCGCTAGTTTGTAATTTTATCGCTAGCCTTGCAGCTAATCACTAGTTATTAGTGACGGCTACGGATGTAGGCGGTAACCATGGCACCTAAGATGGTCAGCATGGCAGTGGCGCTCAAGGCATCACTCACGCCAGTCTTAGCAATCTCGCGCGGCGCTGGTGCTGGCTTCACTGGAGCTGGAGCCGGCTTCTTCACTGGCTTTGGTGCTGGCTTAACTGGAGTTGGAACCACTGGCTCTGGTGCTGGTTTTGGCTCTGGCTTTGGTGCTGGGGCGCAAACCCGATTCACCACCGTCTTTACCACATTGTTACCGAGCAAACGCAATGGTTCGCGCTTCACCTCATCAGTAGTAGCAATAGCGCTATTCACCACGTCGTTCTTACCGCACTGAAGCGCGCTGGATTCAGTGGTGACGGCGAAGTTCAAGCTGACGCTTTCACCCGCCTTTACCTCAGCAAGCTTGATACCCCGCTCAAGGTCGCCCGTGAACTTAGTAGCAGACTTTAAGCTGTCCTTGACAAGCTTAGTGCCGGATGGCAACTTATCGGTCAATACTACGTTGTGAAGTGTGGTCTCACCGGTGTTGTGGAAAGTCAAGGTGTAGTTGAGGCTATCACCAGCCTGAGCAACTGTCTTGTTCACTTGCTTCTCAAGGTCAAACCCTTGCTTTGGCTCTGGTTTCGGCTCTGGCTTCGGCTCTGGTTTTGGAGTCGGCGTTGGGGCGCAAGTCTTTACCACAGTTGTCTTGGTTGTATTATTGCCAAGGAAACGCTGGAATTCGTGCTTCACCTCGTCGCTCGCGGCGCTGGCAGTGTTGACCACCTCGTTCTTGCCGCACTGCAGCTTAGCTTCATCAGTGGTGACACTGAAGTTGACGGTCACGTTTTGGCCAGCCTTCACCTCAGTAAACTTCATGCCCTGCTCAAGGTCGCCGGTAAACTTGGCGTCAGCCTTCAGGCTGCCGGCCACTAGCTTGACGCTAGCTGGCAACTTGTCGGTCACGGTGACGTTGTGTAAGTTAGCGTTACCGGTGTTGTGGAAGGTTAAGGTGTAGCCTAAGGTCTCGCCTGCCTTGATGCTGGTGCGGTTCACCTGCTTCTCAAGGTCAAACTTTGGCGCTGGCACTACGCGGAATACTGGTTGGAATTTGATGGAAACATAGCCATCGTAGTGGAAACAACCTGGGATGT
>CAMUOM010000005.1 GCA_947090635.1 uncultured Candidatus Saccharibacteria bacterium | reverse complement strand
TAGGTCTCCAAAACCTAGTGTCGGGGGTTCAAGTCCCTCCGCCCGTGCCAAGTGTACAGTTTTGTTGTTGCCTGTGCGCTAGGTAATAAGCAATCAAAGATTGTTAGCATAGAACAGCCCGGGGCGCTTCGGCGCCCTATTTGTATGGTTTATTTTTTGCTAGATTTTATTAATGTGCTAAAATATTATTAGTTATGAGGGAACGCGATACGTCAAATCTAAGCTCTAATAGCCCGATTGCCATCGTGATGGTTGGACTACCGGGGTCGGGGAAGTCTTTCTTTGCCGAGCAGTTTGCCAAGGCACTTGGCCTAGCTATCGCCAGCCAAGACCGCATTCGCTGGATGCTATTTGCTACCCACACTTATGAAGAAAACGAAAACGACATTGTTCGCCAAGTCGATTGTCTACTAATCGAACAGCTCTTTCGCACTAAGCGCTCGTTTATTATTGATGGTGGCTACAATACTATGGCCGAGCGCAATCTCTTGCGCCAGCGTTGCCGCCGTTCTGGCTATAAGACACTATTTGTTGTGGTGCAAACCGACTTGCCAACCGCTAAGCATCGCGCAATGAACTACCAATCGGACCGCAATCCAGTTGAAATTTACAACCAAGACCTTACTTCAGATATGTTTGACCGCCTCAGCAAGGACTATCAGGCTCCAACCGTCGACAACAATCACGTGGTGGTAATTAGTGGCAAACACAATTTTAACGCCCAAGCGCGTACTATTTTAAAGCATATTATGGCTACCAACCGGTCATTCCTCGACCAGCGGCGGCGTAACAGTTCTGATGACGCCAAAGATTGAAAACGGTATGGCCATTGGGCGAAAGCACAAGCTGTGCCTTCGTCTCGGTGTGCGTGATAGCGTTAAGGTTACGGACGGACAAGTTATTGTTACTTACAATAGCAAAACCACGGTCAATCAAGTCAAGGCGATGTTCTCGCGGGGCGCAGCAACCGCTCTTCGACAGGAGGCGGAGGACTATTTGCCACACCGACTTTATCAGCTGGCGCTGCGCTTCGGCTTTAAAATTGACGTCAAAAAAATTCGCATCAATCATGCCAAAACTCGTTGGGGCAGTCGTAGCAGCAATGGCACTATTTCGCTCAATCTGATGCTCATGACAATGCCAACTGAACTCTCAGATTACGTACTATTACACGAGCTCAACCACATCAAGCACATGAATCACGGGAATGAATTTTGGGCTGACCTTGAGCGCATCTGCCCGCAAGCCAAGCGCAAACGCGACGCGCTCAAAGCTTATACTCCATATTTATAACGTTTGTGCTAAAATATAATTATGAAGCGACGAAGCAATGCGGCACATAAACTATATGGATTACTATGGATTATCGCCTTTGTGAGCGTCGCCACTTTACTAGCGCAGCTTTGCGCGCTCGGGGTTGACACACTTAGCGATGCCGACACCGCCAGTCAGCCACTTTTGGTGGCGTGTATTTCGTTGCCGTGTACTTTAATTATTGCTGTTGCTGCAGGCTTAGCAATTCATCATGCTGCCAAGGTAAATCACGAGTCTATGCAACGTGAAACCAGATTGACTGAATCGCGCCGCCGCGAGCGGTCGCAGCTTGAGCTGTTGCATTCGGTTATCAACAACATTAAATACCTTATTATATATGCCGACCCAGCAGGCTGTATTCGCCTCTGTAATTCCGCTGCACTTGATTTACTAGACACCAACCGCAGCCCCGATGGCCGCCAAATTGATGACGTTTTTTCTCTGGTTGATGATAGTGGCAGCGTAATCAACTTTAATGAACTAATCAATGGTGCCACGCATCCAATTGACCGAAAAGATTTGCGCTTTATTTATAAGGATGGCCAAAAAGCCAACCTCAATATTATCATTCTGCCAGTTCGCGCCAATTATCAAAACGGCACTAACTTAATGGGATTCATCATTATGGCACGAGACATCACCAAGGAGAAGACATTGGATGACGAGCGCGACGAGTTTATTAGCGTGGTCAGCCACGAACTGCGTACACCAGTAGCAATTGCTGAAGGCGCATTATCTAATTTGCAGTTCATTCTAGCGCACAATGGCGATGCTACAAGCTTTTCAACCACACTAGACGCCGCCCATGACCAGATATTATACCTCGGGCAGATGGTTAATGACCTCAGTACACTTAGCCGTGCCGAACGTGGCGTCTACATGAATAGCGAGCCAATTGACATCAAGACCTTTATGAATAGCCTCTACGGCAAATACAACAAAGATTCACACGAGAAGGGTATTAAGTTTACCTTGGATAGCAACGTTTACGGCACCATCAATGTTTCACGCATGGCAATTGAGGAAATTATGCAAAATATCATCACCAACGCCATCAAATACACTGATAGCGGCGGAGTTGTCATCGGGACCCGTGCCTGTAAACAGCGCGGTTACGTAGAATTCTTTGTGCGCGACTCCGGCATCGGCATCAGCAAGCCCGACATTAAGCACATCTTTGAGCGCTTCTGGCGCAGCGAGGACTATCGTACTCGTCAGCACTCTGGTACTGGACTAGGACTTTATGTGGTAGCGCGACTAGCAGCCAAGATTAACACGCACATTAAGGTCAATTCTAAACTAGGTCAGGGCTCAGAATTCGCATTTCGTTTACCCTTCGATAAGTAATGTGCTAAAATAATTATATGCATTATCATTTTAACGTCCCTTGGTTCATCGTTGGCATCATTGTAACCGCAGTGGGATTTTTACTAGTACGTTATTACAAGGAAGCTTGCGATAACTTTGCCTGGGGTGCGCATAGCTACCAAAAGTGCAAGCTCATCGGGTTGGGTGCTTGCATGCTTGGCATCTTAATGATTTTCAACTTACACTCGCTATTGATAGAATTTATTGGCCGTGCTTTATTCGGTAGCATGATTAACCGAGGCGAATAATGTCAGTCGAGCAGCTCACCGCACGCCTCGGTAAGCTTAATAATGAGCAACGCCGCGCTGTTGACCAAATTTATGGTCAAGTTATTGTCGTGGCGGGACCAGGTACGGGCAAAACCGAGTTGCTTACTACACGAGCTGCAAACATTTTAGCGCAGACCGACGCTAGTCCATCCAACATTCTTTGTCTAACTTTTACTGAGGCGGCAGCCGCCAACATGACCAAGCGTCTCGCTGGTATCATTGGCGCTGACGCCTACAAAGTTGAAATTAACACCTTCCATGGTTTCGGCAGTAGTATTATCGGACGCTACGGCGACTACTTTTTTAATGGTGCTAGCCGCCAGCCCGCCGACGACCTCAAGCGGGCGCAAATCATGGCCGATATCTTGGGCCAACTTGAGCCACGCCACCCCTTTGCTAGCCGGAATGATGGCAAATTTGTCTACACTAGTATCCTACTTAAGGCGATTAGCGACTTTAAGAACGCCGCACTTACCCCAGACGAAGTACGGCAGCTCGCCACGGCAGCACAAGACTTTTGCCAGCAAATTGCAGATGATGTCGCCGACACCACTAGTGAACGTATTAGCTTAAAGCAACTTGGGAGCTACGCTGGTTTAGCACAAACCGCTGCGCGCCTCGCAGAGAGCCAGCCAACCTTTACATTTTCAGCCGAACCTAAACTAGGGCAGGTACTGGCCGACTCGCTAACTAGTGCCATTGGAGACGCTACGGCGCTAAATAAGACCACGCCGATTACCGAATGGAAGAAAGCCTGGCTCACAAAAGACCCAGCCAACACCAAGCGCAACATTCTGAAAGATACCAAGCGCAGCGCCAACTTACTGCTAGCCGCCGACATCTACGAGCGCTACAATGCCTCCTTGCTTGAGCAGGGGCTATACGACTTCGACGACATGATTTTGCAAGTCATTCACGCGCTCCAAGACAACCCCGACCTCAAGGCTGACCTCCAAGAGCAATATCAATTCATCATGGTGGATGAATTTCAAGACACCAACGACTCACAGCTACGACTACTGTTTGAGCTCACCAGCTATGACGACCCGAATATCCTGATTGTGGGTGATGACGACCAAGCCATTTATCGCTTCCAAGGTGCCGACATCAGCAACATCGGCCACTTCAAACAGCGCTTCCCGCGCTTCACGCAGGTTGATTTAACCAAAAATTATCGCAGCGGCCACCAGATTATCGAATCTAGCCAGGTGGTAGCGCAGGGCATTGCCGACCGCTTGCGCGATATGGATGGCAATATCAAGACCGTCACACCAGAGGTAACAACCGAGGCTACTGTTAGTGCCATTAGTCTCGCTTCGCCCGAGGCAGAATATGATTATCTAGCAACGCAAATTGACCAACGACTCAAGGCGGGCGAAGACCCAGCTGAAATTGCCGTCATTAGCCGCACACACAAGACGCTCGAACCGCTACTGCCATACCTCAGTCAGCGCCACATCAGCGTCAACTACGAGCACAGCGGCAATGTTTTCAATTCCGAGCCAATTCAGCTACTTTTGACACTCGCACGTACCGTGCAAGCACTTAGTGAAGACAACTTGAGCGACCTCAGCGCCAATTTACCACAACTACTTGCTGCCAAAGCATTTGGCCTATCTCCCGAGCTATATTGCACACTCGGCGTGAACGCCCGCCTCAGCCACGACCGACCAGTGCTGGCTTGGCTAGAGCAATTAGCTGGCGATGACCGCACCAAACCACTGGTTGACTGGCTAAAGACTCTTGCCGTAGCCGCTATCACGACACCACTCGACACATTACTACTACAGCTCGTTGGTATCACGCCCACAGAAGTCAACGGCACAACTTTCGTTTCACCAATTTACCACTATTATTTCAACCCCGACAACCTGCCGACGGCGCCGCTTAACTACTTGCGCCACCTCAACGACCTGCGCGCCCTACTTGACCGACTCAGTAACTACCAGCCCGACCAACCGCTTAAGCTGCGTGACCTAATCACCTTTGTCAACCAGTGCAATCAGTTCGGCGTGACCATCCAATCGCACAGCCAAATTGGTGACAATCAGTCCGTCAACCTCATGACCGCTCACAAGTCCAAGGGGCTGGAATTTAAGACCGTTTTCGTCATCAACGCCACAAGCGAGGCATGGGGCAGCAAGTCTAAGCGTGGCGGCGGGCAAAACAAATTTAACTACCCGTCCAACCTCAATATTGACGACGTCGATGGTAGCGACGATGACGAGCGACGGCGGCTACTTTATGTGGCGATGACACGCGCCAAGCAAGAACTCATCATTACGCGCCACACCAGCCAAGACAATAAAGAGCTCAACCAGCTAGAATACCTCTTGCACGTTCCGAGCACCGAAGTGGCGACCACCTCAATCGCGGCAGCGACTCACGCGCTTGAACTGTCATTTATGCAAGATATCATCACGCCCGTCGGCAACTGGCGGCAGCTCCTGCGGCGCAGTACCGACAACTTTGCACTCTCGGCCACCGCGCTCAACGACTTCATCGACCTCAAATACAGCGGCCCGCAGCACTTTATGCAGCGTTACATTCTCGGCATCCCCGAGGCCGACAGCATCAGTAGTGCATTTGGTAGCGCTATTCACGCTGCACTTCACCTCGCCCATAATCAGCTCAACACAACAGGGCAGATCGACCTTGACGCCGTGCTTAACGGCTTCCAGCAGGAGATACGTTACCGCGGGCGCGATTTTCCAGCAGCCACTGTAGAAGGTCAACTAAATTATGGCCGCAATGTGCTCGAACAGTTTATTTCTCGGCGCAGCGACCTATTACAACCGGGGCAGGCTAGTGAGGTAAACTTCAACGCCACGCTCGACGGCGGCGTACGCCTCAAGGGCAAGCTCGACTTACTTGAGGTCAACCCACAGCTTCACGCTGTGACTATTATCGACTATAAGACTGGCGATGGCTTCTCAGAGTTCACTACCTCTGGCATCCACAAAGACAAGTGCCACCGCTACGCAAACCAGCTCATGTTCTACCGACTGCTTCTACGCCACTCCAGCCAGTATGCCGCCTTTAGCATTCCGCGCGGCGCGTTGCAATTTGTCGAACCAAATAAATTCACCGGTGAAATCTACACGCCAAGCTTTAGTTACGACGATAACGAGCAACTGGAGCGGTTTGAACAACTCGTGCGCGCCGTCTGGCAACACGTGATGGCGCTCGACTTTCCAGATGTCAGCGCCTACCAAGGCGACACCGCACAATTCGAAGCTGACTTAATCGATGGAGCAATTTAATGGAGACGCTGCCCGACAACAAAATCACACGCGGCTACATCTATGTAGAAGTCGTCCTAGCCACCGCAGTGGGTATTTTGGGCGCCGTACCATTCTTACTGGCGGGCGGCGACGTCGCCAATCTAGTAGTTATTGTCGGGTTTACCGCCATCGCCACGGTTATCGTCAGTTGTTTAGCGGCACAAATTTGCTCAAATAAAAAGCCTCGCCGCTTTGGCTTTGCGCTCAAAGTGGCAATTCCTCTAGTAATCGCTGCGCCACTATGTGGTGCACTGGCTAGCTTCGCGGTCCATCATGCAATCGACACCACCACTTGGTGCAATCTGTTGTTGCTCGCCGCACTCAGTGCACTGATCGCCCTTGGTGCAGCTGCCAGTTATGCCTTTACCGACCAGCTGAATCGCCACAAGTATTGGCTCAATCGTGGTGGGCTAGCACTCATCGCCCTTGGTGCGCCCTATTTGATACTCAATCTAATTCCGTACAACATCGGCGATTGGTCACTCTATACGCTTTATCTTGCCGGGGCGGGGCAAAACGGCGTTTACTGCAGCGTCTTTTACGGACTCGTCGTAACTTACTTAGCCATCACGCTCGCTACCCACATCATCGCACATCGCGACCATCGCCCGCCAGCTGAGAGCTTGGTTGGCGACGTTGCACCGCGTAGCGCCACCGCCATCACGGCAGGTAGTTTGGCGCTGCTAATGCTCACTAACATCAACACATTTCCGCTCGCCAGCATCCCAATGGCCGTTGCGCTCTACTTAAGCCATAGCCTAGGGCGGTGGAAGCACACGCGCTTCGCCGAACTCGCCCAATACATCAGTCAACTTTGCCTCGTGCTTTACCTCATACTACTGGCTCTCTGGGCAAAACTGGTTATGTTTCCGTAAATAGTGTAAAATAAAGGCAAGGATATGAACAGCAACAATAAATTTAGTAAACTATTAATCGCCGTCGTAGTTGTCATACTCGGTATCTGTCTAATTATGGGCATCCTGTCGTTCGCCTTCAAAGCCGGAGATAAGGCAAAGGAGGGTGCCGAGCAACAGGTTAACGAACTATTCGAATCAGGCAAAAGTCTATTCAAATAGGGTGGAGCGCCGCAAGCCTGATTACCACTAATTAAGCTGCAACGACGATTAATTTCAGTTATAATAGATACAATTATGTCACGAAGTAAGCGCCTAATTTATCGATTTTTCGCTCTGCTAGGGATTGCCACCGTTGTCGCCGCTATCACTTTACTAGTACCATTCCTCTTAACACCAAGCAACGAGGATTTTAGCGAGCAGGTTCCGCTATGGTTTGCACCGATTTCCCATCTCATCGTCTTTGCGGTGGTTATCTTTTGCACCCCAATGACCTGTTTGCCAGTTCTCGGCGGCATTGCATTACTAGTCATTTTTAAATGGACCGAGTGGCACAACAAGTCGCACACCGAACAGCCTAAGCTGCAATTAGCGCCAGACACTAAAGACGCTTTGCTCACCGCCGGTTCTTATCTCTTCACCGGTAGCGTCGCCATTATTGTTATCGAACTAAGTATGTCGCTAATTGGCGCCTCATATCATAATGAGGATTTTTTAGGCGCCGTACTAGCATTGCCTACCATTGCCGCTTTATTTGGCACTGCCATTAGCGCTCTAAGCTTAGCTAAATACACTGCGCCGCAAAGCACCTATCGGTTACCACTAGCCAAATCATACTACCTTGGCGCCATCATCATTTGTTTACTACCGGTCGCCCTAGTTTTAGCCATGTTCGGCAATTTGGCGTCAGAGCATTTCAATCTCATGCAACCATTCGTAACCCTCAGCACTATCGTCGGCGCAACGACCTTTATTGTAATGGCATTTATTCGGTATATATACGCCACATTTACGCGGGCTACCGCCAAACAGTACACAGCAGCAACCGTCTACCGCTTAGCACAAAAAGCTAGCTACGGCGTCATCGCCTTGGTTGTCGGTTATCTGGCAGTCTGCGGCATCTTGTTCTCTAGCACTAGCGGATTTAATTGGCTGCAAATCAGTTCTTATATTGCAGCACATAACGCCATCATTGGCTTCCCAGGCTTTGCCATCGCATTAATTAATTCATTGCTGGCAGCCGGACTCATCTTTCTGCTGCGACGCCGGCAAAACCACGCCGACCATACTATTGCAACTAGCACACCGCACAACCGCCTAGCTGGTGTAACCAATCTACTAAGCTTGGTCTTTTTACTGATACCGTTCATGGCGCCTAGTGCTATCGCACCCATCCTCATAACTCGCGCTCTCAACAAAACTGCGCTAAAAGAAAACCCTACAGACTCGGTTGCTCGGGCTATCCACTCACTGAATAAACTTTATTTAGTGCTATACATCTTAGAACTAGTTATCGCTACAGTGTACTTTAAATTCATGCTGAAATAGTCTATAAGCTAAACCGTATTGACACGGCTGGTTGGTGTAATATAATAATTAGTAGGAAAAGGAGGGCATCTTATGAACAAGCAACACGATAATAATCATGCGGCAAAGGCTGAGCCTAAGGACCAAGCGCAGCCGGCTGTCAAATCTAAAGCAAAGGCTAAGTCAAAATCTGGACTTTCGATTGTCGCGCTGCTTATCGGGCTAGCTGCGCTTATCGTCGCTGGGGTATTGCCATTTGCGCCAAAGGGGCAGCTTGTCACCTATTTATTCTGCTCACTATATATCTGTGGTGCTTTGGCTGTTGCTTTTGGTATCGTCGCCTGTATCGCCGAGCGCAAAAGAGCCATCTCTATATCTGGTATAGTTTTGGGTATCATTGCCCTCATCTTGGCTACACTAATCAATACGCGTACTCTTAAAATTGCCCAATTCCAATTTAGCCCCAATAACTCTGAGCAGCCATCTAAATCCGCTGCCAATAAAGGCCAATCTGCTGAATACGCCAGCATTAACGATGCTATCAAAAAAGAGATTGACATTAAGCTTGGTAAATTTATTGACAAGGGTGCAAAGCCCGAAGAATCTGGTTTGCCAATCACCGTCAAAAATATCACGAGTAGCACCGCTAGCTATCACATCCTAGTAGCCGCCACTGATGCTAAGGGTAAGCACGTCGCCGAGGACGCCATCGATATTAGCAACTTGCCATCACAACAGTCACAGACTATTTACGCGTTTAAGTTTGCTGCACAAAATAAGATGCCAGAGGTCAAAAATGCTACATTTCAGCTAATGGCAGTTGGTCGTAACGAAGGCGCTTTAAAGGCAGTCTACGGCACAAAAATACAGAGTACTGCTAAAGATACGCCACAACAGAACGACCAAGACAGCAAAGTCAAGCCAGCTAAACCAAGGATTAAGCTGCCGAGCACCAAGCGCACGCGCTAAGCCCGTTAAATAACTGCTAGTTAAAGGAAAGATAGAATGAATCACTCAACCGATACTCCCAAGCAGGACAAAGAGTTCAGCCCACTAAGTGGCGTCAGCTTATTCTGTGGCATTATTGCCGTTTGCGCCGCACCAGCCAACGGCACATACATGGCCTACATTATGGGTGTCATATCACTGTTGCTCGGCGTCATTGCCGTCAGTAAAGATGCCGATGAAGATGTTGCCATCGCCGGCATTGCGCTAGGTGTAATCGCCATGTTAACTTATTGGTACTTAAATTTTTAACGAGGTATATATGGACCAGAATGACAGCAATAATCAAACCCCAGCTCAAGATGTAGCTCAAGACAAAGAGCAGAGCACAAGCCAGAACGATAACTCGGTTATGGGGCATAGTGCAGCCCAGAATGAGAATACAGCCGTAGAGCAAAGCGCAAGTAAAGACTCAGCCACAACTCAAAGTGAAGCGTCAACTCATACTGTCAGCCCAACGTCGACTAGTGAACCAGTGCCGCAACAAATCCAGCCAAGCCAAGCAGTGCCAGTATTGCAACAAGTCCAGCCGAATCAAGTTAACGCTGCCGCTACTGCTATTAACGCCGCTAATGCTAATCCATCACCGGTCCGTAAAAAGATAGACCACAATAAAATTCGCGATGCTTTTGGTACTGTTGGCCTAGTTGCCGGTATTATTGCCATCTTTCCAACCTTCACTATCCCAAGACTACAATATTTTAGCTACGTCCTAGCCATTCTATCAATCGTCTTCTCGCTCATTTGTCTCATCCGCCGCCGTATGGGAGTCGTACCAATTCTTGGCGTAATGATTGGACTACTTGCCTTTGGGCTAGTGCTCACTCAATCGGATGTATTGCATCACGTAGGCCATAACTACGATAATCCATATGCAAATAACAAGTAACGGGGCGTTATGCGAGCAAGAACACTAGACTTGAAACGATTTTTTCTAATCGTTATCACTATCTACTGCCTACTTAGCGCTCTATGGTGTTTTTTCTGGTCCAATTTTAATCTTTTTGGTGCAAAAATCCAAGATGTTACTCCAAATACGTACATATTCTGCGCCCTATCAATTCTAGCAGGATTCCTTTGTTATCACGGAGGCGCAAAAGGATATCAGTTTGCGGCTCTATTCTTTATTGCTTGCGGATTTACTCTGCTTACAACCATATGCGTCACTAAAGTTAACAGAGACATTGACGACCGTGAATATGCTAAATATGGTCATCTTTGCGCCTCTACCGTCGTCGGTGTCGATAACCAGAACATCATACCAGCGGCGGGGCCAAGCGAAAAGTTTAACGACGGTAAAGTTGAAATTACACTAAGCAAGAAGATTGATTATCCGTTGTCGCATAGCAACGTCTTTCATTACTACAAAAGAACATTGCTCGTTACCGCCAAGAACCTCTCCGATAAAACTGCCGAGTACACATTGTCTCTCGCCATTACTGGTCCGGAGCTTAAGGGGATACATTACGCCGCCTTGCGCATAGACGACGTCGCGCCGGGTAAAACTAGAACCGTCAACGCCTTTAGCGACTACTTGGAATCGTACGGCAAGCACCTCGACATCATGAGCAAGAGTACCAGCTTTAAGGTATATTCAGTTAGAACTCGCACCAAAAATGCTCAAGGAGTGCTAGAACCAGACAACCAATTTCACGGCGTAAACATCTTATTCAACCCCACACCTGAAGACCTCCGTGGTATAATATAAGCATGACAAGTGAGGGAGAGCAGAACACACATCTGGCGCTATACCGTAAGTACCGCCCGACCAAATTGGCCGACGTGATTGGCCAGCCACAAGTGACCGACATCCTAGCCGCTATGGCCAAGACGGGGCAGTTTGCCCACAGCTACCTCTTTACGGGGCAACGCGGCACCGGCAAAACAACCGTGGCGCGTATTCTTGCTCACCTGATTAACCAGATAGATTACGAAGACGGCGCGGTAAGTCAGCACGTCGATATTATTGAGATTGACGCGGCGAGCAACAACAGTGTGGATGACATCCGCAACTTGCGCGACAGCATTAACCTCGCACCGATGCAGTGCCCGTACAAAGTCTACATTATTGACGAGTTTCACATGCTCAGCAAGGCAGCGTTCAACGCACTCCTCAAGACCATTGAGGAACCGCCGCGCCACGCCATCTTTATTCTCGCCACCACCGAACTACAAAAGGTGCCTGCCACCATCCTTTCGCGCGTCCAGCGTTACCAGTTCCGCACCGTGGCGCCCGACGTACTAGCAAAACACCTTCAAAAAATCTGCGCTAATGAGCATATCACTATCGATGACGCCGCTTTGCAACTAATCGCCGAACAGGGCGGGGGCAGCGTGCGCGACAGCATCACCATCCTTGACCAAATGGCTAGCAGCGGCCAAGCCATCACCTGCGACCAAGTCGAACACACGCTCGGGCTCATCACCGGCCAACAGCTCACCGACCTCTGGACGGCTATTGGCCAGAAAGACAGCCCGCGCATCATCCAGCTAGTGCAAACCTTTATCGCCAGTGGCATCGGCGCTACCAGCATTGCGCGCCAGCTTATCAAATTCCTCACGCGCCAAGCCAGTGCAAGCCCAGCACTTTACGCCTTAATCGACCAATTATTAGAGGTAGATAAGTCTGCGATGCCAGAGGCTAAGCTAATTGCCGTGCTCGTCTGCGCTAGCCTAAAAGCCAATGCCACCGCTGAAATTCACGTTGGCGCCATGCCACAGCTCAACGTCATCATCGACCAGACCGCCGCCCCAAAACCAGCTACACCAGCTAAACCAGCCACGCAAGTTCCCACCAAGTCGACACCAGCTCCCAAAGCTGCTCCGGCACCAGCAACCCAACCAGCTGCTACTAAGGCAACCCAGCCTGCCGAATCAAAATCAGCCGCCACAAACGGTGCTAGCAGTGCTAGCAGTATCACAGCCGCCGAGCCAGCCACCGCTCAATCAGAGGCAACAGCCCCAGCTGCCACGCCAGCGCCAGATAACTTTGATGGCAACCTGTCGCTTGAGCTCATTGAAGATAAATTAAAAGAGGCCGACGAAGTCAGCGCCGCCTCATTGATTCGTAATTGCGAATATCGCTACAACAAGAGCGCCAACCTTGTCACCTTCTTCTTCGGCAAGGCTTTCCACCGCAAGAAAGCTGACACCGATAAATTCCGCTCGGCCGTCGCGCGCGCCATCACCGCCGAATATCGCTTCACACCGAGCATCGAAATCAGTAAAGACAAGGTGCCGGCCGATTCCGACGCCAGTAAAATTATGGAAATAATGGGTGGGGGAGAGGTAGTTACTAATGACGAATTCTAAAGCTGCGCGAAGCGCAGCCGCCCCAAGCTATAACGAGGAGCGCGCCAGCGGCAAAGTTCCGCCGCAAAATGTTGATGCCGAGATGTCGTTGCTCGGCTCCATCTTGACCGACCAAGAGGTGTTGGTTGACGTGGGCGACAAAGTCAACGCCGACGACTTTTACGACACACGCCACGCCACGATTTATCGCGCCATTTTGCGTCTTTATGAGCGCCACGCGCCCATCGACATGCTGACTCTCGGCAACGAGCTGAAGAATAACGGCGAAATCGAAGGCATCGGCGGCATTCAGTACCTCGGTGAGCTTGCCAACCTCGTGCCAAACTCAGCACACGCCGTGGAATACGCCAACATTATTGCCACCGCCGCTGTCCGGCGCCGCTTGATTAGCGCCGGCGCGCAAATCACCAAGCTCGGCTTTGACCAGGGTGAAGATGTGCAAAAGGTATTAGCACAGGCCGAAGCCAACCTCTTTTCAGTAAGCGAAATCTCACAAAAGACCGACCTAGTCAAAATCGACTCCATCCTATCTAGCTCGTTTGACCGCATGGAAGAATTGCACCGCAACAAAGGCACTTTGCGCGGCCTGCCAACGGGCTTTAAGGACCTCGACACTCTCACCGCCGGTCTCCAGAAGTCCGACCTCATTATTCTTGCTGCCCGCCCAGCCATGGGTAAGTCAACCTTCGCGCAAAACCTCGCCTACAACTCCGCCCGCAAGAGCGGTCAAGCAGTGCTCATTTTTAACCTTGAAATGAGTAACGACCAAACCGTTGACCGCATGGTAGCCGAGGCCTCGGGTGTGAACAGCTGGAACATTCGCACCGGCAATTTGACCGAAGAAGACTTTGCAAAAATCTCCGATGCCATGGGTGAGATGGCTGAAGTGCCAATTTACTTCAGCGATAAGCCCGGGATGTCCATTCTTGAGATGCGCACCATGGCGCAGCGCCAAGCCCACAAGACGCCGCTGGGGCTCATTATTGTCGACTACTTGCAGCTAATGAGTGGCAGTAAAAACTACGGCGACAACCGCGTGCAAGAGGTGAGCGAAATCTCGCGCGGCCTTAAGCTCATCGCCCGCGAGCTCAACGTGCCAGTGGTGGCACTTTCGCAGCTCAGTCGTACTGTGGAACAGCGCCCTGACAAGCGCCCAATGCTCTCCGACCTCCGTGAATCCGGCTCCATCGAGCAGGACGCCGATATCGTGATGTTCCTCTATCGCGAAGACTACTACAACCCCGACACTGAGCGCCAGCACATCACCGACCTCATTATCGCCAAGCACCGTAACGGTCCGACCGGCAACGTCGAGCTTTACTTCCATCCAGACCAGCTGAAGTTCATGTCACTTGAAAAGAAACGCCAATAATTACTAATAAAGCCCCTCGCTGAAGGGGCTAATTTATTGAAGTATTGCAAGCGAATTTATCGTGCTGCCGACTGGTCTGGCTGCGCGTCACCGTAGTAAATGCGCGCGAGCACTGGGTGATTTTTACGCCAGCCCGCTAGCACCGACCGCTCTTTTAGCTGCTTTTCATCTGGGCGGAAGTTTGCCGACCCGAGCACCACCATCTTCCTGTTCTCTTTGAAGTCCGACATTCTCAACTGGTCAGCCGCACTCGCCCCAATTACCGTCACATGGTGGTGTGACTGTACAGCATAATAGAGGTTAATTTTGTCATCCGGCACCACTAGGACTTCGATACTTCTATCTTTAGATAACTGATACGCCGTTTGATACTCCTCGTTGTAGTTATAAACCACTGGCGCATGATAATTAAGTGCCGCAAAATAGCGCTCCGAATTAAACCAGCCAAGCGAAATAATCAGCGCCGAGAGTGGAATTAAGGCGAATGTCCGCGCGTACGGGTTACGCGGGAAGAGGGTATACCAGCGGTCGATGATATCGCCGAGCCCTAGCACCACCAGCAAAGTTAGCGGGATGAAAAGCAGCGCCACCATGGTTGGCTGTAAAAAGGCGGCAAATAATAGCAAAATCAAGCGCGAACGCACCGACGCGAAGTGGCTCGCCAGCACCCAAATCCCCCAAATGGCCAACGCCGTGTCTACCAGTGTCAACAGTCCCACTGGCAATAAATATGGCGCGCCATTTAGGTGGATAAAGCCCAGTACTGCCATCACGGCGCCACCGAGGTCGGCCAAATTGTGGCTCGGCAACAATAACATCTGCGACACTAAGTTAGCCTTGCCGCCGTGCATAATATCCATCGCAAGCGACGCAAACCACGGCAGCCACAGCACCACGTCCGCCACCAAATAAGCAAGGTAGGCGCCCTTGTGCTCCTTAAACAGCAACCGCCCCCGCGGGTGCACCAGTGTTGCCAGCAAAAGAACCACGACTGCCAAAAAGCCGCCTGGCAAGTATGGCAAAAGCGCCAACACCACCACCAAGCACCACTGCGCCAAGCGCAACCGCCACTTCGACAACGTGCGATTTAGCACTAGATAACCGTTGTACAACGCAATACTGAGCAAGCAAGCCGTCATTACCACCGGAGTCGCTTCGCGACCCAAGCACAAAAAGCCCGCGCTCGACGCCATCAAGAACCCCGCAATCACCGCCAGCGACGGCTTGCGCATCCGCCAAATTAACGCCATCATGACGCCAATGGTCACCAGTGCTAAAATTGCTGCCGGCAAGCGCCAAGCAAACACGCTGCGCCCCAGCAACTGCGTGCTAGCGACTTCCGTCGCCAGCCACGGCCAACCCGCCACGTAATTCAACCGCGACGAGTCACGGTATAGCATCGCCGGCTTGATACTGCTCACGTGTGCCACGTTGGCTTCTTCGGCCGCCGACAGGCCATTCGGCATCGTATCTAAATTGCTAAAAATCATCGTTAGCGCAAACAACGCTAAACAAATAATTGACCACCAGTACCGGTACCGATAGAGCCAACTATGCTTCAGCATAAATTTACGCATCATCAATATCATTATAACATATGTTATAATTGAGATGATAACTTAAGGAGGATTTATGGCCGGATTTAAAGACCAAATGGAAATGCTAAAGAAGATGCGCCAAGCGCAAAAGGAGCTTAAGAAGGAGATTGTTGAAGTTGAGGCAGGCGACGGCGCCATCACCATTCAGTTCAATGGCGAGCTCAAGGTAGTAGACGTTAAAGTCAACCCTGATCTCATTGACCTAAATAAAAAGGGCGAGCTCGAAGCTTGGATTAAAGCCGCAATTCAGGATGGTCTCAAGGCAGCGCAAGACGTCGCTGCCGAAAAAGTTAAGCCACTAATGGGTGGCATGATGGGTGGCCTCGGGCTCTAATGCCAGGGGGCAAAGCTAGTTTACCGCGGGCGCTGGTTGAATTAATCGACGCCTTTAGCGCACTGCCGGGCGTAGGCGCCAAGACGGCCGAACGCTATGCTTACGCGTGCCTAAAAAGCGACCGTGGAAAGGCCGCCAAGCTGGCTGCGGCGCTCAGCTCATTGCACGACAGTGTCAAGCGCTGCCCAGTTACCTTCGCCCTGATTGACGCCGACGAGCCCGTCTCGCCGCTTTACAGTGCGCCCGACCGCGACCGCACCACTGTGGCGGTGGTTGAGGACCCATTCGATGTCCTCGCTATTGAAGGCACCAACTTGTATAAGGGGACTTACCACGTTTTGGGCGGCGTGATTTCGCCGATTGACGGCGTAGGGCCAGAGGCGCTTCACATCCCCGAGCTCATTGACCGCATTAAACGCGACGCTGTGCAAGAGGTAATTCTTGCCACCAACGCCAGCGTGGAAGGCGAGTCCACCGCACTCTACATTCAAAAGCAGCTCGAGCAAGCCGACCTTAATGGTGTCAAAATCAGCCGCTTGGCGCGCGGCATCCCGATTGGTGTTGACCTTGAATACACCGACCAAATCACTCTCGGCCATGCCCTCAGCGGCCGCAAGCTCTTGCAATAAGGCTAAAGAAAATCCCGCCAATGTAACATTGGCGGGGGGTTACTACTTCTTCTTAGGAAGATTGTCGGCAGTTGCCGCATCATTCGACTGAGCCATAGTTCCAACAGTGCTTTTGGCACCATCATTTGACTTCGCCACACGCTTGAACTCGTTTGATTCAGAAAAATCACCCATAAAAGCATCAATTGGCTTCCTCGGCATCTCCGACATACGGTCCAATGGTGAAGGGATAGCCTTCGAACGTGGCTTCAGATTAGCAAGTTTATCACCTCTTTCGGCAAATTCATTTGGATAAATCATGTTATATTTATCGTGACGAACTAGCTCCGAGCGTGCGTAAAAATTATTGCCGTAAATAAACACCAGCAGGGCAATGTAGGCGAAAACCGCCGCAATGCACAATGGCGCCAAGCAATAAATCACTCCGTACGCGGCAGCTGACTCTTGCACAAACCGGTTAAACACCAGATATAGCACTACATTCATCACGCTGCCTGCTAGCAGGTAAAACGCCGCGCGACGCAGCGCCCGATAGGCCGCCAGCTTACGCCGGTAAAGTTGTTTGGTGTACTTAACTCTTAGCTTGCTGACCGCGAGTGCCACGAGTATGACCACAATCACGGCGAGTATCAACTTAAATACAACTTGCATAACGGTTACCATATCAATCATTTCAGCTCCTAAATTGTAGGTAGAACGTAAAGTTCTCTTTGCAGCCTTTCTACAAAGTACTTGTATTATACCATAAAATGCTAATGTTGTCCAGCCCCAGAATAGTGCTATAATATAGATAATGATTTTGAACGATAAACAACGGGGCTGGATTAATTCCGCCCGCAAAATTTTAGTCTTGCAGGCCGAGAACCCTGACGGCGATTCCATTGGCTCAGCGCTTGCGCTTGAAGAAATTTTAAGTGGGCTTGGTAAACAAGTTGCGCTACAGTGCCCAGTGCAAACGCCAACTTACCTCCGTTACATCAAGGGCTGGGACCGTGTCCAGCTCGACATCGATCCAAGCTGCGACATGGCCATCATCGTTGACACCTCAGCCAAGACGCTGATGGGCAAGACCACCGACGACCCCGTGGCGATGAACTTCCTCAGTTCCCACCCCGTGCTAGTACTCGACCACCACGTGGGCGTGGACACCGATTTGCCTTTCCCAGCCGATTACATCATTAGCGACACCGCCGTTTCGACTGGCGAGCTCATCTTTGACATTTGCGAAGAAGAGCAATGGCACATCAGCCCACTAGCCGCCGAACTGATGTTCATCTCCATCCAAGCTGACTCCCTTGGCCTCACCACGCCAGCCACCACGGCCGGCAGCTTTCTCGCTTGTAGCAAACTCGTCACCGCTGGTGCCAACCCAGCCGCTATTGAAGAAGAGCGCCGCGAACTAATGAAGAAGTCGCCGCGCATTCTTGAGTACAAGGGACGGCTGATTGAGCGCATTGAATACTTTAACGACGGCCGCACCGCCTTGATTCACGTGCCATTCGACGAAGTCCACGAGTATAGCAACGAGTACAATCCAACCATGCTGGTGCTCGACGAGATGCGCCTCGTGATTGGCGTTGACCTTGCCATCGGCATCAAGACTTACCCAGACGAGAAAATCACCGGCAAAATTCGCTCCAATGCGCCGCTTGCCAACCTCCTCGCCAAGTCATTTGGGGGTGACGGGCACCCTTACGCCGCGGGCTTCCGTACTTACGGCACATACGACGAGTTCCTACCAGAGTTGATTCAAGCGCTTGACCGCCTTTATGCCGAGTGCGATAGTCAGCAAGCCGAGCAAAGTGCCACTAGTGCCGCCGAACAAGCGGTGCAGCAGGCCGAGCAGGCGACCGAGCACGCCAGCCTCGGCCACGGTATCAATTTAGGTAATTTCAGGGTAAAATAAAATAATATAATACTAAGCCTTTTGCAGTAGCTTCGAGCAACCATCTTGTAAATTACGGTATCAAAAAAGGCGATTCATCAACCGCGAACTATAGGTGCTCGCGACCGAGAATCGTCTTATGCTTCTAGTATATTAAACAAAGCACAAAAAGTCAAACGGATTCTATATAGTATCAAAAAAGGCGATTCAGTAACCGCAGAATATGCATTCCACGACCACGAATCGCCTTATAATTCCATCCTACCAAACTCCAGATAGGAAATCAAGCGAATTTTATACAATACAAAAAAGACGGTTCATCCACCGCAGAATATGCACCCCACGACCATGAATCGCCTTATGTTTTTATTCTACCAAACCCCGGGCAGAAAGTCAACTGGATTTTTATACAATACAAAAAAGACGATTCAGTGACCGCAGAATATGCACCCCACGATCCCAAATCGTCTTATAATTCTAGTATATTGAACAAAGCATAGAAAGTCAACCGGATTCTATATAGTATCAAAAAAGGCGATTCAGTGACCGCAAACCATCCGGCTCGCGACCACGAATCGCCTTATGTCTCTATCCTACCAAACTACGAGCAGAAAGTCAACCGGATTTTTATACAATACAAAAAAGGTGATTCATCCACCGCAAACCAAAGGGGCTCGCGACCATGAATCACCTTATGTCTCTATCCTACCAAACTCCGAGCAGAAACTCAAGCCCTTAGCAAAATATCTCATATTACATTTCGCGAGTATATGGGGTATATTAATACTAAGAAATATTCACAAATGAAAGGAAAAAACGGTGCCACCAAATAGTATTAAACGAGGTCGCGATATATACACGTTTTATAAAGAAAATAAGGGCGACCAGATATATTGGGTTGACCATAATGTGATAATTCCAATGACGAATGAAATCAGCGGAGTACTAGGCGAACTCCTAATTTCATTTGACCGACATAAAATATTTAACCTCTGGTGCGATTATCCGTGGAAATTTACGCCAGAGCAAAAGGCACTATTCGATAAAGAAAACCCTTACTGGGCAGACTTCTTCAAGCGCCGCAATGGTACTGAGCCGCCAGTAGTCGACGAGAATGGTGTTGGCACGATACACTTCAACGACTAAATAGCCCATCAGCAGGCTAAACGCTGGGTGATTTGTATACACTATGGTACAAAACTGTATACACTATGGTACAAAACTGTATACATCCGCCTCTGTAAAAAATCCTAACTATTAATTAGGTTGTCGTAAGCATATGTAGTATACTAGGTAGTAACAGCGAGGGGTATTAAAGCTTTCTTGCGTTTTTAACCTAGCCGACGGGCGTAAAACGTGGAGGATTTATGGCGGAAGCTACAAATCAAGACTCTGACAACTCTAGTCAAGTTGAATCAACAGAGGTAAAAAGCGACTACTACTCAAAAGACCTTCTCTCAAGAAGATGTTGATGCGGTATTTACGCGCAACCTACCATCTAACGATTACGAAACCTCTCAGATGATTACCAACCTAGACGGTATCGTAGACCGCGAACTATTAGCCTCACAGCTATCCTTTGTGAAGGATGCCAGCAAGACCGTAGAAGCAGCCAAACAAGAGTCGGATAAGCCATTGAAGGATGACGAATACGCCACCAACGACTATCCAGACCACAACGCGCTAGACAGCGCCTCCAACTCACTTAATGGTTAAATGAGTAAGAAGCTGGACCTCGATAACATTCCGCCATTGCCAAAGCACCTGCGCAAGCAGGTGTATGGTGATGACTATAACGATACATGGAAGCTGCGCTATAGCGGCTTAAATGACAGCAAGAAGCGTACTCTCCGCACATTCTTAAAGTACCAAGGAGTTAAAGAAATCTATTGGGTGCCGGAGGTGAACTATCCCCGAGGGAAACGTTCGCCAGACTTACTAATTGACGGCGTTAAGGTTGAGATAAAAAAGGTGACGACATTGTCATCCATAGACCATCAGCTTAGAAAATCGTATAAACAGATAGGGAAAATAGGTGTGGTTTTAATAGACGCCAGTCAATCGGTATTAGATAAGAAAGATATAATAGCCAGAGTAGAGCGCGTGGCAGGCAGGTATGAATTGGCAGCGTTCGCCATAGCATCGGGAGATAGTATTATAAATTATAGTATCAAAAAGACGATTCAGTGACCGCAGGATATGCACCCCACGACCACGAATCGTCTTATGCTTCTATCTTACTAAACCACGAGCAGAAAGTCAACCAGATTCTATATAGTATCAAAAAAGGTGATTCATCCACCGCGAACCATACGGCTCGCGACCATGAATCACCTTATGTTTCTATCCTACCAAACTCCAGGCAGAAAGTCAACCGGATTTTTATACAATACAAAAAAGACGATTCAGCGACCGCGAACCAAAAGGGCTCACGACCATGAATCACCTTATACTTCTATACTACCAAACCCCGAGCAGAAAGTCAAGCCCTTAGCAAAATATCTCCTATTACATTTCGTGAGTATATGGGGTATATTGATACTAAGAAATATTCACAAATGAAAGGGAAAAGCGGTGCCATCAGATAGTATTAGACGAGGTAATAATTTGTATACATTCTACAAGAAAAATGAAGGCGACAAGATATATTGGGTTGACCATGATATAATACGCCCTAATACAGATGAGCTTAGTGTTTTTGAGGGCGAACTTTTAATCTCCTTCGACCATCATAATATGCTTAATTTATGGTGTGATTATCCATGGAAGTTCACCCCAGAACAAAAGGCGCTGTTCGATAAAGAAAATCCTTATTGGGCGGGCTTCTTCAAGCGCCGCAATGGCACCGAACCGCCAATAGTCGACGAGAATGGCGTTGGCACGATACATTTCAACGACTAAATAGCCAGGCAAATATGTTGACGGTGGTAATTAATCCGTCGCAAGCATCTGTGGTAAAATAAAACTATGAAGTTGCACAACACCCTTACTAAACAAACCACTAAATTTGCCCCGCTCGACGGCAAGACCGCTCGTATCTACTCCTGTGGCCCGACCGTTTACAACCATGCCCACATCGGCAACCTCAGTGCCTACATTTACGCCGATATCTTGCGGCGCGCCGTCCGCCTCGCGGGCTACCAAACGAAGCACGTGATGAACTTTACTGATGTGGACGACAAAACCATCCGCGATTCCAAGGCCGACTACCCCGAGCTTGAGCCGATGGCTGCCTTGCACCAGCTCACTGCCAAGTATGAGGCTATCTTTTTAGATGAAATGCAGCAAGTGGGGAACGACACTGATTCCATTACCTTCGTGAAGGCCACCGACAACATCGCCAAGATTCAGGCGCAGGTAACCAAGCTCGTTGATTCCGGCGTGGCCTACCTAGCCGACGACGGCATCTATTTTTCTATCGCCAAGTACGCCGCCGACCACTGTTACGGTCAACTCAGCCACATCAATCCGGCCGACATCAGCCGCGAGCGCGTGGCAAACGACGAGTACGACAAGGCAAGCATTAGCGACTTCGCCATCTGGAAGAAGCAAAAGCCGGGCGAGCCAGCGTGGGACTTTACTGTCAACGGGCAAAATTACACCGGTCGCCCAGGGTGGCACATTGAGTGCTCCGTGATGTCAACCGACAACCTCGGCCAGCCGTTCGACATCCACACCGGTGGGGTTGACCTCATCTTTCCACACCACGAAAACGAAATCGCCCAGAGCACGGCAGGGGACCAGCCCGCCGAGTATGCCAAGTACTTTGTACACAATGAACACCTCTTGATTGACGGGCACAAAATGAGCAAGTCAGCCCACAACTTTTACACGCTACCTGACCTCATAAAGCGCGGCTTTAGTGGCCTTGACTTCCGCATGCTAGTACTGCAGTCGCACTACAGCAGCGCGACTAACTTCAGTTGGGATGGCCTCACTGCAGCCCGCAATCGTCGCGACAACTGGCGCCGCTGCGCCGAACTCCGTTGGCAGCTGCCCGATACTGCCGACCGAAGTGCCGTCAGTGCCAGCGTTGACCATTTACTTGCGCAAGCCAAAACCGCGCTCCTCAATAACCTTGACACGCCCGCTACTTTATACGCTCTCGACCAAGCGATGAACTTACTCACACCCGCTCACTTCAGCAGCACGGCGCTACTTCACATCCTAGAATTTATCGACTGCTACCTCGGCATGGAGCTACAAGCCACCACGCCCGACCTCGAAGATGACTTAAAAGACCTCATCGCCACGCGCCAAACCGCGCGCCAAACCAAAAATTGGGCGCTCTCTGACCAACTCCGTGACCAGCTAAGCACCCAAGGCGTTACCGTACTCGACGGCGCCGGCACTAGTGTTTGGCACCGAATCTAAACTTCTTCCGGTCAGCAGTAAATATCACCGGCCGGTCGTCATCTGCGCCAAGTACGCCATCCATATTACGGTCCGTACCTGCGCTACGCGCCCGTGCCGCCACTAATTCACGCGTATGCAAGAAGTCGCGCAAAAGCACAATACAGCAGCCCGCCACCGGTATGGCAATTAGCGCGCCAGCCAGCCCACCCACGTTGATACCAATAGTAATCGCGGCAAGCACGAGCAGCGCCGACATATCCAAACGGCGCGACTGAACACGCGGCGTAACGATATTGTTCTCCACCTGTTGCTCAATAAAGAAGATAGCGATGTACGCAATAGCCGCCGGCGTCGAATAAACCGCCAGCATAATCGTCACAATAATTCCGCCAATCATCGCACCAAACAGAGGTACAAATATCAGCAAAAAGATAGTAATCCAAGCCGGCGCCGCCGTGGTTAACGGAATCTGTGGCATCAATAGCGCCATAGCTGCCACAACTAGCGCCGTAAAGGTGGCGGAAATCGCGCCCACCAACGCTTGACCGGCGATGTAGTTTGAGAACACCTCATACATTCGCTTCGCCACGGCCTTGTGATGACGCCGCCGCTCAGGGTCGCTATAAACAGCGTTCCAAAACTTTACTTCCCAATCCGGCGCTTCCACTAGCATGAAGTAAGTCAAGAAAATCACCAAACAGGCATTGCCGAGAAAGCTCAACGTACTAGTGATAGCCGGCAAAGCCCAACTGCTCACCGCTGCGACCACTCCGCCGAGGTAAGACTTGACACTGTTCACTGCGGAGTCAACTTGCCCCTCAAGGTGATACTGCGCCAGCAAGTGGTACAGCCAGCCCGAACGCGACTGTAACTGGTCAGATGAGAGCGACGCCACAAAGTCGTACAGCTGATGCACCAAAATCGGCACCACAGAGAAAAGCAACGCACCCACCATGGCAACTATAATAATATAGGCAATCAGCGTGGCGAAGGCGCGCGACTTACCAGGCAAGAAACGGGCAATGAATGACACCGGTCGGTTTAAAATCAAGGTCAAGAAAAACGCCATGGCAATCAACATTAGCGGCGTGCGTGCCCACCAGACTGCGGCAATCACCGCCAAGAACCCAAGAATCACCATCCAGAAGCGGATGAAGGTGTCGGTGCTAACACTGAATTTAACTTCTTTGCGAAACATTACCTTTATTTTAGCATAAACGCGCTGCCAGCACTAGTGCCCGCGCGGCCACAAAGTGCTTGACAGGGCGGGGGAATTTGTTATAATAGTCATAACGTTATCAGAGACAGTGGCAGACGGTTAGTCTTAATATGCTACCGAGATACACCCTTCGATAACGACACCTTAACAATTCGGGTCGTCAATATTAATTAACCAAAGGAGAATTATGGCTATTTCACGTAGTAAAAAGGAAACTTTGGTTGCAGAATTAAACCAAGCACTCGACAGCGCCAAGATGGTCGCCTTCGCTGAGTACACCGGTGTCACCGTACAAGCTCTTCAAGAGCTACGCCGTGCCGCCCGCGCTCAGGGTGTGGCCATTAAGGTCACCAAGAACCGCCTCATGCGGGTTGCGATGCAACAGCACGACGCCTACAAAGACACTGACACTAGTGCCATGAAGGGCCAAGTATTGTATGCCATCAGCGCCGATGACGAGGTTCTACCAGCTAAGGTTTTGGCTGAATTTGCCAAGAAGAATCCAGAACTCAAGCTAGTTGGTGCCTTTAACAATTTGGGTAGCAGCTTGAACACCGAGGAAGTTACAGCACTTGCCAAGCTTCCAACCAAGAACGAGCTTATCGCCCAGACTGTGGCTCAGTTGCTATCGCCAGTCAACGACGTCACCAACGCCCTTTCTGGCAACTTGCATGCTTTGCTCGACGGTATCGCCGACCATGCTGCCTAGGTTTTGCAACCAATACATTTAATATTTGTTAATCATTAATTTAAGGAGAATATCACATGGCTGATGTAAAGAAATTAGCTGAAGAGCTAACCAAGTTGACTGTTCTAGAAGTCAACGAACTAAAGAACGTACTTAAGGATGAGTACGGCATTGAACCAGCTGCTGCCGCTGTTGCTGTAGCCGCTGCTCCTGCTGACGGTGCTGCCGCTGCAGAAGAAAAGACCGAATTTGACGTTAAGCTAGTTGATGCTGGTAGCCAGAAGGTTGCCGTCATCAAGGCTGTCAAGGAAATCACCGGCTTGGGTCTTGGCGATGCCAAGAAGCTAGTCGAGGAAGCTCCTGCCGTCATCAAGGAGAAGGTCTCTAAGGACGAAGCTGAAGCTGCCAAGAAGACCCTAGAAGACGCTGGTGCTAAAGTCGAATTAGCCTAGTTGTTCTGTTTTGACCCAACGAATTGTTAACCAAACACCCCCGCTGCGGGGGTGTTTTTGGTTCCATTTTATTGTTGCAAACTTTAGTGTTTGTTGCTAAAATATATACTAAGCGTGGCCGAGGCGATGTAATGTCGCATCGCTAGAGCGCGATACTAATTAATTTATATAAAGGAGAAACATGGCAGAATTTCAACGCACTAAACCGCATGTCAACGTTGGTACCATGGGTCACGTTGACCATGGTAAGACTACCTTGACTGCTGCTATCACCAAGGTTCTTGCCGATCGTCTTCCAAGCGACATTAACAAGCCAGTCGCTTACGACCAGATCGACAACGCCCCAGAAGAGCGACAGCGTGGTATTACAATTGCAACTTCACACCAGGAGTATGAATCACCAAAGCGTCACTACGCTCACGTCGATATGCCAGGGCACGCCGACTATGTCAAGAACATGATTACCGGTGCTGCACAGGTTGATGGTGCTATTTTGGTAGTTTCAGCTGCTGATGGCGTGATGCCACAGACCAAGGAACACGTACTTCTTGCTCACCAGGTTGGTGTGCCAAAGATTTTGGTCTTCCTAAACAAGATGGACCAGGCCGATCCAGACCTAGTTGAGATTGTAGAAGAAGATGTACGTGACCTTCTTAAGAAGAACGGCTTTGACGGCGATTGCCCAATCATCAAGGGTTCAGCTTTGAAGGCCCTAGAAGGTGATGCTACTGAAGCTGATCACATTATGGAACTTGTCAACGCGATGGACGAGTACTTCCCAGAACCAAAGCGCGATCTCGACAAGCCATTCCTAATGCCAGTTGAGGACGTCTTCTCAATTAAGGGTCGTGGTACTGTTGCCACCGGTCGTATTGAGCAGGGTGTTATTCACATGAACGATGAAGTCGAAATCGTCGGCTTGCGCCCAACTCAGAAGTCAGTTGTTACTGGTATTGAGGCCTTCAAGAAGACTTTGACCGAAGGTGAAGCCGGTGATAACGCTGGTATCTTGCTTCGTGGTATTGACCGTACCGATATCGAGCGCGGTCAGGTTATTGCTAAGCCAGGCACCATTACTCCACACACCGAGTTCAAGGGTCAGGTTTACATTTTGACCAAGGAAGAAGGCGGTCGCCATACACCATTTACTCAGGGCTACAAGCCACAGTTCTACTTCCGCACCACTGATGTCACTGGTGAGGTTGAACTACCAAAGGACAAGGAAATGGTTATGCCAGGCGATAACGTCCAGTTTGAAGTTAAGCTCCAAGCTCCAGTTGCTATGGAGAAGGGTCTAACCTTCGCTATTCGTGAAGGTGGCCGCACCGTTGGTGCTGGTCAGGTTACTGAAATCGTTAAGTAATTTAGCCTAAATTAACTTTCACCCCGCTGCGGCGGGGTGTTTTGTTTGTCTACGTAGATATGGGGCAAAGTTATTGACAGCCAGCGATTTTGGCTTTATAATAATAACGTTAAACTTAATTGTGACGGTAACTCGATAGAGATTGCGTCACCCTCATCAGAGGAGAAAGGTAAATATCCATGGCTGAAATTTCAGTACCAAAGATTCGGATTAAACTTAAGGCTTACGACAGCCGCGTCATTGACGCCGCCGCTAAGCAAATTGTTGAGACCGCACTTCGCAGCGGCGCCAACATCATCGGGCCAGTGCCTCTACCAGTGAAGCGCAGCACCTTCACCGTAGTAAAATCACCTCACGTCTACAAGAAGGGTGGTGAAGCATTTGAAATGCGCGTCCACAAGCGCTTGATTGACATCGTTGACGCCAAGCCAAAGACCATTGATAGCCTTCAGAACCTATCATTGCCAGCCGGCGTTGATGCCGAAATCCGCATGTAATTCGGGTTTACCCACAATCATAAAAGCCACCTCTAGCAGGTGGCTTTTAATTACCCACTTTGCCACATAGACGGGCAGAGCAGACCGGCTCGTCTTAAGCGCAACTTGACGCAGCGGCGGGCAGAGGGGTACAATAAAAGCACTAATGGTTAAACAAACAAATCGAGTCTGGCTAAAAAAGCGCACCTCACGTGGGCGTGGCCGCGCCGTCACACGGCAACCAATGTTTAGCTGGCGCAACCTTGACCGCGAACTCCACAAAAACCAGCTGATTTACGCCTACAAGCTACTCAAACTTTGCTTACTGTGCCTCATTGGGCTTGTTTGGATTGGCATCGATGGCCACTTCCGCGGCGCACGGGCGCTGCCAGTCGGCTTCGTCCTTGGGCTGATTTTTGTAGTCGTCGAGCACTCTCGCCGGCTTCGCGTAGTGGAGAGCGGTCTTCTTATCGTCTCACTCGCCCTCAGCTGGTGCTTACCAATCGGCTTTGTTTTATAAGTAGTTGCCTCAGTTGCCAAGCGCAAACCATAGCAGGGCAATTATTCCGCGCAGCCAGCAAACCGGAGCGCTTTGTGCTACAATATAGGTAATGCTTAAAATAAAAAGACTCCTCACTGCCGACCAATGGGCGTTTGTGATTACACTGCTGAGCTTCGTGTTCATCGGCCTGTCCGACCGCGTGGATGACATCTTTGATAATGCCATCAGCATCAACGCCGTCGTGGTCAGTGGTAGCTTCGCACTCGTCGACACCATTTCACAGGCCATCGGACGGCTCGGGGTCTACTCTTACCGCGTCAAGCGCAGTCAAGAGGGCGCACATCTCACGCTAAATTTCATTTCCAGCCTCGTGGTCGGCTTGATTGTCTACGCCTTGCGAGCACCGATTGCCCATATCTTCGCCCTCGCGCCTGACCAGTCGCAGCTCCTCATGAGCCTACTCGGACTCTATGTCATTTACTCCACCGCGCACGCCATGAGTGACGCCGTACTTGAATTCGCGCAGCTCCGCGGACAAATCAAGCAATACAACCGCGCCGTCGCCATCTTTTGCGCCACCCTAATTGTGGCGGACAGCATTATCTTCTTCACACTCCACGACCTCACCGCGCTCTATTATTCCATCATCGGCGCTTGGCTGGTGTCGTCGCTCGCCGGCATGGCAATGACGCGCCTAGCACCGCGCCTGCCAAGTTTCGCCCTGATGCGCTACGCCCTCCGTTACGGCATGCCACTCGGCTTCAGTGGGCTGTTTACGAAGCTCGCCAACATCTGTAGCGGCGCACTAATTAGCCGCCTCGGCACGACCGAGTACGCCATTTTTACCGTCTGCTTTAGTGTTAGCCAAGGGGTAGAGATTGTCAACAACGCCTTTATGGTCACACTGTTTAGTAAAATCAACCAGTTTAAGTCCGCCATCGGGCAAGCCCGCCACTGCCGCCTCACCGCGCGACGACGCTTCTGGCTCACACTGCTGTTTACCGCCGGCTTTAGCGCCGTCTACCTCTTATTGGTTCACGGGTCAGTGCCTCTAGAAGCTACATGGCCGGTTGTCGTGTTCTTTGTGATTGCCTCGCTCGTGGAGTACTTCTACCGCGTCCAGCTCACACTCTGCGTCTCACAAGCCCGTACTAAGGTCACCATCTTCAGCGCCATCGGCGGCGGGCTCGTCCGCGTGGCCGTCTTTGCTTGGGCTATCACGCAACCGTACGCTCTTTACTGGGTGGCAGCAGGCATCGCTCTCGACTACGCCACGCGCTACCTCATTTGCCACCGCGGTGTCCGCGACATCTGGCAACGCCTTCGCCTCCGTCAAGGTTAGTGTTATAATTTAAGTATAAACTTAATTGGAGGAATATGGGATTAAGATTTCACAAAAGCTTCAACCTCAGCAGGCACTCACGCGTCAATATCAGTAAATCAGGCATCGGCGTCAGCGCGAGCGGGCACGGATTCTCTTATAGCGCCTCAGGCAATGGGCGACGGCGCGCTACCATGGCGCTAATTGGCACCGGCCTAGCATATACGGCCTATAGTCATAAACGTAGGTCGGCGGCGCGGCGTAACGCTAATGAAGCCGGCAATGAAGTTAGTAGTGAAGACGCAGCAGCACTAATTCCGACTATTAGCGCCTATTCGCTCGACATCAAGGCCTGCCAGCCCGACGACCCCGAGCGGCTAGCTATCGTTAAGCAAGTCCCTCGCATTCAGCGCGCCATCTACACTTGCACATGTGTTTTACTGATCTCATTTATTACCACGGCGTTCTTCCCACCAGCGTTAATTGTGGCGTTCATAGCCCTCTTCGGCATCTGCTATTTTAACTACATGCCGCATATCAAATTGCGCGACGCGCCTGTCGTCGACCCCATTGGCTACGACTTAATTAAAACGCTCTGGCAGAAGCTTAGCTACTGCTCGGCACTGTGGTGTATCAAGTCGCGCATGGACCTACCGCCCGACAAGTGCGAATCCGAGCACGTGGCCAACCGCGACGACGCCTTTACCACCCAAAAGCTGCCATACTACATGCGCATGTCGGGCAAGCCAATGGGTCTGTCAGTAGGCGGCGCTACTCTCTACTTTATGCCCGACATCATCTTTGTCGTCATGGACGGCAGCAGCAAGGCAAATCGTTACGCCGGCTTCATTCCGTACAGCGATTTAGAAATTAACGCCGAGCTCATCACGCAGATTGAACATAAACAAATTCGCGACGCAATGGAGGTGAAACGTCTCGGCGACGCGCCAATTTACCAATACGGCAAAATCACTTTCAGCACGCGCTCCGACAACCGGCTTCACATCGAATTAATCACCTCAAGTATGTTGCCGGTGTTTTACCTCAAGGAAACCACCGACAAGCTTGAAGCCGAACAGCGCACCAAAGCCGAGCCTAGTGCCACCGCCACTGGCAGCAAATAGGCAACAGTTAATCCACAATTAATTCTTGTTGTCGATAGCCCTAGTGTTGACTGGGTCAAGCATAAACCCAGCTGACTGCACACCCACGCGCAACACGAGGCGGCCAAAGCCCGCAAACCACATGTCATAAATTGGCTGTTTGGCGTTTGGTATCAGCGGCAACTCGGTGCGGTTAATGTGGTAGGAGATGCGCTCCCAGAGTGGGCGGTCATCGTGGCTGCTGATATCGGAGTTGTTTAAGCCAAATTCTGGGTCCGACCACCTCTTCTCTAAATTCGCCAAGTAGCCAGCCACGCTCGTGCCAGCCTTGACGGCACGCTCAATATCCTTATCATCAAACTTCAACTTGGCCAAGCCCTTCACGCGGTACACCTCTGAATCATACCACAGAGTTTCCGCTTTAACTGGCGCGCCAATGTTGTCTGTGTCTGCCTTTAAGACAAACCGTGTTGGCTTCGGTGCATGGTAGGCGATGACATCCAACTTACGCTGCATCAGCTTGCTCACTTCAAGCCGCAGCTTTGCCACCTTTATCTTAAGTTCATACCAAGCACGCAGCTTGGACTCGCTTTTAGCAATACGGCTGGCGGCGCTGGCGGTAGTGACTGTAGTGGTGGTAGTAGTAGCATCATGGTCTTTATCGCTGGTAGCATTCGCGCCGTCGATGGTTGCTGGGTGGTTCGGGTTGCTTGGATTGTTTGCGCCGTTCGGGCTGTTTGGACTAACTGAATCATGCTCGCCGCCGGCTTGTGTCTTGTCGTTGCTGGTGGTGTTATCACTACTTGCCTTTGAACTCAGTGACTTTTTACCACCACCGTCCACGTTCGCCGCGAGCGCCGACTCATAAGTTTTCTTATCATACTCACGCTGCAACTTCTCATATAAAGCGCTAGCTTGCTTGTCGTAAACGCGCTCCACCGCCTCTTCTTTGCTAGCCATAAAGGCCTTGCGGTCTTGCTGCTTGGCAAAGTCGATTATGGCGTCGCCCTTGATGCTGCGTAGACTGGCAAACTTAATGCCGCTCGGCATGTGGTAGGCGGTGACATTACCTTTGCCGTCAAATTCAAGAATCTCAGTCACTTTAACATCCTTACCAATGGCGTTGCTAGCGTAACGGAACCACACGCTGCGAGCGTTGAATGCCTGTGAAGCTGTCACCGGCTTGCTGGAATTGACAATACCACCGTTGTTGCAAAACAAAACTATCAAAAAGATGGCCGACAGTGCCGCGAGCACCGGAATAATGACCGACAACTTCGACCAACCGGTCTCGTCGTCCGTAACCCCCATTTGCTTCACTGGCTGTGACCAGCGTACTGTTTGTTGTTCCATTGTTTATTTATTTATTGTTTATGCTAATAATTATAACATACAAAATAATAAAAATCACCCCCTTCGTGGGGGGTGATTTAGTAAACGGGGCAGAGGTTACTTAATCTCGATGCCCTTGGTGTTGGCGCTATCAAGCATGAAGCCAGCAGACTTCTCGCTAACCTTGAGTGAAAGGCCGTCGTAGCCGCCAAACCACATATCGTACACCTGACGTAGGCTGTCGGACGGGGTGAGCTTCACTTCATCGCGTTCTAGGCGATAGAGGGCGCGCTCCCAAAGTGGGCGCTTGTCGCTCTTGTCGCGACCGTTGTTGTTAAGCGAGTCGCCCTCGGCCCACTTTTTCTCAAGCTGAGCGAAGTAATCTGCCGAGCTGACGCCGTCGCTAATTGCCTTCTTAATCTTGCTAGAGCTAAAGCCTAACATGTACGGCAAGTTTATGCCTGGGTAGTAGTACTCATAATCGTAAACCAGCTTCTCGCTGCTCACATTGTTGCCAGTACCATCGGTTTCGGCCTTTAGAGTAAACTTAGATGGCTTCGGCGCGCGATACTCAGCCGACTTAATCTTATTGTCGATAAGGTTAATGAGGTCAAGCTCAAACTTTTCCATCGGCAACCGGTCTTCATACCACTTGCGGAGCTTGTCGCCATTCTTGGCAATCCGGTCCGCTTTGCTCATGGTGCTGCTGCCATAATCACCGCTAAAGCTAAAACCATAGCTGTAGTAACCGCTTCCGGCAGCATCTGCATCCTTCTCAAGCGCGGTATCGTAAGTCTTGTTGTCGTACTCCTTCTTGTACTTAGCGTAGTGGTTGTCCTTAATCTCATCCTTGATGCGGTCAAAGTTAGACTTCTTGTACTCGTCAAAATTCTTGCGGTCCTGCTTCTTAGCGTACGCAATCATGGCGTCGTCCGACATGCCGCGCAGGGCAGAGAATGTCGTGTGGCTCGGCATGTTGTAAACGGTAACGTTGCCCTTGCCATCGAAATCAAGAATTTGCGAAATAGTTTGGTCCTTGTCGATGCTTGACGCATTGCCCAAATAGTGAATCCAAACCGTGTGAGCGTTGAAGGCGCGCGCGGCTGCCACTGGCTTGCTTGAGCTGGTAATGCTCGAATTACCACTGAAGTGGAAAAAGAGCACGCCAGCCAACACAATCACAATAACCGCGACAATCAAGCCCACAATCAAGCCAAACTTCGACTTCTTTGCTGGCTTGGCAGCAGACTTCTTTGACTTCTTTGCTGGCTTGGCGTCTTCGTCGTCATCTTCATCGTCGTCATCATCAGATTTAGCAGACTTGGCAGATTTCTTGACTGGCTTTACATCGTCATCGTCATCATCATCATCGTCGTCATCATCTTTAGTGCGCTTCGCCTTGGCTGGTTTTACGTCATCTTTCTTTGACTTTTTGGCTGGCTTAGCGTCATCATCATCGTCGTCAGTCTCAGCCTTAGCAGACTTCTTGGCTGGCTTGGCGTCTTCGTCGTCAGCCTTGGCAGACTTCTTCGCCGGCTTGACTTCCGCCTCTGACTCAGCAGACTCAGCCTTTGCCTTGGCCTCGGCTTCGGATTCTTCTTGCTTACTCATCATCCTCCTTTAGGGTTAACAAACTTACCGACATTATACCATAACCGCCGCCCAGAATGTATAATAATAATATCATGGTAAATCTCTGTAAGCTTAAAGAAATTCACAACCTGCGCAGCGTCTGGCCGAACGAGGCGAACGACTTTACGCCATGGCTAGCACAAGACGACAATATTGCCATCCTAGCCGATGCTGTCGGAATCGACATCGCAGTAGAGGAGACCGAGGCGCCAATAGGTGACTTTAGTGCCGACATCTTCGCCACCGATACCAGTACCGGTCGGGGCATTATTATTGAGAATCAGTTAGAATGCACCAACCACGACCACCTCGGCAAACTCATCACCTATGCCGCCGGCAAGTCTGCCGACACCATTATTTGGATTGTCAAGCAAGCGCGCGACGAGCATAAAGCAGCTATTGAATGGCTCAACAACCACACCGACAGCAATATTGGTTTCTTTCTCTGCGAAATTAAGCTCTATAAAATTGGCAACTCAGAGCCAGCAGTTAAATTCGACGTTATTGAACAGCCGAACGACTGGTCGAAGCATGCCCGCGGACGTGAAGAAATTAATGTAGCCGAACAGCAACGCTATAATTACTGGGTGGCATTTCAAAAACACACCTCTAGCAACGAGCAGTTTATGCAAAACTTTACCCATCGCAAGCCATCTACTCTTCGCTGGTCAATCTACACCGTAGGCTCGCGAGACTGTCATATTGGCGTGATACAGGTGCGGCGGCGCAAGCGACTTGCAGTTGAACTATTTATTGGTAACAACAAAGACCTCTATCATCGGATAGCAGCACACAAAGAAGAAATTGAATCGCAGACCGGGCTAACCTTCGACTGGCAAGAGCTGCCGAACCGCAAAGCCAGCCGCATTATCACCGGTATAAACGTCGATTTCGATAACACCAATAGCTGGCCGGCGCAATTCGACTGGGCAGCAGACACAATGCTTAAAATGAATGCCGCATTCACACCTTATCTTTAGTCAGCAGCAAAAACTCGATTTGCTAACTTAAGCCGCCCAGCTAAGTGGCGAACTATGGTAAAATAATGACATAAACAAGGGGAGAACTATGGCAGTAGATATTGTAAGCAATCAGAACGAGAAAGAGGAGCTTTACCGCGGCATTTGGGCACTAGCTAACGACATGCGTGGCTCGGTTGACGGCTGGGACTTTAAGTCCTACGTGCTCGGCACCATGTTTTATCGCTACATTTCAGAGGAGATTCGCGAGTACATCAACAGCAATGAAAATCACGACAAGGCCGACGGCTTCGACTACGCCACTTTGTCCGACGAAGCGGCCGAGCGGGGCAAGGCTAATATCATCCAAGAAAAGGGCTTTTTCATCTTGCCAAGCGAGCTGTTTTGCAATGTGGTGAAGCGCGCCAAAAGCGACCCAAACCTCAACGAGACCCTCGAGCGCATCTTTAACCATATTGAGGACTCCGCTAAGGGCGGCGAGTCGGAAAACGACTTCGCTGGCTTATTTGACGACTACGATGTCAACAGCAACAAGCTCGGCAGCACCGTGGCCAAGCGCAACGAATCCCTTGCGCGCATCCTTGAGGGAATCGCCAATATCAACCTCGGCAGCATCAAGCAGCACCACAATGACACCTTCGGCGACGCCTACGAGTACCTCATGGCCATGTACGCTTCATCCGCCGGTAAATCGGGCGGCGAGTACTTCACACCTGCCGACATCTCCGAGCTCCTGACTCGCCTCGCCACGGTGGGCAAAACAGAGGTCAACAAGGTCTACGACCCAGCTTGCGGCTCCGGCTCACTCCTACTTAAAGCCATCAACGTCCTTGGCCGCGAGAATATTCACGGCGGCTTTTACGGGCAAGAGAAGAACATCACCACCTACAACCTCTGTCGCATTAACATGTTCCTGCACGGCGTCTCGTTCAACAACTTCGACATCGCGTGCGAAGACACCTTGACCAGCCCGCAGCACCTCGACGACGCACCATTCGACCTTATCGTCTCAAATCCACCGTACTCCATCAAGTGGGATGGCAATAGCAACCCAGTCCTCGCTGACGACCCGCGCTTTGCGCCGGCAGGTGTGCTCGCGCCTAAAACCAAGGCCGACCTCGCCTTTATCATGCATAGCATTAGCCAGCTTTCGGCCTCTGGCGCGGCAGCCATCGTTTGCTTCCCGGGCATCATGTACCGCGGCGGCGCCGAACAAAAGATTCGCCAATATCTGGTGGATAACAACTTCGTTGACGCCATCATCCAGCTGCCAAGCAACCTCTTTTACGGCACCTCAATCGCCACCTGTATCATGGTGATGCGTAAGAACAAGCCTGACACCAGCGTCCTCTTTATCGACGCCAGCCAAGAATTCGTGAAGGCCACCAACAACAACCGCCTCACCCCAGACAACATCGCCCACATCGTTGAGCTTTACCGCAACCGCGCCGACGTGACCGGCGTCGCCCACTGCGCCAGCCAAGACGAAGTGGCCACTAAAGACTACAACCTCTCCGTCTCGGGCTACGTTGAAGCGCCCAACACCACTGAAGCTGTCGACATCACCGCGCTAAACGCCCAGATTGCCGACATTGTCGCCCGCGAAGCCACGCTACGTGAAGATATCGACCGCATCATTAAATCACTGGAGCAGAAATGACCGACCAGCCTCACTTTTTCGCCACCCCAACTGTAGTCGACTGCTACCAACCGTTGCCACACACGGCCACGGACTACCAAAGTGAGGCTGAACTTGAGCAAACGTTCATCCAGCAGCTTGCAGCGCAAGGGTACGAGCGACTCAACATTCACCACGAAGCCGACCTCATCGCCAACCTGCGCTCCCAACTTGAGACACTCAACGACTACCACTTTAGCGACGACGAGTGGCAGCGTTTCTTTAACGACCACATCGTCGGGCGGGGCGACGGCATTACCGAGAAAACCAGCACCATCCAAGAGGACTGCATAAAGAACCTCCGGCGCGATGACGGCAGCACCAAAAACATCACCTTAATCGACCAGCAAAACCCAGACCGCAACCGCCTCCAAGTCATCAACCAGTACGAAAACGGCACAGCAGAGGGCGCCGCCCGCGACACGCGCTATGACGTTACCATCCTCGTCAACGGCTTACCACTGGTGCACGTCGAGCTAAAGGCGCGCGGTGTCGAACTTCAGCAGGCCTTCAACCAAATCAACCGCTACCAGCGTGACTCCTTCTGGGCGGGCAGCGGACTATTTGAGTACGTGCAAATTTTCGTCATCAGCAACGGCACTCACACCAAGTATTACAGTAACACCACGCGCTTCAACGCCGCCAAGGAACACCAGCGACCGAACAGCAGCCGCGCAAAAACCAGCAACAGCTTTGAGTTTACCAGCTTCTGGGCCGACGCCACCAACCAGCCCATCGCCGACCTCGAAGACTTCACGCGCACCTTCCTCGCGCCGACCACCATCCGCCGCATCCTCACGCGCTACTGCGTGTTTACCAGCGACAAGACTCTCCTAGTCATGCGCCCGTATCAGATTGTGGCGACCGAGCGCATCATCAACCGCATCATCGCGTCATCACAGCAAGGGCAGGCGGGCACTGTACAGGGCGGGGGCTACATCTGGCACACCACCGGCTCCGGCAAGACTTTAACCTCATTTAAGACCGCCCAGCTCGCGTCCAAGCTCGACGGCATCGACAAGGTTATCTTTGTTGTCGACCGCCGCGACCTCGACTACCAGACCATTTGCGAGTACGACCGCTTTAAGAAGGGCGCCGCTAACAGCAACACCTCCACTAGCGTCCTCAAGGCACAACTTGAAGACAACACTTCGCGCATCATCATCACGACCATTCAGAAACTCTCTAACTTCATCAAGCAGAACCAGAGCAACCCCGCCTACCACAAGCACGTGGTTATGATATTTGACGAGTGCCACCGCAGCCAGTTCGGCGAGATGCACACCGCCATCATCCAGCACTTCACGCGCTACCACATCTTTGGCTTTACCGGCACGCCAATCTTCGCTGCCAATGCCAATACTCAGGCAAGCGCTGAAGGCAGCAGCACCTTTCTCACCACCGAACAGACCTTTGGCGACCGGCTCCACAGTTACACCATCGTCAACGCCATCCAAGACCACAACGTCTTGCCGTTCAACGTCAGCTATGTCAGCACCATGCACGCTAAAGATGACCTGCGCGACGAAAAGGTGCCCGACATCGACCGCGAAAGCCTAATGCTGGCGCCCGAGCGCATCGCCGGCGTAGTGAGCTACATCCTAGAGAACTTCGCGCGCAAGACCTACCGCAACAGTAGTAGCAACTACACCTACGCCCGCATCACCAACGTATCAGAGGTGGCGGGCACTGGCGCCCAAAAGCAGCGCGCCGCAAGCTGCCTCAACGGCTTCAATTCCATCTTCGCCGTGTCCAGCGTCCGCGCCGCCCAAGCTTATTACAACGAGTTCCAGCGCCAGATGGCGCTACTGCCGCCCGAGCAGCGCCTCCGCATCGCCACCATCTTTAGCTTTGACCCGAACGAAGCCGAGGCGCAGAACTACTGCGGCGCTTACGGCTGCCCTATCGAAGACGAGTCGCCTGACAGCATCGCCAGCCTCGACGCCACCAGTCGCGACTTCCTCGACCGCGCCATCCGCCAGTACAACCAGACCTTTAAGACCAACTACGACACCTCAGCCGACAAGTTCCAAAATTATTATAAAGACATCTCGCTGCGCATGAAGAACCGCGACATCGACCTCCTCATCGTGGTCAACATGTTCCTCACCGGCTTCGACGCCACCACGCTCAACACCTTGTGGGTGGATAAAAACCTCCGTTTACACGGGCTCATTCAAGCCTTCTCGCGCACCAACCGCATCCTCAACTCAGTGAAAATTTGCGGTAACATCGTCTGCTTCCGCAATCTGCAATCTGAAGTCAACGCCGCCATCTCGCTGTTTGGCGACCGCAACGCCGGCGGCATCGTGCTGCTTCGGCCGTTTGACGACTACTATAACGGCTTCCTCGACCAAACAGGCGAGGCCGTGCCAGGCTATGTTGAGATGGTGGACAGGCTAAAAAGCACCTATCCGCTCGGGCAAGTCATCGCACCGCTCAGCGCCAAGCGCGACTTCATCAGCCGGTTCAACCGCATCCTGCGGCGGCGCAACATTCTGCGCAACTTTGACGACTTTACTGGCCGCGACCGCCTCACGCCGCGCGAATTTCAAGACTACAAGAGCATGTACCAAGACATTATTCACGATATTACACCGCCGGCCGCTGAAAAGGTCAACGTCAACAGCGACGTGGTGTTTGAAACCGAGCTCATCAGCACCGACAGCGTCGACGTCGACGACATCCTTAGCCTCGTCAAGCGCTACCACGACGGTGGCTGTCGCGACAAGGAGCTGCTCGACACCATCATGCACAGCATCGGCGCCAGCGTGGAGCTACGCAGCAAAAAGAGCCTGATTGACGCCTTTATTAGCTACCTCAATCAAGGCGCGCCAGAGGATTACAGCACCGCTTGGCAGCAGTTCACGCTTGACGCGGGCAACACCGAGCTCGCCGGCATCATCCGCCGGTTCGACCTCAAACCCGACCAGACGCGGCGTCTGGTGGACGACGCCTTCCGCCTCGGCGAGCTGCGCGACTACGGCCCCGACTCAGGCGCCATCTTGCCGCCGGTCTCGCTGTTTAGTGCCGACAACGCGCGCGACAACCTCAAGCGGCAAGTGTTCGCCGTGCTGCAGGAATTCTTTAATAAATATCGCGACACTGGCTTTCGGGTTAATTTATACCCCGGCGGCGCCGTTACTGGTAATAATGAAGGAGTAGACTATGCCTAATTTTGATGCAACTAATCTAGGGCAGGGCGCCACTGACTCTGCCGCCTCTGTTGGCGACGCCGCAACCAACCTTCGCACCCTCATCGACACTTTATGTCCTGATGGCGTGGAGTGGAAAACCGTAGGAGAGGTGGCCGAAGTTAAAACCGGCAGTAGCAACGGCAACGAAGCGGATGAAGACGGCGTGTATCCGTTCTTCGTACGTTCTAAAACACCCAAACATAAAAACACTTGGGAATACGATGAGGAGGCTATTATTATCCCCGGCGAAGGTGGAGTTGGCGACATATACCACTACGTAAACGGTAAATATGCATTGCACCAACGCGTATATCGTGTACATTTTACAGACAATCGCATATCCACTAAATTCGAATACTATTATTTTTTCGGCAACTTCAAAAATTACATATTGCAGTCAGCCGTAAAAGCTACTGTTATATCTATTCGCAAGCCAATGGTTGAGAATTTTCGCATTCCTGTACCGCCGCTGGCGGTACAGGAAAAAATTGTACAAATCTTAGATAAATTTACGGAGCTTGCGAAGGAGCTTGCGAAGGAGAAGCAGGCCCGCCGCACCCAATATGAGTACTATCGTGACTGGCTACTCGACCTCGCCCATCCTGAAGGTAAGCAGGGCAAAGTGTGGGATTTGCTCCGCACTCTCTGCCCAGATGGCGTGGAGTGGAAAACTGTGGGAGAGGTGACGAAAATTACCAGAGGCAAAGTTATTTCAAAGCCATTTATTCAAGACAACCCGGGGGAATATCCTGTGTATTCCTCTCAGACGGAAAACGATGGCTGCATGGGGTATATAGACAGCTACATGTTTGATGGCGATTATGTTACGTGGACTACAGACGGAGCTAACGCTGGAACCGTATTTTATAGAACTGGAAAATTCAATACCACGAATGTATGTGGCTTACTGGCGCCAAATCAGCACATAATATCACCAAAGTATTTAAGTTATATACTAGGGATTAAGGCTAAATCTTATGTCTCTAGAGGTATGGGCAATCCTAAACTAATGAGCAACACCATGAGCAAAGTTCGCATTCCTGTCCCGCCACTGCCAGTGCAGGCGGAGATTGTGCGCATCTTAGACCAGTTCAGTACGCTAGCAGAAGACATCACCGCCGGCTTGCCAGCCGAAATCGCCGCGCGTCAAGCACAGTACGAGTACTACCGCAATCAGCTACTCAGCTTTAAGGAGCGCTAGTTATCCGCACAGCTGCCCGCCTACTTCCCATAATACCGGTGCATGAAGGCGTCGCGGAAGTCGGTGTAGTAGCCGCCTTGAATGGCGGCGCGAATCTGCTCGGTGAGGCGCAAAATAAAGCGCACGTTGTGCA
>CAMUOM010000004.1 GCA_947090635.1 uncultured Candidatus Saccharibacteria bacterium | reverse complement strand
CTGTTGCCATTGCTAGCGTCAGTAAGAAGATTGCCACATTGTACAACCTCTGGGGTCTAGTCAGCTGGCCAATCGTCAACCCACGCAACATTCGAGACAAGATTTATGTGGTACTCCGCAACCACGACGCGCCGCTGCACTTTAGCGACATCGCCGAGGCCGTCAAGGCGCAAAACTTCAAGCGTAACAACATCAGCGAACAGGCCATCCACAACGAACTCATCAAAGATAAGCGCTTCGTGCTAATTGGCCGCGGCATCTACGCCCTAGCTGAGCGTGGTTACCAAGCCGGTTCCATCGCCGACGTCATTACCGCACTCCTCAAGCAAAACGGGCCAATGAACCGCGAAGACATCGTGCGCCAAGTGCTCAAGGTGCGCAAAGTGCGCGAAGCAACCGTGTTGCTCAACTTACAGAGCAAACCGCAATTCAAGCGCGCCGGCGACGCCAAATACCAGCTCGTCCAAACCCATTAGCCCAGCACCCAACCCCGCCACGTTGCGGGGTAATTTATTCTCCCATGGCAGCGTGATATCATAGTAATATTAAGCTCGCGCGGGGCAGTAAGGAGAACTATGCGGTATCAAGTGCATCAATTGAAGTTGGACAACGGGGTAGAGGGGCTAGTGGTCGACATTCCCAATGCCGTTTCAGTGTACAGTATGTTAAGTTTTGCGGGCGGCCGCGCAGCGGTGACCGACTTAAAGTGCAAAGACCAAGTGCCACGGCTGCTGACTAGATTAGCTACTGAGGTCGTGGGCTACAAAGACAACGAGTTTTATAACGTTTTAACGCGCAACGGCGCTTCCCTTGACGCATATGGTGGGAACACTAGTGTGGAATATTCCGTAAAATGCCCACGTTTCGACGCCGAGCGCACGCTTGATTTAATCGCTAAATCGCTTGAGCAACCAGATATTAATGCGAGCAATCTCGCCCGCGAAAAGAAGAACTTAACTAGCAAGCTGAAGTCGCTCACCACAAACGGCAGTGAACTAATCATTAGCCACACGTTAGCTCACTTTGGCTACCCACGATTATCACCTCAAGAATCGCTCACCACACTAGATGGCATCACGCCCGAAGATATCCAAGAGTATCGCGCACAGAACTTCACCACCGACAACCTACGCTTTATCATCGCGGGCGACTTTAACGGTGACTTAACCGTAGTCGACCGCCTACGCCAGCTTGACTTGCCGCGCGGGAAGCGATTTAAATGCAATTTGCCAACAGCTAAAAGTGGCACGAAATATTATTTTAAACCCTACAGTGGCGCCAAAATTATCCTAGCCCAAGCAGTATTTGCCTTGCAGCGGCCACTGACCCTACGCGACAAACTAATCGCCCGATTAATCTGCGACTTACTTTGCGGCGGGTTCGATTCACTCGTATTCGGCGAAGCACGTCAGCACGGCTGGGCTTACTACGCCATCGCAGAACAGTTTATCAACAACTTGCATACCAACTTGCCAATCATCGTAACATTTCGCGCCAGCGAAGAAAACGTACCACATATGATTCAATTACTAGCCAACGCGTTAGTTGAATTAAGCCAGGGTAAGTTGGGCCCAGAGCGACTAGAAAACACCAAGCAAAAGCTAGCAGGGCGCGAGTCAATGTATTATGGCACCGCTAGTAGCATTGCAAACAGCCTGAGCGGCCGCTATTTTACCACCGGTGAAGTGATTGATTTAGCAACCATTCCGGAGTTGATAAATAGTATCACGGTGAGCGACATCCAGCAGCTGACCGATGAAATTCTTGCTAGCCACCTGCGCATGGTGGGTATGTTTGGCGACACCACTGAATCAGTAGCCACAGCCGCCGCGGCAAAGTTGGACGCTATCTTAAACGGGGAGGAGAAATAGCCGTGCAGTATCAGGTAAACCAGCTAAAGTTGGACAACGGCGCGGAAGGACTAATTGTCGACATCCCCAACGCCGTTTCAGTGTACAGCACGCTAGGCTTCGCGGGCGGCTATGACGCCGTGGCGGATTACCCGCACAAACACCAGACACCACATATTTTAGAGCATGTTTCGCTTTACACCACGGACTATCCGCAGAAAATTACGCCTGAGTTACAACGGCGCGGGGCAATTACCAACGCCTTCACTAGTGACGGAGGAATTAGATACGTAGCGCAAACGCCAACTTATGACTTTGCGCGCGTGCTAGACTTAAATGCACAGATATTTGAGCATCCTGCCGCCACGCCCGAACTAGTGGAGCGCGAGAAAAAGAACATCACTAACGAGCTGAAGGCTCGCCTCGAAAACGGCAGTTATTGGTTGTACCGCGTGTCCGGACCTTATATCGGCCACCAAACTTTGCCGGCAGCTGACGCCATTGCTACACTAGGCAACATCACGTTTACGGACGTTCAAGAGTACCGCGCACAGAACTTCACCACCGACAACCTGCGCTTTATCATCGCGGGCAACTTTAATGGCGATTTAACTGTGGTTGACCGCCTGCGCCAACTTGACTTGCCGCGTGGCAAACGATTCCAATATAATTTACCAGTGGTCGAAGACGGCACCAAATACTGTTTTGAGGCCCGACCGCACGTTAAAATTATCACCGCCGGGCTAGGCTTTGCCTTGCGCCGCTCGCTAACCGTGCGCGACACGCTAATTCGCAATGCGCTGTGCAGACTGCTCTTCGGCGACTACAGTTCACGCATAGCTAGCACAGCGCGCGATAATGGGTGGTCGAGCTACATTGACTCATTCACGCTTGAGCGTTACGACGGCACCACTCTGCCGCTTGGTATTATATTTAAGAGTAGTTCCGAAAATCTCACCAACATGATACAACTAATTAGCCAATCACTTAACGAGCTCGGGCGAGGCGAACTACCAGAGGTGGAGGCGGAACTAGAGCGCATCAAACGCAAGATGATTGGTAGCAGGATGATGTCCTACGAGACGCCACGTGCGGTAGTTGATGCCATGTGCGGGCGCTACTTCGCGACGGGCGAGGTGGTCGACTTGAACGCCGCACCAGAGATGATAAAGAGCATTACGCTGGGCGACATCCAACAACTAGCGCGCGAGCTAACGTCTAGCCCGCTGCGCATGGTGGGGCTATATGGCGACATCACCGAGGCTGACGCCGCAGCGGCTGCTGCCACGCTAGACGCCGCACTGAAGTAACACCCATGTAAAGGAACTTGCCGCCCAACAGAGGCGACGCGGCAGGGCGGGGGCACCCTTGTAAGCCGGTAGCGCTTGCTTACACTAGCGTTTTGTGCTACTATAATAGCGATGATTGAAATGCTAATTGCATTCTTCTTGCAGTGGTGGATTTGGCTACCGCTCATCTTAATTTTGGCATATCTCACGTGGCGCAATTACCAGACCAAGCCGATTGTTGACAACTACGACTACGTCCTACTTAGTCTTGAGGTGCCACGCGACAACGACAAAAAGGAGCTCTCCGCCGAGCAGCTCTTTTCTTCACTCCATGGCGTGCTGCGCAACAAGCAAGAGCTCAAGATGTCGGGCGGGCTACAGGAGCACTTTTCATTTGAGGTCGCCTCAGTTGGCAATCAGATTCGCTTTTACGTGCGCGTACCAAAGCACTTGCAGAGCTTTGTCGAGGGGCAGATTTACGCCCAGTATCCAGCGGTGCAAATTCACGAAGCGCCACAAGACTACGCCCGCACGGCAAGTGCCCACGCTGTCACAGCCATCGACGAGCTCGTCCTTACCGATAACCAGTTTCTGCCAATTAAGACCTTCCAGAACTTCGAAGTCGACCCGCTGGCTGGCATTACTGCCGCTATTTCCAAACTTAATAAGAGTGACGAAGAGATTTGGATTCAGATTTTGGCGCGGCCAATCGCCGACGACTGGCAGAGTAGCAGTGCGCGGTTTGTAGCGCGGTGCAAATCGGGCTTTGGCGGTGGCAAGTTTGATAACTTTAGTTGGGCAGCACAATTAGTTGAGGCCCTATGGCGACCACCAGAGGCGTCAGCCGCTGGCAATACCGCTGAACTCAGTGACCGCGACAAGTTGCGCGTACAAAAGGCCGAAGAAAAGGCATCGCAAAAGCTGGGCTACAAAGTCAAAATCCGCATCGCTTACCTTGGCGACGACCAAGAGGCTGCCCGCATCCAGCTCAATGCCGTGGCGAGCGCCTTCAAGCAGTTTAATTCAACCAGCCTCAACGGCTTCAAGCTCGCCGCGCGGCCGAGCTTTGAGCGCAGCGACCTCGCCGCCTACGTCAAGCGTGAGTTCCCGCAAGGCGACGGCTTCATCCTTAACACCGAGGAACTCGCCTCGGTCTTCCACTTACCACACATGAATGTTGAGACACCGAACGTGGTCTGGGCGAACTCCAAGACCGCCGAGCCACCAACCGACCTACCAGTGTTAAACGGCGACCGTGAACATGACCGTGGCATCAGCGCCTTCGGCATTACCAACTTTCGCGGCATGCAACAGCAGTTCGGTATTTACCGGCGCGACCGTGGCCGTCACGTTTATATTATCGGGCAGACGGGCACCGGCAAGTCGGGCTTGCTCGAACTTTTGACACTCTCCGACATCTACCAGAACCAAGGCTACGCCATCATCGACCCACATGGCGACTTTGCCATTGATAACTTGCGCTTTATCCCCGAGAACCGCCTCAAGGACGTGATTTACTTTAACCCAGCTGACACCGCTTATCCAATGGCATTCAACCCGATGGAAATCAGCAACCCAGCGCTCCGCAGCAATATCAGTTCAGAAATTATTGGCGTGTTAAAGCGCATGTTCGGCGAGTCATGGGGCCCGCGCCTCGAGTATATTCTGCGTTACACCATTTTGGCGCTGCTGGAATATCCAGACTCCACCATGCTCGATATCACGCGCATGCTGACCGACAAAACCTTCCGCAAGCAGGTAGTTGACCGCGTGACCGACACCGTGGTGCTGCAGTTCTGGCGCGTTGAATTCGCCAGCTGGAGCGAAAAATACATGACTGAGGCCGTTGCGCCGATTCTCAACAAGGTGGGCGCCTTTGTTGCCAACCCGACTATTCGCAACATCATCGGCCAGCCAAAGTCTAGCTTTAACATTCGCCAGATTATGGACGAGGGTAAGATTTTGATTGTCAACCTCTCAAAGGGCCTGATTGGCGAAGACAACGCCTCCATCCTAGGCTCATTCCTCGTCACCAAGATTCAGCTCGCCGCCATGAGCCGCTCCGACATCCCAAATGTCGCCGACCGCCGACCGTTCTACCTCTACGTTGACGAGTTCCAGAACTTCGCCACCGACTCATTCGCCGTCATTCTGTCTGAGGCGCGCAAGTACGGCCTCAATTTGACCGTGGCCAACCAGTACATCTCCCAGATGAGCGACACCGTGCGCGATGCCGTGTTCGGTAACGTCGGCACCATGATTTCAATGCGCGTCAGTAACGAAGACGCACCCGTCCTCGCCCAGCAATTCGCGCCGAATTTCTCCGCCTCCGACATCATGCAAATGGGCAACCGTTGTTTCATCAGCTGCATGATGATAAATGGCGAAAAGACCCAGTCGTTTAGCGGCACCACTCTGAAGCTCCCGACCGCGCCGACCGACCACCTAGACGCCATCATTGCCAACAGTCGCGCCCAGTACGGCCACCCGGTAGCCGAAGTGTCCGCCCAAATTGAGAAGCTCATTAAATCTAGCGCCGCCGCTATGCCGGTCACTCCATCACGCCCAGCTGCCGACACACCACGCTATCACAAACCAACCGAAGAAGAGAAGGAGTTGAAGCGCGCCAAGAAGATTTCGCCAAACGGCACCAGCGGTTCACAGAATCTGAAGGACCTCTTTGCCGCCGTCAAGCAAGCCGCCGCGGCGCCCGACCAAGTCACCGCCAGCCCAGCTCCTGCCGCGCAACCAGCCAAACCAGCTGTGCCAATCCAACCGGCTCAGCCAGTTAAACCAGTTCAGCCACTGGCCAAGCAACCAGTTCAGCCAACCGGCACACTCACTCTCAGTCACACCGCACCAAGTAGCGAAGCCGCAACGCCAGCCGACCAGCCAGACACACCGGCTGCCGCACCAATTCAGCCAACGGCACCCGAAGCCGCCGAGGCTAAACCCAAGCGTCACCGCCGCCGTCCGCACAAAAAGCCTGCAGCACCGCAACAATAGACACAGTAACGGGGCAGAGCAGCTTTCCACCTCTGTTATTGTCGTCACGTAAGCCGCGTACAGCCCTTGACATCACCCGCTAATCAGCGTACAATATGTTGCAGTCACAAAAATTGTGAAGCTCCTATGAAAGGTTGAATCCATGGCATCAATCGACCAATTACCGCCAAGCTACACCCCAATGCGGGCTAAGCATGGCAGATATAACCGGCCCAGCGCTAATGGCGCAACCGCCCAGCCAATTCGACTGACATCGCCAACGCCTAAACCAGTATCTAAACCAACGCAAAAACCAGCGTACGAGTCTGAGCCAAAAGCGCCCGACTTGCAACGAATCATTGCGCGTTGGAAGCGCACTATTCGGCACTACGTCGCATGGTCTGTCTTCTGGTTATTCGCCACTTGCATTTGCGCTGGATTGACACTGGCAATCCATTACCGTATATTCGGTAACGTCATCTACGAGTTTGTCGCTTTGCTCATGCTCTGCGTAACCTTTATCGGCATTATTTGCATCGGACTGTGCCTCTATAATGCAATCCAAAAACTCGACAATGCCGAATGGCGTTACAGCCGTGAACAAGAACTACTAGACGAATAGTCCAACCCCCACTCAGCGTGGGGGTTTTCTTTTGCTGTAGTTCGACGACATGCTATAATAAAACATAATCATTAAATAAACATGAATTACCAACTCGATAATTTCAACCGCGCCACCACGCCACCGCCACTGCAACTGATTGGCACCCCTGAGGTCGCATACAAAGAACCCGCTGGTGGAGTCAACTTTACTGTCTACCGCCAAACCGCCACCGTGCGCGACCAACCAAATGCAGCACCGCTGTTACTTCACATGGTCAAAACTGGCCACGGGCAAGCGGGGGCTGTTTGCATAACATACCGCCAAACCACCAGCGGCCGCCAATTTCTCCTAGCTAAACACTGGCGTGCCACCACTGGTCAATGGCACTGGGAATTCCCACGTGGCATGGGCTTACGCGACGAAGACCCCGTCGGCACAGCACAACGTGAACTGCGCGAAGAGACTGGACTCACAGTAACGCCAAGCGACGTCACTATTTTACAAAGCTGCTACTCCGACACTGGAGTGCTTTGCGACCCCATCGCCATTGCTGAAGTCAACGCCACCGCCGCCGACCATAGCCCGCGCCAAGCCACAGATTGGGAACTAACCAACCTCATTTGGCTGAGCCAATCGTCTCTCACTGACCTAATCCGCCAAGGCGAAGTCACCGACGGCCTAACGCTCGCCGCTTGGTGTGCCTACCTCTGCCGCAATTAAAGCGCTATTGTTTTTTTGCGCGTTGTTGTACAATATAAGCATGAACGACACGCCAGCCATCCAACTCAAATGTGTTAGTAAAACCTACCGTGTGGGCAAGCAAACTTTACCGGTGCTAAAAAATGTATCGTTAACCATCAATCGTGGGGAAGTCGTAGCCATCACTGGAACCAGTGGTAGCGGCAAAAGCACTTTGCTGCACATCATCGGCGGGCTAGACCGGCCAACCACCGGTGAAGTCATCGTTGACGGGTTCAAGATTGCCAAGCTTTCCGACCGCAAGCTATCCAACTTCCGCAACCGCACGCTTGGCTTTGTCTTCCAATCATTCTACTTGCAGCCATTCCTTAACCTCTGGCAAAACATTGCACTTGCCGCCGCGCCACGGCGCACGCGTTGGTCAGTAGCAGCTAAGCGAGCCAAAGAGCTAGCAAACGAAATGGGGCTCGGCGAATACCTCAAGCATAAACCGCGCGAACTCTCCGGCGGGCAGATTCAACGCGCCGCCATCGCGCGCGCCCTTATGAACGAACCACGCGTGATTTTGGCCGACGAGCCAACCGGCAACCTTGACTCCGCCAATAGCCAATCAGTCATCGCCCTCTTAAAGTCAATCCGAGACAAAACAGGCGCGACTGTGGTCATCATCACTCACGACGACGGCATCGCTTCTCAAGCAGACCGCACTTTAACCTTGCGCGATGGAGTGCTCCATGATTAGTCTAGCTAGCAGCATCCGCCTTGCCACCGTCCGCCTGCGGGCGCACTGGCTGCACACCACCGTTACCGTCCTTTTAATCGGTGGCATGTTTGGCGTTGTTGCCGCCGCCATCAGCACTTCACAGGGCTTATTTGATAGCATCGGCCAATTTTCCAAACATAGCATTTCCGGCCGACACATTTTGGGGCTGGACCGACCATTAGGATTGCCACTACATGACCCAAAGCTAGCCGAAGAAGCAACGCAATTATTCAACGATTACACCGCCAAGCGCGCCGCGCTCGCAAAAAAGCTCGGGCTGCCATACAACAAGTCTATTGATTCCAGTCCCGTTATGACCATTGGTACAATGCGAAAGCTCAAATTGCCGCCCCTAGACCAGACCGGTATTGCTCGCCAAGTCCTCTTGCGCCACTACAGCCAGCCAGATATTGACGATGCCACACCAGCCAAATTGTTGCAAGGCTTACATATCGACGCCAAAACTTTCACGGCCGAGCAGCGCAACATTGAATCAGGCGCGGGTAATACCATCGTTTCGGTTGGCGGCAAGCCTGTCAGTCAGCAAGACGCTAAACAGATTGCCATCTACGCCAACACCTTTATTTTCTCGCCGGGCGAGATTAATCAGCAATTTATCTTTTCAAACCAAGGTAATTGGCGCCCCGACAGTGGCGAGATACCAGTGTTAGTCTCATACTACGACGCCACACGGCTATTAAAATTGCCGTTTTTGCCAAACAACGCCAGCATCGAAGCGCAAGACGCACGTGCAAATGACCTGAAAGCCAAAATTAACGGCTTCACTTACCAAACCTGCTACCGTAACCGTGCCGCCGTCAGACAGGTAATGAAGTACCAAGAGCAGCAAACGGCGATTGCGCGCGGCGAAAAGCCAAAATTCCGTTACCAACTCAACCAAACGGGCTGCAATAATGTCACCATCACTAATGACAAGCGCACCAAAGCCGAGAAGGCGCTGGACTCCAAAAAAGAGCAGTTTGCCAAGTTGGCCGACAGCAGTGAACCAGTATCGAAGTTGCTAACTTACCGCGTAGTCGGGCTAGTACCATCAAGCACAACAAGCACCCGCCCAGACCAGGCGCAGCACAAGTCGTCCGACTTCGCCAGCCTGTTCCACGATGCGTTGCAGCCGTTCAACATGCACTGGTCGGTAGCACAAAATCTGTTTAGTAAGATGTCCGCCACTCAGCAACAAGAGCTGCTTGGCTTGCTGCACCCAAGTGAGATCACACTACCATTTGGCTACCTCAAGCATCGGTCGCATTACATTGAGTTTAATAACGCCCGTGATGCGCAACGTTTCATTCACCATTACGTCTGTGAACAGAAGCCTGATGGTCAGTGCTTACCTGAGGGTAGGAAGTTTGCCGGCGCGTTCGAATTTAGCAACGCCCAGCCAATCCATCAGCTAACTGAGTACACCAACCGTGCCATCATTTACCTCATCATTGCCGTGGTAATTCTTGCCACCATCGTGCTTTACATCCTCATCGGCCGCTCTTTGGCAGATAGCCGCCATGAGGTAGCAGTCTTCCGCGCTATTGGGTTTAAGCGGATTGATATCGCACTAATTACTATTGTTTATGTGCTACTAGTTGCCATTCTTATCATTTTGGTAGCAGGTGGGGTTGGCTACGCACTGGCTTACTATGCTAACAGTACTTACAGTGCCAAGCTCGCCCAATGGCTGACATACATGTTTGGTCTAAGCAGCGCGCCAGCTAGCGTCAGTCTCATTCACTTTGATAAGCTGGTGGTTGGCTATCTGGCTGGCATTGTCCTTGGCGCTAGCTTGCTAGCTGCTATTATCCCGACCATTCTTAGTGTTCGTCGTAGTCCACTCAAAAATCTGAAAGAGGAGTAGGGCAGTCGCCAAATCTCGCCATGATTAGTCTAGCTAGCAGTATCCGCCTCGCCACCGTCCGCCTGCGGGCGCACTGGTTACACACTACAATTACCGTAGTCTTTTTAGGCATCCTATTCGGACTAGCCGCGGGCAGCGTAACTATTTTCCAAGGATTTATCGCTGGGCTAGACCAGTTCAAGCAACATAGCCTTTCTAGTAAATTTATCGTGCAAGTCAATACAGCAAAGGCAAGTAATGGTGGGCGTGAAGTTGACGCCTACCTCGCGCAGCCGTCGACCCTACAACAGGCTAAAGACATACTTAAGCAACGCACTAAAGACAAAACCAGATTGGCGCGCCAGCTCAAGCTACCTTACAGTAGTGAGATGGAAGCCACGCCGTTCGTGTACGACACAGACAGCCACATCAAGTCTTTTGTGCTACCACAAGAAGACAACAGTGGTATAATTCACGAAATACTCGCCAAGCATTACAGCCAACCAGCCATCAACGACGCTGCATTGCAACGCTTAGCCACCACTTATGGCGCAACTAAGTTCTACCACGCCACCGCGTTTAACTTTGACCGCGCCGCACGCCAAACTTTACTCACTCCCGCCGGCGAAGCCTTTGATGACGCCACCAAGCCGACCGACAACGACGGCACAGCAAAAGACCCTTTGCCAGCCAAATATGAGCTAAAATTTAGCCCCGCCGCCATCAACCAGCAATTTCTCTTACCAGATTACAACGGTTGGCGTCCTGATAGCGGTGAGATACCAATTTCGTTAGATATGTACGACGCCACGCAGCTACTGGGGCTATCCAAACCTAACGCCAACAGTGGTATTGAAACACTCCGGCAATTTTACCAAACTGTCCAACAGCGCCTTCGCGGCTACACTTACCAAGTCTGCTACCGCAACAAAGCCTCACTCGACCAAATCGCCGACTACTTCCAGCAGCAAGCGCAGCTAAAAGACCCGAAAGTGAAGCGCGCCGACAAACCAAAGTTACTTTACCGACTGCCCGACCCGCAAGCCTGCAACAACGCTACTATCGCCAGCGATAAGCGTACCAAAGCTGAGCGGCGACAAGATGACAACCAAGCCAAATTCGACCGCCAGTTTAACGGGCTAACCGACGCCGTCACGCACCGCTTTAAATTCCGCGTGGTCGGCCTCGCGGCAGGCGCCAGCAAATCCGACAGCGCCAAGTCTAGCGCGCTAGATGGCATGCTAGCCAAGTTAGTCGCCCCGAGCGACATTAGCACCTCCGTGCCAGAACAGCTCTTTGCTCAGCTGCCCGACGCCATTAAGGCACCGCTGCTCAGTGTTCTCGCACCGGACAGTTATACGCTAAATAACGGCTATCTAGACCAAGCCGAACGCTATATTGAATTCGACTCTGCGGCCAACGCTAATCGCTTCCTCGTCGAACAGACTTGTACACCGCAGCCTGACAACACATGCACGCCCGAAGGCAGACAATACACTGGCCAGCTGGTCTTTAGTAATGCCGGCGCCATCAACGACCTCGAGCATCAAGCGCAGCACTTCCTGTTTTACGGCGCCATCATCACGCTGGTTGTCGCCGCGCTATTGCTTTACATCCTCATTGGCCGCTCCGTGGCAGACAGCCGCCATGAGGTAGCAGTCTTCCGTGCTATTGGGTTTAAGCGTATCGATATTGCACTAATTACTATTGTTTATGTGCTATTGGTTACTATTTTCATTATTTTAGTAGCAGGTGGAGTTGGCTATGCGTTAGCTTACTATGCCAACAGTACTTACAGTGCCAAGCTTGCTCAATGGCTGACATACATGTTTGGGCTGAATGCTGCGCCAGCTAGCGTCAGTCTCATTCACTTTGATAAGCTGGTGGTTGGCTATCTGGCTGGCATTGTCCTTGGCGCTAGCTTGCTAGCTGCTATTATCCCGACCATTCTTAGTGTTCGTCGTAGTCCACTCAAAAATCTGAAAGAGGAGTAAAATAGAATTATGAACGCAGGAGGAGAATTTAACGGCACCCCACGCAAATATGTGATAAACGTCGTTTGCACGGGTAACATTTGCCGCTCGCCAATGGGCGAAATCATCTTAAATGCTGAGTTGAAGCGGCGCGGGCTTGACCACCAAGCCGTCGCCGTCTCTAGTGGCGTCTCAGACGAAGAGCAGGGCAGCGGCATCGACCCACGCTCGGCGGCGCGGCTCAAGGCGCACGGTTATGAACTCGCGCCACATTGCGCCCACCAAATCACGCCGGCCGAGAGTAGCCAAGCCAGCCTCATTCTGCCCATGACTTACCACCAAGTGCAACAACTCAAGGCCTTACTACCCGCCACAGAGTACAGCAAAATTCATCTCTATCGCAGCTTCGACCGCAAACTAGTTAAAAAGGCGGGCGGCAAGCTGAATAAGCTAGACATTTTTGACCCTTGGTATGGCGTGCCAAGCGACTTCGATGTCGCCTTTACGCAAATCGAGCAGGGCGCACGCTACATTGTCGACTACGTGGCACGCCAGCTGCAGTCCCAGCCCGCCGACCACTAGCCCGCCGCTACAGCAGTTTAATCCGGATACCGAGCACGCCAAACTTGGCTTGCAATTCTGGCGTATAAAATTCACTCAGCGCAGCTAGCAGCTCGGGCTTGGTCATGCTCGCGTCTGCTAGAATCGATATATCAAAGTCCTCGAATAGCTCCGCAAACGACGCGTACCGCAGCAACCCAACTACTTTAGCCTGCAGAGTAGCACCATCCGCCCGCGCAAACTCAATGGTATCACCTAGGCTAATTTGCTGGCGCTTCTCGTCGTATAGCCGCAGCTCAATGCGCTTGGTGCCGCGCTGAATAAAATCAAAATATTTTGGCTGCAAGTTCATCTTGTGCTTCATACTAAAATTATATACTAAAGTTCATCACCCGCAAGCCACCTAAATTGTGGTAAAATTAAGGTATGTTAGACATTAAATTTATTCGCAACAATGCCGAACTTGTCCAGAAGTCGGCCGATGCGAAGGGGTATAAAATCAACCTCAAGCGTCTCCTCGAGTTAGATGAGGCCAAGCGCAACCTTGGCCAGAAAATCGACCAAATGCGCTCTAAGCGCAACCAACTTGCAGCCGAGATGAAGGGTAAGGGCGGCAAGCCAAACCCAGAACTAGTAGCGGAAGGTAAGCAGCTCAAGGCTGACCTCGCCAAGGAAGAGTCCGACCTCAAGGATATCTCCACCGAGCTGACCGACCTTATCAACCAAGTGCCGAACGTCATCTTTGACGATGTTCCAATGGGCGGCGAAGAAGACAGCGTGCCCGTCAAGTACTGGGGCGACAAAAAGACCCACGGCGTTGACCACCTCGATTACGCCGTCGCGCGCGGTTGGGTTGACTTTGACCGCGGTGCCAAGGTTGCCGGCACTAAATTCTATTACATTAAGAACGAGCTCGCACTCCTTGAGAACGCGCTACTCCAATTTGGCCTCAAGAAGATGCTTGAGCACGGCTTCACCTTTATGACCGTGCCGCATATGGTCAACGGCCGTGTCTTCGCTGGCACCGGCTTCACGCCACGCACCAGCGACCAGAGTGACGAGTACTTTATTGAGCACGAAGACCTTGGCCTCATCGCCACCGCTGAGATGTCCATTACCGGTTACCACATGGATGAAATTATCGACGAGAAGGACTTACCGATGTTCTACGCAGGCTACTCACCATGCTACCGCAAGGAAGCAGGCGCCGCCGGCAAGCACACGCGCGGCCTGTTCCGCGTCCATCAGTTTAACAAGCTAGAAATGTACGCCTTCTGTCTACCAGAGCAGAGCAAAGAAATTCACGAGAAGATTCGTGGTATCGAAGAGGAGATTTGGCAGGAACTCGGTATCCCATACCGTGTCATCAACATCGCCGCGGGTGACCTCGGCGCCCCAGCTGCCAAGAAGTACGACATTGAATACTGGAGTCCATACGACCAGACTTACCGTGAACTCACCAGCTGCAGCAACTGTACCGACTTCCAGGCCAACACCGTCATGACCCGCGTCCGCCGCAAAGACGGCACCATTGAGAGCTTGCACACCCTCAACGGCACCGCCATCAGTATGGCGCGCACCATGGTGGCTGTCCTCGAGAACTACGCCCAAGATGGCGGCAAACTCGTGGTACCAGAGCCACTCCGCCCATACCTTGGCGGCCGCAGCGAGCTATAGCATTTATGGCTAGTGTGCTATAATAGTAATATAACCTTAAGGAGGAACGCTATGAGCGACAAACAACTAAATATTGAAATCTCAGGCACTAACTACGATTTGACCAGCCGCGAGCGCGACTATATCCACAAGAAGTGCGCCAAGTTGATTGATTACATCCCACGTCACGGGCGCGAATCAGCCTTCGCTGCTGCCAAAGTGACCTTGATTAACCAGAAGAACGACAACAAGTACCAGTGTGATGTAGCGCTCACTCTGCCAGACAAAACCCTGTCAGCAAGCGAGACCGCGCCAAACGCCCTTGCTGCAATCGACATCATCGAGCAGAAGCTCCGCGGCCAAATCCGCCGCTACAAGACCGAGCGTCGTAACGATGGCGTCCGCACCGGTGGCATCATGGCCTTCATCAAGCGCTCACTGCGCCGCCGCTAAGCTAAATTAAGCTAAACTAAAGCCCCTCCGCGGAGGGGCTTTCTGTTACTAAATTTGTTACTAAAAAAGAGTCGTTAAGGCACGACTCAAGCCATTTGGGCTTACGCCCAAGTTATTAGGTTAAAAATAGTTATGTCAAAGATTGCCAAAGCAACGCTAGAAGTCACCGAGCAGCCACGCACGGCCTCCAAATTACTTGGCGACACTGATAACAGTGAGCTCAAGCACATCAGGGCAACAATTGCTGCCACTACCATCACGTAACGATTGCAAGCAATCTTAAATGGCGCCGCCTCAGCGAGCATACCATGCTTTGATGGCCGCCACATGACGTAAAACGAGCCGTAGAAGCCAATCAGTGTTAGCAATATAGCGATGCCAAAAAAGTTGCTCCAAGCAACGTCTCCGCTCAGCGACCTCAGTCGCAATGCCGCGCAGACTAACATTGTCATAGCAATTTTGCTAATGAGCAAACCGAACAAAAAATACAGCCGGCAGGCAAGTGTAGACCCGCGCCACCGCTCAAAAAATCGATTCAGAACCTTAGCCATTTTTTAACCTCCATTGCGTAATGTACATGCGCCATTGTGGCACAATGCTAATATTATAACACAATCAAGCGTATTACGCAAAAGCTAATACTCTAGTCAAACAGGGGATGGTTGTGTTATAATTAAAGCTGTATCACATAAGTGAGGGAGAAATAATTAATGCCAACCAAAGACAAAGTCCTCGGAAAGGTGTTCGGCGACCCACAAAAGAAGATTGTGAAGCGCCTACGCAAACGAGTTGACGAAATCAATGCTTTAAGCGATAAGTATGCCAATATGACTGACGCGGAACTAGCCAAGCAAACGGCTATTTTGCGCCAGCGCCTAGAAGAAATTCAGCGCAAACACGCCTTGACCACGGCTAAGGCAACCAAGACGACGAAAAAGTCGAGCGATGTCCTCGCGGCCGACGCCGCCGAGCGCAAGCTGGTCAACAAGCTCAGTGAAGCCGACCGCGAGCGCTACGCCAAGGTCGGTACCGCTACCATCGACGACTTCAACGCCATCGATGCCATTCGCGCGCGCCGCGCTAGCCTGCGCCGCAAAGATGCTCTAAACGAAATCTTGCCTGACGCCTTCGCGCTTGTTCGCGAGATGTCAACCCGCGTCCTCGGCCAGCGTCAATACGACGTGCAGCTCATGGGTGGAATCGTCCTCCACGAGGGCAACATTGCCGAGATGCGCACCGGTGAAGGTAAGACCTTGGTCGCAACCGCACCAATTTACCTCAACGCCTTAACCGGCCGCGGCGTTCACATGGTGACCGTCAACGATTACCTCGCCCAGCTCCACGGCGGCTGGATGGGCAAGCTCTACCACGCGCTTGGCCTCAGTACCGGCGTGATTATTAACGAGCAGAGCTTTATTTACGACCCTGAGTACGAAAACACCGACCACTACGACAAGCGCATGTCACACCTCAAGCCGTGTTCACGTAAGGAAGCCTATGCTGCCGACATTACCTACGGCACCAACAATGAATTCGGCTTCGACTACCTGCGCGACAACATGGTGAGTGAGCCAAGCCTACTGCGCCAGCGCGAACTAAACTTCGCCATCGTCGATGAGGTCGACTCCATTTTGATTGATGAAGCGCGCACACCGCTGATTATTTCCGCGCCAGCCGCCGACAATCCTGACCTCTACATTAAGTTCGCCGCCATTGTCGACCAGCTCACCCCGCCAAGTAAGGTAATTACCAAGCATGGCTTGATGAACCCATTCACGGGCAAGCCAATCGACCCAGACGACGACGAAGAGCCAGACGGCGACTATGAAGTTGACGAGAAGCGCCGTTCAGTCGCCTTGACTGACCAAGGTGTTGAGAAGGTAGAGAAGCTCCTCGGTCTGAAGAATCTCTTCTCGCCAGAGCACATCCGCAGCGTTTACCACCTCGACCAAGCTCTTAAGGCGCGCGCTCTCTTTAAGCGCGACAAGGATTACGTGGTAACCTCTGATGGCGAAGTCATCATTGTCGATGAATTCACCGGCCGCTTGATGAAGGGCCGCCGTTATAGCGAAGGTCTCCACCAGGCAATCGAGGCTAAAGAGCACGTCACCGTGCGTCAGGAGTCCCAGACTCTCGCCACCATTTCGTTCCAGAACTACTTCCGCCTTTACGACAAGCTTTCCGGCATGACTGGTACGGCATTTACTGAGGCCGAGGAGTTCCAGCAGATTTATGGCCTCGACGTCATTCAGATTCCGACCAACCGTGTCCCACAGCGCCAAGACCACCAAGACATGATTTTCAAGTCAGAGCGCGCCAAGATTAACTACATCGTCAAGATGGTAGCTAACTACCACAAGCAGGGGCGACCAGTGTTGATTGGTTCCGCCTCAATTGCCAAGAACGAGCTAATTAGCGCCGCTCTCGACAAGGCAGGGCTTAAGCATGAAACGCTGAACGCGAAGAACAACGAACGCGAAGCCGAGATTGTAGCCCGCGCTGGACAGCCGGGTGCCATCACCCTCGCCACCAACATTGCCGGCCGTGGTACCGATATCATGCTCGGCGAAGGCGTAGCCGACAAGGGCGGTCTCGTAGTGATTGGTTCCGAGCGTCACGAGTCGCGTCGTATCGACAATCAGCTCCGCGGTCGTTGTGGTCGTCAGGGCGACCCAGGCGACACCTACTTCTGTGTGTCCACCCAAGACGACCTAATGCGCATTTACCAAGGTGAGCGCATCGCTTCCACCATGGAGCGCATGGGCTTCCCAGATGATGTGCCACTAAAGAACCGCGCCCTCACCAAGATTTTGGAGGCCGCACAAAAGCGCGTGGAAGGCTTTAGCTTTGACACCCGCAAGAACGTGGTGCAGTACGACAACGTCATTAACCGCCACCGCAAGGTGGTCTACGGCATCCGCCGCAAGATTTTGAAGGGCGACGACATCTCGCCAGAGATTCTTCGCCTCGCCGACGCCTTCGTTACTGACCTCTTGAAGCGTTACAACAAGAAGCACATTGACGAAGTCGCCGAGAAATTCACCGATGTTTTCCCGCTTGACCTCGACCAAGCCAAGACTATCGCCACCATCAAGAACGACAAAAAGCGTCTCACTGCCGCCCGCAAAGCCATCCTTGCTCTCTATGACGTAAAGGAAGACGAGTTGGGCTCCGAGCTTCTCCGCGGTGCCGAGCGCGAAGTCTACATGCAGGTACTCGATGTCCTCTGGATGCAGCACCTCGAGAACATGCAACACCTCCGCGAAGGCATTCACTGGCGCAGTGTCGGCCAGCGCGACCCACTCGTGGAATACCGCATGGAGAGCCAGAAGCTATTTGAGTCCTTGCAGCACAACTTGCAAGTTGAAGTCCTTTCAGTAGTCTTTAACCTCCACCGCAACGACGTCAACGCTGACCAAGTCACCGACGACACCTATGATAGTGACCTCACCAAGGCCGCCGAAAGTGCCGTTGAGCGGGGCGTCAACGAAGCCGCCGAGCCAACCGAGCGAATCGATAGCGACGACTTTAAGGTGAAGCCGCAAGACGACCAAGCCAAGAACCGCGCGCGCCGCGTGGCTCAGAAGAAGAAAAAGCAAGAGCGCCAGAACCGCAAGAAGGGCCGCAAGTAACTAGCAGCCCGCAAGCCGCCGCGCTCCAAGTCAGAACAGCAAGGCTAAGCCAATAAAAATACCCCTAGCAACTATCGCTAGGGGTATTTGGTAGGGGTTATAGCTGAAGGTTATCTAAGTACATTCGCACAATACTGTGCTCGTGCAAGATTCTCGGGTTGGCAATGCAAGGCACCAGCTCCAGTGACACCGCGTCTGCGTTCAGTTCATGCGCATACTGCGGCAGCAGCACTTGGCGCGCGAGGCGCTTGACCTCAGCCTCGGTTGAAGCCACCGCTGCTAGTTGCCTGACTGGCGTCATAAAGTATTCGCTCGGCGCATCGTTATAAAAATTACGCACGTGAAGCGACTCCAGCGACTGCCGGTCGAACAAGTAAATCATACTTGTGCCGTTTTTGTCGCCAGCCATCCGGCCATAAAATACCGCGAACCGCGACCGCTCAAATATGCCGTCATAACGCTGATGTACCGCATCATAAACATGCTGTCGCGACTGCGGCAACTCATCCGCCACGCGGTCAGTTGTCGAACACTCCCAGCTCTGATTGTACGGCGCCGCATTCAGCACCATACGCACTTCAGTACTGCAAGTCGTCTCCAGCCAGCGCAAATAAATGCACTCACCAGTAGTGGTCAACTTCTGTGCATCGCGCCATTTGGCGTTAAACTGCTTCAGATTCTGACGGACATCGCGCATAATCGCGTCGCGGGCGGTATGAGGCTGGATTATCAGTCCACCAAACGGCATCAGCTCATAACGCAGACATTTACCGCCCACGTCGCACACACGCCAAGTCCGCCGATAATCCAAACGGTCAAACAGGTAAACTAAATTGCTCTCTGTACCATCGGCATCATAGACATTCATCAGCCACGGCTCGTAGCGGTCACGCTCCGCGCTCGCCGCCTTCACTCGAATCCGCTGCAACACATCACCTTCATCGCCACCCTGAAGCGGCATCGGTTCAGCTATCTCCATTTTTACCATTGTAATGTACCACCTTTCGGCTGTTAGGCCACCCAACGTAGCCCAATTCCTAAGATTATATAAGATTACGCCGCATTTGTCAATGCCACTACAGAGGTAGCAAAATTAAAACCACCCCATAGCGGGGTGGTTAGTAGTCGGAATCAATTACAGCTTTACCGCCAAGCGGTACTCGCATTCGTTTGCGCTCAGTGCCAAATTGGCATGATAGTGAATTAGCGGCAATGGCAACGGGTCGTCCGAACGCTGGTCGCTACGCCATTTGGCGTTAATATGCCCGAGGTAGTAAATAGCAGCGCGCTTCACTTCATCATAGTCTGGTTCGCCAGGCAAGAGAATAGTCATGATATCCTGCACATAGTGCTGAGGACGACAGCGGCCAACTAAATTACGTACGCGACGCAAGTTCTTTATCTCATGACGGTCAAACAGCGACAATCGCACCATCTTTTCACCCTCATAATCGAGCACCGCATAGTAAGCAATGTAACGGTCTTGGCCATTTCGCCAATTGTAATTATTGCACATACGCTGCTTAAACTTCTTCACAAAAGCTTGGCTGATTTGGTCAATCAAGATACGCGGATGCGATTCTCTAGCATATAAGCCACGGTCAAGCACAGTAATGCGCGCCTCCGAACTATCATAATTGCTAGTGATAGCAGAGTAGGTGACATTGATGTCATTCTGATTCTGGCGCCACACGTGGTCAACACTTGAAAGACGCGAATGAATGGCCGCCAAAATATCATCCGAACGGGCTTGCCCATAGAGGTCAATATGATAGCGTGGCGCCATCTCGCAACGCACAATGTCGCCGCCCTCATTGCAGACTAGTGCCGCGTGGTCAACCGACATCCGGTCAAAAATTACCACCGTTGACACCTTCTGGCTCGAGCAAGAGCAGTCGTACGCTACCGCCACATAACGGTCAAGCGGGCCATCAGGGCCGTAACCCTCTTCGAGGCGCTGGCGAATTGTCGCCACCATGCCGTCGCTCAGGTTATTTACCGCTTCTACAATTTCCAACATTTAATGTACCACCTTCCTAAGGTCTGAGGGTCACCCAACGCGACCCGGTAATCTACATTATACAAGAAAAAAGCATAATTGTCAATAAAGGCAAAGAAAAAATCCTCCTTAGTCTAAAGCTAAAGAGGATTAATAATGATTAAATAACATTAGATTTCCAAATCTATTAGGATGTCATCATCTCCATGTAAAGCCACAGAGACTGGCATTAAATCTACATTGGAATACGGGAAACCGCCATTAGCGACAATTACCTGACGCGCATAACTAGTAATTTCCTCATCATCTTGTGTATAGTCTATATCTACATGGTCAAACGGCTTCAAAAAGTAGCCATCATTATGGCCAGTATTGCCATCGCAGTAACGCACCAAGTCATAGATATCTTGACGGTCAAACACGTAAATTCGCGTTTTTACTCTCGAACCATCAACATACTTGCCATACGCTGCAGCATAACGCACATGGCCCTTCCGGCCGTTGTACCGCTCGGCGGTAATACTTGCCAAATCGTCAAAGCAAATGCTGCTATCAGCACAAACATGCTCCACGTTAATACTTGGCGGCTGTGATGCATCACTCAAAATCTCAATGCAAGGCTCAGTGTTATACACTAAGCAATCCGTACTAGCATAATAAACTTGCACGTGGCCAGTGTCATGCTGCTCATCTTGCCAATCGGGATCGGCGTATTCATCAAGATGATCCGCCACCTGAATACCAAGGTCCACATTTGGTTCAGCATAAAAATTAGCCATCGGATAAAGGATATAGCGCAGATGCACGCCATTGCTGGCACGCTCGTCACGCACGTTATCTAAATCCAACATATCGTACACCGAGACATACTCGACATCACTGCCATCTTCGCCCAACATCAACGTACTGTAAGCCAAATAGCGGTCACTAGTCTCACAGAACTGACGCAACTTGTGCTCAACGATAGACTTATCTTTATTATTTAATCGTTTAATGATATTACTCATAAGTAATACCTCCTTATGTAAAGGACGGTGAGGCAACCCTATGCCACCTCGACTACCCATACTATACCAGCTAGTGCTGATATAGTCAATAAAACCCCTGACGCTAGGTCAGGGGTTAATGGTTAGATATCCAGTAGGAGCTGCCACTCACCAATGTACGGCAAGCACCGGTGGCCATTGTCATATTGAATTAGCTCTAGCGGCTCGGTTGCAGCATCAACTTGCGGCGCCCAATGGGGCAGTATCATTCGGCGCACCGTCCGCTCAATTTCCGCGGGGTCTTCGGTGTATGACCGATAATAGTAGGGTGGATAGGGCAGAGCATAGTACTGTGGCGCAGCGCCCGAGGCGTAAATGTACTTTTGGAGCAAAGCTTTGTAGTGACAATCAAATATGCTGATTGCGGTTTTTGCAAAAACTTCCCGTCGCACCTTGCCGTAGAACACGACAAACCGCCGATGGGCACCCGTCGCACTGTACTGTTGCTTAATGTTCGCCATCACATCATCGCCAACCACGCCAGATTCATCCGCCACATATTCCAGTGGCGACTGTATGTCCGGCGCCGAGCGTATCACAATAGTTCGCTCCGCGTCGCAGTCAAATTCAACTCGCTCCGGCACAATACCCAAGTCCTTACCAGTCCGCTTTTGCCATAAACGCCATGAGCTGCTAACATAATTCAACTGCCGCACCGCATACTCATAAACGTGGTCGTCGTCCAGCACGTCGCTCAACAGCAAGCTACTCACCGGAGTAAGCTCGTAGCGCAGGCAGTGACCGCTGATATTGCACGCCACACTGAGCGAACCCAGCCTAGTGTTATCGTAAACAAACAACCGGCTTCGCGGCTTCGCAGAACTATCACGCATTACTGCGTTCACCACTGTGTAACGGTCTTCCGCCGCATAACGCTCAGACCACTGCGAGGTCAGCTCAACATAGGGCCGCAGCCCTAAGTCATTCTCTACCGACTCCCTAACTTCAATAACCATCGTAATGTACCACCTTTCGGCAATGAGGGGTGCTTATTGCACCCCAGTGCTGTTAATTATACAAACCTTCCTGGTGGCTGTCAAAAATACCCCCCTAGCACTAGGCTAGGGGGGAATGGTTAGATATCCAGTAACAAGTTAACGTCGTCTTCATTCTCTAAGTAACGCTGTTCGTTGGTGTACTTAATCAGCTCCACCTGAAGCGCCTTAGGGTCAAATGCCCCATAGCGGTCCGGCGTTAGTAGCGACTCTCGATAACTCGGTAGTAGCACATTGCGCGTCGCAAAATCGATTATCTCAGCGTCATCACCCCCTGAGAAGATGCAACTACATGGCGACAAATAATAGTGCTTGCTACCCGTCAACGCATATTCATGTCGACAGACATAGTTGATATTCATACGGTCGAACAGATAGTACACCGTATCGATGCCATCACTTGGCCGCGTATGGCCATAAAACACCACGAACCGCGGGCGGTCACCCTTTGGGCCGTAATGGCTTAGCATCTTCTGGTATAGTTCCTTGTATTCATCCGTCCAACCGGTGGAATTCTGGTGCTTAGCATGCTCGTAAACTATCGGGCTCTGCAATGGCGCAACTGTCATAGCACTAAGTGCCATATTGGAATCTTTGTAAGATGTATAGCTGCTTGAATCGTCTTTTAAACAATTGCATTGCAATTCGCGCTCAAACAAGCCACGGTTCAAATCCTTACGCCAATTTGGTTCCTTTGCGTCCAACGTCCAATAAATATCGCGATGCGCTTCGGCAAGACCACTCTCGCCATACGTCCAGAAAACATAATCCGTGGCCAGCAAGTAGTCTAAGACTCGGCCCGTCTCGTCGCGCACCACCCGCATGTTATCAGTATCAAAGCGGTTATAGACGAACGTCTTATCCGCTACCTTGTCAAACATGTCACTGTAGCGCAAGCGCCACACCTCATATTGATTAGGGCGCTGCTCCTGCGCGTCAAACAGCTCACGTATCTGGCACAGGGCGTCATCCGTCTCAATGCCGCGCACAAGCGGCGACGTAATTGTAATAACCATTGTAAAGTACCACCTTTCGGTCTCGTGGCTGCTTTACGCAGCCAATTATCATTACTATATAATAAAAGGGTAGGGTAGTCAATAAAAGCCCCCTAGTAACCTAGGGGGTCAACAGTGGTTAATTAGAGTTTGACACGGAGCCAAACCATCATGCCATCGACATCGTGCTCCTGAACATACCTCGAAACGACTCTGGTACGCTTGCGATACTTATATAGCAGAGCGGAATCTTTATCGTCGTGCAGCTGTTCGACATATCGATTCCAAACGCCCGATTTGGTCGCCACATTAACTGACGCATCAATCTCGTCTATACTTTTATACCAATCGCGCTCCTCGCACAAAACTGGCTCCATATAGTAGTAAGTGACATCAGTCATCTTGCCCTGGTCATTACGCCGATGCACTACCATCTTGCGCAGCTTGTCCACCCTTTGGCGGTCAAACAACATCATTATCATGCGGTCGTATCGATCGTAGGAAGAAGTACAGAACAGCATAAATCGGTTGTTGATGCGCTTCCGCACGCGATATTTTCGCCTCAAGTACTCAGCTGCCGCCTTGCGTTCGCTTCCTTCAAGCGGGGCAATACTAGCCATTTCTACTTCAGAATTACCACCGTCCTGCAAAAGCGCCATATTATCAGGGCCCTCGATTGTTGACTCGGAAGTTAGCGTATACGGCGGGTATGCCGTAATCATACCCTTTCTTTGCAAAATAGACGTATTGGTTCCACCTATCATTGACTTGGCAAATAATGCGTACCCACCAAAGCAACCACGTTTGTCAAATGACTCTGCTAAACATAGTGATGATGAACCATTTATAAATGCATCAGGATAACCACCAAATAGTTTGCTAAAATAAGTATTCACATCTATAGTTACACCCATTGCCTGAGCAAACTTATCTAGTAGTTGGCGTACCCACACTTCATCATAGGCACGAATTCTCTCGAAGATAACAAAATCAACCATTGTAATGTACCACCTTTCGGTCTCGTTGAGTTTATCTTACTAAACTCGATACCTTTATTATATAACTTTTTATGCTTATTGTCAATAGGCTAATGCTAAAGAAAACCCCTGACGCTAGGTCAGGGGTAATGGTGATGAATTAAATGTCTAGATAGAGTCGCGCGCTTTCCACGCCGCACATATCGTCATCTACAGCAATCAACTCAACCGGATTATGGTCAAAGTTCTTGCAAAAGATGCCGGTCGGCAGGTATTTGCGCGCCGTGTCTTCAATCTGCTCCGGATTATCGGTGTAGTCTCGGCTAACAATCGTCCTCGGCACAGCAAACACCTCGCGACTGTCATACGTTAGCGTCCGACGCATATACAGAAGCTCCGCCGACGCGCGGTCGAAGATGAAGAGTCTCGTCTTCGCGCCCGAGCATGAGGTCATCTTGCCATATAGCACGGCAAATCGCGGGCAATGGTAATCGGCATTCGCGCCATCGTAAGTTGACTTGGCAGTTTTAACCAAATCCGATGCAACGCTACGCCGATTATGCCACAGATGCTCAACACAGAATGGCGTATCAAATACGCCCGGCATCTGCGCCATTAAAACCAAATCAACCTTGTCGGAAATGCAGTCCACCGTTACGTAGTGTAAACATATTCTACAATGCTTAAACGGCACCGCATATTTGCCCCACGTGTACTCTCTATGGAGGCAGTCAAAATTTTTATCATAAGTCATCCAGACATCTGATTCAATCGGTCTATGAGACAGTCGGCCCAGAGGATTAAGCTCATAATGGAACCCTCTCCCGTTCCACACCACACACTTTAAGTGTTCCTTGTCAAAACTATCATACAGATAAATTTGACTCTCAGACCTACCGCGGTCATAATGCTGAGTGGCGCCCCATGCAGCGAGACGAGTACCGTCAATTGGCGCATTATATATGGCGGGCTGGATAACCGTATCCACATCATACTCACTAACATTCTTAATTAATTCATACATTTTAAGGTTCAACCTCCTAAAAGGCAGTAAGTTTCAAGACAACCACGCTGTTGTGATTGTTTCGTTATTGTATAATGGTTTGGCTAAACTGTCAATAAAAGCCCCCTAGTAACCTAGGGGGTCAACAGTGGTTAATTAGAGTTTGACACGGAGCCAAACCATCATGCCATCAGTGTAGTATTCCTGGTGATATCTCGAAATAGTTCTAATGCGCCTGCGATATTTACTGCGATGTTTATTCAGCCGGTCATAATCTTTATCATTATGCAGCTGCTCAATATACCCGCCCCAAACGCCAAATTTAGAGTCATCGACAACGTTACTCGGCGCATTAAGCTTATATGTATCTCTAAGCCAGCGTCTCTCATGACGTTCCTCCTGACGTTCAGTCATGAACCAATGGCACCAATAGGGATAGTCCGGCGCGTGCCACCAGCATTCTTCCTGGCATAAAACCGGTTCCATGTAATAATAAGTGACATCAGTCATCTTGCCGTGCGCGTTGCGCCGATGCACTACGACCTTGCGTAACTTATCCGCCCTTTGACGATCAAATAGCATCATCACTGTACGTTCTGGATTGTCAGAATAAGTAGCGAACAGAAGAAATCGGTTATTGATGCGCTTCCGAATGCGATATTTTCGCCTCAGGTACTCAGCTGCCGCCTTAAGTTCGCTTCCTTCAAGCGGGGCAATACTAGCCGTTTCCACTTCAGAATTGCCACCATCCCGCAAAAGCGCCATGTTATCGGGGCCCTTGATTGTTGACTCAGAAGATAGCGTATACGGCGGGTATGTCGTAGTCATTTCCGCCCTTTGCCAAACAGACGTATTGGTTCCACCTATCATTGACTTGGCAAATAATTTGTACCCACTAAAGTAGCCATTTTTGTTAAATGACTGTGCTAAATACAGTGGTAATAAACCATCTATAAATGCATCAGGATGACCAGGCCATTCGCTAAGAAAAGAAGTCTCCACATCTATAGTTACACCCATTGCCTGAGCAAACTTATCTAGCAGTTGGCGTACCCACACTTTATCATAGGCACGAATCCTATCGAAGATAACAAAATCAACCATTGTAAGGTACCACCTTTCGGTCTCGTGGCCGCTTTGCGCAGCCAATTGCCTTTACTATATAATAAAAGGGTAGGGCAGTCAATAAAAGCCCCCCTAGCAATCTAGGGGGGGCTAACAATGGTAAATTAGATATCAAGACGCAACCAAGTCATCATGCCTTCAGATGAATAAAGACCGGAGAGGTCTCTCCCGCGCCAAAAGCCCCAAAACAGGAAACGGAACCCGCGCCAGCCATTGGCGTACTCAATGCGCTTTTGATACCTCGATAGCTGAGCAGAAAGCTTTTCATCATTACGCCCAGTTCGATTAAGATACTCACTCACCAAATCACGCAAAGGCCGAGAGTCGTGGCTATCATCAGAGGTCTCACACAAAACCGGCTCCATGCAATAACGCACCACCTCTTGCATTTCGCCATTGGCATCGCGCCGCTGCATCACCAGCTTACGCACTTGGTCAACATTTTGTCGGTCAAACAACGTCGTTGCGCCTCTACCACCAAGGTGACCAATACCCGAAAAGGCATCAACTGTGTAAAAACTCTGAGATTGGCTAAAGAAGACAACGAATCGGTTATTGGAACGACTCCGCACGCGATACTTCTGCATTAATTGCTTTGCCACTGCAGCGCGTTCACTCCCTTTAAGCGGGGTAATAGAGATAGTTTGCACCTCATCATCGCCGTCGCCCAAAAAGAACATCTTATTGTCGAGGCTCTCAACAGCCGGCTTATCGGCAAGCGTGCGCGGTGGGTAAAGTGTTCCCGTAGCGTAACGGTCGGGGTCGTCGTTTGGTTCGCTCGCCTTCGGCTTCGCAAACAAGACGGTGCCTTGAATGTTATTGTTGATGTCGTACATCTTTGCTAGATACAGCGCATTCGGCACGCCGTTGATAAACGCCTTGGTATCATCAAAATTAAGCGGTCTCTTAACCTTGATGGGCACGCCCATTGCCTTGGAAAACTTGTTCAGCAACTGCTGTACGTCATCATAACCATATTGAGTAATCTCATCAAAAATATCAATTTTGATCTTGCTAAGGATCTCAACCATTGTAATGTACCACCTTTCGGTATAGGGGGGTCATTTTTAAACCCAATGTCTTTATTATATAACCTTTTATGCTTATTGTCAATGGTGTTAAAGAAAACCCCTGACACTAGGTCAGGGGTAATTAGTTAAATGCAGGGAAAATCCATGTTAGAATTCACTGTATCCAGTTCAAGGATAACATCGTCATCATCAAACAGGCAAGGCAGGTTAGAGTTAGCCGGAATTAGCTCAATTTTAGCATCTTCAGGGTTAAACGCCCCGTATTCATCCGGCATAAACCGTTCTGCTTTATAACGCGACAGCATATTCTCGCGAGCTAACTCTTCAACTTTATCTGGCCGTGTAGTATTCACGCCACAACAAAAAATTGATTTCGTCCAATACGCTTTTTTCCTCTCTTGAGCGAGAGGACTGTGTCTTACTAGTACGTAATCAGGATTACAGCGGTCAAACAGATGAAGCCTTATACAGTGAGGAGCTAGAGCGTAAAACACGACAAAGCGCGCCTCTTGGTTATCACCATCACCGTAATATTGTCGCATCTTTCGATACGCCTCACGGTGCTGCTCGAACCATTCGCCACAGCGTGAATAAAGTAGCGGCTGCATGAAGTTTGGCGGTTGCTTCTTAAACTGGAAAGCATCGATGGTTATGTCGTTATCGACTAATACTGATTGCATCTGCCAATCGACATAGATGTTATTATCGATATACACGCCATCATCAAATATGTCCTCGTTTATGTCATTCTGCCAAAATGGATTTTTCGCAGTCAACTTATCACTAATCTCGCGACGCATCTCATCAAAGCGTAATGGCCCTTTCGCTCGTGCCGTAATTGTCGGCCTCAAGCGGTATCCCAAAACTTTGCCAGTCTCATCGCGTACCGTATAAATTGAATCAATATCCAATCGGTCATAGACAAAAGATGTATCCACTCGTATCTTTGCCGTGTTAAACGACTCCGCTCGCCAAACTTCATAGCGATTCGGCTTCGTCTTCTGCTCGCTCATCGCTTTTGCGATGTCCAGCCGCAGATCTTCCGTCTCTCCGCCATCGCGGTGTTTACTTATTACATTTATTCCCATTAAGGTACAACCTCCTTAAATAGTAGGCGTTTATTGTTACATGAATTGCACAATTACAATCCAATGTCTTTATTATATAACCTTTTATGCTTATTGTCAAGAAAACCCCTGGCGTAAACCAGGGGCAATGTATAAACTAACCGAATTAATTTTACAAATCCAAGTAGAGTCGCGCGGTTTCCACGCCATCCATATTCTCGGTCGCTTTAACCAACTCAATCGGCTCATAGTCGACACCGCCATTCCGACAAAGGTTAGAAGGCAACAAGTGCTCGCGCACCGTAGACTCAATCAGTTCCTTGTCATTAGTGTAAACTCGACCCATCTGGCTAATTGGCGTAGCAAACACCTCATAACTGCCGTCCGTCACTGACTTGTGCATATAGAGATGGTCGGCCGCTGCGCGGTCAAAGAGGAAGAGCTTTAGCTCCGTACTCGTGCCATCCTTATCGATTGCATCACCGTATAACACCGCGAACCGCGGAAGCTTCACACCGTCGTAATCCGACTTGGCAATATTACGTAAGTCTGGCGCTTGTCCGTACTGATTGTCTTTCACACGCTCAATGCAGAACGCTGTATCAAAAACGCCTAGTTCAGACGACGCCAAAACCAACTCCGTATGAGCGAAACTGCTGTACGTCTTCACATGATGCAAGCACACATCACGGCCATCATTCGGCACCGCCCATTGGCCATATGGCCACTGTGGGTTGATGAGGTCAAGCTGGTCGTAAACCTCGCGACGAAATGTCTCAGCTAAGTCCACTTGGTTGTCCATACCGAACGACTTGACGCTATTGAGCTCATAGTGAAGTACTCGCTCACTCGACATCACGCGCTTCAACCGATACTGGTCAAGATTATCATACAGATAAACTCGGCTGATGTCGCTGCCGTCGTTGTTATACTCCATAGCACTCCACGCCACATAACGGTTGCCGTCAATTGGCGCATTCTTAATGGCGCACGGCACAGCCGTCACCATTCGACTATTAGCAATACTTTTTATTAATTCATACATTTTAATGTACGACCTCCTTCGAGGCTAGAATTGTTTCAAGGCAATCGCGGGGTTGCGATTGCTCCCGATATTATACAAGAATTTAGCTAAACCGTCAATAAAACCCCTGACGCTAGGTCAGGGGTAATAGTGATGAATTAAATGTCCAGGTAAAGCCGCACGTCGTTTACGCCATGCATATTGTAGGCCACGTGAATCAACTTCAACTCGTCAGGGTCTGTATCACCAAATCCCGGCAAGTGCTGACACGCCGTAGCGCGAATCTGCTTCATATCAATGGTGCGCGCCATGCTAAAATAGCCGACCGGCCGCGCAAACACTTTGCATTGCTTGCCGCCACCCATCTTACGCACATATAGCTCGCTCGCCCTCTGGCAATCAAACAGATACATCTCTGTCGTCTTGCTATCCATCGCGCTGCCAATGCCATATAGCGCTACAAACCGCGGGTGATTCGCACTCTGGTAAGTGGCAAGCACTTTACGGAGCAGCTCTGGCGCGTTGCTATGACAATTGTTTTGCAGCTTTTCAATGCAAAACACAGTTGTCACGACGTCTAAACCAGCTAGTACCAAGTCGGTGCGACTGAGGTCGCAGTCCGTCTTAACATAGCTCATGCACACATCGCGCTTGTCACCCGGCACCGACCATTGTTTACGACACCACTGTGGGTTAATCTGGTCTAAATGTCGGTAAACTTCTTGACGCACCGCTAGAGCTGTGTCTGATTGTTTTGGCTTAAACGCCTGAATCGCATTGACTTCATAGTGATAATTATGACTACCGTCGACCACTTGACTAAGCTTATTTGCATTCAACCGGTCGTACAAATAAACTCGGTCATCGCCACCACTGTTAATGGCGCGCCAAGCCGAATAACAATTGCTGTTAATCGGCGAATTGAGCAGGATGTTGGAAGCGTTTAAGCCAGCTCGGCTCGCGTTAATATTCTTAATTAATTCATACATGTAAGGTACCACCTCAATTACTAGAGATTCAAGATGGCCACACGGTGTGGTCACTGCCTTAATAATATAATGATTAAGCCACTCTGTCAATAAAAACCTCTGGCACTAGGCCAGAGGTCATTGGTAGCTACAGCTCTGTAAGGTTCAGCCGAATGCGGCTGCGCTCGGTCAAAGCATAGTTTTGGTCAATGTTAGGGAGGAGGTTCAACTTCACCTTGGTGGAGTCAAACATCGCCAAGCGGTCGAGACGAGCCATCTTCAGAGCAGACTTATACTGCTTCAGCATCAGCCGGCGCGCAGTAAATTCTGCCATTTTCTGGCTCACGTACTCAGCGCGTACTTGATACACCGGCTTGGCGAAGAAGCGGCTCTGTCCACAGCTACGGTGGTCGCGACAATAAACCTGCCCCAAGTTTTGGCGGTCAAACAGATATAAGAACATCGCCTTATTGCAAGAAAGCGTATCATATCCATAAAACACCACGAACCGCGCAGCGCCGCCATACAGCCCCGCCACACGCTGCCGCATCTTCAAGAACTTATCCGGCACGCCGGCATAGGCGCCATAGCCCACGGTCTCAACCACGGTCGGCAAGTCGCGCACCAGCGCGCGGTTTACCGGATTAAGCCAGAGCGTCGTGTTCGGCGCGTAGCAACGGAGGTTAATTTGGCTTAAGAATAAATCGCGGTCAAACATAGTCCAGTCACGGTCAGTGCACCAGTCGCTATTGAGTTGCTCAATGCACTTGTGCGTGGCGGCTCGCACTGCGGCAGTCGAGCTAGCGCAGGGCAGGGTGACGGTACGAATTGGCATCATCTCGTAGCTAAAGTGGTGGCCCATTTCGTCACGCACCACCTTCATATTAGGAAACGCCAAACGGTCGTAAAGATAAACCACACTCGCGCCTTTGCCGCCCACGCCAACCATGTTGGCATGGCGCGCCTCATAGCGCAAATAGCTATTGTCGCCATCCGCCAAGCCAGCCAGCAGCTGTTGCCGTGTTAGCTCATCACCACCCGTGACATCCTCAATTGGCTCTACTATTTCTACTACCATTGTAATGTACCACCTTTCGGTCGGAGAGGCGCAGGATACACCTCAACTAATCATACTATACAATAATTTGCTATAGCCGTCAATTTAAAACCCCTGACACAAGGTCAGGGGAGTAGCTATTTGAGCTCGGGTAAGGGTAAGTGGGCATGCGACCAAGCAGTCGCCACGTGGTTGCCACGCGCCATTACTAGATTTAGGTTAACCTTGAACGGGTCAAACTTCTTCACGGATTTGTCAGCAAAAACATCAACTGCATAGGTCGTCAAGACGGCACGCGCCGCTAGCTCGAGGTGCTCAAAATCAGTATGCGTCGTAACACGGCTATCAACTGGCTCAATGTAGTAGCGTTGCTTACCATTTGCTAGATGTCGGCAGTACAAATTGATGCCGCCCAACCGGTCAAACAAATAAATCTTGGTATCGGTTGCCTTATCGTCAAGACCGTAAGCGTAAGGTGCGCAGAACGCTAAAAAGCGTTGCGCGTCACCACGCCTGCCATACAGCTTTTTCAGCTGGCCAGCAAACTCTGTGGCATCCACCCACTCGACAAAGTCGGGCTTCGAACGGAGTACCATGGCATCAAACACAGCAGAGCCCGCACCGTTGTTCTTGCGCGTAATACAATTTGCTTCAACTGCACGCGCTAGAGCATCAGAGTCTTGCTGCTCACGCCACGATTTGTTTGTCCTATCCAGATAATCTTCGGTCGCCTGCACAGCCGCCACAACCTCACGCGTTGGCACGAGCAAAGTCTCTTGCGGCAAGAGGTTATAGCGCATTAGCCGTGAGTTCTCGTCGTACACCGCGTAGATGTTGTTCACGTCCAAGCGGTCGTAAACCGCTACATAGCTGACATTACTGTTGTCCTCAATTATCCTGCGCTGCACTTCATACCGGTCGCCCAAATTGTTCGAAGCTTGCACTTCATCAAGGAATCCCACGATTCCAGCGTTAGCCTCCGAATTAAACTTCACGGGCTCTACTATTTCTACTAGCATTTAAAAGTACTACCTTTCGGTCGGGGAGGCACTGGATGTGCCTCAACTTACCATACTATATAATAAATTCACTGTCTCCGTCAACAGAGGTAAAGAAAAACCCCGGCCGAAGCCGGGGCAGGGAATGTTATAGATTAGTCAGTTTTAGATACAAACGTGCGGTACCGCAACTCGATACGACATGCTTCTGATTAGTAAACGGCAAAATATTGATTTCCGCGCGGCCGCGGTCAAACTTTGTCTTTTGCTGAGCAAACTCCATATCCGCTTCATACTTACGGAGTAAATAATCACGCGTGATATGCTCAATCTCGATTGGATTGTCGTACGGTACGCTCAAGCTCTCAAGTGGCTCGTAGAAGTAACGGTCTTCACCATTACCATGACGGCAGGAGAGAGAATCGAAGTTCAAGACATCGAACAAGTAGAGCATAGTGTCCACCTTGTGCTTGCCAACAGTTGGCGCGCAAAATACCATAAAGCGCGGCCTCTTGCCATCACCATATCGTTCGCTAGCCCTCGTTCGCACCGTTTCAAAGCGGTTATTTGGCGACTGATAGCCAACGCGTTCAATAGCAACTGGCTTTAGCTCTGGCAACAATGGGTTCATTACCAACTTAAGGTCAGTGCCAGATGCGACATAGTCCGACTTAATGCAGTTAAATACCACATCGCGGCGCAACTGCTTCGTGTCAAGCTGTTTTTTGATACCGCTAGCGCTATTCAAGTCATTTGCCAAACCTACCACAGTATCGACTGCCTCGATTACTGTCGCATCTTTGGGTGTCTGAACGGTATATGCTGCTCTAAGCTCATAATCATACAAGTCACCGTTCTCATCGTACACCGCCTGGACACCATTAGCATCCAATCGGTCATACAGATAAGCGGTGTCTACCGCTTGCCCATTGTCGTCAACCGCACCAAGACGCCACACCGTATAGCGATTCGACTCATCGTCTTTCACGCCACAACGCAGCAATCTCTCAGCATTGTATTTCACTTTGTTGTCAAATCCAGCTGACTCAATTAATTCTACTAACATTTGTAAGGTACCAACCTTTCGGTCCAATCAACGAATTACCCTTTGCAATCCGTGTTTTTATTATATAACTTTTTATGCTTATTGTCAATAGGGTTTATGCTTAAATAAAAGAGCCTCCGCGAAAGGGGAGGCTCTGCGTACAGAGGTAGGTTAGATGGCATGGTAGCGCAACGGCTACAACTCGGGCAAGTTCAATCGCACCGTACCACAGCCAAACATAACATGCTTTGTGCCGGTGGCTGGTATCAACTGAATTTCTGCCCGCAACGGGTCAAAATTAGCACTGACTTCAGTCAGCGACAGGCTCTGACGATACCGCCGAAGCAGCGAACTACGTACCAGCGCCTCAATTTCCGCCGGAGCAGTACGCTCAGTGCGCACATGCCGGACGGGCAGGGCGAAATAGCGCTTTTTGCCTTGCTGATTTTGCGACGTACAACAGTAAATATGGTCGATGTTTTGCCGGTCGAACAGATATACTAGCTGATTCGCGCCTTGCGTTGGCCCATAAAAGACCACAAATCGGGCATAATCACCACTGTCATTGTATATCTGACGCACCGCTTGGTGCATCGCCTTAAACCGTTTTGCTTGATGCGGCGAATCTTGGCTGCCCGCCCACTCAATCGCCACCGGCGTTTGCTTCGACTCCCAAGCCAACGGGTCAATTACCAGCGTCGTGTCTGGGGCATAGCAATCAGCAGTGAGGATATTGCAATATGCATCACGCCGAAATGTCGCCATGTCCTGTCGGCTGCGCCAGTGACGGTTAACGTCATCAAGGTAACCATTCACTGCATTCAGCACTGGCGCGCAACCCTCGCGGGGCGTGTCAAGCGGAATACTGCCGATAGGCATCATCTCGTGACCGATTCGGTTACCAGCTTCGTCATATATCGTATGGACATTAGACAAACGCAACCGGTCGTAAATGTGTACCACATTTATCTCATGGCCAGATTCACCCATCATGTGCAAATTCCAAACCTCATAACGGTTTCGCGATTCACGGACCGGCGCCGTCAAACCTTGCTCTAGCAGCTGCTTTAAATCTTCACCAGGGTCGAGGTTAAACGGCGGCGCCAACTCTACTATCTCAATTGGCATTTTAAAGAACCACCTTTCGGTCTCACGAACTACCGGAATGTAGCTCGGTTGCCACAATCATACAATAACCAATACAAGCTGTCAAAAAAAGAGCCCCAAACGGGGCTCTTTAGTAGAAATTAACTGACTAGTAACCGGCAATGGCTAAAACTGTAAAGTTCCTGCGAATCTGAACTCGGCAGAATATCCACACCTTTGGCTTTGCCGCCAGTCAACTTTGCCGCACCTTGCAACATGGCTTTATGAATAGTCAGCGCTGAAGCGTCAACCGGCAACCAAGTGCGCCAAGCGGAACCAATGTAGTAACGAACGCGCTCATCTGAGACTACACGCGACATCAAGTCGGTATTGCAGCGGTCAAACAGCATGAGCAGAATATGGTCAGCCTCGTTCAACTTCGCGTGGCCATAAAATGCCGCAATGCGGTAGTGGCCTTCCGACGCGTCGTTATAACGTTTATTGAGATACTCCGCCATAGATTTGACGTCGTCCGCCGGTACAAATGATGGCTCATCCACCATGTTGAACATCGAATGCCAATCGCCGTAACCGCGCAACACTTGTAGCATTGGAGCGCTACCAAAAACCGAATGGCAATTGTTGTTGTTAAGGTAATCAGCAATTTTAATGTTGCGGGTAGTAACGTAACCATTCTTAGCTGCGCTAGATGGGCGCCACTGTTGTTTATCCCAACCGGGGCGTTCCTTATCTAATGCGCGAAAAATGGCGCGACGCACTTCAACTACGTTATCAACATCATTATCTAGCACAAGACTATAAAATGGTGCCATCTCGTAGCTTGGGGTAAAATTGGTATCGTCGCGTACCTGAATGACAGTATCAATGTCACATCTGTCGTACACGCAAGCCATTTTGACCTCATGGTCACCCTCAAATGTTCGATACGCGCAAGCCACATAACGGTCGTTATGCTTTTCGCCGTAAGTTTGCAGTAATCGCACTCGCACCTCTTGTGCCGCAGCGGAGCGATTAACTGGGTCTAGTATTTCTACCATATGTACCACCCTCCTTCAGGGCATCGGTGAGTCACGAAGTGCGACTCGACTACTTAAATAATATAATTTATAGCTAGTTTTGTCAAATAAGCAAGCGAAATCCCCGTCGCGTGGGCGGGGATTTAATTATAGAGACAACGGCAACCGATAGCGGTTGTATGGGCTGAAAAATTGGTTGCTTGGCTGTAACACCACATCCAACGCGCCTTTGGCATAGTGCTTGCACACGCGCTTCATCTCATTGTCAACCGCTGCCGCTACCGCGCCAGTGGTGTAAACGCATTGAGTAAAGCACATGCTCCACGCCGGCTCCTGAAAATACCGTTGTTCGGTACCATAGTCAAAGTAGCGCAGCGCCTTCACGCTGCAACGGTCAAACACTTGCGCCACCACGCTATACTTGTCACTGCCAAGTGGGAATATGCCACAAAAGGCCAAGTAGCGCGCGCCGCGGTTTTTGCCACAGCTACGGTGCAGGCGACTTTTTAGCTCGCAGGCGCGGGCAGGGTCGGCGGTGCAGTCTGTGACAAGCACGGCAAATTGGTTCGATGCTTCATCATCGCGATTCGGATAAATTTGCAGCACGCCATCGGCGTCGCCCACAAAATCGCTATAGATGACCGTGAGTTCACCCATGCCGCCGTCGTGGTAATCGCTGTTACACTGGTCATCAAGCCAGAATTTATCAATCGACTTGATGTCGGTGTAAATTCGCTGCTTGATGTCGTTCGTGTTGTAGCCGTCGGTTAATAACGGCCAGAACTCACTCATTGCACCTACCTCATAACGAAGTAGCTTGCCATGGTCGTCCTTCACCACTGACAGCCGCCGTGGCGCGTACATATCGTAGATATAAACGCCAACCAAACAGCCACTCTGCCGGTCCGACACGAGACAAACCGATGCTAAATAACGGCTAAAGATGCCGCGGTGGCCATAACGGCGGTGGGTGTAGTTCCACGCCTCCTCATGGCCCGCCGACATATCGCCAGACTCCAAAATCTCTATCATAATGTACTACCTTTCAAAGGTCTTGGGGCTGCTCCATGCTGCCCGATAGCACTAGTGTAACCACTCGGCAGGGTGATGTCAATAAAACCCCACCGGCGAGCGGTGGGGCAATTCTTAAATTGGCAAGTAGAAGACGGCGCTAGTGGTGATTGGAATATCGCTCGCCTTAATGAGGCCAGAACTAGCGCGGTCAAGCGATAGCACGCGGCGATGCGCCACTTGTGAGTTGGCCCAGTTCGGGTCGTATTTATCCAGCTCCGCCATGGCGCGCTTTATACAGGCCTGATGGTCAGACTTTTCTTCCTCGGGCGTCACTAAGATGCTCGCAATATTCGCCACAAAGTAGCAATTTTCGTGTCGAATAGTATCAGTGTAGCTGACTAGCTTATCTCCCGCCATGTGGTCAAACAGGGCAATCAGCGTGCCACCGGCTTGATAGCCTTCGGGCGTAACCGCCACGTTTGGCGCGAATGACGCTAGGTAACGGTCAATGCGGCGCTGGGCAAGGCTAAGTTTGATTGCCTTGATTGCATTTTCACGCTCCAGCGCGTTCAACTTATCTATCACAAGCATGGAAACCTCCTAACGGTCGTACTTGCAAATGTGCAACCCTCCTTGGGCAACTCTTTAATTATACAACACGCCGCGCGACGCTGCCAGCAAAGAAAAGCCCTTGCAAAGCAAGGGCTGGGGTCATAATGGCAAAAGCACACTATGATTATCGTAGATTACAGGGTCCGTGAGACAAAGCAAATAGTTTAAATCTTTGGCGCGGCCAAGGCTAACGCAAGTGTCGATGCTTGTGTTGGAGAATTGGTATCCTCGCCAGTCAGGCTCACGCTGCTGCAACTCGTCCGCTACTAACGCGGCACATTGCTCGTCGGTATCGGTCGGTTTACAGTAAACGCGACAGAGGTCGCTCACCAAGAAGAGACGCTCGCGGGTGGCTGAGTCCCTATAAAGGTAAGTGTGTACATAGTCGTAGCAGTCGAAGATGACAATTTCCATCATCTTCCTGTCGTTATGCAGCACATTGCGATACAACAGCGCCTCATAGCGGTCGCGCTTATCTTTGTAGCGTTGTAGGACGCGTGCCTTAAGCAGCCACTGTTCATACTGGCTCATCTCTTGGTACTGGATTAAGTTTGGCTTTGGCATCGCCATTCCTTTCTCGTAATCACTCTAATGTACATCCAACGGATGCGAATATAGTACAATATAAGGCTTGGTTTGTCAAATAAAATCCCCCGCAGCGTAGCGGGGGTAATTGGTTAGAAACTGAGGAGCAGGCAAGCTTGGTCGTCTGGAGTGAGCGGTGGCAAGTTGAGGGCAGCGGAGAGCATGTCAATCTGCAATTTGCCGCCAACTTGGTCGGCGCGCCACTCTGGGTTGAGACGAGTCAGCTCGTGCTGCACTTTAAACTTCAATATCCACGGCACTCGCATGTACCGCGTAGGCAGGTAGAGTTGCGCGAGGCTACCGATGCAGTAGCGCCAAGTGCATTTGTCTTCGGCCGTGGATTGTTGCACGTTGTACTCCTTGATGACGTCCGACGCACTACAGAGGTCAAAGATAAACACCGCCATCACGTCGACGTTATCAAAGACACGCTTGCCAGCATGCGGGTAAACCTTCACCACATAGCGGCTATTAGCCACCACGCCGGCTTCGTTCGCGCCGTATTTACGACGCAAGCGGTCATAAATATCACTAATAGCATTCTTGCGCTTGCGCAAGATGATAGTGCTAGCCGCCGATTCATCTGCTTTATTCATTGTTTCATCCTTTAGTAATGTACGACCCCTCACGGGCTGATTACACCATAATACTCCATCGCGGTCAAGACGGCAAGAGGTAGAGGGGGCGTGCTATCTCGCTGACGCCAGTAGGCGCCTATCAGAGCAGGCTAGTCGTGCGGCGCTGGCGCAAGAGCGACACGGAAAGCGCCGGCTTCGCCAATATAAGTAGTATTATTAGCGTAAAACAATCCTGCTCGCAATCCATAGCCGTAGTACCCACCACGTCTAAACCAATTAAAGGACGAGCATACAAAATAGGAGTAATTACCATTCCACTGAGTTCCACTATCACTATGGCCATTGTTAGTTTCGTAGAGAGCTTGACCGCCACAAGTATCAAAAGTACAATCGTTCGGTTCAGTAAAATTATAATTGTTAACATATGGCGGATGAGCAGATTTACTAAAATATTCGTCATCGGCACTAGAATTATTTAGGTCACTAGTATAACTAGCAGCAGCAAATTCCCAGCCGCCTCCAGCCATATCATAGATGCCGGTTGGGTTATTAGTAGTACTGGCTAATTGCCCGAGAGTACCATTGTAGGCGCGCTGTATGTCGCCAGAATAACAAGCACTCTGGGTGCCTAACACACCACCAATTTCATCAGTGTGATTTGGTCTCACATGCCCCTCAAGTTCGTAAGCATCACCATAGCCACTAGTATCACCGTTGGCGTGCGGACCGCAGCCAGTAGTACCAGAACTAATATTGTTATGTCTTGTACCATTAGCATTGATTTGGACACCATTGTAGCCAGCGCCGTACTTACTGGCACTTAAGTAAGTGGCAGCACCCCAGTCATTGTTATTTACCATATGAGAACTGAGCTTAGCTAGATGATGGCTATTTTGCGGAGAGCTGACATTGTTTCCGCCGACATTTTGCGGGTCATCAACACCAAAAGACTTAGCCATTGAGTAGAAAGCGCCAAGATTATCATATTCATTGCTATAATAACTATCATCATTACTATAATCGAGATAATAACCAGATATATGGGCTTCATTTGGTAACACAGTTGGCTGTTTAGCAGTGCCCGTTGTCTCAAACTTACCAAACCATATGCCGTTCAGCTCTTTCTTGCCAAAGCTAAAGGCAGGATGGGTAGTCCACGTAGAGACTTCACCACCTGTCAAAGGTAGTTCGCGGCTAACACCACACTCGGTGCGGTAGTCCTTGCCGTTACCAGTCTTGCAGGCCAGTGGGCGCTTCTTTGGAGTCTTAGTGTTTTCAAATTTAATATCAAAATTCTGTTCTTTAACCGGTTTATCCGTACCATCGCGACGCATCACCTCATATGTGTAACGTGGGATATAGACCCAGTAGCCGAGAATATCAGCTTGGTCAACCACACTATCTTTGCCTTGATATTTAGCGAGGGTATCCTTTTTGACAGTCACGGCGTTTGCCCATTGCTTCTTGCCATAATCATACCAATTACCCTTAGCGTCTTCGTCTTCTGGATTGGAGATGCTGGTCCACTGAGCGTTGGTGGTGCTACCGGTGTACTTGACTGGTATCATGTTCTTGTCGAGGTCAACCAAGCAAGAGCTACTGTTGTCGCCCGAGCGACACACCTCAGATGGGTCGACTTTGGCGATACGCTGGTCCCAGTTGACGAATGCCGGTTTCGGCTTCGCCGTTGCCGTATAAACCACCTCGGTACTGTACTCACCTGGGGTAAGAAAGCGAGTATCGATGTTGGCAGCGTAGATTACATGCTTGGTGCACTGCTTAACGTTTTGGCAGCCAGCGGGCTTAGCCTTGGTGACGTCGGCTAGAACGGCAGCGGGCTGAGTAAGATTTGGCACACGACTAAAGATAGTGGCTTTAGAGTTTAAGGAGTAGCCCCATTGGTCGGAGTTTAGCGCCGTTGGCGTGGTGGCTGAAGTGCTGGCAATTTTGGTGGTTGGGTCGGAAGTGTTGGTTAGGTCAGAGTTGCGTGCTTGTAAAGTTAAGTTAAAACCATAGGGCTTAGTTGCCTTGACGGTGACATTAGCCGTAGCCTTGAATAGCTGGCCTTGGCGCTCAAACTGAGTAGTGTCCGCCACGGTAATTTCTACATGATTATCGTTGTTATTGTCGTCAGCAGCGTGGGCTGGTGTAGCTAGTACCAACGGGGTTACTGCAAGTGAAAGTAAAGGCCAAAGAATTACCCCCCCCCACAGGGTTTTGGCGTTAAGCTGTTTATATTGTCTCATGTTGTTTATTCCTCTACTTATTTTTATCTATGCCACCACCGGCTAGATACCTGTATTATACCACAAGCGGGATAAACCACCAAATTTCCGCCCCAAGGCCAAACGGGGCGGGAACAGAGAGAGTCGGCGCGCAGCGGGGCAAAAACAGCCCGCCTCCAAAAATAAAGCCCCCACGGCCAAAGCAGTGGGGGATAGGAGTTAATTAGTCAACTGGAAGGTGAAGTGGTGCATCCCATTTAATTGGCTTATCAGTCTGGCAGTCAGCACGACTAACCTTAATATCGCCACTTTCTTGGTAAGCCCTCCAATTTGGATTTATCATATCGAGCGCCTTCTTGGCCTTAAATTCCGCACAACACGAATTATTCGCCACGCATTCCGGCGCAATCCACGTGCGGCTCACCGCACTCACGCAGCGCTTCTTAGTATTTGAGCCCAAACAAAGCGCCTCAGTCGCCCCTGTTACGTCAAATATGGCAAGTAGCATTACGGTCGAGCGGTCATCGCTCGGGTCAATTGCATTGTCATAAAGCTGTGCACGGTAACGGTCACCGGTGTACTTTGGTTCATTGTGACGGTGACGCAATAGATGCCTTTTATTGACTTCGGACATGTTTACTCCTTCAATAATGTACAAACTAGGACTTTCCTAGTAGTGGCTAAATAATAGCACCAAACAATAGGGTTGTCAATAAAAGCCCGCGCGTGGCGGGCAGGGGGTTAATCATCAAATGGCAGAGGCCAAGCAAACTCGAACTCGCTATCGACTTTAGTTTTGCCGAGCACGGCGCACGGCAAGATGCTAATCTCGCCCGAACGCTGTTCTTTGCGCCAATCCGGCCGCTCACTGTCCATGAACTTCACCACGCCTTGGCGAATCGCATTCCAGTCGCCACGCGGCAACCAAATGCGGCCCATCGGCAACATCACGTAGCTTAATGCCGCGCCGTCTTTACGCACACGCACGCACGAGGCACTATGCCAATCAACAATCAGCACAACCGCCATCGCGTCCTTGTCTTTGTCACCAGTGGTGACGCCGTCATTGTAGTACACCGAGGCAGTGTAGCGGTCAACGCCTTGGGCACGGCCAAACTTGTCCGACTTGTAAGGCGGGAAGCGCTTGAGTAGCTTTTTGCCAATCGTGGCGGCTTCGTCTTCACTTAGAGAACGGATGCTTGTATAGTTTGTTGTAACCATTTTTGACTCCTTAAGGTACTTCTGGCTAGCGCTTTGCTAGCTCGTAGATGCTTACATTATACAATAATACCCCTGTTTTGTCAATGGCGGGGCGGTGTGGTATAATATTTATTTATTGGCGAGACCCGTCAATTGTACATTCAAGGGAGTTGATGATTATGGCAGTAGTTAGTGCAATCACCTTCATCATCACTATCGCAATAATGGTAGTAATAATTAACGCTATGTTTTTGGGCGCAGAGCTCATTCGCGAACGCCTCAGTGCTGGTGAAAAGGAGCTGATAACCAAGTAAATTTAATTCCTGTTCACATGTGGGTCCACTAGGGCCCACTTTTTTATGATAATTTAACGTCACCACTATAAAAGGCGAACCCGCGGGCTCGCCTTGTTTAATTTAATTGACTAAATTAATAGTGCACGGCAATATTGCGGCGCCAAGCAGCGAATGACGTGGCGGCAGTGCGACCGGCAGCCTCATCAACGACTGGCTTGAAGTTGCAGACAAAGTCGAACTTGCCCGTAGCACGCACGAAGTGAATCATGGTCTCGGTCGGCACTGGCTGGCCATAGCGCACATAAACGGCGCGCAGCTGCTTGCTGTCTGAAGCACCGAACTTCAATAGGCGCACGCGCACCGCCTTGTCTGGCTGAGCCTCGGTCAGCGTGACGACCTTGCCGTCAGAGTTGATGTAAAAGGCGTTGTAAGACACGCGGTTGCCTTCAGTCAAGATGTAAACGTAGGCGTCAGTGATGGATTTGTTGTCCACAATGGCTTCTACTGCCAACGACACCAGCCCAGCCTGTTCCTGGCGTACCTCCAAGCCAAACTGCTTCTTTTGCGAGAACGACAGTTTGCGCGCCTCGGTCTCAACCACCGGTTCTACCGGAACATCTTCATCTAGCTGCTCGGCGTCTATCTGCTCGGCGGCGTCGGCGCCCGACATTAGGCGCTCCGACTCCACGGCCTTGTTCTGGTCGAGGTCCTGCATCAGCTTGGCGTAAGCATCGTCTTTCAGCTCTGGATGGTCTGTCCCCAGCTGGTCAAAGATGGCGTAAATCATTTCGTCGGCGTCGGTACACTCCATCACAGCCTCTAGCTGATCACCCTTCTTGTGGGCAAGGTTATAATGCACCAAACCGTCATCTTGGTTGGTCACGACCATAACGTAACTACCACTGGCGCCACGGCTGCAAAAGTACACAAAAGGCTTAAAGTTGCCCTTGGCGTCACGCGCAGTCAAAAGGTTGCCATTCATGTGCACGGCAGGCAAGTCCTTAACGTGCTGACGAATAGCGTCAACAATATCAAGCTCGGCAAAATGAGCATCGTCGTACGGGGTTTCGCTGGTGTTTTCGTCCACCCGACCGGTGGCATAGGCGCTAAACAGCGGCGAGATGCGGTCCATTAGCTCTACCAACTTGGCGTTGATGGCACGCCGGCTGTCTTCGTATTTCACGCGATGCTTGGCTTGGTAATCGGTGGCAATTTGCTTCGCCACGCCATAAAACACGTTGCAGAGTAAAAGATTGAGGTCGCTTGCAGTCGTCTGGTGAATGACTGCGCCGCCTTTGCGCGTCTCTAAACAATACTGACGCGGCGCTGGCGAATAGAGGTAAACGCCGTTGTTGCCCAACTTAGCGGTTTTTGGCAGGTGAGGGTAGAGGCTGGCTTGCTCGCCGTCCACAGGATAACCCATCTGCTCGGCATAATCGCGCACAGTGGCGCTAATGTACTCGCAACCTTCTTTGCGGTCACTCACGGTTGCCGGAGTTAAGTCACGGCGAATGGCCACGCCCGAAAATTCTTTCGATATCTTACCCAAAATCGCCAGCTTGCGCTTTAACACCGCTGACTCGTCGAGCTTACCGTCCGCGGCGGCGTGGAGGGCAGCTTCATAATCAACTGCCAACGCTTGCGCCAGCTTATCAAATATCACCTGCAAGCAGCGCTTACTATTAGTGTACTTGAGGTACTGAGCACACTTGCCATTATGCCAAATGGCAATGTGATACATTACCTTACCATACTCTAGCGTCAAATAGACTGATTGGCCGTCGCCATACGGCCGACTGCCCCGCATAAAGCGCAGTGCCGTGAAATATTTCTCTGTCTTAGCATGGCGGGCGTAGAGTGATACCATCTGGTCGCTGTCAATAAACCGCACCTGATCACGCAAGCCCTTGGTGTAGTCGCGCGCCGTCAGGAGCAGTTCGTCGAACGCTCGCTGCAAGTCGGCTTCACCAGCTGCCGTATTGTTACCCTCGTTCATACTACCAACATTATAGCATAACCGCGCTAATTGTACTAATGTTTAACCACTAAATTAGGGCAGGGCGCTGGGTGGCTAATTCAAGCTATTAAACAGCAGCGGGCGTTTGGTCTGCCAATTCATAATCTTAACGTAAATCGGGGCGGAATCACTCTTGCCGGCGGGGAGCTTCTTACCCGCAGCAAGCGAGAGCAGCGGGGGCTCTTCTTCTGGCTCGACTTCGCCCGTCATCGGCACCGTGTTTTTGATTCCGTCCATCTGGAAAATATTCCACGAGATGATATAGGCAATGTCACTCAACATACCCAAGTGCTCAGGCTTCAGCTTGCTTAGTAAGTCGATAGGGTCATCAGGGAACTGCTCGTTCCAGTAGTCCACGAAGGTATAGAGCAAGTTCTCGCGCGCAAGAAGCAGGTTGTCGCCTTGCCACTCGTAGCCGTAAGAAGACTGATACGCCACAGTCGCCCACTTTAGCCACGCAGCGCGGTCGGGGGCAAACTTACTCACGGTCTGTAACTTGCGGTCAAGGAAGCCCACGCGCTCCGCCAGCTTGAGCACCTTCTTGCCGTTAGCGGCGTTGTAACGCCCCACGATAAACGGCGCCTCACCACAGGTGATTTCTAGCCGCCGCTCCGCCACATAAACCTGCCAGTTGTCCTTGTCTGCCGGCCAATTGGCGGTATTATCGTCCACCAGCTGATTCATGCGTGCCACAATTTCGCGCGGAGTAAACACCTCCGCCTTATCTTGGCTGCGCCGCTTCTGCTCGTCCTTACTCTTGGCAATACGCGGCTGAATCAGGTAGGTGTTAACGCCCGTGATATCCGCCACACTAATCTCGCTCTTGGGCGAATGCCCCACGTAAGAATCGGTTGCCCACAAAATGTGATGCACCTTGCGCGCCGTCGTCCGCGTGCGGTCCACCAGCAGCAACTCCAAGAGGTCCCCGTGCTGACGCAGGGTGTTCTCGATGATGTCTACTTCTGGCGCTGTCACTGGGCGGTTACTCCATTGGCTTCACTTTTTCTTCGATAAAGGCAATCTCTTCGGCGCTGAGACCATACTTTTTATAGAGCTGCTGGTCAACATCCGCCACCGGCTTTGACCAGTCAATGTCGGAATTAGCTGTGAAGTCCTGCAGCGGAACGAAAGTAAACACATCCTGAGTGTTGTGTTGAGTAGTTTTTTTAATGCCAATTAATACACGGAAGAACTTAGTTTTAATGTATTTTAACAAGTTCTTGGCTTCATCCTCATTATCGAATTGCCCAATTTGCAAAAAAGTATCTGTACATACGAGCATCGGCGAGCCGAGCATCGGCGAGCTAAAAACTTCTCCCAAAGCCCCTGA
>CAMUOM010000003.1 GCA_947090635.1 uncultured Candidatus Saccharibacteria bacterium | reverse complement strand
TTTTCTATAACCGCGCTGAATTTGACCGCCAAGTGGCACTCCACGCCAAGCGCGTTCAAGAATTGTTTGGTGTGACGCCGACCGCCTTTCGCAATACCGAATTAGCTTACAATAACGACCTCGGCAAATGGGCTGAAATTCACGGATATAAAGCCGTGTTGGCTGAAGGCTGGGATAAAATTCTTGGTTGGCGCAGCCCAAATTACGTTTATCAGCCAGAACACGCCACTAACATTCGTTTGCTCTTAAAGAATTATAAACTGAGTGACGATATCGCATTTCGCTTCTCCGACCAATCTTGGAAGGAATATCCGTTGACGGTTAACAAGTACATCAGCTGGCTCGACGCCGATAAAGACTCGCCATTAGTCAATCTTTTCCTCGATTACGAGACATTTGGCGAACACCAGTGGGCCGATACTGGCATTTTCGACTTCTTGCGTGAGCTACCAAAGCAATGGCTAGCTAAACCAGACCACAAGTTTATGACCATCACTGAGGCAGCTGAGAGCGAGAAACCATCTGATACTCTAAGTGTGCCATACACGACTACTTGGGCGGATTCGGAGCGCGACCTTTCGGCTTGGCTTGGTAATCGTATGCAGCAGGAATGCCAACACTACGTTTATTCACTTGCGCCAGCAGTGATGGCAACGGGAGACATTAAGTTAATTGGTGATTGGCGTCGTCTGACTACGTCTGACCACGTCTACTATATGAGTACAAAGTATTGGAAAGATGGCGATGTTCACGCCTACTTCTCGCCGTATAAGTCGCCGTATGATGCGTTTCTCTATTATATGAATGCTTTGCGCGATATTCGTTATCGCTTGGTCGAATATCAATCTGCTAATCAAGCTAGGAGATAGTATGGTAAGTAAAAACCTCCTCCTCTCGAACGGCAGTCTGGCGGTTAATTTAAATGAGTCCGGTGCCGTTTATGAACTATATTTCCCATTTGTAGGTGGCAATAATGCTTTGATGCGTAATGCCCTGCCGCATAAGATTGGCCTGTTTACTGGTGGCGCAATTCACTGGCTTGATGATGGTACATGGAATATCAAGCTGTCGTACTATCCAGGGCGGCCAATTAGCCATGTGGTGGCGGATAATCCGTGGCTAAATTTTCGAATTGAGATTCAAGACTTTGTTGATTACGACCTAAATGTTTTGGTGCGTAATTTTCACGTCATCAACACAGCTAATCGTCCACGTCACGCCAAGCTCTACCTCTATCAATCGTTTGTACTTAGTCAACATGACGATGATACGGTTGAGTACTTGCCAGTAGACACGGTGCCGCAACTCAAGTTGCCGATAATCTGCCATTATGGACAGCTAGCGGCCTATGCTGTGACCGGATATGTTTACAATCAGAAGGAAGCTGGTTGGTCTGGCTTCAGCGTGGGGCGTTTCGGTAACGACGCTGGTGGTCAGAATTATATGGCTGGCTCGTGGTGTGATGCCGATGATGGCAATCTTTGCGGCAATCCACTTGAGCATGGCTTGACCGATTCTATTATGGAATTTGAGCTTAATATTGCCCCACTAGCTTCGGCACGTGTCTGTTATCACTTAGCAGCGGGCGCGGATTACAATGCAGCTATCACTGAACTTAGTAAGTTTGCGCGCGAAGATGTCGCGTCGCGTCTGCGCAACACCAACGACCACTGGGCGGAATGGATTAAGCCGGCATTGGGCGCTTTAAATACGCGTCAGCAAACAGCGCAATACCCAATTGATTTGGCAAAATATGTTAATGATTTAGTAGCATTGAAGGCGGCAACCGATAACCACGGTGCGGTGATTTCTGATTTACTGCGGTATGAGTGCGAAAATGGCGACCCATTAAAGCCTCTAGCCCACCCCGCTGGTTCTAACCAGCATTGCCAGGTGATGGCGGCGGCTTATGCGGCGCCTTGTTATGCCTACCTTGGCTATACTAAAGAAGTTTTAGCGTTGTACAATTATCTGGCGCGCGTCCGAGCAGATAGCGCGTACTTTAATGACCGTTATCGGGCTGATGGCGCACCAATTGGTAATCGTCATGCCTTAGTGCAGCATGGTAAACCGGCGTCACCGGTAGAGTTAGATGTGGTATCGATGCTGATTTTAGGCTTTAATTTTGCGGTACGACAGGCTCTTAGAATGGGCGATAAGATAACCGAGTGGAAGACCATCTACAAGAAGCTAATTTCGCCTCTTGCTACAGATTTAGCCAACGCAGTTGATCACGATATGCTGCGCATTAGGCCAACTTATCGTAGCTGGGGACGCGATAACGATTGTTCATTTAGTGCTGAGGTTGACGCAATTGCTCAGCGAGCGTTATATGCGTTGGCAGATTTGGCTGATGAGCAGTTTAAGGACGATGCCGGCTCGATTAGCTATCGTATGGCGGCTGAGGCAATCAATGTTGCCCCGACGGTTGACCGTTCGGGTCGGTCGCCATTTACGCGTGCACTTGATATGTCACTCGAGACTCTAGGACATTCGCCAATTGCTGAACTAAGTAATTTTTTGGGTATTCGCGTCGGAGAGATTAATGAAGTTTCGTCCAAGTAAATATGACCGCCCCGCCTTTGGTAAAATAGCGTCGCAGTATGGGCTGGTATATTACGGCACAGCAATTGCTGGGCGTGATGCCGATTATACGCCGGTGCGCGGCATTACTGCTTCGCCAGACCAAATTGATGACAACTATACTACTGGCTACGCCGGTGGTCATCGGGTTCATTTACTGCAGCGGACGCATAATTTATATGGTGTCAATGGCGACGTTAAACGTACTTGGACAATTTGCCAAGTTGATATGGATCGAGCAATTATGCCGCACATTTATCTGCACAGTCGTAATAACAACCAAGGGTATGGCGTGGCGTTGATTTCTTATTTGCCAATGTACGAGCTTGACCCAGCCAGTCTTAATTGCCCGTTGGTTGACGCTTTTGTGCGACAATTCGCGATTTATGTATTGCCAGAAGATATCACACGCCTTGAAAAAGCCTTAACTGTTGACGTGCAAAACATGATTACCGCGTATTTTCGCGATATTGATATGGAGTTTAACTTTAAAAAAGTTTATCTATACTCTTTAGCGCAGCCAACACAGTTGATAACACTAGATAAGATGTTACGCATTGGGGTGTGGCTGGCGAATAAGATCGATTTTATTGACTGACATGCATTTACAGAATAAATACCGCCCCAGAAGGAGCGGTATTTTAGAAGACAATTAGTGCTTCTTTGGTTTGACTTCGTTGCGGCCGAGGTTCTTCTTGGTTTCGGTGAATACCTCATGCTGACGAGTCTTTGGATTGTACTTTTTAAGCGTCAATTTACCTTGGCTGCTGTTGGTACGATTCTGTGGGTTGACGGTCGTATAAAGACGGGTCTTGCCATCCGGACTTACTAAGCCAATGAACTTGCGCTTTGACTTGCTATTACTCTTTGCCATATCAAATATATTTTACCACAAAATATCTATAATCACAAATAAAAGAGAGGCACTTAGTGCCTCTCGGGTGGTAATCATTTTACCTTAATTTGTTGAGAAGAATGGATGACATCTTTTATGATTATGTAGGTAAAGCTTATTGTCACTGATACTAACCCTAACTGTATCGCGATTGACGTAAACCCATGCCGCATTGCGGTATGATTTGGTTAGTAAATAGTGGCTTCGTTTACCTCTAAAGATATCCAATATGCGTTGGCAGATGTCAATTAGTTGATCGAGTCTACTATTACGCCAGAGGCGCGTGGTACTTGGCGTTAATTTCGCCCAATACACATCAGTAGCATGTTGAATTTTATCAACTAACCTTTCAAATAACCGCTTAGCGGCTAATGCCATGGCGTGTAATTCGCTATATTCAGCGAGGGACGGCACATTTGCACCGCTCGGGTTAAACCTAGAGTCCAGCGTCACGCTCATTTCGTGCCAAGTATCGACAACGGGCACTAAAGCAGAATAAACTTCGTCCTTTGGACTATCGTTTCTGCGCATAATGCCACTAATGATGTTGTCGTAATATCTGATATCTCCAGACAATCTAAAGATAGTGCGGATATCAGGCGACAATTCCTGCAACAACGGTTCATCTTCCACTACTAGTGTTACCATATCTATATCCTCTCATGTAATGTACACTCGGTATTCACCAAGTTTTTGTATTGTATCATGTTATTGCTAATTTGTCAATCAGTGCACATTAAAGAAAGAGGGGCGACTAATGTCGCCCCGGGGGTTGGATATTGATATGGTAAGACTTAAAGATTTTTGCGGTACTTAGAGTAAGTACTATTGCGCTCAGCGCCATGATTAGTCGAACGAATTTCATCGTTGCGGTGATTAAATCGGTAAATTGATCGCCTATAAATCTCAGCAAATGATGTTTTCGAATCGCTAATTAGCTCTTTGATTGATACACAACACTTTACTAGCGTAGAAAGCCAGCTATTGCGTTCAATCTGACAAGTAGAACTATAAATTATAGTCCAGCATGGGTCGTATGATTGAGCATTTTCAGCATAATCGCCAAGCTTCTTTACCATACGATAAGCTTCTGCTGCATAAACTGCAATTGATTCTAATTGCTTAGCTGATGGAGCAACCTCTCCGTCATCTTCAGGATTGAAATATTGATCAATCCTTTGATATAGACCGGAGAAGCTGCGATGAGCTTCCTCAAGTACGGCTGGTACGACTTCACCGGCTTCTCTTTGGCGGTAATATGTGCCAGAGATACTGCTACGGTAAGGGCGCATTTTCTTAGCTGCGACGCAGAAACGAACGATATCGGCATTTGGCCTCATAGTTGTACCCGACGCAGACATGTTATTGTCGGCCATTTCAATCCTTTCATACAAGGTACATTACGGGGCTCCTGCCCAATAATACTTGTACTATATCATATAAAGGCTAAAATGTCAATATAGTTAAGGATAAGCCAACACACGCTATAAATTAGCTAAGCCAGATACAGTATCGATTTGCGGCCAGTTATCGGCGTTCCATTGTTCGTAAACGGTGCCATCATTGCCAATGGCGATAAGAGCTGGGTAGCGCATAATATCATAGGTGCCACAAAAGCTAACGGCAGCTGGGCTATCTGGGTCCATTACCTCAATATCACGACCAGTACGTGCTTGGTAATCGTGCAAAAATTCTTCAACCCAACGACGGTCTTCAGAGTGTTCACGGTAAACTAAAACGATTCTCATTGTTTCTCCTTTAGTAGACGCTCGCGTAGTTCGCATAATGTCTTAGCAAACTCGTCGGCATTATTAAACTTTTTATAAACCGAGGCAAACCGGACATAAGCCACTTCATTGCGATGCGCTAAGTCGTCCATCACAAGGTCGCCGATGGTACTTGAGGGATACTCGGTGTCGCCAAGCGCATAAAGTTGGTCTTCAACATGGGCGACAATCTCCTCCACCTCTGTTTCATTCTCGAGTGTTTTCCCCACTGAACGTTGTACAGCGTTATAAAGTTTCTGTCGGTCAAATAACACTTTCCGGCCGTCGCTCTTAATAACTGCTAGATTGGGGCGCTCAATGCGCTCATAAGTGGTGTAACGAGCGCCACATTTAAGACACTCGCGCCGGCGACGCACGGCACTACCGGCGTCGCGCGATTCAAGTACCTTGCTGTCTTCGAACTTGCATTTAGGACATTGCATGGCGGTTATTTCTTATGACCAAAGTGGAACTTGCGGCGCAAGAAGGCTGGTGTATCAAACATTGAGTCTTCCTTATCGTCATCTTCGTCATCGTCGTCATTTGGGCTTAAGATATTGCGCTGTGGCATTGGCTGTTCGTCGGATGCTGGCTGGTCTTCTTCTGTCTGATGCATTTCAGACTGATGCTCAGGCTCATCTTCTGGCTGGTCATCTTGGTTAGCAGGCTCTTGCTGTGTCCATGAAGCCTCATGGCCATTATCTGCTGTAAAATCTTCTGGTGTAACCGGCGTACTGCTGGCGTCGTTATCGAGGTCAATGCTGCCTAAGTCCATCTTATTGAAGTCGTCGTTTGAGCTAGTGTCATCTGGCTTAGTAGTGACTGCTTTTGTGGCACGACCCTGATTATCCTTGCCGGCAAAGTAATTGGCATCAAAGCCCGTAGCAACTACGGTAATAATCAGCTCGTCTTCCATTTCTGGCTTTAAGTTGGCACCAAAGATAATGTTGGCATCTGGTGCCACGGCAGCAGTAATAATGTCGGCTGCCTCTTGTACTTCAGACATTGACATATCGTAGCCACCAGTGACATTCAAAAGGACACCACGAGCACCATCGATACTGACTTCGATAAGCGGTGATTCGATAGCTTGATGCGCAGCCTTGACGGCGCGGTCATCACCACTAGCGCGACCAATACCCATCAGAGCACTACCGGCGTTACTCATAATAGCCTTAATATCGGCAAAGTCGAGGTTGATTAAGCCGCTTTGGGTGATGAGCTCGGAAATACCTTGAACACCCTGACGCAAGACATCGTCAGCAATCTTGAAAGTTTCAAGTAACGGTGTGCGGCGGTCGATAGTCTGCAACAAGCGGTCATTTGGAATAGTAATTAAAGTGTCTACTACTTTAGAGATGTTGGCAATACCGAGGTCAGCGTTTTGGCGGCGCTTCTGCCCTTCAAAGGTAAATGGTCGAGTAACCACACCAACGGTTAAGATGCCAAGTTCGCGGGCGACTTCGGCGACGACTGGCGCAGCACCGGTACCAGTACCACCACCAGCACCAAAAGTAATGAACGCCATGTTAGCGCCATCTAGCGCCTGCTTGATGTCGTCAATACTCTCGCGAGCAGCGGCTTCACCGACTGATGGGTCGGCGCCAGCACCGAGACCACGGGTCGTATCGCGACCAATGTGGACTTTAACGTCTGCTTTTGATGCTTGCAATGCTTGAGCATCAGTATTAATGGCAATAAAACTAACTCCTTCAATCCCAGCATCACGCATGCGATTGACTGCTGCACCACCGGCACCGCCAACGCCGACGACTTTAATGACAGCAGGTGCCTGAATATCTGTTGGCTTAACCTCTGGCATAAACCCTCCTAAAATAGTTTAATCTCACAATTACATTATACACATATTAACAACTAGTGGCAATAGTGGTTACGTTATTTACCGAAGCGGAATAACTTAGCGAAAATACCGCCACCACCGCTACCGCCACGCCGGCGACCTTGCTCTGGCTCATTCATAACTTGTGCAAGGTCTTGCTCCATCAGACTAATTGCAGCTGAGAAGCTTGGGTCGGCGGCTAATTTAGACACCATTTGGTAATTCTGTGGCGCAAACACATGTGTATTGATTTGTAGCGCCATGCGCGAAAAGTCAGTAATACCGCGTAATTTCGCACCACCGCCAGTAAGCACTACGCCGCCCGGCAATGCTCCGGCGCGATGGATGCGCTTGAGCTCTTTATTGACCAGTTCAAATAACTCGGCAAGACGTGTCGCTACAATGGTATCTATTAGTTCAGTCTTAAAACCAATTTTGCGAGCAGAACCATCCGTCTGAGCTACTTTGATTGCCACCATTTCTTCGTTACCCCGTCGAAGCTGCGGTGCTGCTACGGCATGTTGTAATTTAACTTGCTCGGCAATGTCGAGGTCAGTTTGCAAACCAATCGCGAGGTCGCTGGTAATATTGTTAGAGCCTATTGGCAAAACTTTAATATCAACTATATCACCCTCATCGTAAACCACCAGCGTAGTTGTGGAGTGGCCAATATCAAGCAATGCTGCACCGTTCTCCTTCTGCTGGTCGCTAAGCGCGATAGACGACGACGCAATACCCGCTGGAATACACGGACCAGTCTGGTCAATATTAGAATTACTCGCCACACTGTCAATGTTGCGTAGTTGAGGTGACAATGCAGTAGTAACAAAGGCATCAACTTCCAACCGAACACCTGTCATACCAATTGGGTCACGAATACCATCTTGATTGTCTACTTTATAAGTGCGTGGTTTGGCGTTTAAAATAATTTGGTTGGGACCAAGCTTTACCACCTGAGCAGCCTTAATGACGCGCTCGGTCTCATCCGGACCAATTGTCTGACGGTCGCCGTTAACCGCTACGACACCTCGCGACTGAATACCAGCAATTTTTGTGCCATTAACCGAAAATGTAGCGTGACGAATCTCTTGACCGCTCATCTGCTCAGCCTGCAGTAATGCCTTATCTAACGCCCGAGAAACCTTAGTGATATCAGTAATTATACCCTTGCGCATACCAGCACTAGGCTGCACGCCAACACCAATAATATTTGGCAAGATAGACTCGCTGCTCTCGACACTGTCGCGCGGGCAAACACCCACAACCACCTTAACTGAGCCGGTGCCAATATCGATACCTACGCCGTATCTATTATCATCCATATATTCTATTATAACACGCTCACGCTAAGATGGCACGTTAAATTTTGGTTGCGCTTACAATATAATTTGCGCTAAAATAATGTTAGTAAGATGCAAGATAAACAAGTTACCACTACAACACAAACGACGCAGCCGTTTCCTAGTTCTAATTTAACGGCGACGGCTCAGGCTGGCACTATGCAGAACAACAGTGCGACGCCAGCTGGCACAACAGTTACCAGCGAAAGCAGCCAGCAACAATACACCGATATATACAATAATCCGGTGACAAATTATTTAAAGCAGATTGGTGGTATTGAACCGTATCCGACTGCATCGTCAGACTACGTGCCAGATAGTTTTCGACCATCTAAAGGCGCGGCTAATGCCACTAGCTCATCCGAGCAGCCCACTACCACTGCCAACCCCGTGTCTATCAACAATCCCGCTTCTGTTGTTAGCTCTACTTTGCCCCCCACCTCTGATGCTAATTCTAACAATAGCTCCAGTAAAACCATACTACTCGCAGCTGTGAAGCCTGGTAAACTGCCATCATTTGCACACCCGGTGGCGCAACCGACTAATAGCATACGCGATGTCTTCTGTGAAGCGTTGATTCCGATTTTTGCAAAAGGCTACCGAACGTCGCGCGCTACCTACAAACGCGCAAAGCGAATTGCAACTATTGCCTTCATGATTGCCGTAATACCAATATTTTTTCTAGTATTTTACAATATTTACCCTTGGTTCACCGTCCCGCCATTAATCCTCGTAAGTTTATATAGTATAATCTGCACTATGGCACTAAATCGTCGCCGGCTGTTTGATGCGGGCCAACCAACTTGGTATGCCTGGCTGTCATTTACTCCACTTCTATATCAAGCATTCACCGACGGCTTAGATTTTATACTCGATAATATTCCTGCCGCCACCGCACAAGATGAGCTCCCGCGCTACCTTACCTTCTTCTCTAAAAAGTAGTTATGTCTACTTTCTCTGGCTAATGGATTCTGCTATCATGTAAGCATGAACACTATAATAGACCCGAGTAAAATACCCGAACTAGAACGACTGGGGGATGAATCTCGCCAAACATTAACAAAACTTAACCTGTTAAAGACTAAACTCCACAGTATCGGCCATAGTAGAATATGTGGAATAGGTGACGCTGTATTATTTACAGATTCAATTATGGGCAATGGGGGTGCCATTAATTTGGATGAAAAATTTACCATCACCGCCGGTATTGGCGACCACGTAGTGAGGACTACGGTTGAAGGTGGCGTTACAGACGAGCAGTATAGGGAGTTACTCAGCCGCATATACATTAACAGTGGCAATAACTTAGTGACGGGTGCATTAAACGGCTATTTTGATTCTAATGCTATACGAATTTTTGTGATCAGCGATAAATGCTGCATCCATGCACAATATCGGTCATCAGAAACAATTGAAAATGATGACCGCGACGATATTGAACAAAAGCTGTCGCTTCAGGAAGATTATTCAGATGATATAGGTCATATCGCTGATTTTATCAACGAAGTCAATAAAGCGGTACAAGAGTACGCAAAGAATAAGCCGATGTACGACGAGCAACGCCAGCAAATTCGTCAAGAGATAGACGCGCTTGAACAAAGCGGTACGCTTGAGCGCGATAAGGCACAGATGGATGAATTACTGAGTGGTTTGTCCGACCGAGAGCGCCATACGGTTGAAAACATGGCGATGTACGTTTCTAGTCTTCAGTTCTTAGGCAAGGCTAGCTTAGCGCTTAGCGTTTTGCCTCTTCTATCAACTATTGGCGGCATCGTGGCGATATTTTTCGTAAACAAGTATCTTCTCTATGGCCTATTCGCCGAGCAGCTGGCTAAAGTTCGCCGCATCGCGGTCATGGCCATCATTATCAACATTCTAGCGATGGCGGCAGAGATAGCAATTTATCTCTTCTTGATTAAAAAGTAACGCTAAAACTATTACTTTACACATAAATGCCACGATATAAACAGTGGCATTTTTAGTAGGTATCCTTATAAAAATACACCCCGAGGGGTGTAATAAAATCATACTATGTGGAGCCGCCTTCGAGATTTGAACTCGAGACCCCTTCCTTACCATGGAAGTGCTCTACCACTGAGCTAAGGCGGCATAAAAGTAGCTAACCACTACTTTTTAGAGTATAGCAGACATAAAATGGATTGTCAACATAAACACTAAGCTACGTTTGCTAAATAAAAAGCCCCCCAAACGGGGGCAAAATATCTGGTGCTGGGGGAGGGATTTGAACCCCCGAACCCATAGGGAGCAGATTTACAGTCTGCCGTGTTTAACCGCTTCACTACCCCAGCAAATATTGAAATGTGGAGCCAATTCTCGGATTCGAACCGAGGACCTGCTGTTTACAAAACAGCTGCTCTAACCAACTGAGCTAAATTGGCACTAAAAATATCATACCAAATCGTCACGCAGAATGCAACAGCTTAGTCGTTTAATCATGAGCTAAAATATCACCCTGCGTGGCTGCTTGATGCGTGAGCGATTGCCAAGCTTACGCGTCTTTTCCATCAAGAGCCGTACTTTTTCAGCTTGCTCGTGTTCGTCGTTACGATCAAGCGCGTCAGCCAGCAAACCAAGTGACTGCGGGTTACGCTCGAGATTTACGGCGGTCTTCAACTCTTCAAGCATCTTTTTATTATTACCCATTTTCTCAAGTACCTTGGCGTAGGCTACGTGACGCGAGGCAACATTAGATTCCTTGGATAGCGCCTGCTCAAACGCCTGCGCCGCTTTGTCATACTGACCGACCTCATAATAAATCAGACCAACATTATGGAGAGCTGAAGCGCTCGGCGCCAAACTCTGCGTGATTTCAAAGCACTCAATGGCGTCTTTGTACTGCCCCTGCTTAGCGTATAAAATGCCAAGACGATTGTAAGCGCGCGCATTACGGTCATCAACCCGCAAAATAGTCAACAGCGCCTTCTCGGCACGTACGTATTTTTTGTCGTGAATCGCCCCGAGCGAGATATCCCAAAGCTTATTAAGCTGCAACTCAATTCGTGACGGCTGGAGGTCGGCTTGGTCTTTTACCTCTGGCCAAAAGATAACTGCCACTGTGATAATGATTAAGACAAGCAAGGCATACATGATACTATTATAGCAGTATTACAAATTAAGCGCCAGCTGAGTTAAGGCTAATTTTAAGTTGCAACTGGCAGCCAGATAGGTCATAACGTCATTTACGAGATTAAGCTGGCACACAAGACGCTCGGAATGTTCTGAGGTACGTTGCGCAAAAAGCAGGAATTTAACTACTAGCTCGCAAAATTCAGTAGCAGCTGCGCGGTCCTTAATATCGGTAATTAAAACTAACCGCTCGCTAGTGTTGCTAGTAATAAATTGTTTAGCCAGCTTTGCCTGTGTAGTAACAGCAGTAAGTAGCTTTGGTTGGTGAATTAAACGATAAATTTGCGCTGGATAGGTCGCGGCCAAAAATTTAATTTGAGCCTGGCTAGCATCTGGCGCCTCAGCTAATAAGGTCGCGCAATCACTTGCCTCAGGCGCCGCGACTTCTATCTGCTGCGAGCGCGACATAATGGTTGCTGGCACAACCGCCGGGTGGTGCGTCGTAAAAATAAAGTAAACGTTCTTAACGGGCTCTTCGACAATTTTTAAAATGCGTTCCGAGACCCCTGGAGCCACTTGGTCGATATCGTCTATCACCACCACTAGCGATTCTTTACGCTTATCATAAATAATACTTGTCACGTAGGCGATGTCGTCGGCATTAATAATGGCAGTCTTTTGCGCTTTGTGCAGGCTTGGCCGCAGTAAAACGGTGTTGCCACTCGCTAACTGATGCGCTAATGCCTCAGCAATAGTGTAAAGCCCCAACCCAGAAGCACCGGTTAGCATCAACGCTTGTGCCGGATGCGCCAAATAATTTGCTAATTGCCGGCGCGTGCTGGCATTAATAATTAGGTGGTCAAGTTTAGCCACGATGGCGCTCCAGCTCGGCCGTAAAATCAGTCGGCAATGGCGCTTCAAATGTCATGCGCTCGTTACCCTGCTCGGTTGGCACGGTAATTTCTAGCGCAGCAGCATGCAACATTAGGCGGTCGCCAAATTGACCATTGCCATAAACCGGGTCGCCAACGATGGGGGCGCCAATGTAACTTAGGTGTACGCGCAATTGGTGTGTGCGGCCGGTATGAGGCTTCAACTCCACTAGTGCAGTACCATCGTCGAACTGCTCTGTAACCCGATAATCAGTGATGGCGGGCTTACCCTTCGGGTCGACTTGAAAAGTAGCAGGCTTACGAACGTTGCGGGCAATCGGCAAATTAATTTGCGCAGCAAGCTGCTTTGGCGTGCGTTCTACGAGGGCGAAATAAGTTTTGTGCGCCTTACGGTCAGCAAACTGTCGCTGCAAATAATGCGCCGTAGTAAGATTCTTGGCGCAAATCAATAAGCCACTAGTAGCGCGGTCAAGGCGATGCACGATGCCCAAACGGTTATTGTCGGAATTTGCTGCACTCTCTGTCTGGTCAAATTTGCTGCGCACAAAATCAGCCACGGTAAATTCCTCGGCCATGGCACCCTTAGCGTGAGTTAGCATCCCTGCTGGCTTGTTGATTACCACCACGTTGGCGTTTTCAAAGATTACGCTAGCCGCAAACTGGCTACTATCTACGCTAAAATCTGGCGCGGTGGGTGGCGTGAATAACACAGTCTGCGTTTCCGCCACTTCATAAGACGGCTTAGTTATCACAACACCGTCAACGGTCGCTTGGCCTGACTTAATTAGCTTCTGTACGGTAGACCGTGAGAATTCCGGATATTTGTTGGCCAGCCAAGCATCAAGTCGCATCTAGTCTCCGTAATAATTGATGCCAATGGCATCCTTAACTTGTGTTAGGGTCTGACTAGCGATGCAGGCCGCCTTTTGCGAGCCCTGATGCAACAGTTCGTAAATGTAGGCTGGGTTTTCAGCCAGCTTGGCACGACGCTCACGAATTGGCGTCAAAACTTCGTTTAATACCTCAAAAAGATACTTCTTCACTACTACGTCGCCCAAGCCGCCCTTCTGATACTGTGCCTTCAATTCGGCAACTTTAGCTTGGTCGGTTGCAAATACATCAAGATAGGTAAACACCACGTTGCCCTCAATTTTACCAGGGTCACTGACGTGAATGTGATTTGGGTCAGTATACATGTTAAATACCTTGTCGCGCAAAGTTTTCTCGTCGTCAGATAGATAAATGCAGTTGCCTAGGCTCTTACTCATTTTGGCCTGACCATCTAGCCCTGGCAAACGGCGCGCTGTGTTGCTACTCGCAAGGATAGCTTCCGGCTCTACTAACACCTGCTCGCCATAAGTCTGATTGAACGACCGGACAATTTCACGAGTTTGCTCAATCATTGGCAGCTGGTCTTCGCCCACCGGTACGTACTTGGCCTTAAAGGCGGTAATGTCGGCGGCTTGTGAGATTGGGTAGGTTACAAACCCAGTTGGCACACCCTCGCCAAAATTCTTCTGCTTAATCTCACTCTTTACAGTTGGGTTGCGCTCAAGGCGGCTAATACTCACCAAATCCATGTAATACATGGTGAGTTCCGAGAGTGCTGGCACCTGTGACTGAATGAAAATCGTCGTTTTACGCGGATCAAGGCCGGCAGCAAGATAATCAAGTGCGACTTGTAAGACGTTGTCGCGTACCTTAGCCGGATTTTTGGCGTTGTCGGTCAGCGCCTGCATATCAGCAATCATCACGAACGGGTCGTATTTGCCGCTCTCTTGTAGCTTAACTCGCTCGCGAAGCGAGCCTACATAATGGCCGAGGTGGAGCTTGCCTGTCGGTCGATCACCAGTGAGAATAATGTCTTTCATAACTCCTATTATAACATAATAAAAGAGGAGCCGCGCGGACTCCTCTTCTGCAAATATGTGGCATTAACGCTTTGAGAACTGCTCTTTGCGGCGTGCACCACGCAAACCGTACTTCTTGCGCTCGACTTCACGACTATCGCGGCGGAGATAACCAGCCTTTGATAACGTGCCACGCAAGTCGTCGTTGATTGATGCTAGTGCCTTCGCAATAGCGAGCTTAGCGGCATCAACTTGACCAGCGGTACCACCACCCTTAGCGAGCAAAGTGACATCAAATTCAGCTTGCTTGCTGACTAGTGCCAATGGGTCGGTGATTTCAGCTAGTAAAGTGGTGTTGCCAGCGAAGTAATCCTTGGCTGACTTGCCATTAATGGTGATATCGCCCTTGCCCTTATAAAGACGTGCTGACACGCTTGAGCTCTTGCGACGACCAAGACCGTAAAAATATGTACCTGTGGCCATTACTTAACCTCCAATTTTACTGGTTGTTGTGCAGTGTTGCTGTGGTCAGCGCCGGCGTAAACGCGCAAGCGAGCGACACGAGCATCACGCAACTTGTTCTTTGGTAACATGCCAGCAACTGAACGCTCTAGCATTTCGCTAAGGCTAACATCCTCAGCCTTGATTTCCTTCAAAGCACCTGGGAATTCACTGTGGCGATAGTACTTCTTAGTGCGACGGTCGCCATTGTAAACCATCTGGTCGGCATTGATAACTACAACGTTATCACCGGCATCCATATGTGCAGTATAGGTTGGGTCATACTTACCCATTAGGCGATTAGCAACAAAGGTTGCAACACGACCAAGTGGCAAGTTGGCGGCGTCAACTAGCACCCACTTGTGCTCGACTTCACCGGCCTTCTTCTGGTAGGTCTTAGTGTTCATTACTTAGCCTCCTTCTTGTTAGCTACTTCAGCCTTGACTGGCTTGGCGACTGGCTTGATTTCGTCGACAAACTCAATCCGAGCCATTTCAGCGTTGTCGCCAACCCGGTTCTGATTTAGCTTGACGATGCGCAAGTAGCCACTTTCACGTTGCAACTGTGGTGCAACAACGTCAACTAACTTGTTGGCAGCATCTAGATTATTTAGCGCTGCGATGATAGCACGACGGCGAGCTAGGCCACCCTTACGTGCTTTTGTGATTAACTTTTCTGCGACTGGGCGAATATCTTTGGCCTTTTGTAGAGTGGTGACAATAGCGCCATGCTCAACCAAAGAAATCACAAGCCCACGACGCAAGGCACGACGTTGGTTGCGTTCGCGACCAAACTTGCGGCCCTTGTATCCATGCCTATGCATTGATTAAAACTCCAATTCTGCCACGCGGGCTTTAACTTCTTCTTTAGCCTTAGCACCAAAACCCTTGAGGTCTTCTAGCTCATCATCAGTCAACGATACGAGGTCGCCAACGGTGTTGATGTTGTTGCTAATCAAGGCATTAGTGGTGCGGGCGCTCATTCCGAGCTCTTCGATTGACATCGATAGCATGCCAGTTGCGTCATCAGATTCAGCAGCGGCGGCTGGCTCAGCGTCAGCTACCACGGTTTGACCAGCAATGGCCTTATACTGATTGACCAAGATGGCAGCGGCCTGTTCAAAGGCGTCGTTTGGTGTAATTGAACCGTCGGTGTCAACAGTAATAACTAGTTTATCAAGGTCAACGTTGTCGCCAACACGAGTCTTCTCAACGGCGTAGCGGACGCGGCGCACTGGTGAGAACGGTGCATCAACGGCAATCATGTCAGAGTGTAAGCGATGTGCGCTCGATTCTTCGATGGTTTGGTAACCGCGACCACGCTCAACCACGATGGTCAAAACTAGTTCATGATTTGGGTCATCGATAGTAGCGATGACTTGCGAGTCGTCTACTACGTCAAAATCGGCACTACCAGCCAAGTCGGCTGCAGTCAATACACCACCCTTCTTGCGAACAGTGTATTCAACTGGTTCATCCTTGTGGCTATCTAGTACAACGCTCTTGAGGTTAAGCATAATCTCAAGCACGTCTTCCTTAACGCCAGGAATGGTAGTAAATTCATGGCCAACACCGTCGATTTTAAAAGCGGTAATAGCTGAACCTTCAATTGACGATAGTAAGACACGGCGTAGTGAATTGCCAAGGGTCTGACCATAGCCGCTAGCAAGTGGCTCGATTGTCAGCACAGAGCTATTTTGAGCTAACTCCTTAACACTGGTTACTGCTGGCTTCAAAATTGTATTGCTCATTTGTCCTCCCTTATTTAGCGTGAGTAGAACTCAACGATTAGCTGTTCATTAATGCCAGGCTCAGCGTCTTCACGTGCTGGCAAACCGGTTACGGTGATAGTCATATTCTTGACATCAGATTTGAGCCAACCGGCTGGCTGACTTTGAGCGTCGCGATTAATCTCAGCTAAGCCCTTGAAGAAGGCGCTATTTTGAGAGTGTGGACGAACAGTAACTACGTCACCGGCCTTAAGACGAATTGATGGAATATCAACACGACGACCGTTGAGTAGGAAGTGACCATGAGTCACGAGCTGACGCGCTTGACGGCGTGATACAGCAAACCCAGCACGATAAACAGCGTTATCAAGACGGCGTTCCAAGAGTTCTAGCAACTTAACACCAGTCAAAGCCTGGTCCTTAGTAGCTTGCTTCATTAGAATGCGGAATTGCTTCTCTAGTACACCATAAATGCGGCGCACCTTCTGCTTTTCACGCAACTGAGTCAAATATAGTGATGGCTTACCTTGGCGTGACCCAGCATGTTGGCCAGGAATACCGGTCTTATGTGCCATGACCTTGACGGCCTTGCGATGTAGAGCGTAGCCTTCGCGGCGGCTCTGCTTAACAATTGGTGAATTATCTCGAGCCATAGTTTATGCTCTCCTTTCGCGCTTAGGACGTACACCGCCATGTGGCACGCTAGTCACATCGTTGATGCTCTCAATTTGCATTTCAGCAGCGCTGATAGCACGCACTGCAGCATCACGACCGAGACCAACGCCCTTAACGAAGACGTCAACTTTAGTTAAACCGTACTGATTCTTGGCAACTTCGGCGGCCTTTTCCGTAGCGATTTGGGCGGCAAATGCGGTGCCCTTCTTGCTACCACGGAAGCCACAAGCACCAGCTGAGCTTGCGCTCAACGCGTTACCATGGTTGTCTGCAAATGTAATGATTGTATTGTTAAATGTCGCCTGAATATGGACTTGGCCGAGCGGAATGCTGCGCTTAGTGCGCTTTTTGCCCTTGGCGGTAGTCTTCTTTGACGCGGCAACAGATTTCTTGTCTGCCATAGATTCCTTTCCTTATTTACCTTCCTAACTCGACTATCCTAGGTCTTACTTGCTGCCTTTGGCTGGCTGCCACCAACGGCGATACGCTTACCACGCTTAGTACGGGCATTCGTACGAGTACGCTGACCGTGTACTGGTAGGTTGGCTTTGTGGCGTAGACCACGGTAAGAGTTAATATCCTTTAGGCGCTTAATGTTGCCAGCGACAATGCGGCGCAAATCACCTTCTACAGTGTAATTAGCGTCGATAATCTCGCGGAGCTTGCGCTCTTCTTCTGGCTTGAGATCCTTAGTGCGGGTCTCAGGCTTTACTTTAGCGGCTTTGACAATGTCACCAGCCAACTTTGGGCCGATGCCATAAATGTAGGTCAATGCCACTGCAATCTGCTTGTCAGCAGGAACCTCAACGTTAGCAAATCTTGCCATATCTCTCCTTAGCCTTGCCTCTGCTTATTACGTGGCTTCATCTTGTTGATGACACGTAGGCGACCCTTACGACGCACTAACTTGTCATCTGGGCTGCGTTTCTTAACGCTAGCTGAGACTTTCATCTTCGGCTATGTCCTTTCTGACCGCTTCCCTGCGGTGCACTTAAATTTTTTTCCTCACGTAGTCGAAAGCTGATTCTTCCCCGCGTGAGATCGTATGGGGTCATCTCAACTTCAACCTTATCTCCCTGTACCAAACGAATGTAATGCTTGCGCATCTTGCCTGATATAATGGCGATAATAGTATGACCGTTTTCAAGTTCTACCCTAAATTTAGTACCAGGTAGGGCTTCCACCACGGTACCATTGATTTTGATTACTTCCTTGTCTACAGCCATAGTAACTACAATTTGTAATTATACACTATTTTTCAATTGGATGCAATAGGCTAATCTTAATATCGTGGCACCATTGACGTAGCATAAACTGTGCGATACTCCACATCAGTACTATTAAAGATAATACTTGGCCATAGGAAGTTAGTTGGCGTATAAACGATAGTTTCACTCGGGTCTTTTGCCTTACTAGACACAATGTCAGACCCAGCAGTACGATGAAAATTAATGTCATAGCCGCTCATGAGCGAACCAGTCACCGCTAGATGCTGATTGCACGGCCCCTTCTCGCCGAGCGCTGGGTTTTTAAGTACATCTAAGCTAGGCTTTGCCTCAGCACAAGTATAAATTTCCTTGGTCGCCATTAAATTAGCATATATTTGCTTAACTTTACCACTAATATTAATATTATCATGAGAAATTACGCCCAGTGTTGGTAGGTCATACAATGTTTTATATTGCATATTTTTCAATGATGTCGGTCTGCCACTATAGTCAGATAACCCAATATCGCCAACAATATCAATTGACACGCCCTTAGGAACCTCAACAACAAGATGCGCACCGGGTCGTAAATTACCACTCAGCCGGAATGTTTTATTGCCACCAGTGTAGTGGTAGACAATATCGCCACTAGGTGCAGTAGATAAATCTAAACTATCTTGAGCTATATTCTTGATATACTGGTTATTTATCAGAGGTAATCCAACAATCCCCTCAGCATTATTGATACCAAAATTTCCATTCAAAAGACCAGAGTCAGTAAAACAAGAGCCATGATATACGGCGTCATTAGAGAAGTCTAAATAACAACTCTTATAGCGATTACTTTTTAAGGGGTCTTTGTCAAATTGCGTCGTCGTAAAACCAGATGAGCCGAAAAATTTAATGTCCTTGCCGGCAAATAAACCATATTGCGACCACGACCCGCGGTCGAAATTGGTGCTATTATTATCACTATAACTACCACCAAGAATACTCTTAGTAGAAATAGAATCACCACCTAAAATACGTATCTGCGGCAATTTAGCGATATCAATACATATCATGTTAGACACCATAATCGACGGCGCTATATCGCCATACACTGCTTGCCAATTATCAATCGCGCCCCACGCACAGACCTTATCGCCCAGTTCAGCCTTAGCGGAATCAAACCAACCCTGATCTAGTATGTCGGGGCGATATATTCCATCTAGCTTACCAGGCTTAAGACCAACAAAATCCTTAACGCATGGTGTACTTATGTCCCCAGGAACTTCATGCAAGCACAGTGTATGACAAGATTTAATGTCCTTTTTCTTTAATCCGTGGGAGTATTTTGCACTAGCATCACAGCCAACATCGTCAAAATTAGTTGTCGGGTAGACAAGTGGGCCAACTTGATTGTCATTATTCACTGCATCGCCTCGAACAATAGCCATATATTGCTTATGGTTATATCTTTTAGATACAGTCTTACCGCCCATATGGTACACCCAACTCCAAAATTCAAAGTAATCACCGACCAAAACATGGTCAACAGTGGCAACACTATTAACGCGCAAACCAGCATTGTAATCCCTTGGTAACCTATTGCCTGGGCAGTTACCGTAAAAAGTGCAGTCCTTTTGCGCCGGCATATGCGGCGACTCACGCGTATAATGGTAAGCAAATTTCACACAAACTTCATTAGAATTAGCGCCACCGCCAGATACTGACTCACACATTGTTTCGCCCAAATCTTCGTCCTTTACCTTAAATGGGTCATTATACTTATAGTAGCCCTCATGTAGCAATCCACTGCTGGACGATAGTGTGGTGCTGCGGTCCTCTGATTTATATGTGTTGTGCAGTTCAAAATTAAAGCCCGACGATGAACCGCTTGAATTAGCTGTATGTCGCCACCAAACTGTGTCACCGGGGAATGCAACCAAGCCAGGCCGATCGGTGTATTTACCAGTATTAACCTTTGCTTCAGTATGAAGGCTGGAATCGCTAAGCTTAGCTATAATAGCAGTGCAGACTATGTTGCCATCTAAACCCTTGCTACCCCATAAAGATTTAGCAATAATACAAATCGTTTCCCCTTCTTTGGTTGTGCCGGAATATTTCTTCTGCCCCAAAGTAATTTCATCGCCAGCCTTAATTACGGTACCCTTAGCCCAAGTAGCAATTAAGTCGGCACTATCTGGCTTATATTTTTCAATGATATCAGCAAAATCTTTGTCACTTACAGACTTAAATTTCTTAATTGTAGCATAAAATTTCACGTCAGTTGGCAGTGTACGCTTTTCCCCAGATGCTGGTTGCTTAACCACCCAATGGTCAACCATGGAATCATTATCAACCTTATTGCTGAAATTTTGGTCATACAAGCGAGCAACCACGTCATACGACAACGGATTACCGGCAATAGCAGTATTAAACTTAGCATCATCACCGCTGAGGTGCATGTTCATCTGGAATGTCCAAGCCTTTATATCATTCGTATCGACACTGATAGAAATAGCCTTACGGCCATAAACGCAGCAGACCGCTAGCAACGCTACCAAAACAACACCTAGCGACATTAACTTGCGCAATGTGCATTTATTCGCCCCATGCATTCTCATCCTAAATACTGCCACAGCTTATGCTATCTATTATTTATAAATACTTAAAACCCCTCCGCGCAACACAGCACTTCGTATTCCGCTTAAGACTTATTATACCATATTAGACATAACCTATATCACACCAATTTTAGTGCTACGCCATTAGTACCTCGGTGTCATATCTTTAACGTAAGTGGTAACATAGTCAGAGCCCTCGCTATTAAGCCCAATGTTTGGCAATAAGAAGTTAGTCGGCACATAAACTATAGTCTCACTTGGATTCTTTGCCTTGCTAGACACCAAATCAGACCCAAAAGTGCGATAAAAATTGACCACTCCACCACTCATTAATGAGCCGTACACGGTTAGTTCCTTATTGCAAGGCCCAATTTCACCAAGTGCTGGATTTTCAACTGACTTTTTTAATCCCGCTTTAGCTTCAGCGCAAGTGTAAATGTGCTGTTTTGCCACCAAATTGCCAAACACCTGCTTTACGCTGCCATTGATAGTAATATCGTCATGCGCAATCAAACTAAGTGTCGGCAAATCGCCAAGAAACTTATATTGCATATCTTTTGGCAACACTGTACGACCAGCATTATCCATTAATCCAATATCACCAGTGATTTCAACTGCCACATCTTTGGGTATTTCAATGGCAGCATGAACACCCGGCCGTAAATTACCATGTAATCGAAATACTTTACCCGTACCAGTATAACGGTAGATTCTTTCACCACTATTAACGGATGATAAATCAAAGTCGTCTTGCGTAATTTTCTCAACGAAACGGTTATTTATTACCGGCATACTTACATTCCCATCATCTGCCTTAATGCCAAATTTTCCGAGTAAAACCGCCCCAACATCACAATCGTTACTACTAGATGCCTTACCATTAGCAAAATCTAGATAGCAGCTTTTGAATCGATTACTAAACAACGGGTTAGAATCTTTATGAACTACAGTAAAACCAGCCGAACCAAAATAACGAATGTTATCACCGGCAAATAAACCGTATTGTGACCAAGAGCCACGATCGAAGTTAGTGTTGTTGCCCTCGCCATAGTTACTACCAATAATACTTTTACTAGAAATAGTATCACCGCCTAAGATACGAATCTGGGGCATCTTGGCGATATCAATACATATCATATTAGACACCATGACAGATGGGGCAATGTCACCATTAACTGCCTGCCAATTAGTAATAGCACTCCATTCACAAATTTTATCACCCAATTTGGCGCCGGCAGAATCAAACCAGCTCTGATCCAGTATATCTTCATGATACATACCATCCATACCGCCCGGTTTAATACTAGGTCGGCTCTTAACACATGGCGTACTTGGGTCATCAACAGTTTCGTGTACACACATGGAAATGCAGGACTTAATATCATCCTTCTTTAGCCCATGCCGATATTTAGAATTCGGCATACAACCAACATCAAATATATTAGTTGTAGGATAAACCAATGGTCCAGCCTGGTTACCATCATTCACAGACGAACCTTTAACAATAGACAGGAATCCTCTATGGTCATACTCCTTCGATTTTGTTCTACCACCCAAGTGATGCACCCAATCAGTAAATCGAAATCTATCACCTACTAGAACATGGTCAACATCTGATTGAGTATTTACGCGCAACGCAGCATTGTAATCATTGGGGAGTTTATTGCCAGGGCAGTTACCATAGAATGTACAGTCCTTTTGCGCCGGCATATGTGGCGACTCACGCGTATAATGATAAGCAAACTGCACGCAAACTTCATTGGAGTCAATATCGCTTACCTTATCATGTAATTGACAAGTACAAGTTGCTTTTTTAATTTCATCTTCAGTTGGCGACGTACGCACGGCGCCAAGACCAGTTACCGATTCACACATTTTACTTCCCAACATATCATCCGTAACCAGTAGTGGCGTAGAATACACATAATAGCCCTCATGAAGTAACGTGTTACCACTAACCGAGCTACCTGATTTCCATGGAGTTAGAATCGTGTCACGAAATTGCGATTTGTAAGTATTGTGTAATTGAAAGCGAACGTCAGAGGAAAGCGATGAGCCACTAAAATTCGCCGTATGTCGCCACCACACTCGATCCCCAGGGAACGCCATTTGTATCGGACTATTGCTATAAGCGCCGTTGTTTATTTTAGCTTCGGTATGAATATCAGTACTAAAGCTATTTGACACTAGCGCGCATATACTATTCCTATCAATGCCGCCCGACCACTTAGAAACAAAAAAGATACATATCGAGTCATCAGCACTAGTGGAACCGGTATAATCTTTACTACCCATGTCAACACGCTCACCCGCCTTCAGTGCAGTGCCACTTTTCCAAGTAGCAAACAAATCCTCTGCAGCTGGGTTGTAATTATTGATATTATCCTGCATCTGCTTTGGAGTTAACTTTCCGGAGAATTTTTGAATTTTAGCGTAAAAATTAACGTCAGTATTAAGCGTATATTCCTTACCAGAGCCCTTAGGCTCAAAATCCGGCACCCCATCAACGTGCTGGTCGGTTAACCAAGCAGATAAATCAAATCCCACTGGCTCGCCAACATTCACTAGGAATGTTTTTGACTTTCTATCAACACCAGCAGAAATCCACCAAGGATATATGCTGCCGCCATGTGGAACAGTAGTGTAGTGATTTGCAACGGTGTCAAAACCAACTTTTTTAATATGACCAATGTTAATTGATTTAAATGGATCGATTTGCCTAGCAAAACAAACATATGGAGCGAGGACGACGATAACCATTGCAATGGCAATCATAGATACATTTCGCAAGATTTTATTCGTCGTCATCTAAATTTACCTATTTAACGCCCCACTACCCTCTAAAATATTATTTACAAATCCTAATATAAATCTAGTACTAACCATAAACTTATTATATATATTGTATCACAATGCCGCACTTAGTACCGCGCAACTAAATTTTTCGCATAGGTAACTCTATAATCAAATTCTGTACTATTGAGACTAAAACTTGGCAGCAAAAAATTAACTGGTGTATAAACAATAGTCTCACTCGCATCCTTAGCTTTATCTGATGTTGGGCTAGAACCGGCAGTACGATGCAATTCAACGCCCTCAGCACTCGTTAATGAGCCATACACAGTCAGCTGTTGATTACATGCACTTGCTCCACCAAGTGCTGGATTTTCGGTAACATTTAATCCAGGCTTTGATTCGGCGCAAGTGTAAATTTTCTTACGTGCCATCAAATTACCATATATTTGTTTAACATTACCATTAATCATAACTACACATAGTAATTAACGCTACAGCTATTCGCCGCTTTCTAAAACCGTTATTTGTCACCTTTTATATATCCCTAGTACCTTGGCAAAATATTATTCGCTGTTCTGATAACAAACGTAGTATTATCACCAAACTTATAGCTTGAGTAATACGGCAAGAGGAACGTATTTGGCGTGTAGTCAATCTCTTCACTCGGCAACGAACGTGTCGCTAGGTCAAAGTTTCTAGAACCATACGTACGGTGGAAAATGATATTATCCGCCGAAACCAACGCACCTTGTACGCGTAGCATATGTTTATTGCACTTATCAGTAACACCCAACTTACTCGATTCACCTTTATCTGCATCGCTCTTGGCATCCGCGCAAGTATAAATGTGTCCCTTGGATGAGATGTAATTACCAAAGATGTTTTCGACGTTATCATTAATATTGATATCGTTACTAGAAATCACCGTAAGCGAAGGAACATCGCTCAATGATTTAAATTCATTATGCTCTGGCATCACGTCACCAGTAATATTTACTTGTGCACCATTTGCCACATATACTACCACTCTGGCACCATCAGGAAGTTTACCGTGAATGTTTAAGTCCTTGGCGCCTTCATATGACAGGGCTACCTCTTTATTACCAGACTTAAATCCACTTGCGCCAAAGTCGATCTCGCTATCCGTGTATTTGTTTAGCTTAGTCGGGTCAACCACTGGCACCTTTGGCGCATAGCCCTTGTCACCATCACTATACATACCAAATTTGCCAAGCTGAGATTTATCGGATACTTCGCATTTACCAGGCGATAGACCTAAGCGGTTAGAGTAAGCTAGAGTACAACCCTTAAATTGATTGCCTTCCCACGCGACTGAGAATCCAGCAGTACCAAAATCCCTAATCTTGCCGTTCGAGAACAGTCCATATTGTGACCAAGAGCCGCGGTCATCATTAATTGGATTAACTGGGTTATAATACGCCCCTGCAATGTTACCATTAGCAATAGTGTCACCACCGATAATCTTCATCTGCGGCTGCTTAGCGATATCAATGCACTCCATATTGGACACTAACGTAGAATCTGCCGACACATCATCAATCGCCGACCAGTCAGAAATTGCTGCCCAATAGCAAATCTTATCACCCGGCTGAGGCTCCTTGGCCTCGTCAAACATCTCCTTATCGTATTTATGATCTCGATAAGTAGACATTGCGCTTTCACCAACCGGAATCGAAGGACGAGCGTCAACACACGGCTTAGTTTCATCATTATCAACGTGAATACATAGGCTGTGGCAATATTTAATTGCACCACGGTCAACCTTATGTGGGTTACCACTTAACCCTGGCATGCAGTTAATACTACCATTTTTACTAAAATCTCTACCCGGATAAATCAAAGGCCCCTTCTGATTATTTGCATTAACAGCATCGCCTCTAAAGATGGCAATATATGATTCGTATTGATATGGCTTTGATTTAGTTCTGCCACCATTATGCGTTGTAACGTCACTAAACTCAAACCCGTCACCCAATAAGACGTGATCGACATTCTTTGATACGCTAACCTTTAAACCGCCATTATAATCATCTGGTACTTTATTATCTGGACATGTTCCATTAAAGGTACAGTCTGGCTTAACCTTACCATACGGCGGATTCTCGTGAACATAGTGATACGGGAAGTGCACACAGGCATCATTTGATCGATGCTCCAAATCGCCAATTCTGCCACCCAATGGGTCATCGGGAATCATGCTACCGATAAAACTACCTGGACGCGCCGTAATATGCTCGCACATCGTCGTATTAACGTTATCCTGCGTGACTGGCATATGCTGGAAGAAATTCTTAACATAGCCTTCTACTATTGGCGGTTGCGCTACTCCTGGTAAAACACCAGCTGGCCATTGTTTTGCCCAACGTTGCGATCGCTCAACCCGATGCTCATCTAATAGAAATACGTCATTATGGTCATAGAAATCAATTGGTTGGTTAGTCAGTGTATGCAATGTATCACTATGTGTACTTACAAGGTTTTTATGGTCTGGTGAAATCTGGTCCGGAATAGTTTTAAGGTAACTCTTTAATTCACCCGTATGCTTAAATGTAACGAAGTCTAATGGATAAGCATTAACTGTTTCAGTACCATATGGCTTTGGTTCATTCCAATGTGGCGATTCTACTTTACGTTCACTTTTTAACTGAATGTCCCAATTATAGTGAACCGTAAAATGACTAGTTTTTTGAGTTGATCCACCTTGATTAGGGCCTAGTTTCCACTTCCATGAATATGGAGTAGCAACAATAGTGCCGTTGACATTACGTCCAACATCGGCCTGATTGACTCGCTTACTAACATACCACGTTACTCTTTGCCCTACTGGTGTGCCAGCCGGCAAAACACCTTGTACATGCGTTTCTCCGCCATTGTTTTCCGTAATCATATCAATGATAACATTGGTATCACCAGTTGTAGTCTTATGCTCAGTCCACTGACCACACTGATTTTGCCTAGCGCGATGGTCTCGCTCAGAAAACCACGCAGAATAAGTGAACGTTACTATTTCACCAGGGCGTGCAACCAGTTTATTTGGCTTTACGTCAACGTCTACAAACCAATAGCTATCTGGATAACCACGCTTCATACAGAAATCAAAGGTTTGTGGCCCACAACCAACCAGCTCTTTATCCCATTGTTTCTCAGGTGGAGAACCTAGATCTTGTGGTTCGGGAGCATATCTACAACAGTCCGTCTCGATACGATTACCATTTCTATCTTTAATAAAATAGGCATTACCTTGGTCATCAAATTCATACTTATATTTAATCCAATCGTCCTTACAAGCCTCTTTGCGCTCTGTATCCTTCTTAAATTTGGCCTCATCCTCCTTCCATTTATTGTATGGTCCTGCAATACCGTTCAAGTAGTCGTCCATTTTCTTATCAACATCAGGCGGCCAAAACTTTACGGGGTCCGAACTTTCATATGCATGACATGAATTATACTCATCTGATATGTGTCCACAGTCACCAGGCTCCCTCGATAAACCTGACACATCAATTATAGCGCCAGCTGAAGCCACGTTATCTTGCGTACTACCACCGACAGACATACACACCTGACCACCAGAAGATATTTCGGTAGTGTCAAATGTAATTATACCTCTACCATTTCTATTATTTCTACCAATCCTTTCTAGGTCCTGAACCCCACGCTTCATACATACTTTTCTAGTATCTTTTCCGTTACTGTCCTCCTGACCTCTATTGCCACACTGCCGCTCAGAGCTGGTGACGGTAGCATTGATAGTATTTCTTTCATTATAAGCCACAGTATAACAACCGATATCATCACTACCCTGTAAATAGAATACGGACAATCCCATACTCCATTTAGTTTCTATAGAGCTACATGGACCAGGAAGAATTGCCATCGCTCTGTTTGAAATAACGGCACAAGAAAAGGCTATCGCAGACAATAATACTGCACAACAAAATACACTGTGCGTTCGATGTATACTTAGATTACGTATTCTTAGCATCACCAAATTACTTCTTAAACTGATTAATTAACTTCTTCATGTCATCCAACGACTGGCGGTAAATTACTCGGTCGCTGACAGAAGAGCCCTTCTTACTGAGCTCATACATTGCTTGTACCGATTTTTTCATCGTGTCGACATCATTGTCATATAAAGCAGATTGGAATATAAAGTATTGGCAGGTGGAGTCCTTCTCGTAATTTGGTCGCTTTTTGATGTCATACACAATACCTTTAACCTCAGGAATCGGGTTAAAGTTTTGTCCCGCATGTGCATCAAAATCATAAATGTTGTTCCAACGCTTAATTACATCGTCGGTACATACATTATAGATTTCAGCTACTCGCTTGCCATTGAGCGTAGCAACTAGCTTAAGACCATTAAGTTTCATCATAATGGCCGCCGTAACTATCGCAATCGTCTCTAGCGCAACCACTACGCCTAGTACAATAGTGCATACCTTATAGACGTCAGTCTTAGAACTAACTGGCTTTGCCTCCGGTTCAGCCTCAGCCGGCGTCTGTAATGTCTCCGCGACAACCTGCGGCGCGGACTGCTCCGTTTTATCTGTTAGCTTAGTATCCATCTCCACCTCCTTCATATGATATGCACTATTATAACACTAGCGTAATAAATTATGCAACAATGCTACATTTTTTCTGTATATACGACCACACGCTGGTCCATACTACGTATACCGCGAGTATCTTTCATACTCCAAGTACCAGCACAAGTAATCAAGTTCAACCCTGCCTTACCGTTGGTAATTGGGCGCATCAATTTATCGATGTCAAAGTCCTGTAATCTAACCTTTTCTACTGCGACAACCTTATAGCTAATAATTTTATTATCGCCCATGGTCAAATCAACCTTATCACCCGCCTTAAGCTGGTCAATATGGTCAAATACACACCCGCGACCAAAACAACTGTGACCATCAATCACTACTGCATTTTGCGTATCATTATCCTCTGGATAAGCTGTCTTATCGCAAGTGTTCTGCCTGTCATTAATCTTGCAGTTAAACCAACCAGCATCATGAATACCCTTTGGCGCATCAATCTGCTGCTCGCCGTTACGATTTGGATTAGTCAAACCTAGTTCAAGCACGCGCACACGATCCAATTTAATCTTTGGTACGCTAATATAACGTGGCTTATTCGGCGCAGTATGATATTTATCACGCATTTCCGGCGTAACCGGCGCCGTACTCAGACGTGCTTCTTTAGCATGCTGATCCCAAACCTGCTTGTTATGATTGTCGTCAAGACGGCTCTTAAGTAAGAACCCTGCCGCAACAATCAATGCCACGCCCACTATAATTAATATTACTGCAATACGAATTGATTTATTTTTTACTGATTTACGATTAGCGATATTCATCATAAGTTACCATTAATGCCCTTGAATTAGTTTGACGCAAGCACTCGAGTGCGCCAGTTACCACAATTAAAAGTCCCGTGCCGCCGAGTGACAAAGTTGATGCGGCCGCTGCCATACCAGCATGAATCATAATATACTCACCTAAGAATGGCAAAACTGAAATGATACCGAGCGCAATTGAACCAAATAGCGTCAAACGATTAACCACTTGGCTGATATAGCGCTCTGTACGCTTGCCAGGGCGAATCCCATCAATAAATCCACCTTGATTTTGCAAGCCTTCAGCTAATTCACGCGTATTCAAAACAATCGAAGTATAGAAGTAGGTAAATGCTACCACCAAGAAGAAGTAGGTTACTGGGTAGATTAGCTGCGTCCAGCCCGATAGCACAGCACTATTGTTACGCTGGAACCACAGCACTAAGTTGCGACCAATATCGGCATGGAAGTTACCAGCAATCATAATCTGCCCAACAAACGCCGGTAAGGCCAAGAACGCTACGGCAAAAATTACTGGGATCACGCCTGCGGTAATTAGCTTGATTGGTAAAATTGAAGTAACACCACCATACTGGCTGTTACCATGCACACGACGCGCATAATTGACAGTTAGCACACGCTGTCCTTCGTTAATTTTCACCAGCATGTATAAAATAAACAGCATAGCTAACACTACAGCAAGCGACATCCACGTTGCCGTATTGTTTAGACCGCTTATAGTGAACCAGTTAAATAGATGGAATGGATTACCGTTTACGTTAGTCATTGCTGCCCAAAGCGACACAAAAGTCTGAGGCATCTGCGACAAAATACCGATTACAATCAATAACGTAATACCGCCGCCAAGACCTTTTTCAGTCATGATTTCACCAATCCACATTAGCAGCATAGCACCGGCTGTCATGGCTGTTACCGCCATGAACCATTGACCAAGCGTCATCGCCTGCAAAGTCGGACTCTGCGCCGCAACACTCTGACGCAAGATAAAGATGTAAGCAATCGACTGCAGAATCGCTAGTGGAAATGACAATAAACGAGTCCACTGGTTAATGCGACGACGTCCACTCTCACCATCTTTATTCATCTCCTCAACTCGTGGCACAGCCTTGGTCAACATCTGAGTAAACACCGATGCTGTAATGTATGGGCTTAAACCGACCAGCATAATCGAGAAGCTAGCTAACGCACCTCCCGTCAATAAATTAAGGAATCCACCAAACGAGTTTGATGAGATTGCATGCGATATAACATCCTTTAGCGCAGTTGGCTCGGCTAATGGTACCGGGATGTGCGCTAGAAAGCGATATACCACAATCAAACCTAAGACCGCGCCGATACGCGTTAGCATATCACGGCTCTTAAGCGATTTGAAGATTATTTTCCAATTCACTCTCCTACCCTTCTTTAATAATTACAATGCTTATTTTATATAAATCAACGCGCGCCGTCAAGACTCACAAATTGTTATATAATAGAAATATGACTAATATTCGTACACGTTTTGCGCCAAGCCCTACTGGCTACATCCATGTTGGCAATGTACGTTCGGCGCTCTACCCTTATTTTATTGCTCGTCAAAATCACGGGCAATTCATCCTCCGTATCGAAGATACCGACCAAAGTCGCTTTGTCGCTGGTGCCGAGGACTTAATTATTGATGTTCTAAAATGGCTTGGCCTAGATTGGGATGAAGGCCCTGATAGTAATGGCCAAGAAAAAGGTAGCTTCGGGCCCTACCATCAAACCAATCGCCGCGCAATTTACCACGAATGGGCACAAAAACTAGTTGACTCTGGCTTAGCTTATGTCGACCCGCGCTCACACGATGAACTTGAGGCGCTTAAACAGGTAGCTGCCAATAATCACCAACTATTCTTATATCGCGAGCATCGGCCAGAAGTTACCCCAGCCTGGACTGGTCACGAAGCCCTCCGATTTAAAGTACCCGAAGCTAAAAGCTACCACTGGCACGACGAAGTAATGGGCGACCTCTCAGCCGGCGCCGAAGCTGTGGATGACTTTATTATTATGAAGTCAGATGGCCTGCCAACTTACAATTTCGCCCACATCGTAGACGATAACTTAATGCAAGTAACACACGTCATCCGTGGCCAAGAATACATTAGCTCAATGCCAAAATATCTTGCATTGTACGACGCTCTCGGAGTAAAACGGCCAATTTTCGCCCACTTGCCACACATCCTTGCGCCTGACGGCCACAAAAAGCTCGGCAAACGCGACGGCGCTAAGTCAGTTACCGAATATCGCGACGAGGGCTATTTGCCAGAGGCAATGCTGAACTTCCTTGCCTGCCTTGGCTGGAATGATGGCACCGAACAGGATATCTTTACCCTTGAAGAATTAATCAGCAAGTTCAGTTTTGCCCACGTCCAGCGCTCCGGCGCACGCTTTGATGAAAAGCGTTTGCTTTGGATGAATGCCCAGTGGATTAAGCGCCTAACTGTGGCTGATTTGGCTACTCGCGTTACCAAATTCTGGGGTGAAGCTGGCAATACGGCCACTCCTGAACGCCAGCTTGCCGTATTGACCGTAGTACAAGACCGCCTCAAGACTCTTGCTGACTTACCGGCACTTTCAGAATATTTCTTCAAACGGCCAACACCAGATTGGACAATGATAACTAGCAACAAACAGCTTAAGAAGCTTGAAACCTCTGAACTGATTAATTTATTGGCTACCACCAAAGACGCCTTGAAAGATGCTGACTTTACCAATGAAACTGCTCTACAAGACCGCCTCAATCAGCTACTAGTTGAAACTAACCAGAAGCCAATGATATTGTTTGGCATTATCCGCTTTGCGTTAACTTGGGCGCCATTCAGCCCTGGCCTACCAGAAACAATGCGATTACTCGGTCGCGACGAAACTATTAGTCGAATCGAAGCAGCAATCCTAGCTGCTAGTTAATAAAGACTAGTATTTTATTGACAATAAATATTGCGTTTATGTTAAAATAATAACAAATGAAGCAACAGCATGATATCGGTTATGCACGCATCGCTCATCACGTGCGATTGTATACTTCAACGTTGTTTATTGTGTCCCAACTAGCTGTCAGTTTTGCTATCTATTTTATATCCAAGGCAGTCATGGAACATAAAATAAATCTCACTGCACCGACGCTAACTCTCATGCTAGTTGGGCTAATTGTCTTTGAAACGCTAATTGGCCTATATTCATTGATTATTGTGGCATTGCCATTTAAATTCATCTGTCAAATTCTATCGCGCAAATCAGAGCTGGAAGGACTAGGCGGATGGACTACATTCTGCGTTAAAATATGTCCATTCTATATTAGGTCAGAGCTTGCAAAACTCAATACTCTGTTATCGGGCGACATCAGACGACGCAACAATGAAAGACAAGGCTTAATTAGTCTCTCAGATGCCATGCTAAAGGATAATATTTTATCTATCGTTCCAGTTGGCATCATTATTTTAAACAGCAACCTTGACATTGTATATAATAACAGCTCAGCGCCAATCGCTTTAGTTAATGGTAGTCCGACAATTCAGCTCGACTTTAGTAATGACACCTTAAATCTGCAAGACTGGATTCTCAAGATGCAAGCCGAACAAATTTATGGGCAAAGAGTTTGGTCACACATCGCCAACGTATCGCCAGACAGTATTGAAGAACGCCACATTTACGATGTAGTTGTACAGTACCAGCGCGATTCAATCGAAGGTATGGATATTGCAATTATCACCGTTGACCGCACCGACAAGTACGTTGCCGAAGAATCAACTATGGATACACTGACACTTGCGGCGCACGAATTACGCGGACCAATTACTACTATGCGTGGCTACATCGATATTCTGAAGGATAATTTAAGTAGTAGCGATGCCAATAATCGCAAACTGCTTGACTTAGTAGACGTTTCATCACAACGCCTGTCATCCTATATTAATAATATTCTAAATGCTAGTCGCTACGACCACCGCGGGTTAAAGTTTAGGCCACAAAAAATCACTATATATGACATCTTAAGTGACATTAAAGATGACTTAGCGTTGCGTGCATCCACGACACAGCGCAAATTGACTTGGCAAATCGAAGATAATTTACCAAGCATCTTTGCTGACCGCAGTTCGATTGGCGAAGTAATTAGCAACTTAGTAGACAATGCTATTAAATATACAAAAGAAAACGGCAGCATCCATGTAACCGCAAAGGTTGATGAGGAATTCTTGACGGTTAGCGTCCACGACAATGGTATCGGTATTACCTCTGCAGCAATGCAAAACCTATTTAGTAAGTTTTACCGTAGCGGTCGTTCAAAACAAGCAATTGGCGGCTCTGGGCTAGGTCTATACATTTCTCGTGCCATTATTAAGCAGCACAGTGGGTTTATCGCCGCCGAATCAGTTGAAGGTAAAGGTACAACTTTCACCATTTGGCTTCCACTATACAAGCCAGGTCAAGAAAAAACCGGCATCCAAACCGAGCTAGAACAACCACTAAGCCTCAAGGGTATGGCGCTACTGCGAAATCACAATAAAATTATCCAATAATTATTTGCAATATTTTATATAGTTTGGTAATATAATATAAGCGTGGCCTTGTCGTCTAGCGGTTAGGACATTGGGTTCTCATCCCAACAACCGGGGTTCGATTCCCCGCGAGGTCACCAGTAATATTATTACGAGGGTGGGAATTGTTCAATATTAGGTCAAATGAATTATCAGCGTCTTCTGCGGAAGATTTGCAAGTTAAGGCCAAAATAGTTATTGACAATATTTCCGACGGTATTTCATTTGTCGACAGCGCCGGAACTATTAAATTATTCAACCCTGCCGCCGAACGCTTACTAGCCTGGACTGAAGCAGAGGCTAATCAGCTTAATCATAAGACGATCTTTCGTTTTGCCAATAGCGCTGGACGACCAATTTCTGATACGGAAAATCCGATTGCTAGAGCTATGGCTACAAACAAGCCTCAGGCGAGCGATTCGTTCTATCTACTAACCCACTCCGACCAAAAAATATCAATCTCGCTAAAAGTAACACCAATTACGCTACAAAAAAACGATACTGCTGTTAATAATGGTGCAATTATCGTATTCCGGGATATCACTCACGAGCGTGCCGAGCAGAACGCACAAACCGATTTTATTTCCACAGCTAGCCACGAAATGCGCACACCAGTAGCTATTATTGAGGGCTATTTGGGTATGATTCTCAATCCAGAAACTGCCACAATTGACAATCGCGCGCGTATGTATGCGCAAAAAGCCCACGACTCCGTTCGCAGACTCGGACGACTCTTCCAAGACCTACTGGATGTCACAAAAGCCGACGACCATCGCATGGATAATGACCCTTGTCTATTAGACGCCAAACTAGTTGGTCGCCAAGTTGTACACGACTTCAGCGAGCGCGCCGCCGCCAAGGGGTTGACTTTACAATTTACTGATGGCAGTACAGCTGGACAAGGTGGTGAACAGCGCAGTGGCTTAGTACTTACCCCGCCAGCTATCGTTTATGCTGACCTAGACCAACTTACCGAAATTCTAGACAACATGGTAGAAAATGCTATCAAATACACCAAACAAGGTAGTGTGACTGTTAGTGTCAAAATCATCGACCGTATGGTACGGTTTGAAGTAACCGACACTGGCATTGGCATCCCAGAAGAAGATATTCCACACCTATTTCAAAAATTTTATCGGGTTGACAATAGCCAAACTCGCGAGATTGGTGGTACTGGGTTGGGCCTCTATCTTATCAAACGCCTAGCCAATAATATTGGCGGCAACGTAGGTGTCAATAGCACTTATGGACAAGGGTCGACCTTTTGGCTTGAATTAGATAATTTAACACATGAGCAAGCAGTTCAAAAGGCTCATGAAATTCAAGCACGTAAGGCAACCAAAAATCATGCCAACTAGTGTTGCCATGGGTAAGCATATGCGCTATAATATAACTATAATTTGAAGGGTAAGGGTTAATGACAAAAATTTTACTAGTAGAAGACGACAATAGCCTACGCGAAATCTATGGTGTCAGATTGCTAGCTGAAGGTTATTCTGTGGTCTCAGCTGACGACGGCGAAAAGGCCTTGGCACTTGCTATTAGCGAGAAGCCAGATTTAATCGTTTCAGATGTCATGATGCCACGCATTAGTGGTTTTGAGATGCTGGACTTATTGCGCGGCAATGAGTCTACTAAAAACGTTAAGGTAATTATGCTTACCGCCTTAAGCTCAGAACACCAGCGCGAACGCGGTGACGAACTTGGTGCCGACCGCTACCTAGTAAAATCGCAGGTTGGAATCGAAGATATTGTACGCACCGTACATGAGGTTTTAAATGACCAATCTAGTCAACGCACTGTAGAGCAGATGGAAACTTCCGCTAGAGCGGCGCATGATGCTCAAATTAATGCACAAAAATCTCAAGAACAGGGTTCTGTTGTAGTTAATCAACCAAATGACACCAATCTACCAGCCTCTGGACAATCTTCATTCAACCCACTCGCAGCTACTTCACCTAACGTTGTTGCTGGCAAGCCATCGCCTAATTTGCCAAATACCCCATTACAGGTCCCTGCTTATAATCAACCGCCCGTGCGCGATAGTGCCGCTTATTATCAGGGCAGTCCAACTTTATATGATAATGAGCAACAATCCAACACCAGTGCTAATAATAGCGTCACCAAACAGCCAGCTACCGCAATCACTCTAAACGCACAGCTAGCACAGCGGCACATTTTAAACGACCAATTACCTCGACCAGCCGCAAAATCAGCACCTATCGCTAATAAACCGGCTCAATCTTTGGCTCCGGTACCTGCGCCAGCAATTACCGCTCAGCCGCAGACGCAGTCTCAGGTTCCAGCGTCTGCACCAGTAGCGCCTGCACCAGCGACACCTGCACCAATAGCTACAACTGCTCCAGTAGAATCGTCATCAATTACTGACAGTATTCAGCAAGCTCATTCACTACAAAGTATCTTTGGGCAGCCACAAGTAGAGTCGGAGTCTCAACCCCAAGTTCAAACTCAGCCCTCACCTGCACCAGTGGCCGTAGAGCCTAAACCAGCTGCAATGGAGCCATCGCCGTTGCCAGCACCGGTACCTACACCAGCGGCATCAACATCAGCACCAGCTATATTGCCAGACGCAGAATCTGGATTGCCACAGCAACTGCCTAGTCCAATACAGCCGCAAGAAACACCAGTTTCATCAGTGGCAGACCCACGCATCAACCTTTCCACTCTTTTGGGAGAAACTAATAGCCTAGGTAGCGTCGATACTACGTCAACAGCCGGCGCGCCAACAATTAGTACTAACTTCTTTCCTCAGCAATAGCTAACGTGTATAATAAACTTAATGCGACTAAATAAGTTTATTGCCCACGCTAGTGGCGTATCACGCCGTGAGGCCGACCAGTTAATTGCGGCTGGTAGGATTACTATTAATGATGCACCAGTAACAATTGGCGCCGACGTATCAGATAGCGACATCGTCAAGCTAAATGGCACTACATTGCATTTGCCTCAAGCAAGTACAGTTCTAGCCCTTAATAAACCCGTGGGCTATGTTTGCTCGCGCAAAGCACAAGCTAAGGATGTCGAAACTATTTATGCTATTCTACCAGAGAAATATCATAAGCTGAAGACCATCGGTCGACTTGATAAAGATTCATCTGGCCTGATTCTCTTGACCGACGATGGCGACCTCGCCTTCCATTTAACCCACCCTAAATTTGCCAAAACTAAGGAGTATTTGGTTACACTAGACCAGCCATTGCAGCCTTTACATCAACAAATGATTGCTGATTTTGGTGTCAATCTACCGGACGGCAATAGTAAATTAGGCCTTGAACGACTCAATGATTCCCGCACAGAATTTAAAGTTACCATGCATGAGGGACGCAACCGACAAATTCGCCGAACCTTTGCTAGCCTCGGCTACACAGTAATCAAACTCCACCGCATTAACTTTGATGGCATTACCTTAAGCGGGCTAGCCTCGGGCGCATTTCTCGAACTAACACCGCGCGAAGTTGCCCTTCTAAAATAAAATAGCCCCTTCACAGGGGGGGGCTATTTTTTAAATTAAAAGAATACACCCTAGACAAGGGTGTATTCGGGAGCGGTCAGACTCTTATTATTCAGCTTTTTCTTGTGCAACTGGTAGAGGCACAGCTGTAGCCTCGAAGCTACCGCCATTCTTAGCGAGAGCTTCACATACAGAAGCACTCATAGCAGCAACCTTGACAGTAGCCTTACTGGTTAATTCACCACGAGCAATAACCTTAACGGCATTGAATGGGGTGTTAATTAGCCCAGCTTCATAAAGCGCATTGTTATCAATTACGGCTGCCTTGAGGTCGTTTAGCTGGTCAGCATAAACTACCTGTGCTGGCACGCGCTTGCTCTTGAAACCACGCTGCTTTGGTAGCTGACGCATACGAGAACGAGCACCAGTCATAATTTGAATGGTCTTGTTCTTACCGGTACGAGCCTTCTGACCCTTAGTACCACGGCCAGCAGTCTTGCCATAACCAGAGCTGATACCACGACCAACACGCTTGCGATCAGGGGTAACAGTTGCGTCTAGTTCATGATATTTTACCATTACTTCTCCTCCTTCTTCGCCTTGTTGCCAACCCATTCAGCGCGTGGCTTCAATTCAGACAACGCTTTAATGGTAGCATACGCCACGTTGACCTTGTTGGTCGAACCAATTGACTTAGAAACTAGGTTCTTGACGCTAGTGACACCGATGATAGTACGGACTACACCACCAGCGATAATACCGGTACCAGGAGCAGCAGGCTTTAGTAAAACGCGGCTAGCGCCATACTTCAGCTCCACTTCATGTGGCAAAGTATCGTTCTCAACTGGGATGGTAATCATGGTCTTCTTTGCAATGTTAGTTGCCTTCTCAACAGCTTGCTGAACATCGCGGCCCTTCGATACACCAACACCAACCTTATTCTTGCGGTCACCAACCACTACTAGTGCCTTGAAGCGCAAACGGCGGCCACCCTTTACAGTACGAGACACGCGGTCAATTGAAACGGTCTGCTCGTCGAACAGCTTCTCCTCTTGAGTGTGCTCACGACGGTTATTACGACGGTCATTACGACCACCGCGGCGGCGATCACGGCTAACGCTATCGCTGCTGAAGTTATTAGCTGAACCGAACTTGCGGCGTGGTGCTTCACCATTCTTCGCAGCAGCTGGTGCAGTATTCATCTTTGCATCTTCGTTCATTAGAACTTCAATCCTTTCTCCCGGGCGGCGTTAGCTAGGGCATGTAGACGACCGGCGTAAGCGCGACCGTTACGGTCAAACACCACAGCGGTAATCTTAGCAGCGGCAGCTTTATCGGCAATTTCTGCACCAATCTTAGCAGCCTTCTCTGATAGAGAACCCTTTACATCTGACTTAACAGTAGTAGCATAAGCTAGAGTCTTGCCAGCAGCATCATCAATAAGTTGAGCAGTGACATTCTTGTTTGAGATGAACACGCTAAGGCGTGGACGCTCGGCAGTACCGCTAACCTTTGAGCGGATACGATTCTTGCGCAAAGTTAGATTATTTAGACGTGACATTACTTACCTGCCTTTCCAGCCTTACGGATGATTACCTCGTCAGCGTACTTAATACCCTTGCCCTTGTATGGTTCAGGCTTCTTAAGTGCGCGAATTTCAGCTGCAACCTGACCAACTTGCTGCTTGCTGATACCACTCACAGTTAGTTCCATCTTGTTGCAGGCCAGGGTAATACCCTCAGGTGCAGTATAAACTACTGGATGTGAGAAGCCTAACGCCATCTCAACTTCCTGTGGCCCTTTTGATTGTAGGCGGAAGCCAACGCCATTGATTTGTAGCTTCTTCTCGAAGCCCTTAGTTACACCGGTAACCATGTTGTTGATTAAAGCGCGCATTAGGCCATGACGGCTCTTTGCAATCTTTGAATCATCATGGCGTGTAACTACTACTTCGTTATCCGCTACGGTTACGTCTACCTCTGGGAGGGTGAACTGTTTTAGCTCACCCTTTGGCCCTTTAACGGTAATGAAATCTGGATCAACCGTGATTGTCACACCAGTTGGGATAGCAATTGGTAGTTTTCCGATTCGACTCATATCTTCCTTTCTTTAATTAATATACCTTGCAAATTAACTCACCACCGAGCTTTTGCTTTACCGCTTCAGCGCCAGTCATGACACCATGAGAGGTTGAGACAACCATGATACCACGGCCACTAGCGACACGCGGGATTTCGGTTGACTTAGCATAAACACGACGGCCTGGCTTGCTAACGCGAGTAATCTCAGTGATATTGGCGTTAGTACCAGCCTGGTTGATGGTGATTACGAGTGTAGCACGTGGAGTGCCGGCCTCTTCCTTGACAGCGGCGAGATAGCCATGCTTAGCTAATACTTCAGCTACGACACGCTTCATCTTGCTTGATGGAACACGAACTTCATTCTTACCGACGCTGATAGCGTTACGGATGCGGGTCAGCAAGTCGGCAATTGGGTCTGAACTTTGTAAACTCATGTCTTTTCCTTTCCTTTACCAACTTGCCTTAGTTACACCAGGGATTTCACCCTTTGACGCATGCTCACGGAATGCGATGCGGCTGAGGCCGAAGCGACGCATGTAAGCATGTGGGCGGCCGGTTTCAGTACAACGATTCTTGACGCGAACTGGGCTAGAGTTGCGTGGTAGCTTCTGTAAACCTTCGCTATCACCAGCTTCTTTGAGCTCAGCACGCTTTGCGGCATACTTGGCAATCATTTTGGCACGTTTTGCGTTACGTGCGAGGGCTGATTTCTTTGCCATTACTTAACCTCCTTCTCAAATGGAAAACCAAACTTCTCTAGAAATACCTTTGATGCGGCTGGATTGCTATTTGCAATGGTAAATGTTACCTGTAAGCCGTGCAATGTCGTAGTTTCTTCAAAAGTTAGTTCTGGGAAAATCGACTGTTCTGTAATACCGAGGCTGTAGTTACCTTGGCGATCGAACGCCTTGACACTAACACCGTGAAAGTCACGAATGCGTGGCATTGCAACGTTGATTAGACGATCCATAAATTCCCACATACGGTCACCACGCAGTGTTACCACTACGCCAACTGGTGCACCCATGCCCTTACGAATCTTAAAAGTGGCGATTGACTTCTTTGCAAGACGTGCCACTGGCTTTTGGCCAGTAATCTTTGTAAGGGTATTTACCACTACCTCTTGATAGTGCTTGTTGTCCTTGTTGCGACCAGTACCAGAGGTAACCATGATTTTGACTAGCTTTGGCACGTTGTTAACGTTGTCAAGGTTTAAGTCCTTCTCAAGCTCTGATACGACGGTCTCTTTGTAAAGCTTCTTTAAGCGAGGCATGTAGGCTTCGCTCTTCTTCGCAGTAGCCATTACTTAACCTCCTTATTATTAACTTTAGCGACGCGAACCTTCTTGTCGTTCTTGGTCTCATAAGCTACCTTGGTAACTTGGTCTTTATCGACCACCACGGCTACATTTGAGACGTGAACTGGCTTCTGAATGTCGCGCTTGCCACCTTGGTTGTATGCGGTGGCGCGGTAGTGACGCTCAATTTTATTGACGCCTTCAAGGTAAACCTTGTCACCATCGACGCGGGTCACCTCAGCAACCTTACCCTTGTTGTCACCCGTCATAACTTTAACGGTCATGCCCTTAACAATACGCTTCATTATAGTACCTCCGGGGCCAAAGAGACAATCTTGGCATAGCCGAGATCGCGCAACTCGCGTGGAATCGGCCCAAAGACACGAGTGGCTTTTGGCGTTTTATCTGGGTTAATTAACACTACAGCATTGTCGTCAAACTTGATGGTTGAGCCATCCTTACGGCGAATCTTCTCGCAAGTGCGGACAACTACGCATTTGACAACTGATTTCTTCTTGGTGTTGCCGTGCGGATCGGCTTCCTTTACGCTAGCAGTGATAATATCACCGACACGAGCATAACGGCGCCGAGTAGCACCTAGGACACGAATACATAGCACTTCCTTAGCGCCACTGTTGTCGGCAACCCGTAAACGAGTTTCCTGTTGAATCATTATTCGCTCTCCTTACTATCCTCAGTTTCGGTACCCTTGGCCGCAGCCTCGAGTTCTTCCTCTACTTCAGTCTTTTTAACTTCAAGTCGCTCGCGACCGTGCTCGACAACGTCCTTCAACGTCCAAACTACAGTCTTTGAAATCGGCTTGCTCTCCTCAATCACGACCTTATCGCCAACCTTAGCGGTATTGGCTTCGTCGTGAGCATGGAACTTGCGGCTAGTGGTAAACTTCTTGCCGTATAGCGGATGTGTTTCACGCACGGTGCGAGTAACCACAATTGTCTTGTCGCCAGCTTTGCTGGTAACTACGCCGCTAATGGTACGCTTGCTCATTTAGCCTCCTTTGCATTCTTCTTCTCGGTTGCAACAGCATGAATCCGTGCAATCTTTGCCTTCATAGTCTTGATTACGTGAGTTGCTGGCAATTCATTGGCGCGCAACAACTTTTGTGCCTGCTTGAGGTCGGCCTTTGCTTCCACTAGGGCCTTATCAAGCTCAGCAACGGTCATCTTGCGCAAGCTGGCTAATAGTTCAGCGTTAGCTGCTAGAGCCTTCACCTTCTTATCAGCAACTTTCTCAGCAGCTTTCGCTGGCTTCTTGGTAGTAGTCTTCTTGACGGTCGTCTTCTTTGCTTCAGCCATTATGCTTCCTCCCGCTTCACAAACTTAGTCTTAATTGGCAACTTGTTTGATGCTAGGCGTAAAGCTTCGCGAGCGACATCCTCACTGACACCAGCCATTTCAAATAGCATTGTGCCTTTCTTGACCTTAGCTACGAAATATTCTGGAGCACCTTTACCACCACCCATCTTTAGACCAAGAGCCTTCTTGGTAACAGGGATTTGTGGGAAAATACGAATCCAGATTTTACCGCCACGAGCAGTTTTACCGGTAATAGCGCGACGTGCAGCCTCGATTTGGCGGCTAGTAACACGAGCGTTGCCCTGTGACTGCAAACCAAACTCACCAAATGCAATGTAATTACAACTGGTAGCTACGCCATCGTTACGACCCTTGAAAGCTTTGCGAAACTTTGTCTTCTTTGGTAGTAACAACATTTAGCGCCTCTCTCCCTTATTAATCCAAACCTTAATACCGATGGTACCAGCAGCAGTCTTTGAAACAGCTAGGTGGTAATCGATATTAGCACGAATCGTTTGTAGTGGCACTGAACCCTCGTTGAACTTTTCACGACGTGACATTTCAGCACCGTTCAAGCGACCACCGAGTTCAATACGAACACCCTTGGCGCCAGCAGCCATCACACTTTGCACTGCACTCTTGCAGGCACGGCGGAAGTTGATGCGGCGCTCCAACTGACGTGCAATATTTTCAGCTACAATCTTTGCAGCTAGTTCTGGGCGCTTTACCTCTTCGATGTTCAAGCGAATCGGCTCACCAGCAATCTTCTCTAGTTCAGCCTTTAGTTCTTGCACACCTGCACCGCCACGACCAATCACCACACCAGCCTTGCTGGTCCAGATGTTGATAGTGGTTTGGTTAGCACTGCGCTCAATATCAATCTTGTTAATTACGGCTCGGGTTTCAAACCGTGACTCAATTGCCTTGCGCAACTTGATATCAGTTGCGAGCCAAGCAGCGAAGTCACGCTTGCTGTTAGCGAACCATTTGCTAGTCCAATTCTTGGTAGCTTGTACACGCAAGCTAATTGGGTTTACTTTCTGGCCCATTACTTGCTCTCCTTTTCTGGCTTAGCAGCAGGCTTTGCTTCTGCCTTAGCAGCTTTCGCTGGTTTAGCAGCTGGTTTCACCTCGCCACGTACCACTACCAAGATGTTTGAAGTCTTGCGCTGATATGGGTGTGCCATACCACGTGATACTGGGCGATAGCGCTTCAAGCGAGCACCCGCCGTGACAGACAAGGTTTCAATTACCAAGCTGTCCGCCTTTAGGTTAAAGTTATTCATTGCGTTGGCCTTTGCACTAGCAATCACCTTGCTCAATGGCTTAGCAGCGCGCTTTGGAGTGTGAGCTAGAATAACTAGCGCATCCTCTACATTGCGACCGCGAACCAAGCTAGCAACTAGTGATACCTTACGTGGAGCTAGGCGTAGCTCCTTTAGGTAGGCCTTGGTTGTTAATGACTCACTCATTATTTCTTACCTCCGTGCTTACGGAACTTGCGAGTCGGGGCAAATTCGCCGAGCTTGTGGCCAACCATGTTTTCTGTAATCAGAACTGGCACATGCACGCGACCGTTATGAACGGCAATCGTACGGTTAACCATTTCTGGGGTAATTACAGAAGCACGAGCCCAAGTCTTGATAACAGTTCTATCGTCTGCAGATAGAGCAGTCACCTTCTTGATCAGCTTGGCGTCGATATACGGCCCCTTCTTTAAGCTTCTACTCATTACTTCCTCCTCTTAGCTTCGTGACGACTACGAACAATCATCTTGTCGGTTTGCTTGCGGTGACGAGTCTTGACGCCAAGCGTTAGCTTACCCCATGGGGTACGTGGCGCCTTACCAGTACCGTGCTGACCACCATCACCACCACCGTGTGGGTGATCACAAGCGTTCATATGAGTACCACGTACATGTGGACGGATACCAAGCTTGCGGTGACGACCAGCATAACCTGACTTAACATTTTGGTGACCCTCATTACCAACTACACCAAGAGTAGCCATGCACTCTAGACGGAACTTGCGAACTTCACCAGATGGCATCTTAACCATGGCAAAATCGCCTTCCTTAGCGGTAATCTGGGCGCTTGCGCCAGCAGCACGAACTACTTGTGCGCCACGACCAGCGGTCAATTCAATACTATTGATAACAGCACCAAGTGGCATATCGCGTAATGCCATCCGGTTACCGTTCTCAACACTAACTTGCTGTTCAGCTGAAGCAACCTTCACTACTTGACCTTGCGCCATGTCTTTGTTAGCAACAATGTAGTGTAGATTGCCCTTCTGGTCACGGATGCGAGCAATGCGAGCGGAACGACCTGGGTCGTACTCAATATGCTCAATAGTAGCAACCGTACCTGGCTCGAGATTGAAGTTAACGATGCGGACAAACCGCTTCACGCCACCACCACGGTGACGGCTCGTAATGCGACCCTGATTGTTACGGCCTGAGTTCTGCTTACGAATCACAAGTAGGCTCTTGACAGGCTTCTTGGTAGTAACTTGATCAAAATCAGCCGCAATTTGGTTACGACGACCGTTGGTAGTAGGCTTCATATTATTAGTTGCCATACTACTTCTCCTCACTTTCTTCTTGTTCCTTGAAGACTTCAATTGTGCCTTCCTTGACGGTGACATAAGCCTTCTTGGCGTCTTGGCGACGAGTTACGCCTGGGCGGGCATGCTTGCCGCGATTTGCTGCCTTGGTTTTACCCTTAGTAACAACTAGGCGAACGTCTGCAACCTTGACATCTGGATATTCAGCAGCTAGTTCACGTAGAACTTCTGCCTTGTTAGCCTCCATTGGCACATCAAATACGTAAATGTTTTTCTTTGATAGACCATAGGCTTTTTCGGAAATACGTGGAGCAATAAACATTATTTATCCTCCTTTAGCCATTCAGTTGTAGCAGCTAAAGCCTCCTTTGTGAAGACGATAGCATCAGCATTTAAGATGTGGAAGACTGATAGATAAGTTGGGCTAACTAGTTCAACCTGTGGTAGGTTGGCTGTTGCGCGCAAGTTAAGTTCATTCTTGACATCAACTAGTAGAACACGGCGCTTGTCGGCAAGATTTAGATCAGCCAATAGTTTGACGATTTCGCGGGTCTTACCAGTAGTTTTAACAGCATCAATTACGGTGATTTCACCGTCGCGGTTAGCTAGCGTCAATGCTTGGCGCAATGCTACACGCTTAGTGCTCTTAGCGAGTCGCTTGTTGTAGTTCTCGATGCCAAGTGGCCCGAACACAACACCACCACCACGCCAAATTGGGTTGCGTGATGAGCCAAAACGAGCACGACCCGTACCCTTCTGGCGCCATGGCTTCTTACCACCACCACGGACTTCACCACGAGTCTTAGTCGTAGCGCTGACCTGGCGATTAGCAGCCAAGTAGCTGTCATAGGCAAGTTTTAGGAGTTCATGGTTAGGAACTTCGACCTGAAAAACAGCATCAGATAGTTTAGCTTCAGCCATTACTTAGTCTCCTTTCCCTTGTGATTAAACTTGATAGCAGCGCTAATCATCACAGTGCCCTTCTTTGGCCCTGGCACGGCGCCCTTCACCCCAACGAGGTTCTTGGCGGCGTCGACATAAGCGACAGTCAAGTTTTTAACAGTTGTCTTTTCAGCGCCCATCTGGCCAGCCATTGGATGGCCCTTAAATACGCGCTGTGGGTACATACAGCCGATTGAGCCGACCTTGCGAGTGTTACCCTTACCACCATGCGTCTTACGCTGACGGTTGAAGTTCCATCGCTTAATCGTGCCTGCCCAGCCTTTACCCTTGCTGACGCCACTGACGTCAACAGAATCACCGACCTTAAACAGGTCTGCTGTTAGCACATCGCCGACCTTGGCTTCGCCGAGTTCCTCAACTCGTACTTCGCGCAAGACCTTTGGTGTGGCGCCGGATGCTTTTACGTGTCCGGCAACGGCATTGCTCAGGTTCTTACCCTTACCATAACCGAGCTGCACTGCGTTGTAGCCGTCCTTTTCGACAGACTTTACCTGAGTTACAGTGCAGGGGCCGGCTTGAATGATAGTGACAGGTATCACAACACCATTCTCCCCGAGGATTTGGGTCATTCCAAGTTTGGTACCGATTAAAGTATTCATACTTCCCTTTTCCACTTAAAACGCCTGAGAATTCGCAGTTTCCCACCAGTTATGGCAAGACTTGCAAACGCTCTCAGGGCGTTGGTCTAACATTAACAACACTATACTATCATATTTTTAGCAAAAATACAATAGTAAAAGCCCCTACATTTTGTAGGGGCTGGAATTGTTTAATTTATTATTGATTGGTTGCCGCATTAGTAGCACGATAAGCAGTAAAATAGATATCTCGTTGCAAGCTATCTAGAGCTAAACTACAGGCTTTAGAGATATCAATATTGTATTGCTCGATACCAGGAATCACAATTTTGCAATCCCGCGCTACCGCCTGACAATTGCATAAGGCGCGCCGAAATGCAACTTGTGCATCTTCGACCATTTGCTTACGCTCTTGAATCATACGCTGCGCAACTGCAGTTCGCCCCGCTGGGATATTGCGAAATACTGACTCGGCGTCACTTAACGCATCCGCCGCCAGACTTACCGCTTCAATTGCACCGCAAAAACGCTTTATGGTAGCCATTTTCTGCTCAAACGACGCATAATCCAACAGCAAAACCTTCAGCGGCCTCGCTAGCTCAGCATAATGCATAGCACAAACCTGCTCCGCATCAGCCTTGGAATTAGTCTTGTTGTCTACATCATTTAATTTACCATCCATCGTTACCTCCTTTAACGTTGTAGCTTACTTGCTACCTCAACAATGTCGTGGTAATTAGTCGGATTAATATAAATCCAAGTGTATGCTGGGTTAGTCCATACTGCGCAAAGCAACTGACGATCGATCAAGTCGAGTCGACCGGCGTAAATTGCATGTAATAGAATGGTTGCTTCTACGCGCCAGCAGCAATCAGCTTCCATGTCTTCGTTGACGTCATGTAAATGCGCCGTCCAATGCGTGGCGTTATACTCATGATTGTCTACCATAATAGCAGCGTCAACCAAGCCGTGAAACAAGTTGATTCGTCTAGCATCAGCACGGCCTCTAGCTGGGACGGGCATGCCGTTAGCGGAAATCTTCCAGCAATTGGGTGTTACCTTGGTACGCGTACCAAAAAACGCCCGTGGCATTTCCCATCTTGACGACAGCGCTGGGTCTGTCATCTTTATTTTAGTAACCATATCAACTCCTTTAATGTACATTGAGTAATTCACCCAAGATATTTTATAATACAACATAGTCCAAAATAAGTAAAGCCCCACCAGAGGTGGGGCAGTGTTAAATTAGTTATGTTGTGATTGACAATTTAGTTTACGTATAGTTTTAGTAATGATATCTAAATTGTTTTGCGCTAGCTCAATTATCTTTATGGTATTAACATAAATTTTTTCGATATTGTCGCGCGTTTTATCACGGTCACGATAAACTTTCCTTAGTTGTTCGATTCTAATGTTATCAGCTTCAATTTGGTATGTCGTAAACCAATCGACCAACGCCTTATTGTAATTAATATCAATACCTTGATTAATGTTTGCGATTTCCATATCGATACCACGCAACATTTTCGCTAATACGTCACGGTATTGCTTTGCGTTCGCTAAAGTCAATGACATATCGGTATACAAAGTTTCCAATTCATCACTACTCAGGGAATTCACGCTGTCTACTGTAATCTCAGCAACATCACCTGGCTTATCTGCTACACTAATCACAATTTTCTCCTAACTCGAAATGTACATTACACCGATTGGTATAACTATTATATTATAACATAAACGGGTTATTTTTGCAACTAGTTTAAGGTCGTATCAATCACCGCCAACTTGCCCAGTGTATTGATTTTACTTGGATTATCCACCTGGCGCAGTAGCTCACGCGCCCGCTGCTCACTGGCGCCAGCAATATGCACGCCCTTGGCATCAGTGCTCGAACCCACCAAATTCGGCAGACTGATGTGTTTGCGACGAGCGTGGATTGACGGCAACAATTTTGTCAGCTGGTCAACATCACCCGGGTTATTACCGCTAGTACGCGCCTTATAAATAATATGCGCTAGCTTACCACAACGCATCTCATCACGCGCCTGCTGTGTCACCATCTGGATTTCTACTGGAATATTATCATAGCTAAATGTAACCTTAGCAAGGTGTAACCCCGCCGCATCCTCCGCAGGCTTGCCATCCACTAAAATATGCAACCGCTCTGACGGATTGCGATTTGTACCACCGCGCTGCGATAAATCAGCCAATAACCGCTCGATATAGTCCTCAGTGCCAGCAATATGCACCGGTGATATCTTACTATTAGCCGCTAACGGGTGAATACTGTTGCAATTATAGATACCTGTTACCACCTGCGTAAAAATCTTTCTCTGCTCTGCCTCGTCTTTAGCAATCAAGGTCATACCAAGTAAATCCATTGGCACATCCGACTGGTCCGGTGCAAACTCCTGCGCCTTGTCGCGCTCAGCATTATAAAGTTTCATCGCCAAAGAACCGCGTGACTTCAGGCGGAACCGGCCAACCGTATTATCTTTCGCTGGCGTTAAATTAGAGCGGTGTCCTTGGTCAATAATCGTGCCAAAAATCGCCTCGTTATCACCTGTAGTTTCAATTGCCGGCTCTGCCACGAAGCTATGTGGCGCGCCAAACACGGCACCAGTAATCTCTGATACTGCCCGCTCAACACACAGACGCTTATTGTGCTCACGGTCAAACGCACTAATGCAATTTAACATATTATCGGCGCGGTCGAGTAAATCAGACCGGCCAGCATTGGTCAGCCGCACCTCTTTACTACGCGAACTAAGCGCCATCGCAAGGCCATCAAAGCCAATCATCTCCGCCATCGGCTCCAAAATTTGCTCTGTAAATACCACCTCTTGCATTGTCGCTAGCGAGTTACTACAATTATCATTTAACTTTTGCAACGACTCCGCAGAGGCAATCAAGAGCGATTCTACATTGATTGTTTCCGCCGTCTTCGCTAGCACCTCTGGCTTAGCAAGAGCAGATTGCTGCAACCACTGATCATTAGAGAATTGCCGCGGTTCCGTGCCTAGCGCAGCATTGGCAAAAGTCTGCGCCCGCAAATTATCAATACAAGTCCGGTCGCGCAGTAAACCTACCAGATAAATTTTCTTCTGTTTATCTCGCTCTGGGTCATCATCAAACTTCGTACATTTAATGTAATCCGACAGCACCGCCTGAATCTTCGGATTAGTGATATTACCCTTGTTATCGTGCGACTTATCGTAAATCTGCCCCATCACCACTGCCGCATAGCATTCCTGATTAATCTCGTTACGGGCAAACTCACGTACCGTCCGATACTGGTCATTAAGAGACTTTAAAAAGTCACGGCGATTCTTACCATCCTGCAAATCTGGGTCAATATTAAGATATTTATCCAACGCCGGACGCGTATTGCGCGGCAACTCTGGATAGGGATAGTTATTGTTGTCAAATGGACTGTAATTAAAGTTATTCATGGTCAACATCCTTCAAACGTCCATAACAAACTAAATGGTCACGCCAAGTCTCGCCCTCGTCGAGGGTATCGGAAAGATTATTATAGTGCACGCCCTCACTCGACGAAGCGCAGGCAATAAACCAGCCATCACCCACATAAAACCCGACATGGCTCAAATTTGCCTTGCGATAAGAAGTATCAAAGGTACCGCCAAAGAATATTAGGTCACCCGGCTGTTCGCTACCAATCTCAACCCGCTGGCATTTCTCATACAAGCCATCATAAAACACTCCTTGGCGCGTCGAACCCGCCACTGGTAAGCGCACTTCACGCCCCGCAATCTGATTACGATAACGATATCCCAACTGGTCTAAAATATAGTCAACAAAGCCACTACAATCAAACGAGGTATCTGGGTTGCTGCCACCCCACACATATGGATAACCAATAAACTGATTCGCTATCTGGAGCACACGCTTCAAAAATGGATATTCTGCCAACGTAGCAGCCGGCACTTTGTAAACACGCGGCTGTTTAAGCTCCGACGCAAACGGGTATTGGTCGCGCGGGAATAGCTCCGGCCGATTGCCGTGACTGCGTAAGTACGCCGCATAGGCGCAAATCTCGTCAGTGTCCAGTACGCTATCAATCACACAGTTTAAACTGTAATTGGTCAACTTCACGTGTAAAGTGTCGCCATCCGGCGTAAAAGTTAGCGTGTATTGGCGGCGCGACTGGCGTAAAGTATCCATCAGCTCACGTACTACTGGGTCAGTAGCCTTAAACTTGCCGGCTCGGGCGCTCACAATCGCTGCCAGCACATATGGGTCATGCCAAAACGGCGCCACTTGGTAATCGTAGTGATTAAATTCCGGATAATCTTGTGGCGCATGAGCGATTTTTTGCTGTAGGCTGTGCTCAAACTGCTGATACTCAGCCTCAACTGCCAGTAGTTCCGCATCGTCTGCTAGATAAGCCGCTGTCGTGTTGCGCGCCGTTAAGTGTTGATTTGTCATCCTTACTATTTTACCATAACAAAACACCCCTCGGGAGGGGTGTTTTAATTAACTATTGGCTTTAATTAGAAGGTCAAATCAACCTTGACGCCAGGGCCCATTGTAGTTGAAACACTGGTAGCCAAGACATACATACCCTTCAAAACAGCTGGCTTAACTGCTTTCAAGCTGTCGATAACCGCGTTAGCGTTCTCTAATAGCTTGTCAGCACCAAACGATACCTTGCCAATACCAAGGTGAACAATACCCTGCTTATCAACACGGTATTCAACCTTACCAGCCTTTGCCTGCTTTACAGCCTCTACTGGGTTAGCACTAACCGTGCCGGCCTTCGGGTTAGGCATTAAGCCACGTGGCCCAAGCAAGCGGGCGTATTTACCGAGCTTTGGCATGAACTGTGGTGCAGCAACCAAGACAGCAAAATCAAGATTTTCCTTCTCAAGCAATGCCTTAACTTCAGCTTCACCGGCATAAGCGGCACCTGCAGCCTTTGCAGCTTCAACATCGTTGTCAGCGACCAACGCAGCCACCTTAACATCTTTACCGGTGCCATTAGGTAGCACTACGGTCGAACGAACATTCTGGTTAGCCTGCTTTGGATCAACGCCAAGACGCATGTGTAATTCAACTGTACTATCAAACTTGGTAGTACTGGTCTTCACGGCTAAATCTAATGCATCATGCAAGTTGTAAGCCTTACCAGCTTCAATTTGCTCAGCTACCTTACGGTACTTCTTACCCTTGCGCTCAGCGAGAGTGCGGGTCTTTGGGGCTGGCCCCTTCTCAACGTTAGCAACCGCGCCATCTTGTGGGGTAGTGTCGCCTTCAGCTTTACGCTCTTGACGCTCAGCCTCAGCCTCAGCGGCCTTAACTGACTTTTCACTGCGCTTGCCAGCCTTGGCAAAACGCTCTTCAGTTTCAGCAGCCTCTGGCTTTGCCTCGGTAGCTTCTACTGGTGCAGTTTCTTTAACTTCTGCCATATTCTCCTTCTGTGGTACTAACGGCTTCCGCCTCCCACGGTTAATCATTAGTCTTCAACAACAACGCCCATTGAACGTGCCGTACCAGCTACAATCTTTGATGCAGCCTCGATATCGTTAGCATTCAAGAACTTCATTTTCTTCTCAGCAATCTCTGCAACCTGAGCCTTGGTAATCTTACCAACCTTATCAGCTTGCGGCTTGCCTGAACCCTTCTTGATACCAGCGGCTTCACGAATCAAATCGTCAACTGGCTGGCCAAGACAAGTCCAACGGAACTTGCGACCTTCGAGCACTTGGAGGTGAACAATCACTTCCTTGCCCATCATATCCTTGGTCTGCTCGTTAAATGGATTAATAAAATCCATCATATTTAAACCCCACTGACCAAGCGTCGAGCCCACTGGAGGGCCTGCCGTTGCACGGCCAGCTGGAATGCGCAACTTTAAGTTGCCTAATACCTTCTCTTTTGCCATGAGTAACTTATCCTTCTTATAATTATAAGTGCGTAACGTCTAATATATTACCACTATTTAACATTTTTTACAACCACAAGTTAAATTTTCTTAACTTGTAGTACGTCGAGCTCAACTGAGGTATCACGGCCAAACATACTGACCATCACCTTAATCTTGCCCTTTACGGAATCAACTTCGCACACGTTGCCTTCAAAGCCCTTAAATGGACCATCAACGATGCTAACTACTTCGCCGACTTGAAGATCAATATCGTGCTTTGGCTCTTCGGCGCCCATGCGCTTCTTAATGCTCTTGATTTCTGCGTCGCTAACTGGAGTTGGGTTAGTGCCAGCACCAACAAAACCGGTCACACCAGGAGTATTACGAATGATAAACCAAGTCTCTTCGTTTAGCTTCATCTCAACTAAGACGTAGCTCTGAAAAATCTTCTGGTCAACCACACGGCGCTTGCCGTTCTTGATTACAATCATCTTCTCTTTTGGCACCAAGACATTAAATATCTTATCTGCCATATCGACACCCTGAATACGCTGCTTAATCTGATCCGCTACTTGCTCCTCGTAACCAGAATAGGTATGAATTGCGTACCACTGGCGTCTGTCGTCATAACGCTTTGCTTTTGCCATTAAATTAGACTCCTTACAATCCACTGTGACGCAAAATCACATAATGCCACTAATGCGCCAATAAATAAACTAAATGCCATCACCGCAAAGGTCAACTGCCAAGTTTCCTTGCGATTAGGCCACTCAACCTGCTTTAGCTCACGCCAACTATCGCGCACGTAACGTCCTAGCGCAACAAATGGGCGGACCAACCAGACTGATTTAGTGCTTGTTTTAGCCTTTTTTGGCTGCTTTGCACTATCTTTCGCCATGCTTCACACTCCTTAACTTAAAAAGCTTGTATCATAATAATACAAGCTGTCAATGTCAAGTATAGCACAAAATGCTTACTTATCAAATAGCACGGCAAATTTGGTCTGCATTTGGTCAGCCATATCTTGGCTAGTCTTGCCGTATAACCCTAGTGTCCAGCAATTTTCCGCGAAGAACTCCTTTGCTACTCGCACCATTTGTTCTACGGTGATTGCATTGAGTAGCTCTGGTATCTCAGCATAATTGTTGATTTCGCCCTTCAAAAAGTACGCCGATGACATTAACCCAACTAATTGGTCAACCGTTTGAATGCCCATCTGGTAGCGCCCCAAGCGATATGACTTTGCAGCATCTAGCTCATCGGCCGAAATATCACCCGCGCAAACACGTTTTAACTCGCGCACAATCAAATCCATTAGCTCTGGCAACTTCGCCTCTGACACTTCGGTTGAAAAATTCCATCCGCTCTCAAATAAATCACGATAAGAACCAGAGGTAACATAATAAGCCAGCCCCCGACGACGCGCATCGCCATTAATACGCGAGCGCATCGTGCTAGTCAAAATATGATTTAATAGCATCATCGCGTAGTGGTCAGACTTATTTAAAGCGTGACGCAACCGCAATTTAATCTTCAAGACGATTTCTGGCACATTTTCACGATATACCAAAATAGCTGGCGCAGAATGAAGCTTATCTGCCACGCGCTCAAACCGTTCACCCTCTGGCAACGTGAACGAATTCATAATTTCCTCAGCCCGAGCCAAACGGTCGCCCGTAAAGTCGCCTGCCATAATGAAACGCATATTATTCATCATATGAGTGCGACGCCAATGCTCACGAATATCATCCACAGTGATATTATTTAGCGACTCCAAACTCTCAGGCACGGTCTTGGTCTTATCGCCTAAAGCTTGGCACATCAGTGGGTTAATTACCCAACCAGCCTCGGATAAGTAGCCCGACAACTCGCTTCTCACATTACCCATCTCGCTCTTAAATTCTGCCTCAGTAAACTTTGGCGTACAAATCGACACCGCCTGTAGCTGTAAAATACGATCCCACTCAAAATCTGCGCAAAACGACTCATAGGTCATACCGATGTCACCCGTGCCGGCGTTATGATAGGCACCATTTTTTGTAAAGACAGCCTCAAAGTCAGCCACCGATTTAAAATCACGGTTGGCGCCAAACGCCATGTGCTCCATTAAATGCGCCGCCTCTGACTTATGCTCGTAATCTTTAACGTAATTACTACCAGCAATAAATTGAATCCGCGACGACATCACGGTCGCCCCCGGAACATTAATCATCAACCCCTTGCCGCCACGCTTTAGCTGGCATTCCGTTACGTTATACTTCATGTACCCCTTTACTAATTTAAACTATTAATATTTTAGTCAAACCAACGCCACACTGTCAATAAAATACCCCCAAGGTGGGGGCATTTGTGCTTTAACAATAGACTATCGCCAGTTTAGCTATTAGCGCCGCGTAAAATCGCTTCACGGCTTGAGATAATCTCTTGCTTTAGCTCATCTAGAGTATTGCGTACTACTTCCTGATAATCAGGACGATTCTTTTGTAACCACTTCAAAGCACCGAATTGACTCATCAAAGCCTGATCCGGAGCGTCTGGCTGACTAGCAGCTAACTGCTGATATTCAGCATCGTTACGAAAATTAGGCATATTAGCGGCAAACCACTTATTCATCCCATCTTCATCACCATCCACAAAATAGCCAAATTCGTCTAACAATTCATCGCTCATGCCATTCGTTAAACGGTCACCCACGCGCTGCTCCAGCTCGCGGCTAATGTGCTCGGCGAATTCGCGCTTTTCTTCTGGCTTCAAATCGGTTAATCCCAACTCGTCGACAAATTTTTCATCGATTGCGTACATTTCGATCCCATCCTTTCACTATCCTTTAGGTCTATATAACCTAATTATATCACATTTTATCATAAGCAACATAATTTAACTAAAATAAAGCTTCATAATCGCCCGTGCTACTGCATCTGGATTATGACGAATTAGTGAACGCTGGTTGGCCAACGGGTCAACTTTAGAATTATTCTGCCAAATCTGGCGTGACAACAATTTAGCACCAATCGATTTGTAGTGCGCCTGCTTAAGCGCTGCCTCATCAATTTTAACCGGTCGCTCGCCAGCCTTAGCGTAACAAGCCAACAATTCCTCTGATGGCTGACAAATATTATAAATCACGTAGTCAATAAACTTCGCACCCGCAATTCGCTCAAGCTCAGACGCATAGTCATGCACCGCAAAGCCTTCCGTTTGACCGGGCTTATTAACCAAATTGGCAATATAAACTTTACGGGCTGGCGCGCGCGATAACAACTTGCCCATCTCGGGAATTGCTAACGCCGGTGATAATGAACTGTATAGATTACCTGGGGCCACCACAATTAAATCGGCCCGCTCAATCGCTTCAACTACCGCGGGGTTGATATGCACCCGGCCATGTCCCACTCGCTTTTTAACTTTAATTAATGGCCTATTTGATAGCTGAGATTCAGTCAATAAGTCTTCACCACAAATCACGCGCTTACCGTCATGTGCTTCTAGCTCAATATCATCCAGTGTCACAGGCAGCACGGCGCCGTCCACACGCAATACTTCTTCTGCCAGATTCACTGCATCAGCAAAGCTACCAGTCATCTTTTCAAGCGCGGTCAAAAAGAGGTTGCCAAAGGCGTGTCCTGCCATAATACCCTCATCAAAGCGGTAGTTAAACAAGTCACGCACTCGCGGGCTAGCGCTCAATGCTACCAAACACTGACGCACATCACCCGGCGGCAGCACGCCATACTCATCGCGCAGCTGGCCCGTCGAACCACCATTATCTGCCATGCTAACTAGCGCAGTCAAATGCCGTGCGTAGCTCTTGAGCCCAGTCAGAACCACAAACGACCCTGTACCACCGCCAATTACCACAATCCGTGGGCCCGCATTCATCGTTATTCTCCGTCGCCGCCTTCAAGCAACTTCTTACCTTTAACTTCGTACTTAAAACCAGTTAACTCTGAGGTCATAAAGTCGTCGTTCAATAGACTCACGAAAGTGTCAAGGTCTTTATTGTCCATAATGATAATCGCACCGCTATCAGTAGTCATCAGGTTGAGCGCCATATCTTCAGCGTATTGCACCAATTCCTCTTGCGTCTTAGTGCCAATATCTAGCTTCTGTAGCTTATTAATCAGCTTAGTTTTACCAGCAATCATTGTGTTCAGATCTTGTCCATCTGGAAAATTGAGGTCATAATGTGACAAAATCTGCTCTACTTTTTTATCGGCAATTGACTGCTTCTTGAAGTTGTAGCCAAACATTGCCTCAAATTTTTTCGGCGCAAAAGCAAAGATGCGCTGGTTAATATCATCACCCTCCGCTGCCGCGTTACCGCAAATCAGCACTTGATTGTCTGTCGGCACCTTAAAGGCTGTAGTTGCCTTAAATGTATCAAGCTTGCCATTATCGTCAATCTGCCAAGCGGTGCGCTCATTGAGACTACTTGCGCCAGCCAACTGCTTCACTACATAAAATGGCTCGATATCCTTGTGCGTAAACCGCGCCACCACCATCTTGATGGTCTTAAATTCATGGTTATACTCATCAAACGCCTCAATCGTTTCACGTTCATGCTCGATAATATTTAGCACGTGGTTTGCATTCGACACTTGCTTGCGTGTGGAGTACAGCAGTACGCCAGGTTCTTGTTCTGACTTCTCGTAGGCTCGCACCTCCAACCCTAGGCCAGCGCCCTTTTCAATGTCATTCAGTACACCCAGCAAAAATACCGGCGCCACCTGCGGTAATAGCTCGCTTGCGATTGGCAGTTGATAAACCGTATAGTGCTTATTGACTAAAAACAGCTCAATCTTAAGGTCATTCTTAATGCGCGATAAATTATTACCCCACGCAAAAATATCGAAACTATTAGTGCGATTTAGTTCCTCTGGCCGCTCAGGCGCATGGTGCTCAACCTGTGGCGTAGTATCCACTGTCACCTCATCTTGGTTACGCGCAGCCTCTAGATCAGCGTCATATTCCGGATTGACATCATTCACCTCCGGGTTACCCTCTACTTGTTCATTATTCATACCTGCATTATAGCAGATATGGCTAGTTGCGCTCAATTGAATCTGCCGTCACCGTGCCAACCACACCAGCTTTGCGCGCTAAATTAGCCCATGTATCCGCCATCTCATTGTAGGTTGTGCCAACGTGCGCCCTTGTCCACTGTAAATCAGCCTGCGAGGCTTGATATAACTCGTAGAGTTTAATTACAATATCGCGATTCTTAATTTTGTCGGGCCAGCCCTTCGCCTGCCAGCCACTAGCCCATTTTGTCAAAACATTTAGCCAAAACTGACTATCAGTAGTAATACGGCATGGTCGACCACCAGCATCAATTAGAGCTGTCATTAGCGCAAACCCCTCCATACGAATATTGGTAGTCTGCCGATTTGACACAGCACTGTCTGCTGGCTCGCTGCCTACTAGATAAGGTTGACCATTTTTAATAACCGCAAACCCACCGGGGCCAGGGTTACATGGCGCCGTACTACCGTCTGTGTAATATGAATCCATTTTACTTTAATGCAGCATCAATTTTACTGCGAATATCGCTGTCAGTTGGTTTTGCCTGAATACCGTTAACCAAAACTGTCGGTGTACCATTCACATTAGATTTTTCGCCAAATTCACGGTCACGCGCTAGTTTACTATCAATCGTATTGTCCTTGTGTGCCTTAAATACTGATAGTAGTTTATTGCCGTCAAGGCCGGCCTGCTTAGCCATATCAATTATCTTAGCATCAAGAGCAGGTGCCTCAATATAATCTGTCGTCATCCAATCACGATTGCTATATAGCACATCTGCCATCTTAAAGTAGCCAGCCTGGTCACCAACAATGTAGGCCGCCTCTGCCGCACGTGCCGTAATTGTAGAGTAGGTATGACCTACGTTGTAAGAACGATAGACGAACAGTACTTTATCGCGATAATCCTCATTAATCTTCTTCATTGTGGCATGAATCTTCTGGCAATATGGACACGTAAAGTCGGCATACTCAATTACAGTAACTTTAGAACCAAGTTTACCATCAAAGTGATCTATTAGATGAGTACTTGAGGTGAGGTCCGTCACTGGCGTTAGTGCCTCTTTTGGAATGGCACTCTTTTTGCTATCTTCGTCTGCTCCGTTATCTTGTTTATCCTTGGCTGGTTCAGCCTTGGCGACTGAATTCTCATTACGTGAAGCATTAGTTTTACTGCCGCCATTAGATGCTGAATTATAAATAGCTATTGAAACTATAAAAATAATTGCAACAATCAACAAGCCGCCAATCATCAATACAGACGTCAACGCCTTAGAACGATTCGTAGCAACTAATTTAGCTTCTTTTGATTCTGGTTGATACTTAAACATTATAAAATCGCCTCCACTGCTGCCCACTCGGCATTAGGATTATCATCTGGTACAATTACTGATACTTGGTCGCCAATGTGGCCACGGAAAAACGTCACGGATGCTAGTAGCACACGATACTCGCGTGAACCAGCCTCTACATAATATGCACCATCATGCTGTACTAGCGTGCCAACCAATTGGCGACGCGGCACTGGCCCAATTTGCTTGTAAATAAACGAACCGTCGTTTGCAATCGTTAGCTTTAGAATGTCACCCTCAACCAACTTTGACTTTGAAGCATAGTTGGCTGGCACTGGATAAGACTTACCCTCGTTATCATGCATTGTCTGGCCGTCAAAAACGCCTTCGATTACCTTACCGGTTACATCCGACGCCGTACGTGCTGGCATATCGTCATCACCGACAATTGAATAAAGTAGCTCTTTGGCCGCAGCCAAATTCTTTTCGGCCTCAATTAGTAAACTGCGTAACCGCTTGACTTGCTTATCTGGCAAGGTTGCTTCATCGAACTTATTCTCGCTCATAGTTCTCTCTTTCTTTTTCTTAATCCTCATCGGTTATTATATCGCAGAAATTACCCGCCGTCAACCTTAAAATTATCCACACAATTAACAGAGAACCCCATTGAAAGTGTTGTATTTTTTAGTAATACAACGCCAATTCCCGCAAATCTCATGCCTAAGTTTTGCCAAATTGTCAAAATAACCGCAACCATCTTGACAAAATTAGCATAATAGCTTATAATATAATTGGATTAACAAAATCAGCACCTTCCGGAGGATTATTATGAACGTTTTTAAACGTATGAAGCGTTTCTTCGCTTCGCTTATCTATAATGACCAGTTGCACGACTCACTACGCGAAGCCGAAAAGAAACTAGCCAAACATCATGATAGCGACGAAGATATCGCAGAGTTCCGCGACGCGGTCATTCATTATATAAAATATTGTAATGAGAAGGATGGCAGAGCCATCGCCGAAAGCGAATTAGTTCGCCTAGCGCATTACATCGACGGAAATAGCTTTCTCTATTACGATACCAGCGTAATGATTTGGCAAGCCTGCGATGAATAAATAACTCCTAGCAAACACCCCCAATAATTTGGGGGTGTATTTTATTACTCAGATTTAGAGCTGTCCGGCTTAGCTGGTCGCGCCGCACGACGAGCCGCTCGCTCTGCCTGCTTGCGCTCCTTCTCGCGATTCGCCTGAATCTGCTTCTCGTCGCGAAAACTAAATTTAATCGCCGTACCCTCGAAGCCGCCAAAGCTTTCGCGCCACTGCGCCTCCAGATATCGCTTGTATGACCAATGAAGATACTTTAAATTACTACCATAAATCACAAACCACGGTGGCGTCACATCCGTTTGCACTACATAACGCAACTTTGGATGTGTATTCTTCAACCCAGCCGGTTGATGGTGTAAAATACATTTCTTTAAGCAATCATTAAGCTTGCTAGTTGAAATGGTCTGACGACGGGTAGCGGCGATATCAGTAATCAAATCAAACAACTTGGTAACATTCTGCCCTGTAACGGACGAAGTAAAGATGAGTGGCGCCCATGGAGCAAAATCAAAGGTGTGTGCAATACTTGGCGCCAAAGCGTCCCTCGTATAGGCGTCCTTACCCATCACTGAGTCCCATTTACTCACAACTATTATCAAGCCCTTGCCAGCATCAATAATTTGCCCAGCCAACTTGGCGTCCAACGCAGTATTAAGCTCATTGACATCCATCAATAGTAAGCAAATATCCGATTCTTCAATTGCGCTCACTGTTCGTAACACGCTAAATTTCTCAATACCCTGCTCAATTTTACCGTTACGACGCACACCGGCCGTATCTAGTAGTTCAATCGTCTTACCGTGATAACGCACGCTAGTGCGATTAATGTCGCGCGTCGTACCAGCCACATTTGCTACCACAGCTTGCTGCTTACCGACCAGCGTATTGAATAAATGTGATTTACCAGCATTTGGACGGCCAATTAAGGCAACCTTGATCACCTCGTCGGCTTCACGCGCATGTACGTGTGGAATGTTCTGCATAATAGCATGTAATAGCTGCTCAATACCACGATTGTGCTCAGCGCTGGTTAGAATAATATCCTCCGCCTTAATGCCAAGGCGCAAATATTCCTCCACGCCATAGTGCCCCTTAATATCAGTCTTATTAAGCGCCAAAATTACCGGCTTACCCGAGCGCAAAATATTCTTAGCAAGCGCGCGGTCGTCTTGAGTGGCCGGCTCAGTGCAGTCTTTGACGAATAAAATCGCGTCCGCCGACTGAATAGCATCGTTCACTTGGTCTTGAATTGTCGCCTCAAATTCATCCGCTGGGTCATCCTTCAGACCAGCCGTATCAATTAAAATAAACGCGCCCTCTTTGTGTTCTACCCGCCGATAAACCGAGTCGCGCGTCGTACCCGCTTCACGCGCCACGATAGCATCCATCGACCCAACCAAGCGGTTAAATAGCGAAGACTTGCCGGCATTAGTGCGGCCGACGATAGCGACGAGAGGTAGTTTGCGGTTTGACATATATCACATTATACCATAAACTACATTACTTATCCAGCTATAAACTAGTCGTTAAAGTGTATCGTGCCAACACCATTCTTGTCTACTGTTGGTGGATCCGTGCCGTTGCGGCGCTCAAAGAAGTCCGCCCAGTATGGGTTTTCTTTATCGAACAGAGCCTTTTGTTCTGGGGTAAACTTCCATGGGTAATCACTCCACAGGCTAAGTATATTGCGATGGTCAAAGGAAATTAAGAGCTCGCCTTCTATAACGCTAAGCTTGTTTGTGATTGGATTCACTGCTTCGTGACTTACCCAGTATATCTGGTCGCCTTTATTATTCTTATAAAATATGTATAGATTGCGACCTCGTCTAACACTATCTAATGGCACCGTTTTTTCCTTTCATTTGTGAATATTTCTTAGTATTAATATACCCCATATGCTTACATAATGTAAGGCTGTCTAATATATCTTTTTAACTTTGAGTAAATTATCAGTAATTGATTTCTCTGTCGAAGTTTGATAGAATAAAGGCATAAGACGATTCATGGTCGCGAGCACCTATAGTTTGCGGTGGATGAATCGTCTTTTTGGTACCAGACAAAACTTTATTGACTTTTTATTGTTATCTAATATAATAGAAACATAAAACGATTCATGGTTGTGGAATGCATATTCTGCAGTGGATGAATCGTTTTTTAGTAGTACTAGCAGCTACTAAAACCTCTATTGTGTTTTGATTTTATAAATCGTCTTTTTTAGCGTTCATAAAGCTACCCCAGCGTCGGAAGAAAGCGATAATTAGCTTCATTGGCATCTCCACAAACATATCAAGGAAGCGCGACACTAAATTGATTTTTGCATAAGTTTCACTAAGGTGGCGGCCAACATTAACGAATGGCATATAAACAATATCACGCACGATTGTCATCGTTGTAGTAGCCTCATCTCCAATCTCAATCTCGCGAATATTACGGCTAATCCGAAAGCCTAAGAAGCTAGCCGTACTGATAAAGATGAAGAAGATAGCCAAGTGAATCCATTCGAACGCTGCGTAGGTGATCAAAAGCCACGACACACCAGCGAACACACCAATCACTACTAGATAATAGATAAAATTAAATATTTTCGAAAAATGTCGCTGCCGCAGCGACAAAAATGGCCGCTTTGGAATTGGCGTAAAGAAAATCCGCTCAATGTTCTTCGCTAGCGCCTTAGTGTTACGCGCATCAGGCATAATTAACGTCGCCCGCAAGAATGCCATGTATAGCGGCGGCAGCAGCAAATTAACCCCCAAAGCCAACCAAATCACCTGGTTATGCACCGCCATGTCATATGGCACCTCCATAGCAATCCCAATAATAAATTTAGTAATAATTAGAAAAATGATGCTCCGGATTACACCACGGTTAATGTTGTTATTAACATCAACATAGGTATTTAGCGTAGCCGTATTGACTGCACCCAATAAAGCTTTGTCTGAAGTAAGCTTTAACTCGAAATGGTCGTCCTTTTCGACGCAATGACCAATAATCCGCCATGTTGCACCATTGCGGTCAATTAAACGCAATAATTTTTTATATAATTCAGATTCGAAAATCTGGTCTAACTGTTCATTGAAATTAATAAACCCATTTACCGACGTAGGTGTAATACCATAACGAACACCAAGATTATACCGGATAGCCGCATCAGCCGATTTAAGTAGCACCTTATGTACCGCAACATACAATGTAGCCTCATAATTGTCTGGATGCTGATTCCCATCGGTTATTTTTTCAATATCAATCGCCGACAAAAAATAATTATATGCCGCATTTGCCAACGCCTGTTCAGAGCGGTGGTCGCGTAAAATAGCTTCAATGTTAGCAGCCAATGGTTCCACAATCCAAGCATCAACATGACCATTCACCTTAGAGCCAATGCTACGCTTCACCGCAACGGCAGATTTTATCATCTCAGTAAACTGATCGATAGTCGACAAACTAACGCTGTCGTTTGGCAAATAGCCCGCCAATGTCAATTCAATTACCAAATCTTCACCACTACGCTTGCTCTGACGCTTCATACCATTGAAATAACGCGAAATAAATCGCGCGATAGCGTGCATTAAAAGTAAGTTTTCTTGGGCATTCTGACTAGCGTTGCGAATATTTTCGTATATCTCACTAAAAATCGCCCCAGTCTCTTGCACATGCAACTTATCATCATCTTCAGACTTCGGCTTATCAGAAATTGCTTGGTTAATTTGCGCTAATTCATGCGCAAATGCCAAAGCCAAATTATTTGGCTGCTTCATACCCTATATTATACAATGATAAGTCAATTTAAGCCAACCTATTACTAGGCTGGCTTAAACAATCAACCGAACAGCAATTTACTTAACGCTATTGGCAATTTTAACAATTTGGTCGCTGGTTAGAAAATCGTTTGTATCCAAAGTGTAACGTACGCCATTCTTTACCCAAGAAGCCTTGTCGTTATAGCGATAAACGTTAACATCTCCAGCCTTTAAGCTATCAAAGCTATCTTTGCCCTTAATAGTAGCTTCATTTTTAACGTCAGCATCGGTAGCATTGCTGCGCTCTTGATTAATACGATAAGATGCATTGTTCTCACCACGATAATTAACTGCTAACTTACCTTCTCCCATTGCCACTGAGCCGCTAACTTTATAGCCGCTAGGAGCATAAAAATCTTTAGCATCAAGCCCAGCCTTAGACGCGGCAATGCGCAGTTGAACATTAGGATAAGCTAGATAGCCACCGTATCCGAGCAATAATGCTACTGCAGTTACCGCAGCGGCAACAGCTGACAACTTAAATTTACGGCGTCCGCGCTTCGCTACTTGTTCTTTAGTATGCTCAGCTTCACGTTGCGCAACCTTAAGTAATGGAGCGGTATCCTTATCACGATGCTCTGTTTCAACATTGCGTGGTTGACTATTGCGCAGCTCATCCGCATGAATTAGCGCCGCCGTAAGCCTATCTGATACTTTATCTACAGCATCTTCCGCACTATGTGCACCCTCTAGCTGATGAGCGCTAACCATATGACCAACCGATTGTTCAGGCACTACTGCCTTTTGAATTGGTCGTGGATAAGGTACACGTTGCATACCAGATAACGACCGACCAGTATTTACCTTAGCCACTCTATTTGGTGCAACATCAGTAACACTATTGTTGTGCGCTACATTTGAAACACTATTAGTGTGAGTCGCACTAGCAGTCTTTACGGCGCTATTATTGACGTTATTATTGGCCCTATTTCTAGCAGCGCGTAACAATTCAGCGCGCTGAGCTTCAGCCAAACGAGCATTTCGCTCTGCTGCCAAAGCGGCGGCGCGCATTGCAGCAACTTTCATAACCGTTTGCTGCGATACAGTACTAGCTACTTGTTGTTGGGACCGCTGTGATTGCTGAGCTGGCTGACCCTGCGGCTGTTGCACTGGCTGGTTCTGCGACTGTTGACTCTGCGATTGCTCTGCTGCCATTGCAATAGATTGAGCAGCTGCCACGGTAGCGGCCGTAGTAACAGCGGAGCGCGCATTATGCAACTGGACTGCAGCTGATTGACGGCGAGTCAATATTGGCTTAACTGGAACATCTGGCACCTTACTGTCAAACATCTTGCGCATTGCTTTACTCTTATGGTATTGGTCAATTGCAATTGACGGCGTGTAAACTTTATCTTGAGCCTCTGAGCTTGGCTTCCGAACATAACGGCGATTGAGTGTCTGCGACACGCCAGGTTGGCGCTTCACGCTAATCGGCTGACGATTGCGTAGCATAGTACGAAAATCACGCTCTTGCTCAGTTACTGGCTGAATCTCTCGTGGTGCACCACCCTGAATATAATTGTTAATCCAGTCCGGAGCAACAGAATTGCGCGCCCGTTCAACCACAGTTTTTGCAGCCGCCTCAACTTCGTGCTTAATACCACGCGGCGTAACCGGAGCGGCAGTATCGTTGGTATTAGAAACTACATCCCCTAGAATAGCTCGGCGTTCAGCATCGATTCGCGCCTTCGCATCGCTTTCTGACTGTAAAGTTTTATTGGTTTCGCAATCAGCAAAATCGCTCCCTTTACTATTTACCGGTAATCCAGTGATTGCATCGTAAGCTTGTCCATTGATGATGACTGTACCCATATTTATTTGTCTCCTTTTGTCTCCTCCTATTCCTTGCTTCTAATTATAACGGTTATGTATCCATAATGCAAGTGCTTTTTGTTGATTTTTTGATTATTTTAATATAATATATAAATATCTAAAGAAGATAGATATATGGAAGATATTAAAAAACAGCGTAAAGAAACTGCTATCAGATTTTTCACCTACGGCGTTATGACTATTGCTATTATAGTCGGCGTTATTATCTGCGCCGCCCTCTCAATGGGCTATCGCTTTGATATTTGGTCAGGAAAAATATCCCAAGTAGCATTGTTGCAGTTTAACTCATATCCAAGAGGCGCCACAGTTAGCATTAATAATGATGTACAACCTGGAAATACCCCTAACCGAGCCAACACCAGCATGGGCAATCAAACCATCAAAATGGAGCTAGCTAATTACCGCACTTGGCAAAAAACTTTAAGTCTTGCGCCGCGTACCGTCAAATGGCTTGACTACGTCCGCCTCATCCCTAATCATATTGTGACTAAGCCGATTCAAAATATTGGCAAAGCATCTGATATGGTCGGCTCACCTGACCGAAAATGGTTGGCAATACAACCGGCCAGTGATAGTTGGGAAATGAGCGTCCTTGATGTAGCCGATGTCATCAAAGTTAAGCAGCATAATATTAAATTTGACGACACAGTTGTTACTCGACCGCAGCCAAATACTCCGGAACAATTCTCTATTGTTGAGTGGGATTTTAGCTCACAATACCTATTGGTGCGTCACGATGTCAATAATCAACCAGAATATCTTTTAATTGACTGTCGCAACAAAAAAGATATCAAAGTAACCAACATCAATAAACTGATGCCACCAGAATTTAATCAAATTACTAATGTGCGATTCAGTGGCACCAGTGGTGAAACATTTTATGCTATCAATAATGGCAAACTATACCTAGTAAATATTAAGTCGCAGGACAGCAATATACTACTAGCTGACAATGTTACCTCATATGCTATCTATGGCAACAATAAATTAGCTATTGTGTCTAGGGTCACCGATTCATCAAATCCTAACAAGGTCCACCAAACAGTTAGCCTATTTACCGATAGTCAGCTCAAGCCAATACGCCACTATGAAGACAATGTCCCAACTAAAGCTGTAGTAACTAGCTACAATGGGCAGGATTATCTTTTTGTAGCACGCAACAATACCGTCGAAATTATTCCACGACCACTCGACGAGCATCACGAAACTCCAACCCTTTCTCATAATGATTCAGAAGATGAGGGGGATAAACAATCCACCATAAAACCAGCTCACTCTATGATGGGAGATAAAACTTTAACTTGGCTGCAGCTTAGCCCAAATGGCCGCATGATCTATTCTGGCTACGACAACACTACCTTAGTATACGATACAGAAACTAAGCAAGTTTATCGCTTTGACCGAAAAAGTAATAGCACTAAATTAGCCTTCCTCGATGATTACCACATCTTTGACGCCGTTAATAATAACATCGATATTGTTGAATTTGATGGTACCAATCGTCAAACTATTACGTCTGGTCATCTGCCAGCAATGCTTTCTAGTAATAACAAATATATCTTTAGCCTGAGTGGTGATGGCGATAATGTATCATTGCAGCAATCCAAAATAGTGCTAGATTAAACTAATAAATTAGAGGTTAGCTAACTTGCTCACCAATCACTAGCAAACGTTTTAGAGCTGTTCCCGGTGGATCACAAGTTACCAATGTAGCATATGCTCTGTCAGCTCCCATATTCAACTGATTTAGCTGGTCGGGATTAATGACTTTTTTGTTCACTACCTTATAAGCATGACGGCGGCCACCGTAATCTAAGAAAAAGATATCGCCGGAATTTAGCTGATTCAATTGGACAAAAATAAACTTATAGTTACCTGGTGCTATAAAGCTAGCACTAGAATGTCCCAAAATAACCGTATTGCCTTTCTGTCCCGGCAAGGACCGCGCATTGTCGGTTACTGGATAATTCACTGCACCGTCTTGCAAGGCCCGTTGTACGATTCGTTCACTCACATCAGTTAATCCATAAACTACCGGCGCATCGACATTTAGTTTTGGAATAATCACCCTAGGCTCATTACTGATTGGCTGACCATAATTTCCGTCACCAATTAATGCCGTATTTGATTTACTTAGAGCTGGCTGAGTAAAAGCTAGCCACTTTGCCTGCCAGATAGCGCTAAATTGCATGAACAACACAATTATTAACACAGCCACGCCCGCGACTACCGGCCAAAACCAAACCTGCTTTCGCCAACGACTAATTAGCCCAGACACTGGTGCAACCATGCTAGTAGCACGTTGTCGTACTTGTTCCTTTAGTTTAGCTTGCAACTCACGCTGCTCCAATATACCATCAGCTTCGCGCTGGTCTTGTACCTGTGCTAATTGCTTAGCAAACTGTTCCTTTTGTTTTGCCAACTCAGCAATATAATAATTTTGATAATATTTCTGATAATATTGTTGCCACGCCTGATGATAACGTCGCTCCACATCAGTCATCTCGCCCGATTTACTCTCCTTATTCTTTTGCTGCTGCTGATAGAATCTAGAGGTTGTTATTGGCTTTAAATCTAAAGTAGTGTGAGTCAGCGTACCAGTAGTACGTGGTTTATCTGACACAAACACCCGTCGGATACTATTTTTGTCTATTTTCTGCTCCCCACTCATCTACTATTATTCTACTATTTATTACACATCTTGCCAAGAGCTATAATGTTTTGTATAATTATTTTAGTTCCGCGGGCGAATGGCGGAATTGGTAGACGCTGCAGACTTAAAATCTGCTGATAGTAATATCGTGAGGGTTCAAGTCCCTCTTCGCCCACCAATAATTATTACTCCCTGGTTTAACCAGGGAGTTTTGTATTATGTAACTTATAATCCAGCTTGTTTTAGTACCTGTCGTACCGCTTGAGTTGTAGTGCAATTATAAGCAGCTTCACGCACTTTCGCAGCCCCACTAAAACCATTAAGATAAATTTTAAAGAAATGTTTCAACGGATCAAACTTACGTGTAAACTTCTCATTAATTATCTGATATTCATCATACTGATCCAACTGATAACGCATCAGCTCAATCAATTCCTCCTGGGTATGCCCCTCTGGCAAATCAGCAAAGCAAAACGGATTCGCAAACACACCACGACCAATCATAAAGCCGTTGACACCCGGATGCGCCAACTTTAACTCGCGCGCATGATTCCGGTCTCTAATATCACCGTTAATCGTCAATTTGGTCTGTGGCGCTATACTATCACGCAAAGCACAAATCTCATCAATTAACTCATAGTGCGCCGGCACCTTGCTCATTTCTTTTCTGGTACGCAAATGAACCGTCAGATTAACAATATTTTGCTCTAGTAGAGCCGTCAACCATGGTCGCCATTCATCGGTGTGGCGTATACCAAGACGTGTCTTAACCGACACCGGCAAACCGCCAGATTTTGCTGCTTCAATTAACCTCGCCGCCAAATCCGTCTGACCGATTAATCCCGAGCCAGCGCCCGATTTAACCACATGCTTTGCTGGGCACCCCATATTTATATCAACACCATCAAATCCCTGCTCACACAAAGCTTGGCTCATTGCCGCAAACTGCTCTGGATTGGTGCCCCAAATTTGCGCCACTAGCGGACTCTCACCGCTATCGTGCGCTAAACGACCAGCAGTCGCTAATCGACCAGCCTCACTACAAAAGCTCGCTGCATTAGTAAACTCGGTATAAAATACTTCTGGTCGACCAGCCTTAGCTACGGTATGCCGAAAAACAATATCCGTCACCTCTTCCATAGGCGCCAAAATTAGAAAGCCGTCAGGCAATTCATCCCAAAAGTTCATAGCTACTATTATACTACACTACTGTTTATACTCGCCATCATGACGCTGACCATCAAAAATCATCGTTGGAATCTTTTTGGTCTTAATTTTCGTCTTGATAGTTTGAGCAATATGCTCAACCGCCTTATTTGCCGCATCGGAATGTACAAACTTAACAATCTGCTGCACCTGTTCATCGTTGTAGCCAAATTCCTTGAGCCATGACTGTAGTGTTTGTTCGGCCTGCTCGGTTGAATAGCCAAAGTTAAAGGCTGTCTGATAATCGATACCATCCTTGTCTTTCTTGGTATACATCTGTTGCGCCATCTGCCAGATTACTGGGCGGCCACTATTTAATGGCTGCTGCACCGTAGCCAGCATATACTTTACTACTGTGCCAGAATTAGCAAACTTCGTACCGTGCTCACCTTCAATTGCGTATGGTAGCAAAGTCACGTTATACTTATCAAAGAATCCCGTTGCCAATTGGCGTTGGAACGACTTCTTACACACGATACAACCTGGGTCAAAAATATCTAGTGCAAGTGGCTTTTTACTGTCAAACTTATTGTAATATGGCGTCGGCTGCAACACATACTCTTGCGGATTCCAATGCTTCATCCGGTCAGGAACGGCCGCAATTGCCTCACCAAAATCGCCAAACCACTTACCAGTCCACTTTAACGGATGCTGCCACATGCTAATCGGCTTACTATCAATTGAACATGCCTCAGCCTTCGCTAACGAACAAGCTGATGGCTGCTCAATATCGCAAGTGCCATAAACATAGAGTGCCACCAGCGAGCGCGTGCCGACTAACAGCGACCAGATAGTCACAACAATAATCAATACCGAGCCGGCCTCAATGAGCCCAGACAGCGGTTTTACCCAATCAGGGTGTTTTAATACCACTTTACGTAGCAATACACCCTTTATGTCATCCTTAAACGTCGAGTCGCACGCGCGCAACGTCACGTGGCGTGTAAAACAATAAATTGAGCGCTTAAACGCCTGCATAATACCCGCGGCCAATTTACGATTAAACAACCGTATAATCGGCACCGCCAGAACGGCAACGGCCAGAATGATGAATGCAGCAATACAAATCACTTGGTCCACCCTTCAATCGCTTTAGCAAAGCGATCAACATCCGACTGACGATTATGCATACCAAGCGACAAACGCACCAGTGGTGGATATTGCTTAACGTGCTTCAAATAATAATGTACACAGAAATAACCGCTTCGTGCCATAATACCAGCATCAGATAGCGCTTCAGCAATTAGATGTCCATCAATAGTATCGTGATAGAAACTAATCGTCGGTGTCACCTCAGTATTTAGTACATGTACACCCGGATTTGACTTTAAAAGCTCAATTACCTGACCGGCATAGTCTAAAGTATGATCTGACTTATGAACTTCATCCATCCACTTAAATGCCACACCAAGACCAATAATTTCAGCATACAGCTGCAATCCAGCCTCAAATGCCGTATAGTTGTGCTCCTTGTGTTCAGCCGACAGTTGGTAGCTATCTCGTTCCACATCGTCGACCATACCGCCACCAACGAACCCAATCGACATATTTTGCAGCAAACTACGTCGCACTACCATTACGCCCAAGCTCGGCCCATACATCTTATGTGACGAAAAGCAAATCGCATCAGCCGGCACACCAGCAATTAAATCACGATAATGTGACATAGTCTGCGCTGCATCAATAATCATAATGCCGCCCGCCGCATGAATTCGTTTGGTAAGCTCTGCAATATTCTTTAGCTGGCGACCATCAATGTTAGAAACCGCGTTCATTACCACGATAGCACCATCAAGGTCTAATTGGTCAATATCAACCGTACCATCATCATTGCGCGGCACCACAATTCGTTCCAGGCCGGTGCGCTTGCTTAATGCTATTGTCGACAAAAACGTAGAGTTATGTTCTATCTCGCTCGTAATAATTCGCTTGAATTTAGTGGTATCTAGCTGGCTCTGCAATAAATTAAGCCCATATGTGGTATTAAGCGTAAAACTTACAAAATAATCGCGCTCCGATAACTTTAACGCCTTTAAAATCGTCTTACGTACAGCAGTAACTTGTTGGTCAACCTTCAAACCCCATTCATAACGCACACGTTCACCACAAGAATTGAACTCTTGATAATATTGACGCATCGCATCAATGACAGGTTGCGGACGAAGACTCTGACAGGCTGAATCAAAATATACCGCACCATCAGGTAGGTAGGTAAAATCATCCGCCGGATTATGTTGTGATTTCTTGAACACTAGTCCCTCCTTATTAATAGTACTATTATAGCACAAGCAAAACTCCCCTGGTATCAGGGGAGTTCACTTTATTGAAGTATTAGTTACTTATTGCGCTCTTCAATAATCTTCTGCGCCACGTTATTTGGCACTTCTTCGTACTTATCAAGCTCCATTGAAGAAGCAGCACGACCTTGTGACATCGAACGTAGGTCGGTAGTGTAACCGAACAACTCACCTAGTGGAGCAAAGCCAACAATTTGCTTGGCGCCGCCCATTAGATCAGACATCGATTCAACTCGACCACGGCGTGAGTTCAAATCGCCAATTACATCACCCATGAATTCCTCAGGGGTAACAATATTTAGTTTCATGATTGGCTCAAGTAGAACTGGTTTAGCCTGCTTAACACCATCACGTGTCGCCAAGGCACCAGCCATCTTAAACGCCATTTCAGAAGAGTCAACTTCGTGGTATGAACCATCGTACAGAGTAGCCTTTACGTCAACTACTGGATAGCCGGCAATCACGCCGCCATCAAGCGTCTCAGTAATACCAGCCTTAACTGCTGGACGATATTCCTGTGGCACCACACCGCCCTTAATCTGGTCAACAAACTCAAAGCCCTTACCTGGCTCATTTGGTTCAAATTTAACCCAAACGTCACCATACTGACCACGACCACCGGACTGCTTAATGTACTTACCTTGTACTTCTGAAGTACCACGAATCGTCTCGCGGTAGGCCACCTGCGGCTTACCAGTGTTAGCTTCAACGTTAAACTCGCGGTGCAAGCGGTCAACGATAATCTCAAGGTGAAGCTCGCCCATACCAGAAATAATGGTTTGACCAGTTTCTTCATCAGTGTGAACACGGAAGGTTGGGTCCTCTTCAGCTAGACGCTGCAAACCAATTGCCATCTTTTCCTGGTCAGCCTTAGTCTTTGGCTCAACTGCAATTGATACTGGCGGTTCAACGAAGTCAATTGACTCAAGGTGAATTGGATTAGCTGGGTCACACAATGTGTTACCAGTAGTAGTATGCTTAAGGCCAATCACGGCAGCGATATCGCCAGCCTTGACTTCTTTAATCTCATCACGCTTATCAGCGAACATGCGAACGATACGGCCAATGCGTTCCTTCTCACCAGTGTTGCTGTTTAAGACATATGAACCAGATTCAAGCACACCAGAGTAAACACGAACATAAATCAATTTACCAACGAATGGGTCCGTTGCCACCTTGAAGGCTAGCACTGATAGTGGTTCATGCTCATCTGGCTTGCGGTCAACTTCATCGCCAGTCTTCGGGTCAGTACCCTTAATGTTAGAGGTATCGGCTGGTGACGGTAGATAGTCGACAACTAGGTCTAGCAACTTCTCCACAATCACACCGCGGCCATCGCCACCGGTCACTAGGTAGAAGTCACCGTTCACTACAAGTTTGCGCAAGCAGCGAACCAATTCTTCCTGAGTAATGGAATCTTCGCCCTCAGCTAGGTAACGCTCAAACAGCGCATCATCAGCTTCAACGGCCTTCTCAACTAGCTTAGTACGATATTCCTTAGCCTTTTCAACCATATCAGCTGGAATCTCGCCTTCAACCAACTTGTGGTCGTTGAATTCCTTGTAGGTGTAAGACTTCATGTTGATAAGGTCAACCACGCCATTAATAGTCTTTTCAAAACCAATCGGTAGATGTACTGGCAAAGCATTTTTACTCAAACGGTTGTGGACTGACTCAAGTGACTTATAGAAATCACCACCAATTTGGTTAATCTTGTTAATGAAAATCAAACGTGGCACGCCATACTTGTTGGCCTGGCGCCACACAGTTTCGGTCTGAGCTTCCACGCCCATCTTGCCGTCAAGCACACAAACTGCGCCATCAAGCACGCGCAATGAACGCTCCACCTCAGCGGTAAAGTCGATATGCCCTGGGGTATCGATGATGTTAATGTGGCAACCTTCCCAATAACAAGTAACAGCTGCACTAGCGATGGTAATACCGCGCTCACGCTCCTGCTCCATAAAGTCGGTAGTGGTGTCACCTTCGTGCACTTCACCAATTTTATGCACTAGACCAGTGCGGTATAGAATACCCTCAGTAGTGGTAGTCTTACCAGCATCAATGTGGGCAATAATACCAATATTGCGGAATTTCTCCATCGGAATCTTTTGTTCTGCCATTTTATCCTTCCTAAATTAATTAAGCACGCGCAAAGTGAGCAAAGGCGCGGTTAGCCTCAGCCATGCGATGCGTATCTTCCTTCTTCTTATAAGCTGCGCCAGTTTGATTAACAGCATCAACAATCTCAGCAGCTAAACGGTCGGCATATGGCATGCCCTTGCGAGCACGAGCAGACTGCACTAACCACATGAAGGCAAAGTGCTCTTGGCGACGACCCTTAATTGGGAACGGAATCTGGTAGTTAGCACCACCAACACGACGGCTCTTCACCTCATATTCAGGTGAAATGTTCTTCATAGCAGTTTCGAGCACCTCTAGTGGGTTTTCACTCTTAACTTTCTTAGCAGCAGTCTCAAGCGCCTCATAAACCATCCGCTCAGCGGCTAGCTTCTTGCCGTCTAACATTGACTTGTTGATTAAACGTTGCACTAGTACGCTATTGTACTTACGGTCTGGATTGATTTGGCGTGCTAGAGACTTAGTTGTCTTACGTGGCATGATTATTTGTCTCCTTTCTTAGCACCGTACTTACTGCGACCGCGCTTACGGCCATCAACACCTTGAAGGTCAAGCGCACCACGAACGATGTGATAACGCACACCAGGCAAGTCAGGCACACGACCACCGCGTACCAAGACTACGGCGTGTTCCTGCAAATTGTGCTTTTCACCACCAATATAGGCCCAAACTTCCTGACCATTAGTCAAGCGCACACGAGCTACCTTACGCATAGCTGAGTTAGGCTTCTTTGGGGTCTTGGTAGTAACCTTCACACAAACACCACGCTTCAATGGTGAATTCTGCTGATAAACCCGAGTCTTTAAAGTATTCTGAATCGTCTGCAAAGCAGGTGACTTTGATTTCTTGATCGCACGCTTACGAGGCTTGCGAACCAATTGATTAATTGTAGGCATTTAACTCCTCTTAACCTTAAATCTAACATTGTCGCCTCTCCATCTCAGCACAGATAAGAGGCATGAAACTCAACTTAGATATTAGCACATTTTTTAATAAAACTCAAGCGTTAGCAAGCACCCCAATGATTATTACCGAGCGGGTGAATATAGGCGTTTAATTCCAGCATCGTCAGCGCTGCCGTAAAATCTGCTGGCGCTAAACCAGTTGACGCACATAATTTTTCACCGTCAGTCTCGCCCGCTAAAATATGATCATAAATTAGCTGCGCCTCTGGAGAGTTAAACCGTATTTTATGATCATCTTTTTTACTTACCTCTGTAGGCACAATGCCCAAACGGTCGAGCACGTCTTGGCTGCATAAAACCGGCGCGGCACCTTGAGCAATCAAACGATTGCACCCAACAGACAACGGCGAAGTAACATTGCCTGGCACTGCCATAACGTCGCGCCCTTGTTCCAAAGCGTGTGCAGCCGTATTTAACGTCCCTGAACGTTCGCCGGCTTCTATAACAACCACCACGTCAGCCAAAGCGCTAATCAAACGGTTGCGTTGCAGGAACTGGTAGCCTCGCACTGGCGTATCAGGCTCATATTCGCTAATTATCAATCCGTGATTGTCAACAATTCGCTGCGCTAGTGCATGGTTGGTATGCGGATGAATGTCCTTTAGCCCATTGCCGATCACGGCAACCGTGATACCGCCAGAATCCAAAGCAGCTTTATGGGCCAAGGCATCGTGGCCTAGCGCAAGCCCGCTCACAATAATTACACCGTGTTTTACTAACTGCGCCACCAACCGCGCACTGATTTCACGACCGTAGCTAGTCGGCTTCCGTGAACCAACAATTGCCACCGTCGGCGCCAGTTTAGGTAGCTCACCTATATACCATAACTTTTTTGCTGGGTCGTCAATTATAGCGGTACGCTGTAATAATTCATTGTCTAGAGGTGATATTTGTTTGATATTTTCCATATTTTATTGTTAAATAGTTGACAAAAATATAAAAGAGTGCTATATTAATTAATGTTATCACGTGATGAGGCAAAAGTCATTGCGCGACAAGCACCTTATACCCCCTATTTTAACACAATTAGTGTTAGACTACGCGCAGATGATAAAAGTACCTACCCTCCACTTTTGCTGCAATGCTCTATGCAGACCAGCAATCGGCGCGTATCTAACCCTCTTGACCGGCGGACCCCATGGAGTTTGTGAGGTGGGTCACGCTTGCCATATGGCTACCTACCAATGGGGCGTCGAGAGGCCAATAAACCCGCCAACTAGTAACGATGCCCACCCTTGTTACGTTGGCGGGTTTTTAGTTGGCTAATTAGTCATAATTAGTTATCAAGCTTATAAGTAGTTTGGGCCAATTCGCCCGCAACAAAATCAGTCACAAATTGGCGCACTACTGGACGTAGGGTCTCAAAAGTAGTCCGTTCCACCTGATTTAATCGTCCTAGTACATAGTCTCTTCTATCATGCACCGGCTGCGCGTCACCGTCATGTATTGGCGTAAGCCCAGAGCCAATCCGTACGCGACCAAATGATGCGCCAAGATGTAAAATTAGATTTTTAATGCCATTATTCCCCGCATCTGAGCCGCCTACTCTAGTTCGTACCGTGCCGAGCGGCAATGCCATCTCATCATGAATTACTAGAATATCACTCTCGCTCAAACGATAAAACTGCTTTACAGCTAATGCCGCTTCACCAACTAGATTGTAATATGTCGTTGGTTTTAAAATAATCACGGCTTCACCGTTAATTGTACCCGTGGCGACATCACCCATGAATTTCTTTTTATTCTGCCACGGCGAAAAATGCTCTACTTCAGCAATATAGTCAGCCATCATAAAGCCGAAATTGTGGCGCGTACCAACATACTCCGCCCCAGGATTACCCAAACCAATAATTAACTTCACTGCAATTAATTATAACACCAATAAAAGCATTATGTTACATATGCAATATAATGCGCTAAATAGCCAAAGCTACAAGATTACCATTCTCGTTATTAAACATAAATGCAGCCATCTTGGTCTGGCTCTTTCAATATAGCAGATATACCCTCAAACATAGCTACAATGGCTGGGATGAATGTCCAGCAAAACAAAAGGTATACAATACCGATTGCTTTCCCTGCATAAAACTTATGTATACCAAATCCACCAACATAAAGCGCCGATAAAGCGTATGTTAAGCGATTCACTTTTTTGCCATGGTTATTATTGGAATTATTATTGGATTTTTCTACTTTTCTCACTATAACACTATTACCAGATTTATAGAACTCCACAATATCCCCTTCTTTAGGGATAAAGTCTAATGCCGAAGTGTCGACCTCTTCAAAAGAACCATCGTCTAAGCCAATTATAGTTTTGCTTAAATTCACCTTTAAAACTTTCGTCATAATAGCATTGCTCCTTTCAGCTGACACAATATACTATGTATTTATATTATCATAGACCGTACAATTTATTAAGCCGAGTTTGTGCTAAAATATAATTATGATGGATCAAATGTTTGACGATGTAAATCTTG
>CAMUOM010000002.1 GCA_947090635.1 uncultured Candidatus Saccharibacteria bacterium | reverse complement strand
TGTGACGGACTGCCGTCAATTCCTCTTGATTCATGCTTATATTATACCACGCCGCAGGGTTGTGGGGTAAGTTGGGTAAGGGAGATTATAAAGTCCAGCCTGTAACCCTTTACGCAAGTATTTCTCGCAACAAATCTCTTGCCAAATTATTTAAGCTGGAGCATAATAAATATGAACTTCGGTTCACGCGGCAGTCGATAAATTGTAATACACAATGCAGCCTACGGCAAAGCCAGTAGACTCCACCAAGTAGACCTGCGGGCGAATGGTCGGATCTTGTGTCTAGGGATAGTCGCGTTTGCTACCAGATGTAGCATAAACATGGCCTAAACGGCCGCACTGGGTTAAGGGTTGGTTTCGCCTACCCTCTTCTGTCAAGATTGGCAGTTTAAGAGTGCGCGCGGACTAGCTATCTTCCAGTGTTTTATTTTTGTACTTATTTAATTTGGCGCGAGTGTTGAGGGGTGTAAGGATATGAGTAGGCACCGGCAAACGCCTCTGCTCCTCTTATTGTCTGGAGCCAGAACGGCGTCGGTGTACACCACCGCAGATTTAGTCTTGCAGAGACGCGAGCGCGACGCGGAACGCGCCGCCGTTGTAGCCATTGATAGGATTCGAGACAAACAACCCAGCAGCCGAGCCATAGTAGTAGTTGCCACCACGGCGGAACAAAGGATAGGACGACTTTACGGAGCTAGAGTAATTGCCATTCCACCCAGTGGTTTCATAAAGAGCTTGACCGCCACAGGTGTTAAAGGTGCAGCTATTTAGATTGGTTATGTTATATGTACTAACGTATGGTGGATGAGCTTTAGTGCCGAAGTAATCACCATATTTGTCGCTTACGCCAGATTCGTTTAGGTTAGTAGTATAACTAGATGCTGTGTATTCCCAGCCACCGCCAGACATGTCGTAGATGCCTGTTGGGTTGTTGGTGGTACTGGCGAGTTGTCCAAGGGTACCGTTGTAGGCACGCTGTGGGTTATCTGTACTACAGGCTTGCTGAGTGCCAAGTAAGCCGACGCTAATGCCTTTATGAGTTATCCATGAATCGTTGCTATTGCCGTAGCTATCGGTATTATCATTCTCCCATGGGCCACAACCAGTGATACTGTAAGTCCAACCGTAAGTAGTATGCTCTGCGGCGCTGGAATTTATTTGGACACCGTTGTAGCCGGCACCATACTTACTAGCACTGAGGTAGGTAGCAGCACCCCAGTCGTTATTGTTGACCATGCGAGAGCTGAGTTTAGTTAGGTGGTGGTTGTTTTGGGCTGGTATTGAGTAATCTGTCTCACCACCAACGTTGTTACTGTCTGCTACACCGAGGGTTTTGGCAGTGGTATACATACGGCCAATGTTACGTGATACATCGTAACCGCTGGACATGTGAGCTTCGTTTGGCAAGACGGTTGGTTGGTCAGTGGTGCCAGTGGTCTCAAACTTGGCAAACCACATGCCATTAAGCTCCTTAGTGCCGAAGGTGAATGCTGGGTGGGTAGCCCAAGTACCTTGGTTGCTCGGTTGTCCTTTAATGTAGCTGCGGTCGAGGCCACACTGAGTGCGGTAATCTTTGCCAGTGGTGCTGCAGGCAGCTGGATAACGCTTTGGCGTGGTCTTCTTTTCGAAGCTAATTAAGAAGTTTTGGGCTGAGACGGGTTTGTCTGTGCCGTCGCGTCGCATGACTTCGTAAGCATAACGCGGGATGTAAACCCAGAAACCGAGGATGTCGGCTTGGTTGACTACTCTGTTCTGGCCCTTGTATTTACTGAGAGTCCATGGCTTAACCGTGATGGCATTAGCCCACTGCTTGTTATTGTAGTTGTACCAATTACCTTGATTAGAGCTGTCTTCTGGCTTGGCGAGGCTGGTCCACTGGGCGTTGGTGGTGCTGCCGGTATATTTGACCGGAATCATGTTTGGGTCGAGGTCGACTTGGCAGTCGTTCTTTGGGTCGCCAGAACGGCAAACTGTTAAATTAACACCACGGGCTGGCTCTAATTTGGCCATTGGTATTGGCGCCGGCTTTGGTGTTGGTTTGACAGTGGTCGTATAAATAATGGTGGTGCTGTAGCTGCCACTGGCAAGCTTAGCTGGGTCGACGTTAGCGGCAAATGTCACCTGCTTGATGCAATTGGCTGGATTAGTACAACCCGCTGGCTTAGCCTTGGTGACGTCGGCGATGACGGCGGGACTAGAGCCATCTGGCACACCGTAAAAATACATGTTTGAATTGTAAGTATTGTATCCCCATTGATTAGCTGCAAGAGATGCAGAATCATTGCTAACCGGCAGAGATTTGATGCGATGATTGTCATCCTTCTGATTAACCAAATCAGGCGAGCCGGTCGCATGTAGGGTAAGATTGAAACCATAGGGTTTGCCGGTCTTGACGGTAACGTTTGTGGTAGCTTTATAGAGATTGCCGGCTGGCTTTAGCGCTGCGTTATGGTCAACCGCAATGCTGACGGTGTTGTCATCCGCCGCATGGGCTGGCGCCGCAAAACCTAACAGGATTATCGCGAGAGCGATAAGGCTTAAAAGTTTACCCCCCCCCCGCAGCTGTTTGCCGTAATTTACTCATATTGTTTGTCCTCCATTTTTGGTTATTGTCCTCTTTAGGTTTATCTCTGCCACCACGGCTAGATACCTGCATTATAGCACAAGCGGGATAATTTACCAAACTTTTATTAATTAAATGCACAACCGCGACGCCGAAGGTAAAACCAGTAGTCGCGCCAACTAGCTAGAGAGCGCTGTCGCCACTATCTGATGGCTGGCCGACGGCACCAGCAGCTGGCCAACTCATCTATCGGGCAATGAAACTATGTGGTGCCCATCTGGTGGCTGGCCGGCGATATCTGGTGGCAAAATTATTGCAAGACGGCCGGCAATCTGCTATATTAGGTGTATTGGGCTGGTAGCTCAGTTGGCTAGAGCGCGTCCTTGACGTGGACGAGGTCAGGAGTTCGAGCCTCTTTCAGCCCACCAAAATTATTCTGAAGTCCGCTACGGCGGGCTTTTTTAGTGTCTCTGCGCCCCTGTCAGCTAGGCGGCCTCGCATCTGGCATAGAACCCACCACCTCAAACTCCATCTATAGCACACGTGGTAGCTAAATTAGGGCGAGCCCAGTGCAATATCGGTATAATAATTATAGTAAATAAATAATAAGCCCCAACAAGCTAGCCCGAGCGGCGCAAAGAATCGACCCGTAAGGCTAAATCTGTAAAAATCAACATTAAACTAGCCGGCGCGGGCAGTAAAATGGCTAGCGCGAGCCACCACCGAAGCCCCGCCTGCACCTGCAATTTAAGCGATTTTGCCGACTTTTCCCACAATTTGCGGCAAAGTTTTCCACAGATTTTTTCAGGCGAGGTGACGACGGTTGCCGCCCACTTCACCTCTGTTATTTAGTTTTCCCCACTTGTTTTCCACAGATTTTTCGCGCCATTTTGCGGGCTGGTATGCGTTTCATGCTATATTGTGCCCCAGCCCAAACTATTGACATTTTTGGCTATACTTGCTATTATAAAAGGGCTTATGAAAAAGCAATCACAGTCGTTAGCTCCAAACTCACGACTCAACCAGTTCCACATTTACTTTGAAGGCTTGTAAGCCCCACTAGAGTACGAAAACTGCGAGATTCGTCCTCTAGCCCACCCCGCGAGGTGGAAGTATCTCAGGAACGTAAAAACCTAGACTGTTTACCGCCCCAACGGGAGAAATCCCAAAGTGGCGGTTTTTCTTATGTCAATAAAAGCCGCCCGTTACACGGGCGGATTGCTTTTATAAACTGGGCAGATTTAAAGTTAAATGACTCAGGTTTAGATAATCAGCCGCTGGCCACGCACAAACGGCACGCTGCGCAGCAATAAACAGCGCGCAAAATAAAGTTATAAACTAAACGATGGCAGCCCAACAAAAGCCGCCCGCTACGCGGGCACTTTTAAATAGCTAAATGACTTTCAAAATTAAACAATTCAGACCTAGACAAACCAGACACCGACCACACACAGCACCAACCAGCTCAGCTGCAGCAACCAGTCTAAACCGTGCAATTATTTTATGTATTCGCCTAGTCTAATTAACCCTGTTAGCTATGCTAATAACAAAAGCTTAACCACGAGTGGCGGTAAACGCCACAAAATACCTAAGCCTAGCAGCAAAGTCACTATTACGTCATTAAAGCTTAAACTGCGCTAGTTCCTTATAGCAAATGCCACTCCAAAAACAACCTCGGCCGTTCGTGCACATTTTTTGTGCAATAACTAGGGCTATAGGTACACTAAAAGCGGGCAAACGGCCCGCCTTGCTCGCTTTAATAGCTGTACTTAACGCTTCAATTATCTCAACACTGACACTCCATCTTAGTGCTACTTATTCATCACTACCCTAAAGGTAGTATTACTGTGGGTATCTTTAGCATTATCTGAACTTGACGCAAACAGTGAAACATTAATTCCTTGTGTCATACCATATGAGCTATCGCCGCGCAGATACAATGGATCATTACTACTAACAAACCCACCATTAGCACCCCATTGACCTACAACATCCTCGCCGCCGTCATCTCTTACATTAACCTCGTGTATAGCCTGTCCGCCACACATTTCCCAGGTACAGTTAGATATGTTATATCCATCTTTTGCTTTAGTAAAGACAAATATGTCAACATATGGTGGCACCGCCGGATTCTGCATGTGCTTAGTATCCATAAATGAGTGATCTTTATCTGTTCCATACGTTGCGGCTACATACTCAGAGCCGCCGCCCACCATGTCGTAAACACCATAAATATTACCCGTGGTACTGGCGAGCTGCCCTAGTGAACCGTTATATGATCGCTGTGGATTGCTCCTACTACAAGCATCTTGCGTGCCGAGCGTACCGTAATCGTTATAAACTCCCTTGAAATCACCCGCGTTCGCTGGGCCACAACCAGAAATCATGTTACTAAACATGTAACTCGTATTGCCGCCACCTTCGTCAACACCATATTTCGAGAACATCGGCTTATTATTCTTTAGATCGGCTCCATTATTGTCCAAGAAGAAGGCATTCGGTTGCACTTTGTTCACACCAGCACCGTATTTACTAGAAGACAAGTAAGCCACTGCGCCCCATTCCTTGCTACGTATCATGCGCGAGCTCAACTCTGCCAAATTGTTGTTGTTCTGCGCCGGAGGAGTAAAGTCCGTATTGCCGCCAACATTATTCGGGTCCTTAACACCCACCGTAGTAGACGTCGTATACTTCCGACCATAGTCTGTCGTCGAAGTGTCCCACGTCATTATTCTCTGCCCCGGCAAAAATGTCGGCTGCTTATCGTCGCCTGTTGGTTCAAACTTAGCTATCCAGAAGCCATTAAGTTCCTTTGAACCCAAGGTAAAGGCTGGGTGAGTCGCCCAAGTAGAATTATCCGGATTCTTACCTGCCACATAGGTGCGAATCAACGAGCAATCGTCGCGATACAACGAAGCGAAGCGATTGTCGTGTGTGGTCATCAAACACTTACCCGGTGTATGCTTAACGTCGGTAGCCTTTTCGAAATGAATTTGGAAGTCCTCCGGTTCAGTAATCGGATAATTGCTATACTCCTTGCGCATCACCTCATAAGCGTAGCGCGGCACATAGACCCAAAAGCCGAGGATGTCGTCCTTTTTCACCACCTTATTTTGCTTCTTGTACTCACTTGGGTTTTTCACAGTCACGGCGTTCGCCCAACGCTTCTGGTTGTAATCATACCACTCGCCAACGTGATTGTTGCTCTCTGGATAAGCTATCGAGGTCCATTCGTCGTTACTAGTACTACCAGTATACTTAACTGGAATCATGTTGTCGTCAAGGTCAACTTGACAATCGTTCTTTGGGTCGCCAGCACGGCAGACTGAATCGCCACCAATCGGATTTGGACGCGGCTTAGCTGTAAGGCTGTAAGTAACGTAGGTGCTATAGGTACCAGTTTTTAGCTTGTTGCCGCTAATGTTAGCCTTAAATAATACATTTGAGTATACGCCCGATACATCGCCCCGTTCTGCGTTGTCATAAGGACTAACATCAAAAATTGGCAATGGAGCATTTCCCTTCGGCACCCCCCGCAACTTCGAATTGTGCATTGTCATGTTTGTAGTACCATCCTTACTAATACCATAAGATGTAACCACACCCCACTGGTTAGCGGCTAAGCCATCCGAGCCCTCCACTTCAGTACTACTGATGTATTGCGTCGGATCACTCTCATTCACCAAATTCGAGTTCTTCGCCTGCATAGTTAACACCATACCGTAACTACGCCGACTCACCGCCACTAACTGTGTCGAATTCATCATATTTTGGCCATCTTGTTTAGTCAAATTAACTACGGTATCGTTAGACACTAGCTGCAAACACAGTTTGTTATCTTTTACCGTATCACCGCCCGAACAATGTAGACCATGTAACGGGTTGTATGTTTCCACGGCGCGCGTCGGCGCAGCCGACAACGCAACAGAGGTCAATGCGACTGTCAGGCAGCCAACGCCACCAATTAGCATATTGTTTAACATTTTATGCGTTGCTGAATTTCGCCGTGTACCTCTATTTGAACAACTCATTTTATCCCCCGATTATTGCCATTATTATATCACTTATGTTTTTATCCAACAATCCTAATTAAGCACCACCCGCACCGACTTCTTGGCGCACTCCGAGCCATCAACTGACAATTCATAGAAAATCGACTTTTTACCACTCATCTTCTCGTCGGTATTTAGCGAGCTGCTACCGCGCACGGCATATGGGCTTGCTTGGTCAATCAACTTAGCACCGCCGCCACCCCACATGACATCAGCCCCTTCGCTAGCAGTCGGCAAAGTATCAACCTCATACATCGCCTGACCACCACAAGTTTCCCAAGTACAGCCCGCGAAGCCATACACGTTCGGTTTGGCCGACTTATAGAGGTCAACATATGGCTTGTGCGCCGCGGCGGTCATGAACTCATTTGTTACCGAGCTGGTGCCGTCAGTCGAATAGCTAGCCGCCACGCGCTCCTCGCCGCCGCCTAGCATATCATAAACGCCATAAACGTTACCTGTGGTGCTAGCGAGCTGTCCCAACTTGCCATTATAGGCGCGCTGCGAGTTGCTGGCGCTACAAGCCGTCTGCGAATCCAACACGCCAACATCACTATAAATTTCATTACTGCCACTTTCAGCCGGACCACATCCCGAGATGAGCTTGCCATAATGCTTCTGATTAGGTGAATCTACATCCATATAGCCCAACTTTTCTTCCTTTAAGCTATTCGCGGCAAAATTATTTGGCTGAATTTTATCAAAGCCGGCGCCATATGCGCTATTTGCAAAGTAGACAATTGCACCCCAATCGCTGTTGCGCGCCATGCGCGAACTCAACTTCACCAGCGAATGGCTGTTTTGCGGTGGCATTGGGTCAAAACTGTTGCCGCCAACATTATTCTTGTCAGTCTGGCCAATCGTAGTGGCTGTCCGATAAGCATCGCCCATGGTGCGCACTGCTCTATCAATCGTCATCACACGTTCGTTCGGCAACACGGTCGGCTGCTTGCTCGTACCCGTCAGTTCAAACTTCGCCACCCAAATACCATTCAGCTCCTTGTCGCCAAAGGTAAATGCCGGATGGGTCGCCCAAGTAGAATTGGTCTGATTTTTGCCTGGAATGTAATTGCGGTCCAATGAACAGCCGCCGCGATACGGCACGCCGTCCTTGTCAGTCGCGCACTTGCCCGGGATATGCTTGTCGGTCGCCTTTTCAAAACGAATCTGGAAGTTTTCCGGCGTATCAATCGCCGAGTTGTTCGGCTCCTTGCGCATCACCTCATAAGCGTAGCGCGGGATGTACACCCAGTAACCCAAAACATCATTCTGGTCAATCGGCACATCATCCTTATCACGATACTTTTCAATCACATCCCGTTTCACCGTCACGGCGTTCGCCCACTGCTTCTTGCCGTAATCATACCACTGCCCCTTAGTATTCTTGGTATTTGAATACGAAACGGATTTCCACTGCGCGTCACTGTCGCTACCAGTGTACCTAATCGGCACCATGTTCGGATCAAGGTCAACTTGGCAGTTGCTGTTGAGGTCGCCCGAGCGGCAAACCGAGCTATCGCCCGACCGATTCACCACCCCACTAGTCAAAGTATAAGTTACCTTAGTGCTATACGTGCCAGTCGCAAGATTATTGGCGTTGATATTGGCCATAAATGCCACAAACACGCTAATGTTTGCCTTGCCATCCTTGGCAAAATCCTTTGTTAAATCAAGGTCAAAAATCGGCACTTCCTGGCCGGCTGCCGGCAACGGGTGCATCTTCTTGTCATCCGCTCCCTTGCTGGTCTTGCCGTCAGTTGAATAAGACGTCATGACACCCCAACTACCCGACGGCACAGCGTTTCTAGCATCTTTCATACTCGGGATGCTAAGCGCGGTGTTGCTCTCGTTCACCAAATTCGGATTAGAGGTCTGCATGGTCAAAACCGCCCGCTTGTTGTGGTCTGTCGTCACGGACATCAAAACCGTGCTGGAATATGTGGTGCTATTCGGGACGGCGTTGTCTCGCTTGAGCTGAACTTCTTTACCGCCGTCTAGCTTTAAGCACAGGCCGTTGTCGCTACAAGAAGTGTCGTCGGCCGCGTAGGACGGCGCAGCAAACAAAGTGGTCAATGCCACCGCCGCCGCAAACCAGCCAAAGCCCTTGGCTAGTCCTTTAGCGCTAAATTTTGCTGCAAAATCCACCTTACCTCCTATTACACACGACCTACCCGGCCCCACACTACAATCTAACAATATTATAGCACTTGTGGTTAAAATGACAAGAGATTTGTGAAAGAAATAGCAAGAGGGATGGCAGGGCAAGCCCTGCCATCACAGAGCTGGTCATGAGTGCTGGGCGCCGGCGAACGCCTCTACTCCTCTTATTGTCTGGAGCCGGAACAGCGGCGGTGTACACCACCGCAGATTTAGTCTTGCAGGGGCGCGAGAGCGACGCGGAACGCTAGCGCGCCGTTGTCGGCGCCATAGATACTGTAGGCATAAAACAGCCCAACAGACGAGCCATCGTTATAGCTGCCACCTCGCCCGAACCACTGTCTGTACGATGTTACGAAGTCTATGTAATTACCATTCCATTGATTCCAACCGTTATTGTCACCATCATTAGTTTCATAGAGGGCTTGACCGCCACAAGTAGCAAAAGTGCAGTTATTTAGGTCACTGAAGTTATAGGTGTTGACGTATGGTGGATGAGCAGCTGAATTGAAGTATTGAGCGTTTGAGTTGTTTAAGTTGTCGCTATAGCTGGCGGCAACGTATTCCCAGCCACCACCAGACATGTCGTAGATGCCGGTCGGATTGTTAGTGGTGCTGGCGAGTTGGCCGAGTTTACCGTTGTAAGCATATTGCAAACCGCTAAAGCTACACGCCCACTGAGTACCAAGGGTGCCGCCAAATTCATATTTACCAATATTGCCGTAGCCCAACGGGCCACATCCTGTAGTACCAACAGTTTTCCAACTATTATTATTGCCATCATGTTGAGACCCATTACCATTTATCTGGACACCGTTATAGCCAGCACCATACTTACTGGCACTTAAGTAGGTAACGGCGCCCCAGTCGTTGTTATTGACCATATGAGAACTGAGCTTGGCGAGGTGGTGGTTGTTTTGAGTGGTAGTAAAGCTGCCACCACCAACGTTATTAGGGTCGTTAACACCGATAGTCTTGGAGAGTGAGTAGAAATTACCGACTTGGTTATACATACCATTGTAGTAGCCAGAAATATGCGCTTCGTTTGGCAAGACAGTTGGTTGAGACGTAGTACCCGTCGTCTCAAACTTCGCGAACCAGATACCGTTAAGCTCCTTAGTGCCGAAAGTAAAGGCTGGGTGAGTCGCCCAAGTACCCTGGTTGCTTGGCTGGCCTTTAATGTAGCTACGGTCAAGGTCGCACTGGGTGCGGTAGTCTTTACCGGTCGTGCTACAAGCAGCAGGACGACGCTTGGCATCGGTCTTCTTTTCGAAGTGGATTAGGAAGTTTTGGGCTGAGACAGGCTTATCTGTGCCATCGCGGCGCATGACTTCATAAGCGTAACGTGGGATATAAACCCAGTAGCCCAAAATGTCAGCCTGGTCAACCACCTTAGTCTGGTTTTTGTACTTGCTTAGAGCTTCCGACTTCACTGTAATAGCATTGGCCCACTGCTTGTTATTATAGTTATACCAGTTACCTTGGTTAGAACTGTCTTCAGGGTTTGCAATGCTGGTCCACTGAGCGTTGGTGGTGCTGCCGGTGTACTTGACTGGAATCATGTTAGCATCAAGGTCAACTTGGCAGTCGTTATGCGGGTCACCAGACTTACAGATAGTTGAGTCGACGGTTGGAGCTGGCTTTGGCTTGGCGGTCGCGGTATAGACTATATTAGTGCTGTATGTACCTTGCGGTAAAGTTGAAGGCTTAATATTAGCAGCAAAAGTTACTTCTTCTTTATACTCCTTACTCTTACCGTGTCCTACACCTGTTTTATCTGGCCCTTCATCGGCAATAACAGCTGCCGGCTCACCAATTGTAGGCACACCGACATAAGACGGCTTCCTAGAACAAGGAAAACATCGTATTGCCATATCAATTCCCTCACATATTTCAGGATGACATTCATCATGTGTATGCATATAGTCATAATATCCCCATGTATTTTGAGCAAGTCCAGACGTAGACTGTGTCGTCCTCTTTATACGAATGCTGCTATCTTTAGCATTAATTAAATCGGCGGTATCGGCTTGCATGGTGAGGTTGAAGCCATAGGGCTTGCCGGTCTTGACGGTAACGTTGGTGGTGGCCTTGCAGAGATTGCCGGTAGGCTTTAGTGCGGCGTTCTGGTCAACCGCAATGCTGACGGTGTTGTCATCCGCCGCATGGGCTGGCGCCGCAAAACCTAACAAGATTATCGCCAGGGCGACAAGGCTTAAAAATCTACCCCCCCCCCGCAGCCGTTTGCCGTAATTTACTCATTGTTGTTTATCCTCCATTTTTGGTTATTCTCCTCTTTGGGTTTGCATCTACCACCACGGCTAGATACCTGCATTATAACACAAGCGGGATAGTTTACCAAACTTTTTTGCCGTCAAGCGGCAGCTTTTTGCCACCGCGCCCACCGACATTCAGAACCCGCCGCCCTACTGTGCAAAGCTGCCAAGCACTACGCGAAAAGCAAACCTAAACTGGGCATAGCCAGCGCCGGCATAGGTGGCAAAAATGCCAGCGCCCGGCTCATTAGTGGCGTCACCACCGCGTTCAAACCACGGGTAATCCTTGCTAACAAACATCGCGTAACCGCTATTCCACCGTGCACCCTTCACTTTATTTACACCCGTAGTCTCGTAAAGCGCCTGACCGCCGCAAGTTTCAAAGGTGCAAGCGTTAAAATTCGTAAAGTTATATAAATTCACATATGGCGGACGTACTGTATCACCCATCAAGCTATCATCGACGCCATCCAACGTCTGCGAGTAGCGCGCGGCAGTGTATTCAGCGGCGCCGCCAGCCATATCATAGATGCCGGTTGGATTGTTGGTGGTACTGGCGAGTTGACCAATGGTGCCATTGTAGGCGCGCTGCAAATTATCTGCACTACAAGCAGCTTGAGTGCCAAGCTTCCCCGCCGCCTCACCGCGGTGTTCAGGAAATATCTGCGCATTGGCGTTGGCATAACTGCCATCATCATGCTCATTATACGGTCCACAACCAGTAATACCATGCGAACCATACGCATTACCTCGGTCATCTATCTGGCCGTTATTATGTACCCCGCTGGCGCCAGCACCGTACTCACTAGCACTGAGGTAAGCCGCCGCGCCCCAGTCTTTATTGTTAATAAAGCGTGAATTATAGCTATTCAAGTGGTGGTTGTTCGGCTCCGGCGCGTCATCTTCATCTTCATCACCTAGCTTAATACCGCCCGAATTATTATCATCAGTCACACCAATTGACTTTGCTGACGTATAAAAGCCGCCGATTTGGCGATTATTGCCATAATAAGAAAAACCATCACCCGCAATATGCTGCAAATTAGGTTTCACTGTCGGCGCGCTAAAGCTACCCGTCGTCTCAAACTTAGCGAACCAAATGCCGTTAAGTTCCTTCTTGCCGAAGGTAAAGGCTGGATGGGTAGCCCAAGTACCTCGTTCGCTTGGCTGGCCCTTAATGTAGTTGCGGTCAAGGTCACAAGTGATGCGATAATCTGCATTCCGCCCAGAGCACTTCGACACCGCCGGATAACGCTTCGGGTACTTCAGGTCGTTAGCCTTTTCGAAGTGAATCGCAAAGTTTTGCGCTGGCACTGGTGCGTCGGTTGTATCACGCCGCATCACCTCATAAGCATAGCGTGGGATGTAGACCCAGAAGCCAAGAATATCAGCTTGGTCCACTACCATCTCCTTACCCTGATACTTGCTTGGGTCTTTCACCGTTACGGCGTTCGCCCACTGCTTCTGGTTATAATCATACCACTCGCCTTGATGCGCGGTGTTCTCACGGTTCGCCAAACTTGTCCACTCCGCATGTGTAGTATTGCCGGTATACTTCACTGGTATCATATTAGCATCAATATCCACTTGGCAATCATTCTTCGGGTCGCCTGAGCGGCAGACATTTGCGGCAACCACCGGGGATTTAACTTTAGCCACCACCGTATAAGTGATTTTCGTACTATAGCTACCGCTAGCAAGCTTGGTTGAATCAAACTTAGCCGCAAAAGTAATGCTCGTTTTGCAATGGTTAGTGCAATCACAACCAATCCGCTTCCCATCAACCGTCGTATCAAACAGCTCAACCGGCGCATCCGGCTTCGTTGGAACTTTATTAAACTGCGTAGCTTGTGGCGCGAGAGCATAGCCCCACTGCTTATCACCCAGAACCGTCGGCGTAGCGCTCGGCACGGCGGAAATTTTATACTTTGCGTTATCACGATTAACTAAATCCGCCGTATCGGCGAGCATCGTCAAACTAAAGTCAGTGGATTCATTAGCTCTAACGCCAACATTAGTAATTGCTTTATGAATGTCGCCAGATGACGTAAGTTGTACTGCGGGGTCAACGCTAAGGCTAATCGCATTACCATCCGCCGCATGGGCTGTCGCCGCAAATATCAGTGGTGTAGCAGCCACAAACGCCAGTCCGCCAAGCACCAACTTCGCAAAAATCTGCTCGCGATGCTGAAATCGTTGCGCAATAGTAATAAACTCTAACACACTTCTACCCCGCCAACACATATAATACTCGTATTATACCACAAGCATAATAAATCGGGTAAATTAAAATACGCACGCCGGCGAAATCAAACAAGATATCACGCAAACATCTCAATCATCAGCCCACTCAGCTACGCCCAACTGGCGCCACACCAATCAGCCTAAGACGCTCACCCTACTTCGCCGACTTGACTTTGAGGTCTTGCTCGCGCGGGACGGCGATATATTCCGTAATCTTATTTTGTTCAATTAGCTGCTTAAAGTCGTGGTCGAACTTGCTCAGTCGCACCGTTATTAGCGAGTACTTGGTCTGCTCCTTGTCGGTAAATTCGTCCTTGTCGATGCCGTCAAATCGCACAATATAATAATAGTACGCATCAGCCAACTTCACCTGCAGCGGCGGCAAGACCGTCCCCGGCTGCTTACCCTTGATGGCGCGCAACACGCCCGTGGGGTCCTCTGTACTCCGCGTCACCACCACGGCACCGCCCCGCTGCTTGCTGTCCGCGTCGTCACTCATCTCGCGCGCCACAGTGGCGAAATCGTCGCCCTTCTGTAATCGCGCCTGTATCTGGTCAAGCTTCGACTTGGCATCAGTATCAAGTGCGAACGCTACTTTGCGCTCCAATAGTTGCCCGCGCAGCACCGACCGGTAGTCGTCCATTGACCAACCGTAGTACTCCTTTAAGGTGTTCACCAGCGTCTCATCGGTCGAGCTGTCCGCCTTCAAGTCGGCGTTTATCTTGTCTTGCAACTCTTGGTCGGTCAGCTTCAGCCCCATCTGCCGCGCCACCTTGCGCGCGTACGCCGCCCGCTCGGCATTGCGTAGCTCGTTGCGCTTGTGGAAGTTCAGTTCTTCACTGCCCTCTTTACTGTTAAACGACCGTCGCTCCTGCGTAATGTAATAGTGAATGTCCGCGCGAATCAGCCTGAGGTAAGCGTCAAACCGCACCGACTCGCCATCCACCCGTGCCACCGGCAAAGGTAGTACTCGCGTCGCGTTATAAAACAGCGCCGCCGTATTTTGCACGCGGTACAAGTTGTGCCATACGTACGCGCTGAACGCGCTAACCACCACTAAGGCAATCACCACTGACCCGAACACAATTTTTTTGCTCGAAATCTGCACCGGATACTTAAACTTGCGCCCCGCCGCCAGCACCTCTTTGCGATGCTCAGCAATATTCTCGCTCGTAATTTTGAGCGAGTTGGCATCTAGCTTCTTCTTAAATATATTGCGTAATTTAATCTTCATTATCATCCTTTTCTAATCCGCCCGCGTCACGAATCGCATCAGTCAGGCGCGCATAATTTTCTTCACAATGGGCAGCGCGGCGAATCACCATATCGCCCACCATCGTCTGCAGTACCAGTGTACCAAAGCCGAACATGCTGCCGAACAACCCTGGAATATTGTAACTGACATTCTGCACTTTATTGAGGTTAATGTCTATGACGGACTTATTAAACAACCCGCGCTGCACCACTTGGCGAATACGCTCGTTGGTAACTAAAAAGTACGAAAACCGCCAATTCATCCACTTATAAAACAGCACTATCGACCCCAATGCAAACCCCAGCGGCGCGCCCCACAATAGCTGCACATTATCTTGCCAGATAATGAACGGCAGTGAGCCGACCGCAAGGCCAATCAGCACGGCAATAAAGCCCCACCGCAGTGCCAAAATATGCTGCTGGAAAACGAACAATATTTTCTCCCCCGGATGCTGACCAATAAACTGCTTTTTACTCATAATAATACTGGTGACCCCGATACGAATCGAACGTACAACCCTCTCCTTAGGACGGAGCAGCTCTATCCAATTGAGCTACGGGGCCATGCTTATATTATACCAAATGTGGTAAAATTTGAGTATGAATCAACCGCAAAACAACCAACAAAAATACTATTTGGGCGACTTGATTGCGGACTTTGTGGAGTACGTCGAAGTGGAGCGCGGGCGGGCGCTGCGCACGGCAGAAAATTACCACCTCTATCTCGACCGCTTCGCCGAATTCGCCGGCGACATCACCGTTGACCAGATAAACGACGAGTTAATCCGCCAGTACCGCCTCTGGCTCAACCGCTACATTGACGACCAAGGCCGCGAGCTAAAGACCATCACCCAAAATTATTATCTGGTGGCGCTGCGCAGCTTCCTCAAGTACTGCGCCATCCGCGACATCCCCACCCTCAACGCCGCCAAGATTATGCTGCCAAAAGTTGAGCACAAGCAAGTGTCATTTTTGCTGGCCGAAGAAGTGGCGCGGCTATTTGGCGCCATCGACCTCGACTCGCCCAATGGCCTACGCGACCGCGCCATCTTGGAGCTGCTCTTCTCTGGTGGCATGCGCGTCAGCGAGCTGTGCAACTTGAACCGCGACAACGTCAATACTAAACGCCGTGAATTTATGGTGCGTGGTAAGGGCAACAAGGACCGCCCGATTTTCATCAACCCACGCGCGGCGGCGGCGGTAGAAGATTACCTCGCGAGCCGCATCGACGACCTGCCCCCACTCTTTTTGAACAACTCGCGCAACATGCCGAAAGACCGCCACGTCACCAGCCAGCGCGAAATTGAGTTGCGCCGCATCACACCCCGCTCTGTGCAACGACTCGTAAAAAATTACGCCCAACTAGCGGGCATCACCAAGCACGTTTCGCCGCACACCCTGCGCCACAGCTTCGCCACCGACCTGATAATGAACGGCGCCGACCTGCGCTCGGTGCAAACCATGCTTGGCCACAGCAGCATCGCCACCACGCAAATTTACACCCACGTCACCAACCCCCACCTCAAGGAGGTTCACGACAAGTTCCAAAGCGAAGTCTAATTGCCCTACCACTAACCCAAGAAAGGAAGCCAAAATGCAACCAACCAATCCCACTAACGATAAAGCCAGCGAAGTCAGCCCCGCCATCCTAGACTTCGCAAAAGACCATGGCTTTGAAGACACAAAGTACATGTTTAACTGGCACACTTTCAAATGCTATGAAGCAATATTGCATAAGGGTGTGGTGTATTTCACGGGATATCCTCTCATAATTTTAGAAGATGTCAAAACTGGTGACATCAGAATGTCGACGGGTAGAGAATCTTTTGATATAACGGACGAAATTCGAAGAAAGGACGACAACGAAACCAATATTAAGCAAGTCGAGCAGCTCGTAGAGCAAGCTTGGCCGACTGCCACCACGGAGAAACGCGAGAAGCTAGTTCGACTAATGGTGGCATTTGAATCGCCAGAGTGGGACAAATACTTATTCGCCGCCGAGAAAAACCAGATTGCCGGCAGTGACGTGCTGTTAAAGCACAAGGCCGAGCTGGTTGACGCCGGTGCGCGCGGCATCGCCGACCACGATGACACAATGATAGCCAACTTCGACGCCGACTACTATCAGCGCCAAGTCGAATCCTTACTGGGCTATCTAAAGTAGCCACTGGGGGAACAACGCCCCCATTTTTTATACTTAAATGAGCCGCCACTCGATTACTTTGCCTGCCACAGTAAATTCGGCGTCACCCTCTTGACAATTCGCACATAAATTGGCATAATAATGGCATCCTGCGGGTCACCTCGGTTATCCGAACGGATGTACTTTGACCCATTAGTTTCGAGATTGGAGCACTATGTCACTCATAAGTTATGACGAGATGAACCAAGCGTTTAAGCACGAGGTGGAAGAAATTACCCGTAGCAAGGTTATTGACCTCCACGCGCGCTACTACGTCGCCATTTATGTCGACCAAGCCATCAAGGACTACCGCACGCAGCAGACGATGCTGGTAATTTACGACCGCTACGCCACAGACCAAGCCGTGGTGCAAGATGGTCAAGATAACGGCCGCCTCTTCTTGCGCCGCGATGGCCGACTTAGTAGTGATTTTTACCTCAAGAACATCTGTGTGATTAGCGGCGCAGCTGACGTTACTGTCAACGGTTGCCGCGACGCCATCGTCCAAGCTATCGAGTTAAACTCTCACCCCGACAGCAAAGATTACGAAGGCGGCAAGCTGAGTTATGAATTTGAATACATTCCTTGCACCGCCGCCGACTTGGCAATCTTCCGCAATGCGGACGTTTTCTATCTCCCCCTCTAATGTACCATCAAGCCCCCGCACTGCGGGGGCTTTAATATTGAGCAGCTTTTTAACTACTGGTAAAGCAGTACACGGATACCGTCGCTAAAGTGAGTATATTTCAAATTAACGTCAAACGGAGTGGCTGACATCACATACATACCTAGCTTAATATTATTCTTAATCGCCCAAGAGGAGCCACTCAACTCGCTAATTGGACTGCCGTCGTCTGGCATCATACTAATTACACCGCCCCAAGCTCTACCATCAGCTGGATCACCTTGCTTCAATGGTACATTCTTACTATAATTCGTGTTGGTTTCATGTAACATTTGCCCGCCACAAGTTTCAAAGGTACACTTTTCCATATGTGGATCACTGTATGAATTAACAAACTGATTACCATTCATGTAACCGGACAATTTATCAAATTTACCAGTGTGCTTCTTTGGATCATTTGGATTAATATTAAGGTCAGTATCATCAATACCAAGAGCCTTGTCAATATCAACTGTATCCAACAGTGTATTCCATTTTGCACTACTCATGCTAGTTTCACTACCGCCGCCGACCATATCGTAGATACCGGAAACGTTACCCGTAGTTGAAGCTAACCGACCAAGCTTACCCGTATAGTCGCGCTCCTTGTTTGACTTACTACACGTGGTATCCTTACCAAAGTCATCAACGTCATCATAAGCCTCCTGCTTCCCGGCATTATCACTACTAGGGCCACAACCGGTAATATGGTCGCTACAATCGCCTTCGCCGTTCTTAAAGCCACAACCGTCTTCACCTGGATGATAAAGTGAATTTGGTCGAATATTGCCGTGGCCTGTACCGTAATCGCTCGAAGCAAGATAGATAGCAGCACCCCAATCAACATTCTTTGGCATGCGTGTGTGATACGTCTTTAGGTTGCTGGTATTATCACCCACTTTAGTGCCGCCCTTATCCGAACGTTCACTACCTAATAAGTTGTTCGGGTCTTTGACACCCATTGACTTCGCAATCAACATTTGACCATTTAGTGGAGTTGCTGATGAATTACCACCGCCAAGGCCACGCTGTCGCGGTAGCACAGTTGGCGCCTCGCTTGTACCAGTAACCTCAAACTTACTCAGCCAAATGCCGTTAATTGGCTTACCATCCACAATGAAGGCAGGATGGGTTGCCCAAGTAGTATTATCGCTAGCTGCGCCACCACTGTAAGTCCGGTTAATACCACACTCCGTACGGTAGTCCTTATTATCGCCATCCTTGCACGCCGCTGGCTTTTTGATTCCCATGGAATCCTTTTCAAACTTAATGTCGAAATTTTGTTCTTCTACTAGCTTATTGTTGCCGTCACGACGCATCACCTCATAAGCATAGCGCGGAACGTAAGTCCAGAAACCAAGTACATCATTCATGTCCACAGGAACTGTTTTACCCTGTTGGTATTTAGACAATGCCTCCGGCTTCACTGTAATAGCATTTGCCCACTGCTTTTGTGCATAATTGTACCACTGGCCCTGATTTTTGTCGTCCTCAGCCTTCCCTAGTGCCATCCAGCGCAAAGAATTATTGCTCCCCTTATCATCCATACCGAGGGTGTAAGCCACTGGAATCATATTGGCATCCATGTTAACCTTGCAGGTGCTACTGCTATCGCCCGAGCGGCAAATTGACAAATTCTTGTTACCCTGCGGCTCCTTGCCCTTAATTTTTGCTGTTGCGGTATAAACAACTTCGGTGGAGTATTCGCCGGTTGCCAACATGCTCTGATTAACATTAGCCGAGAAGATAATCTTTTTAACGCACTTTTGGGCACTCTCACAGCCACTCAACTTCTTACCGTCGTTATCAATAATGGTTGCAGGGGCACCATTGCTCGGTAAGCCGTGTATACTGTTCTCTGGGTCAACACGATAGCCCCACTCATTCTCAGATAATTTTGGTCGTCCGCCACTCGCCGCACTCTTAATACGTGCGCCGCTATTTTTGTTCACCAAATCTGGTTCCTTTGCACTAATTGTAAGATTAAATCCGCCCTGAACAGTGCTGTTGATAGCAATTGTATTGCCATCCGACTGGTACATTTTATCCTTCTGCTTTAGTACCGATGTACCACCCTTAGTATTGTTATCAATTGTCAGGGTAATACCATCTGTTGCACGCACCAACGACGTCGTCATAACATTAACTGACAACGTTGCCATGAGCGCCACACCGCCCCACAGGGTACAGCTAGCTAGCCTACCCTTGGTTTTGCCTCTCAAGCACCAATAATACACGCTTATACCTCCTATAATACACCCATTATATCACTTATGGTTAATGCTTATCAACACTTTATTTAGCGTTAGGATCAAAAGTAAACACACCAAGCGCCACGCGCAATGTGGCGTTATTGCCAACATATTTTATCTTATCATCAGTAACCGGCCCACCGCCTATCATCTTGAAACTATCCGCGCTAAATAAGCCCATTTTGCCATATGAGTAAGCATCACCGCCGCGCATCAGGAAGTTCTGGTCATAGGTCACAAATGAAAAGTGTTCACCGTTCCAAGCGTTATAGCCATTGCCCTTACCATTGTTGGTCTCATACAATGCACTACCAGCACCGCAATTAATATAATCGCAGTTCTTATTAATATCATTCGTGTCATAAATATCAAAGAATGGTGTACTCATGTAAAATGTCGTATTTGGCTTTTCGTCCTTCATATCTGGAAAATCGAGCGTATCCGTAGTGCCACCCTTATTATCCGATGGTAATTTAATTCGAAAAACTTTAGACTTATGAGACCGTAAACCAAGCAGATCATGTTTTAGCTGGTCGGCCGCAGTTCTAACCACCGGTGGTAAGGCATTGTCGTTTGAATTGTCACCAACCTTACTCTTAGATAAGGTTGCTGCCGTATATTCCCAGTTGCCACCTACCATGTCATAAACACCAAAGACACTGTGCGTCGTACTAGCAAGCTGACCGATGGTACCATTGTAAGCACGCTGCGGATTAGAGGTACTACAAGCCTCTTGCGTATCAAACGCACCGTTGGTCTTATCAACATGGTCATTGTACATGGCGTTATCGCCATAATTTTTGGTGTCACCATCAAGCCACGGACCGCAACCAGAAACGCCATAACTCTCAAAGTCACTCTTACCCTCTGCATCTGGTTCAGTCTTGTAAGTAATGTAGTGGTTATTACTTTGCACACCATTATAACCGGCACCGTATGGGCTAGCCGTCAAATAAGCAATGGCACCCCATTCAGCATTATTCAGCATCTGCGAATGATATCTTGCTAGATTATGTGCATTTTCCTTTGGCGGTTTAAAGTCGTCAAAGCCCTTCGGATTGAGCGTGCTAGTCACGCCAATGCGCTGCGCAATGGTGTAGGCGCGTGGATAATAACCGATGGAATTAGCTTGGTTGCCTTCCTCAGTTAGCTCATCCTTATAAGCACCAGCCAAAGTACGCTCATTTGGCAACACCGTCGGCTGGTCAACTGAACCAGTCAACTCAAATTTTGCCACCCAAAACCCATTGAGACGCCCACCTTGGTAATAGAATGCTTGTGGCGTACCCCAAGTGCCACTTTCAATAACCTCCTCTTTGCCGAGGTCGCTATTCGGGTCAATTCTTTCAAAATTACGTGGGATACCGCACTCCGTACGGTAATCTTTGCCCGTTTCATCACATTTCTTCGGGACACGAAATGGCACACTGCCTTTCTCAAAGTGAATCTTAAAGTTCTGCGGCGCTACCGGTTTATCAGTCACATCACGCCGCTGCACCTCATAAGCATAGCGTGGGATGTACACCCAAAAACCCAAAATATCGTCCTGCTCTACCACCCTCTGTTTACCAATGTATTTACTCGGGTCCTTCACCGTGACAGCGTTCGCCCACTGGCGCCGGTTATAATTATACCACTCACCCTGATGCGTGGCGTCTTCTGGGTCAGCCAAACTAGTCCATTCCGCGTGATTGGTATCACCGGTATAAGTTACTGGTACCATATTCGAATCAATATCCACTTGGCATTCGCTATGTTCATCACCCGAACGGCAAATTGATTCTGATGCTAGCGGCGGCAACACCGGTGGTGCCGGCTTAGCAGTCGCCGTATAAACTACTGTTGTAGTATACTCACCTGGGGTAATATTATTATGGTCAATGTTAGCCGCGTAAGTAATGTTTCGGTTGCAGAACTTAAGATTGGTGCAACCATCGGGATGGTCGGCAGTAACGTCAGCAATCACGGCCGCAGTGTTGCTCGCCGCCGGAATACCATTATATACGTTAGCATCCGTGCTCAGTGCATAGCCCCACTGATTGGCACCCAACTTCACCGGCGACGCAGCTGGCAGCGAGGCAATCTTTAGACTCGGGTCGTTTGTATTGACTAGGTCAGATTCGCCCTTAGCGTGCACAGTTAGACTAAAGCCGTACGGCTTGTCGGTAATCACAGTTACTACTGTATTAGACTTAAAGATGTCGTTACCTTCATTTCTAAACTCAGCTGTGCGGTTAATTAAGAGTTGGACATTGCCGCGGTCTTCATTACTAGCAAAAGCCACTTGCGGCACTAAAGCCAAGCCAACCACCAGCAAGCCCAAGCTCACTGGTTTAAATCTTAAACATCGACGTATTGTATTATATCCCATCCTATCCTTCACAACTGGTATACTGCTTCTATTATAATACACTTATGGCTATTACAACAATACTATATAAAGTATTTAGCCACGCGGCGCCGGCTGGCACTGTGGACAAATGTGAGTGCCGCGGCCAGCAACCTTGATTTTAATAATTTCAGCACCGCAACGACGACAAGGCTGCCCCGTGCGGTTAAACACCTCCGCAAACAAATCAAGGTAGTCGCCCCGTGTGCCGTCGGCGTGCACATAATTGCGCAAACTCGACCCGCCGGCCGCAATTGACTGGCGCATCACCGCTTGGACAGCGGCGAGCAGCGCGGCAAGCTGGTCGTCACTAAGCGCCTCAACCTTCGTGGCGGGGTGGAGACGCGCGCGGTACAAACTCTCGTCGGCATAAATATTACCCACCCCCGCCAGCACTGCCTGATTGAGCAGCGCCGCCTTGACAGAGGTCTTGGCGTGGCGCCGGATGCGTTGAATAAATTCTTTGGTCGGATTACCCACCAAGGGCTCAGGGCCGAGTTGCTGGATAAATGGAAAGTTGTTCAATTCGGCAGTGCGCCACATCAGCATGAAGCCGAACTTGCGCTGGTCGTTAAAATACAGCGTGCCCACCGTGAGAGTCAGCGCCACGCGCGTAGTGTTATCTGGTAGCGCACCCACCAGCGACTCGTTCGGGTGGCCGGCACCCCACGCTTCGCCCTGCTGCGGGCGCCACACCAGCTGCCCCGTCATGCGCAAGTGGCACAGCAGTGACCAACCATTATTTAGTTCAATAATGATAAGTTTACCCCGCCGGCGCACCATATTGATAGTCGCGCCCAGCAGCGCCGCCTGCTCGGTGGGTGCCACCCGCCACGACCGCGGACTGAACACCGTAACGCGCTGCACTTGCTGCCCTGCCGTGAGTCGCTCAAGTCCGCGCACCACGGTTTCAACTTCTGGCAGCTCGGGCATTACTTGCTCAAATCCTTGATAATGCTATCTAACTCGTCAGATTGCTTAAGCTCAGCAATACGCTTTTGCCCCGCGCGCGACTCGTCAATCTCTAGTTGCGACCGCAGCGCGACTTCGGCAAAGTGCGACAATGTCTCACCCGTGTCGATGATATGCTTCTTCACCGCCGCGCGCAATTCGTCCGACAAATAAATAGTGGTTTTAGTGGTTGCTACAGTGTTTCGCTTCATATTATCCCCTAAAACTTAAAGTTTAAACCGCCTTGCGTCGTACTCGGGTTGACAATACTCTGCGCGGTTTTGTCAATCAACTTCTTGCCGCCAGGGAACTGACGTTGAATCAAATCAATCGATGGCTGACTATTACCCGCAAAGGTACCAGCGCCACAAGAGGTAATCCACGACTTAACGACATCTTTTTGGCCATCCTTCAAGTTGAACTCAATCAGCTGGCCATTAGCGCAAATGGCAGCATTCTTCTCTACGTTGGTTTTAATCGTATCGGCAAAGCCGTTGTTTTTTAGCGCAAGCAAGAGGTCGGCGAAGGCCTGCGGCTGATTATCTAGCTCAATTTTACCCAACACCTTATTGGCATAACCTTGGTAAACGTACAACTTGCGACTAGTCTGAGTGATAGTCATACTAATAAAGTAGCGCTCTTCCTGCGCGGTAATTGGCCCGCGCGCCGTAAGGGTCAGAACGGTGTCTGCCTTCGGCTGGTCAAGCACCTTCACTTGTTTTTCCTGCACATTGGCAACTGGGCTGCTAGCTGGAGTCTTAGTTAAACTTGAACCAACCCAAATAATGCCACCCACCATCACCATAAATACGACGATGATTAATAAAACTAAACCAAACTTTCCACGTTTCATGCCGTTATTATACCATTTTGACGTGATGACGTCAAGTGTTAAGCTTAGTGGCATTCAAACCAAACTGAGCGGAGACTATCTCCGCCCAGTTATTTAGTAGCTGCTTATTAGTTTAGCGAAAGTTACCTAGGGTTGTACGGAAGCCCATACCAATACCCGTGCCACCAGAGCCAGACCCAAAGGAGAACATTCCACCCTTACCCGGATTATATGTTGATACATTTCTCATTAGCCATGCTGCAGTTGGGTTTACAAATGTTGAGTTCTCACTACCCCACTGATTCTTCTCCGTCACATTGCCATAGCTGGTCTCGTAAAGCGCTTGGCCACCACAAAGCTCAAAGGTACATTCACTAGCCACCCTAAAGTTGTAAACATTCACATATGGCGGTTTCGCACTAACGGTAAATGCCTTTATGGCAGATGTCTCAATGCTAGAGTTAGTTAATGTAGTATTGTAATTAGCTGCAACATATTCAATACTACCACCCGCCAAATCATAGATACCAGTTGGATTGTTGGTGGTGCTGGCGAGCTGACCAATAGCACCGTTGTAAGCACGGTCTGGCTTAGTAGCAGTACAAGCCCCTTGTGTACCAGTTGCGCCACCAGCTTCGTCTGAATGCATAGAAAGCTTAGCGCCTGCTGGCAATTGGTTTGGTGCCTTCGAGTCGACACCATAAGTCTCCGCGCTGTCTTTGCTATACGGGCCGCAACCAGTAGTACCATTTGATATATCTTTACCGCTTGAATCTGTCCGAGCTTCGACACTGCCATTCACTCGCACCTTATCGTGACCAGCACCATATTTACTCGAAGCCAGATAAACCGCCGCGCCCCAATCTTTGTTGTTCACCATGCGTGAGTTATAAGTTGCCAAGTGGTGATTGTTAGCTGCCGTAGTCACTGGATTACCGCCGACATTCGCGGGGTCATCCACACCCATCGATTTCGCCAAGCCATAAAAGCCACCTAGCTGCGATATACCACTATCCCAACCCGACACGTGCCGTTCATTTGGCAGCACAGTTGGCTGCTTTACATCACCCGTCGTCTCAAACTTACCAAACCAAATACCGTTGAGCTCCTTGCTTCCAAAAGTAAAGGCGGGGTGAGTTGCCCAAGTACCGCTGGCAGTTGGGGTAGCTTTTTTAGAGTCCTTGGTTTCAAACTCGATGGTAAAATCTTGTGGCATAACAGCTGGGTCTTCTGGTTTAAAGCGGAGTACCTTGTAGCGGTAACGTGGGATATAGACCCAGAAACCAAGGATGTCCGCCTGTTCGACAGTCTTCGCTTGGCCTTTGTAATCCTGCGGATTTCTCACTGTCACGGCGTTCGCCCACTGCTTCTTGTCGTAGTCATACCAATCACCTTGTTGCTTAGGGTTCTCCGGCGCAGCTAAACTGGTCCACTGGGCATTGGTGGTGGTACCAGTGTACTTCACTGGAATCATGTTGGTATCAAGGTCAACCTTACAGAGGTTGTTTGAATTACCCGAGCGGCAAACTGCCGCTGAACCTTGGTCGCCACCGTGTGGTGGATTCAACTTTGGTGTGGCGGTATAAGTAACCTTAGCGCTATACTCACCGCTAGCGAGGTTGTTTGGGTTAATGTTGGCCGCAAACATGATGTTTTTTGTGCACTTGTTGGCGCTCTCGCAACCGTTGAGATTTTTACCATCGTTGTCAATAATGATGGCTTCTGTGCCCTTAGCTGAAAACGTAGTGAAGCTATCTTGGTTGCCCATGCGGTAGCCCCACTGGTTTTCCGCTAGGCCACTCACCTTGGCGGTTTTACTGCCCTTGAATGGCTTGATGAGATGTGTGCTGTCTTTACTGTCAACCAAGTTGGCGTTATTGGCGCTAAGCGTCACACTGAAACCGCCCGGTAGTTCGCTATTGACCGTAATAGTATTAATGCCTGACTGGTATAAATTTTTATCCCGCTTCAAAACAACCTCGGGAGCATTAAGAGTAATCCCAATTTTACTATCCGCCGCCTGAGCTGGGTGGGTCAACACACAGTTAAACGCCAAAACTGTCGCAAATGAAGCCGCACTCCACAGAGCGCACTCGGCTAATCCAATCCTAATCTTATTTTTTGCACACAAATACTGCACACACACCTCCTATAATGATTATATTATATCAGTTATGCTTAATATAGACAATATTTATGACGCACTAAACGAGGTCATTGGTATAAGACGTGAGTCTACAACTCGCCCCACGATGAGCCGTAGCTGACGTCAACCAGCAGACGCACACCCAAGTCGGGCGCGATATGCTCCATGATTTCCTTGACCTGCGCCGCCACCGCAGGCGCCGCGACTTCGTCACACTCCAGCATAATCGAGTCGTGCACCTGCATGATTTGCACCGCATTTTTTACTTCCGCTTCGATTTTCAACATGGCCTGCTTCATCAAATCGGCCTCGGTGCCTTGAATCGGCATGTTGGCAGCCGCGCGCTTGGCGGCTTCGCGCACCACGAAGTTGGACGACTTGACGTCTGGTGTCGGACGTCGCCGGCCGCACCATGTTTCCACATAACCGTCAGTCTCGGCTTGTGCTAGAATCTTATCAAGGTAAGCGCGAATCGGCTGGCGAATCTCAAAGTAGCGCGCGATGAATTTCGCCGCCGCCGCCATACTCATGCCTGTTGCGTCCGCCAGCCCCTTCGGGCTCATACCGTACAGCACACCAAAATTGATGGTTTTAGCATGGCGCCGCTGCTCGGGCGTAACTTGGTCAAGCGGGATGCCGTAAGCCTCGGCCGCCGTCATGGCGTGAATATCATTTTTCGGGTCGCTAAACATAGCAATCATTTTTTGGTCGCCCGCCAACGCCGCCGCCAAACGTAGTTCGAACTGTGCGTAATCAGCATTCACAATCACCCGCCCCGCCGGCGCCACAAAACACTGCTTGATTTGCTTACCCTGCGGCGTGCGCGTCGGGATGTTCTGTAAATTCGGATTAGACGAAGACAGTCGCCCCGTTGACACTACATCCTGACTGAAGGTCGTGTGGATGCGGCCGGTCAAGTCGGTCGCCGCCGCCAGCGCGTCGGCATAAGTCGACTTGAGTTTGCTAATCGAACGGTACTGCTGAATCAGTTGCACCACGGGGTTAGTCTTCGCTAAGCGGTCCAACACCTTTACCCCTGTAGAATAGTTGCCCTGCTTGTTGCGCTTGCCGGTCGGCGTCAAATGAAGCCGGTCAAACAAAATAGCACTAAGTTGCTTCGGGCTCGCCAAATTAAACTCACAACCCACCTGCTGAAAAACCTGACCTCTGATGTCGTCCAGCTGTTGCTGCATATTGTGCGACATTAGGGTTAATTGGTCCGAGTTGATTAACATACCACGTTTTTCGATTTTTGCGAGGACAATTTGCAATGGGAAATCGATATATTGTGCCAGCTGCTCTAACTTTGGCACTTGATGTAGCGCCTCGGCTTCTTCGCGGTATAGCTGCCATAAGTAGCCTAGCTGCATAACAGAGGTAGCGCAACCGTACTGCAAACTAGTTAGTTCCTCCAAAGTTTTGGGTGAATTGAGACTATTAAGCAGAAAAGCGGCATGCTTGGTGTCGAATGCCACCCGCCAAGTGACGTCCAATTCGCGTGCCAAAAATTGCTCGGCGAGCAACTTCGCGTCGTGCGTCACCACTGACTTGCCATCAAGCAACGCCGCCGCTTGTGTGAAGGTTACCGCCGCCGCGGTTCTAGTGTCGGAACTGAGGTAAAGCTGGCCGTCTATCACTTGCGACACCACGGGATCGCCTAGTTTAAGGTCGTTAGGTGCCACCAGTTGAAGTGTGTCCGCCGCCGCGGTCAACTCGGCCGCCGACTCTTGGTAGTCCGCTGGCAAGCGGTTTAGTAGCGAAGTAAATTCTAAGTCTAATAGTTGCTGCCTGAGCTGCGCGCGATTTAAGTTGCTCATCGCCATCGCCTTTAGGTCAAGCTGGAGCGGCGCGTCGCACATGATGCGCGCCAGCGCCTGACTCATGTAAGCCGACGCCTTGCCCGCCAATAATTTCTCACGTAGCGCCGGCGATTCCTGCGCCACATTTTCATAAACGCCGTCCAGTGTGTCGTACTTTTGCAAAAGTCTTATGCCCGTTTTCTCACCCACCCCTGGTACACCGGGGATGTTGTCGGAAGCGTCGCCCTTCAGACTCTTGAGGTCAAGGAACTGCTCCACCTTGATGCCGTACTTTTGTTCGAACGCCGCGCGGTCAACTTGCTCAAGATTGGCTAGCCCCTTCTTCAGGGCGAACAACGCCGTATCGTTATCCACCAGCTGCAGCATATCAAGGTCGGAGCTGATAATCACGGTATAAATATCCTGCGCGTTAGCCTGACTCGACAAAGTGCCAATAATATCGTCTGCTTCGTAATCGTCCAACTCATAAAACGGCCAACCAAAAGCCGCCAGCAGCGACTTTAAAATCGGAATCTGCTGGTAAAAGTCAGCTGGCGGCGTCACCCGCCCCGCCTTGTATTCGGGGTAGATTTGCAACCGCCGGCGAATGTTGGTCTTTGGCTTATCCCACGCCACCGCCACATAGTCGGGCGCAATCTGCCGAATCAGCTCCAGTGCAATCACCGCAAAGCCATACACACCGCCAGTCGGCGTGCCATCCTTGGTGGTCAAATTTGGCATGGCGTAGTAGCCACGGTAAAACACCGACTTGCCGTCAATTAGCACTAAGACTTTTTTGTCGCCGGCTGCCGCTAGGTTACTCATCGTTACAACCCAAGATAGTCATGTAGCCGCTCGGTCTCTTTGTTTTTGCGCAACTTCGCCAGCGCCTTGGCCTCAATCTGGCGAATGCGCTCACGCGTCACGGCAAACTCGGCGCCCACCTCTTCTAGGGTGTGCGGTCGGTCACCGTCCAAGCCAAAACGCAGCTTGATAATTTTCTGCTCACGGTCCGACAGAGCGTTCACTACGTCCATCACCTGCTCGCTTAAGAGGTGGTCGCTCGCGGTATCCTCTGGATTAGCCGCCTTGTCGTCCGCCATCATATCGCCCAGCTCCGAAGAATCGTCATCGTCGTTATTGCCAATCGTGGCGTCGAGCGACTGAATGTCCTGCTTAATCTTAAAGACATACTTAATCTTCTCTGGCGTCTCGTCCATTTCCTTCGCCAGCTCCTCAATCGTCGGCTCGCGGTTCAACTCCTGCGTCAACTTGCGCTGGATGCGCATCAGCTTGTTGATGGTCTCGACCATGTGCACCGGAATACGAATCGTGCGTGCTTGGTCAGCGATAGCACGAGTAATCGCCTGACGAATCCACCAGGTGGCATAAGTCGAAAGCTTAAAGCCCTTGCTTGGGTCGAATTTCTCCACTGCGCGTAATAAACCAGTGTTACCCTCCTGAATCAGGTCAAGAAAGTCCAACCCACGCCCCGAGTAACGCTTGGCGATTGACACCACCAAACGCATATTTGCTTCGGCCATCTTATCCTTCGGCCGCTTCAACCGCTTAATCTTGAGGTGTAACTTACTCTGCTCGGCAAACAACTTGGCGCGCTCGCTCTGCGACAGCTCGTCATTCTTAAGCAACTGCGTAATTTCAGCGTCACGCGCCTCCGCCTCTTTCAAAGGCTCGGCGTTTTTAATAATTTCTTGCGCCAGCTCGTTTTCTTCTTCTGTACTCAGTAGTGGAATGCGCCCAATCTCACGTAAATAAATGCGCACCGAATCATCACTAATTTCGTCGATGTCGCTCGGCTCGATTACCGTGTCGTCATCGATATCCGATTCATCCAGCTCATCCGGCTCGGGCATGTCGTCGTCCATTATTTCGTCGGTTAGTCTTTCCTTATCTGGTCTTTTAGCCACTCAAACTCCCTTCTTAAATTATTTTTTGTTTGAAGTGTTAGCGTTTTTAAATCCTGATATCAACGGATCAAACATGGGTCTTGCCGGTCGACTTTAATGGCAATTCTAATACGCCCATTATCATTCATATGATAGCAGGCCAAGACTAGGCTTGTCAACTGTTTTTTGTCAAATTTAAGCAATTTATTAAATCCATCAAATACAGTTGACACACCTAGGTGTTTAATTAATCTCATTTAAGATGGTAGCGAGCTTCGCCTCTTGCTGGCGCTTGTCCGCCAAAGCCTTGCGGCTCTCCGCCACTAATTCCGCTGGGGCGTGTTCTACGTAGCCAGAGTTACTGAGGCGCCGCTCCAAGCCATCGATTTCCGCCTTCACTGCAGTAAGTTGTTTACTGAGATGCTTCTGATAGTCGGCAATTTGTTCCGGCGTGAGTTCTAGCCAAGAAGTCGTGAATTGGTCAACCACATGCAGCCCATGCGGCGTATGGTCCACCTTCACGCGCTTTAATTTTGCTAGGCTCGCCACCAGTTCGCCCTGCTCCAAGAGCAACGGGTCGTCGTCATGCACCAGAGTGTACTTGCCATTTGGTAGCTGTGCTGTGATATTACGCACCGCGGTCACCAGTGATTTTACACGCTCAAACTGCTCCGCCTGCCGCGCCGCATATTCTAACTGATGTGGCCAATGCTGGCTAATCAGTAGCGTATCGTCGCCGCGCAAGGTTGTCCAAATTGTCTCCGACACAAACGGCGCAAACGGATGCACTAAGCGCAACGCTTGATTGAGCACTCGCCGCATAAAGGCTGGGTCGCTACCCTGCTTACTAGCCTCAATGTACCAGTCAGCCAAATCGTCCCAGATGAAGTGATACATCGTCTCCACCGCCTCAGCAAAGCGATAATTGGCAAGATGGCTGTCCAAAGTCTGCCGCGCTTGGTCAAGCTTCCGGTAAATCCAGTGGTCAGCAATCTGCGTTGGCTTAGCGTGGTCGGCTGCGTCGTTGGTCACGCCTGCCTCATCCGCCTTCGCCTCAATATAGCGCGCGATATTCCACAGCTTGTTGCAGAAATTCCGCCCCGCAATCACCGAAGCCTCTGAGAAGGCCTGCGCCTGCCCCGCCGAACGATTCATTACAATACCAATGCGCAAAGCATCGGAACCGTACTTTTCTACCACTTCTATCGGGTTCACCACATTACCCTTACTCTTACTCATCTTCTGACCGTGGCCATCCAAAATTAAACCATGCAAAAAGACGTCATGGAATGGCACTTCACCCGTCACGTAGAGCCCAAGCATAATCATGCGCGCCACCCACGGACGCAAAATGTCTACACCGGTCTCCATCACCGCGTTCGGATAGAAGCGCTTGAGTTCGCCCTGTTGCATCACATCAGTGGTAACAAATGGCCACTGACCGCTACTAAACCACGTATCAAAGGTGTCTTCGTCGCGAATGTACGACTTACCATTCACCTCAATCTCGGTCTGATCTACGCGCGTATCAAAAATCCAATCGTCTGGGTCGTCCGCCGCATGGAAGGCGGGAATCGGAATACCCCACGGAATCTGCCGGCTGATGTTCCAGTCGCGCAGCTCGTCGTAATAATGAATTAACTCCTCGCCCTTATGTTCTGGCACAAAGCGCACCTTACCAGCCAACACCGCCTCACGCGCCCGCTGCGCTAGCGGCTTGACGTTAATGAACCATTGTTTCATCAGAAGTGGCTGAATCGTCGTGCCACACTTATAGCAATGCGGGACATCGTGCGTAAAGTCTTCCATCTCTGTTAATGCGCCGCAAGCCTGCAAGTCCGCTACGACCGCGTCGCGCGCTTCGTCGACTGTCATGCCACGATACTTCTCTGGTACGGCGTCGGTCATATTGCCGTCCGTGCCAATTACCGAGATAGCCTCAAGGTGATGACGTTGGCCAATTTCAAAGTCAAGCGGGTCGTGTGCTGGTGTAATTTTTACAGCACCCGTACCAAAGCCAAGCTCCACACCTTCATCTGCCACCACTGGAATTGAGCGCCCCACAAGTGGTACAATCACCCGCTTACCAACCAAATCCGTATACTTTGGGTCATCCGGATGAACTGCAATCGCCACATCACCCAGCATCGTCTCTGGTCGTGTCGTCGCTACCTCAATACTCTGCTTGCCATCGGCGGTACGATACACAATGTGCCAGAGGTGCGAAGCTTCCGGCTTAAATTCCACCTCAATATCTGCAAATGCCGTCTGGTGATGCGGACAGTAGTTTACAATGCGGTTACCCCGATAAATCAGGCCGTCATCCCATAATTTCTTAAACGTATTATAAACGGTATCCACCACCTTCTTATCAAGAGTGAAGACCTTCGAGTTCCAGTCACAAGACGCACCCAGCGCCCGAATCTGCAACTCCATGTTACCTCTGTTCTGAGCCACAAAATCCCACGTCCGGCGATACAGCTCTTCACGACTATAATCAAACCGCGAGTGCCCCTCTTTGTTTAAGCTACGCTCAAACACCACCCAAGTTTCAAACCCAGCGTGGTCAGCGCCCGGAATCCACAACGTGTCGCGCCCTTGCATCCGATAATAGCGCGTTAAAATATCCTCAATCGGAATCATGTAGCCGTGCCCCACATGCAAGTTACCGTTGGCATTCGGCGGCGGCATCACGATGCAATACGGGTCGCCCTTGCCACTCGGCGCAAACGCCCCACTGCTCTCCCACAATGCATAGATAGTGGTTTCATATTGGTTTGGTTCATATGTCTTTGGTAAATTCATTCTAATCCTAAACTAGGTCGTAGCGACCTTTATTATAGTAATATTATACCACCTCCCGCCTAGCGACGAGTAATAATTAATAGTAAACGGTATAACCGATACCGCCACGGGCGCAATGGCAGTTCCCAAGTACCCACGTAATCTACTCGCTTACCACCATAAGAGAGCTTAAACTGTGTAAAGCCACGCCAAGCGTGCCAGCGTGGATTACCATCATCTACCTCTGGCGCTACGCCATACCAGTCGAACCACTTGCACCCCTGTTGGTGAGCAAATTTCAAGGCAAACAGCCCTAGACCCGTAGCTGGCGAGTACTTACGGTACTCCGTGTAGTTGGCGGCGTGGGCATAGCTCATAGTTTCGCCATTATTAAAGAAGATAATTGAGGCGATACGCTTCCCTGCTAGCTCGGCAAACAGTAGTCCTGCCACCTTTTGCGGGAATAATCGCTCAGCCAGCAAGCGATAATGCATGTCGTCATGAGGTTTCATTCCTGTGCGCTGGCTGACATCGTGAATCATCTTAATAAAGTCATCAATATCATTTGGGTCGTAGCTCACGCTATAAGTAATACCCGCCTTGTCGCACTTCCGCGCGTAACGCCGTGCCGTCTGCGAGAGCTCGGCCATAATCGCCTCTTCCCCTACCGACACATCGTTAACCACGGTATGTGGCGGCTGGACGTCACGACGGCTGTGTTTAAAGCCCATTTCGCGCAATAACTGAGGTGTAACTCCTAGTACATCCGGCTCAATCCGGATGAAATCTACCCCTTTATTCTTACCTATCCGCTTGAGACTCGCGATGGCTGCCTTAAATGACGTCACATCTTGTGCCACTGGGCCATAGGGGCAATACCAGCGATTACTAAACTGGCCGTGTTCAAGAATGGCGACGTAGTGCCACTTCTGATCGGATTCATAAGCAGTTTCGTAAGAAATAGCATTAAAAACCCGCCAGGCTGAGCTCTGAAGAATACTCCCTGTCACCTCATTCATAAATTGTACATTCTTAGTATATCACACTTTAAGCTTTAGCGCAACCCCCAAATCGTCTTTGACATCGAAATTGAGGGGATGACATCGAGTCGACGTGGGTCGGATGGCTTGATGCGTTGCGCCTTGTAGTAACCAAGCGCAGCAATCATCGCGCCATTATCGGTACAAAGGGCAGGGGATGGGAAGTTAATCTCAATCGGCAACCGCTCTCTTAGCTGGCGTCGCAACTCAGTATTAGCCGCCACACCACCAGCAATAACCACTGATTTTGGCGCATATTCACGGGTCGCCGCCACTAGTTTCTCTACCAAAGTGTCTACTGCAGTAAACTGAAAGCTGGCCGCAAAATCACTCACTTGCTGCGGGGTCAGCTTGGCTGCCAACTGTGTGGAAGGGAAGGTATGGTCCACACCCACGGCATCTTGTACTGCCCGAAGCAATGCCGTCTTGACCCCTGAAAACGAGAAGTCGTATTTGCCCTGCATGTGCGCCTTTGGCAAGTGGTAACGGTGCGGGTCGCCACTTTCGGCTGCCTTTGAAATCGCTGGGCCACCAGGGTAGGGCAGGCCAATAATCTTCGCCACCTTATCAAACGCTTCACCCACGGCATCGTCCGCCGTCTGACCGAGCAGAGTATAATCGCCATGGTCGCGGAACAACACAATTTGCGAGTGCCCACCACTGACAATTAGCGCGAGAAACGGAAATTCCGGCGGGTTGTCCATCAAAAAGTTAGCATAAACATGCCCTTCAACGTGATGACAAGGGTAGAAGGGCTTGTGGTGCATTAAAGCTAACGTGCGCGCAGTGAGCGAGCCCATGAGGAGTGAACCAATCAGCCCCGGCATCATGGTCGCCGCCACGGCATCAACCTTATCCCAGCCACCAGCCTCAGTTACAGCTTGTTCAATCACCGGCACTACAACCTCAAGATGCGACCGCGCCGCCACCTCTGGCACCACGCCGCCGTACACCTTATGAATATCAATCTGCGTATTTACTACATTTGAGATAATCTGCCGCCCATCACGCACCACAGCAGCAGCTGTTTCGTCACACGAACTCTCAACACCTAACACATTCATTCACTTAAATTTTAGCACAATTTGTGGGGGTGGTATAATGATACTATGAAATACACTATTCGCGATGCTCGCAACTCCGCGCTTGTCCCAGTTCATGCGATTCAGGCTTTTATGAAGGCCACTAAATATGATTATCCTGCCAGTGGCATGACGGTAATTGGTGTCACCGGCACCAATGGCAAAACCACTACTTGTTTTATGATTTACAATATGTTGTTAAAGGCTGGCTACCAAGTCGGACTAATGTCCACCGTGGCCAACGCCATTAACGACGAGGTTACCACACAGAGTGCGCATATGACCACAGCCGACCCAGCAACACTCAACAAGCGCCTCGCTAAGATGCGCGAAGCCGGCATTAAATATCTGGTACTTGAGACCAGCTCGCACGCTCTCGCGCAGCACCGCGTGTTTGGCGTGCCATACGATGTTGTGGTTGAGACCAATGTCACTGAGGAACACCTCGATTACCACCGCACCTTTAAGCGCTACCGCGAAGCTAAAATGAAGCTCTTTAAGCTCTGCGCTAGCAACGCCAAGCGGGGTGGACGTGGCGTCGGCATTGCCAACGCCGACGACCCTTCGGTGGGCTACTTCAAGCCGCTTGTACCACACCCAATTACTTACGGCATTGAGAACGGTGACCTTAAGGCGACCCGCATCAAGCTTTCGACTGCCGGTGTGGAGTACTACACGCGCTATGACAAGACCTTATATCATATTAAGACGCAAATCCCAGGTGAATTTAACGTTTATAACTCACTCGCCGCAACCGCAGTAGGTATCGGCCTCGGCCTCAGTAAAGAGCAAATCGAACAGGGTATTGCCACGCTGGATGGCGTAGAAGGGCGTATGAACCGCGTCGACCTTGGTCAGGATTACGACGTTATTATCGACTTCGCCCATACTCCTGACGCCTATCAGAAGCTTCTACCAGGGATTAACAAGCTAGCTAAGGGGCGAGTGATTACCGTCTTTGGTGGTGCGGGCAAGCGCGACCAGACTAAGCTACCTCATATGGGTAAGATTGCTGCCGAGAATTCCGATATCGTAATTCTTACCGAGGATGACCCACGTGGCCCAGTGCGTGCGCAGTCTGAAAAGCTCGCGAAGGGTGCTATTGAAGCCGGCAAGGTGGAAGGCAAGAGCCTCTTCTTTATCGACGACCGCACCGAAGCCATCAACCATGCCATGTCTATCGCACAGAAGGGTGATGTGGTCGTTTTGATGGGCAAGGGTCACGAAAAGACCATCGCCCGCGCTACGGCCGACGAGCCATGGGATGAGCTAGCAACCGCCAAGACAGCCATCGCTTTAGCCATGCATCAGGCAAAGAAGAAAGCCAGTAAGTAACAGAGGTAGTTCTGTTTAAAACTCCATAGTTTTCCACAGGTTTTGCACTTGTGGAAAACTTTTTATTTTTGGTGGAAAACTCTATTATTTTCCACAAGCTAAATATGGTGATATGGGTGGTGCAGGGCAATCGCCTGCGCCCGATAAATTTGTTCCATTAAAATTAGCCGCACTAGTTGATGCGGAAAAACGAGCTTCGAGAGACTTACTACCACGTCTGCACGCTGGCGCAGGGCATCGTTCACCCCATAAGCGCCACCGATAATTAAGGTCGCCGACCCCTGTTGCAGAGCAGTTGAAAACTCGGGGCTGGTCATTAACTGGCCACGCTCGTCCAGTAGAATCACCCGCGTTTGCGGCGTCAGATGCTTCATAATGGCCGCCGACTCTTCGTCACGCGCTGCGTCACCCGACTGCGCCGAGTAAGGCAGCAGCACCCACTCCACGGTAAACGGCGCGCGCAAGCGCTGCTGGTAATTTTGGATAGCCGCCACTAATTCAGGAGCGGTCTTTTTACCAACGGCAATAATCTTAAGCATCGAACTTCAGCTTCGCCGCCAGCTGCTTCATGTTATCGTCTGAGGTATCCACCGGATAACCGTGGTGTAACTTCAGAACGTCACGGTCGTACATTGGCACCACGTGCACATGAGCGTGGGGCACGTCCAAACCTTCCACTACCAAGCCGGCGCGCACGCCCAACACATCTTCCACACGTTGCGCCACGCGTCGCACCGTCTGAAATAGTGCCGTGTAATATTCCTCTGGTAGCTGATAAATCTTATCCACTTGGCACTTCGGCACCACTAAAACATGACCGTCACTTAGCGGATTGATGTCAAGAAAGGCAAACGTCCACTCGTCTTCGTAAACCTTGTAACACGGGATGTCGCCCCGAATAATTTTCGTAAAAATACTCTCTTCCATATAATTATTATAACAATTATTGTATAATTGGATTATGAAAAAGTGGTGGGTTAGCTTTTTAATAATACCTCTAGCCGTGGCTTGCTATAGTTCTTATGTTATCTTACATCCCACTACCACTAATAGTACGACTGAATTTCTCATCCACCCTCAACTTACACCACAAGAGTTGCAGACTAAAAAAATCAAGTTGCGGCGCGGCGCCATCGGCTATTTTGACCCAAGTTCTAACCAACCGGTTTGTCGTAACGTCGGCGACCCTAAAACTGAGCTCACGCCAGAAGCTACGGCGTCACTCGCTAAAACTATTACCGTACAAGTCGTTCTAGCACACAAGCCACTAGCCGCAGGGCAGGAAGGGCCAAACATTACACTCACTAGCGCCGACGTCGAACGCTTTAATAACGCTGCGCGCAGTGGTGGCAGCCGCTTGCAAGTCGTTAATGGCGAACAACTCACCGAACGTCAAATGATTCAAGGCATCATGCTACGCAGCGCTAACAACCTGGCTGACACCATCGCCACTTGGGCATTTGGTTCACATGCCGCCTATCAGCAGGCCGCCAAGCAATGGCTAAAGGACCATGGCATCAACCACACCACAGTTGGCTCGGATGCCAGCGGTTTTGACCCGAGCACCACTTCTACCCCAGAAGACCTCTGTAAAATAATCTTATTTGCCGCCGAGAATCCAGCACTACGCAGCATTCTATCTAATCCAACCGCTAATTTACCAGTAGTGGGGCAGATTCATACCACCAACAAGCTACTCGGTCAGCACGACGTCTTCGCCGGTAAGACCGGCTTTAACGACGAAGCTGGCCATGGTGTAATTTTAGCGCGGCAGTTACAGCTTGATAATATCACCATCACTGGCGCAGTTGTGTCACTAAGCCAACACAGCTACGGCGACGCATTCAATTTAGCCGAACGCCTATTGAACGCTCTTCCACAAGATATTCGAGCAGTTCACATCAAGCGCGGTGAACTCGCCGGCCGCATCAACAGCGTCACTGGTAATCGCGTGGTGGTTGCAAGCCGAGCGCTGACCGTACCGTATTTTGCCGACCGACCGCCATATCTCACAATTAACCGCAACTTCCAGCAGGCCCAACCACTTGTTAGTCAAGCCGTCGTTGGCCAGCTCAAAGCAAACGACAGCCAAGTTGACCTCTTAGTACAATAACTTCACCAAAGTAAAAACTAACACCGCCAGTCAACTGGCGGTGTAATAATTTCTTGGCGGAAAGAGAGGGATTCGAACCCTCGGTGAGTTTCCCCACACCGGTTTTCAAGACCGGCTCCTTAAACCACTCGGTCACCTTTCCATCAATTATTATAACATAATCGCCCAAATCGCCAAAAATATTGGCCTATTTTAAATTGTTTGTTATAATAGTATCAACTTGGAGGAGTACCCAAGTGGCTGAAGGGGACGGTTTGCTAAATCGTTAGATCGGCGAAAGCTGGTGCGGGAGTTCGAATCTCCCCTCCTCCGCCAAGTTATGATGATAAGTCCTTGAAAGGGCTTATTTTTATTTATGGTATAATATAGGTATGAACGAAGAGCAGGGTAATCAGGGAAGCACATTAGGGCAGCCGACCGGCGCAATTACATCTGGCACGGGCGATATCGCCGCCGCGGTTGCGCGTACACAAACAATTCAAAAGCAAGATGATGACGAAGATGACACCACTAAGCCCGTCGTCACTTGGAGTGCCGCCGACAGCGTAACACGCGACCACTCAAAGGGTTGGTATCTGGCAATCACCAGTGCGCTAATCGCCATTTATATCCTAGTTGGCATTTTAGTTTTCTTCTTTAAGATGGCATTATTTGGCGCCATTTCCGCTGCGTTTCTCGCCACAGTAGTTTATGCTGCCATCATAGTTCTTGCACGACACCCGGCCAATGAAATCCACTATGAACTAAGTGAAGCGGGCATTAAGATTGAAGACACACTGAAGAGCTTTGCTGAGTATCGCGCTTTTGGCGTACAACAGCTTGGCAACCTCTGGCGCATCGTACTTATCCCAACCAAGCGCTTTGGCATTCAAGACTCTATCTTTATCCCAGAAGACAAGGGTGAGACCATTGTTGACTTTATCGGCGCTCATTTACCAATTGAAGAAGTCCGCGAAGACCCAACTGAAAAGATTCTTAATCTCATTAAATTTTAACCTGCTTGTAGACTATTACCTGGCGATTTGCTAAAATAAGGGGCGAGGAAGGGTGCAGGAGTGGTTGATCTGGCCGCTCTCGAAAAGCGGTAAGGCGGCAACGTCTTCGAGGGTTCGAATCCCTCCCCTTCCGCCAAGTTATGATTCATCCCCTACTAATGGGGATTTTTGATTTTTAGTGCTGCTAGTTCTTCGGCTCGCGGTTGCACTGCCACCACCAACCCATACACCCGTCGCACACCAACACGGCGGAGCAGGGCAGCCGCCGTTTGCATGGTCGCACCCGTCGTCCAAATATCATCAATTAATAACACACTACGTGGTGGCTGCGCACAAGACCGCACGCCAAGCGAAGCTACGATGCGCTGCCGCTCTCGTCGGTTAGAACCATGTTGCACATGATTATCTAGTCGTACCAGCACATCTGTTAACACCGTCACGCCAAGTAGCGCGCCAAGTTGCTTTGCCACCAGCGCCATGTGGTCAAAGCCGCGCGCTCGAATATGATGTGCAACCGTCGGCACATAGACAATGGCATCAAAACTTAGTTCCGGCGCCGCGCGTTGTAGTGTTTTTTGCAATAATAGCGTCAAAATTTGCGCCGCATTTAGTTCCGAATGAAACTTATAATCGTTCGTCAGTTGCCGCAGCGCCTCTGTTCGCCAACCTACCGCCCAAGCATTTGTTAACTTCTGTGTGCTACTTTTTCGACACTGAGCGCACATATTACCACCGTTAAGTCGCTTTCGACAACGTAAGCAAATTGAGCAAGGTTGACGCAAAATGTCATTAATACAACATTTGCAAAGCGAGCTACCTAGCCGCCCACAGCCCTTACAAAACAGAGGTGCCATGGGCGATAATAGCCAATCCAACCAATTTAATATTGTAAATTTAGCGTCATTTTTCATTAAAATCTATTGCGGTAACCCTTTTATTTCGTTATAATTATGACATAAAAGCTTTAAAGAGGCGAATTAAGGAGGAGAATGTCAAGAAAGCAAGATGATGACTTATTGATGGATAGCATCAATAACGATCTCACAACCGCACTGTTTGATGATGACGAACCCGCTAATGCACATAGCAGTGCACCTGCAACCCAAGCTGCTAGCCAACCAGCTGAGCAGCAAAAGGCCGGTGATGGTGATAACTACGATATCATCCCAGGTCAGCTCGCTGTCGATGTCTACGAAACTGACGACAAGCTAGTAATTAAGGCGCGCGTCGCCGGTGTCAACCGTAACGACCTTGATGTCAGCATTGCCGATGGTGTGCTTAACATTAGTGGTACATTAAATAGTGGTGATGATGACCTAGCTACCAACTGGCACATGCAAGAGTGCTACTGGGGCGAATTTAGCCGCACCTTGGTACTACCAGTGGCCGTCAAAGAAGACCAAGTGGCAGCTGTATTAAAGGATGGTGTGCTAACTGTCAGCTTTGAGAAAATCAAGCAAGAGCAAGCTCGCCGCATTCCAATCAACTAGGCTAGCCTACTACTGTAAAATCGAGTGTCTCAGTTTGAGACACTCTTTTTATACCCAACATCTAGCGCCCAGTAATGTAATTTTAACCCTATATCTATTACGCTTTTGTTTTATATGCTACAATAAGAATGTTAGTGAAGGAGGAATATGAAAACAAATACAAAGTATATTTTTGTGACGGGCGGTGTCATTTCTGGTGTCGGTAAGGGCATCACGGCAGCCAGTCTCGCCACGATTTTAAAGGGGCAGGGACTAAAAGTGACCATGCAGAAGTGCGACCCGTACCTCAATGTGGACGCCGGTCTGCTTAATCCCGCCGAACATGGCGAGTGCTACGTCACGAAGGACGGCGCCGAAACCGACCTCGACCTCGGGCACTACGAGCGCTTCCTCGATGAAGAGATGACACGCAACTCCATTACACTCTCAGGTAGTATCTACCGTGACCTTATTACAAAGGAGCGCGCCGGCGAATTTCACGGCAAAACTGTTCAGTTAGTACCACACGTTACCGACCTGATTCACCAAGCCATTTTGCGCGCCAGTCAGGGCAGCGATATCCACGTGGTCGAGCTGGGCGGCACTGTGGGTGACTACGAAGGCCTCGCCTTCGTGGAGGCAATTCGCTCCTTTGCCGGCATCGTCGGCCGCGAAAATTGCCTTTACGCTTCAGTTGTCTTCGTGCCATGGCTCAATACCAGCAAGGAATTCAAAACCAAGCCGGCACAAAACGCCTTGCGCGACCTCCGTGGCTTTGGCATCATTCCCGACCTCGTCTTTGTTCGCGTCGAGCGGCCGTGCCCGCGCCAAATTGCCGAGAAGATTGCTCGCTTTAGTGGCGTTTCATCCGATGCCGTAATTATCTTGCCAGATATTAAATCCGTTTATGAGGTGCCACTCAACGTCCTAAAGTCGGGCGTGATGAATGTGCTCAATCACTTCACCGGCGCCACTATGCAACCCGATATGACCAAGTGGCAGCTGCTCGCCGAGCGCAGCAGCCAGCACTACGACCAGACCGTCAAGATTGGCCTAGTCGCAAAGTACATTGATAACCAAGACACTTACATCTCAGTTACTGAGGCGCTCAAGGCTGCTTGCTTCCAAGTTGGCGTCAACCTTGACCTCCATTGGCTCAACGCCGAGACCGTCACGCCCGACGAACTTGCCGCTATGGATGGCATTTTGGTGCCGGGTGGCTTCGGCTCGCGCGGCTTGGATGGCAAAATTATGGCCGCAACTTACGCTCTCGACCACAACAAACCTTATCTCGGACTCTGTCTCGGCTTGCAAATGGCCGTGGTAGCAGCTGCTCGCCGCGGTGGTCTAGCCGATGCCACGAGTGCCGAAATTGACCCGACCACCCAGCACGACGTAATTTACATCATGGCGGGGCAAGAGGGGAAGGAGTCAACCGGCGGCACTATGCGCCTCGGCAATTATCCGGCCGAACTGGCGCCCGATAGTCTGGCGGCCAAAATTTATGGTACGACAAGTGTCGTGGAACGTCACCGCCACCGCTACGAAGTCAACCAACACTGGCTTAGCGCTATCAATCAAGGTGGCTTAGTTGTCTCAGGTACTTCGCCCGACCACCAGCTAGTAGAATTTGTGGAGGCGCCAAAGTGTCGCTTCTTCGTTGCTACTCAAGCTCACCCCGAGCTCAAATCGCGCCCAACTCGGCCGCACCCACTCTTTACTGCCTTCATTACCGCTGCTAAAGAGGTAACACATGGATAGTGCTAGTCCCACCGCCTATATCTTGAGTGACATTATGACCTATGGTACACGCCAAGAGGTAGCTTATATTGAGCGCGCACTAACTAAGGCTGGCATCTCATATTATTCGCCAATGCGCAACAAGGCGATTAACGACAAGCAAACTTGCGACAACGCCAACCTCTCCGAGCGCATCGTGGCGGCCGACATGGCCAAGATTCACCGTGCCAAGCTCATCGTTTGCAATGTCCGCCAAGACGCCATTGGCTCACTTTGCGAAATCGGCACCATTTGGGAATGGAACCACCAGCACCCCGACCAGCGCAAGTACTTCATCGCGCTCAGTAGCGACATCCGCCGCACCAACGTCCCTGAAACCGGCGACCGTCGCTCGTTTAGCTACAATGCCTTTCTCTACGGTCTGCTGCTTGGCTTGACTGACGGGCAGGGCATTATCGACTTTAGCGACTTACCCAATGCACTCGCACAGCTCAAACTTTAATGTGTTCAATCTGGCGCGACACGGTGGCTTCATTCGCCGCATTTTCACCATTTAAGTGTTCAAGGCATTGTTTTTCATTCATTTACTAGACAATATGTCAAGTTTACGTTCTAACTATTGACAAATTAGCATAACTATGATAGTATAATAATTGTTCAAGAAGATTAGAAAGGAAAACAAAAAATGAACGAAAAATTTGACCATCACAACCGCTATGAAAAGCAAGAAGCTGAAAAGCAGCGTCGCTACGACTCGCTTGGCAACACCGCCGGTGTCCTCGCCGTCGCTGCCACTCGCGAGCTAGCCAACCTTGAAGACGTAAAGAAGCTTGACTTCACCAAGTCGCACAACTCTCATGAAGCAGAACAGGAACACGCCTTCCGTCGCGCCGAGAATGAGCGCGCCGCCCGCTTCCAGTACATTGACCACAACGCCAAATACCGCGAAGAACGCGAAATGACCGCCGAAGAGCAGCAAACCACGCAGTTAATGCAAAACATAATGGGTAATTTATAAGTGAGATAGAACTCTTAACCACCCCAAATGGGGTGGTTTTTGGTATAATAAGGTCAAGATGAATAAGTATGCCCAGATTATCGCCGCTGCTGTCAAGGCGCAGTGGCAAATTGAACCTACCGTCGAGCTGACTCGTCCCGACCCTAAATTTGGTGACTATGCCACCAACATTGCCATGCAACTCGCGCGCGAACTCCATCAGGCGCCACGCCAAATCGCTGAGACTTTGCAACAGCGGTTAACCGATACTGCGCAATTTAGCGAAGTCACCATTGCTGGCCCCGGATTTATCAACCTCCGAGTCAAGGCTGCTGACCTCATACAAGACTTAAATGCTGGTTTCCAGGGCGACCGTCCGTTTGGTGAAAATAACGACGGGCAGGGTAAAAAGGTGCTAGTAGAATATCCTTCCACAAACATGGCAAAGCCGTTCTCTGTCGGTCATCTCCGTTCAGCCAACCAAGGCTGGGCAGCGCGCAATCTGATGCGCGCCACTGGCTGGCAGGTTATTACGGATAACCACCTCGGCGACTACGGCTCACCATTTGGCATCTGGGTTACTGGCTTTAAAAAGTTTAGCGATGAAGCACGCCTCGAGGCACGCGGCGTCTACGAGTTAGGCGATATCTACATCAAGACCAAAGCAGCAATGAAGGCCGAGGAGCAGGCAGGGCAACACACCCTCGCCGACACCGCGCAAAGCTGGCTACTTAAGCTAGAGGCGGGCGACCCCGAGGCAGTAGCCTTCTCGCAACGTTTCAACCAAATCTCGCTCGACCACATCCATCAAGTAATGCGACGGCTGGGTATTAGTACCGACTACGAGCTGGGCGAAAAGTTCTTCGCCGAACGCGGTAAAGCTGCCGTCAAGCGTCTGCTTGAACAGGGGCTTGCCATCCAAAATCCCGACGGTTCTGTAATCGTTGACCTCACGGAGTACGGCATTAAAACACCAATGTTGGTCCTCAAGTCCAACGGCGCCGCTTTATACGCCACAACCGACCTCGCCACCATGCTGTATCGCGACCACGAATTCCATGTTGACCGCGTAATTTACTGCGTGGCTTCCGAGCAGAAATTCTACTTTGAGCAGCTCTTTGCCATGGCTAAAAAGATTGGGCTCAAGACCGAAATGATTCATATGTGGTACGGTCTCATTGACCAAATCAACGAAGATGGCACACGTGAAAAAATGTCTTCGCGCAAAGGCGTCGTACTGCTAGAAGACCTCTTAAACGAGGCCGAGCGCCGCGCCCGCCAAAACGCCAAGGCGAAGGATATTAGCGACGACGACATCAAAAAGATTGCCGTGGGCGCCATCAAGTTCTCCGACTTTGCCGCCGACCGCCGCACCGGCATGCTCTTCAACTGGGACACCATGTTCAGCCTGACCGGCTTCTCGGGGCCGTATGTGCAATACGCCGCCGTCCGCGTTAACAAAATTCTTGCCGACCACCCATTGCAAGCTGATTTGATTGACCATAATTATGATTACGACGCCGAGCGCGCTGTCATCCTCAAGCTTCTAGACTACCCGAGCATTGTCCGCCTCGCCGCCAATAACCTCGAGCCACATCGCCTCGCAACCTATGCCTATGAGCTCGCCAAGACAATGAATCGTTACTACGAACAAACCGGCATCGCTACCGACGATGTTCCAGCCGGCATCAAGCAAGCGCGCCTCATGCTCCTCAGCCACGTGGCCGCCGTCTTCAGCCACTGCCTGAACCTGCTCGGCATCGCCGTGCCACATCGCATGTAGTACAATAGTAGTATGAATAAAGCGAATTTGTTGTGGGTCGACCTCGAGATGACGGGGCTTGACCCAGCGGTAGATAAGATTTGTGAGATTGGTGCCATCGCCACTGATTTCGAATTTAATGAGGTAGCGCGCTACGAGTCAGCTGTCAAAGTTGACCGTGAGTTTATGCTGTCGCGCATGAATAACGACTTTTGGCGCGAACACAAGGCTTCGCACGACCAGCTTATTAAAAATAGCACAGCACTTGACGCCAAGTCGGCCGCCAAGGTTGAGCAAGAATTAATTGCCTTCGTCAAGAATAATTTTGACCTCACCCAGCCAATTTATCTGGCGGGCAATTCCATTCACCAAGACCAAAAGTTCATTGCACGTGAATGGGTACAGCTAAATGAACTCTTGCATTATCGTCAGCTCGACGTTAGCGCGTGGAAGATTATCTTTGAACATCACGGTGTTGTGTTTAGCAAGCCAGAAGACCACCGCGCTATAAGCGATATTGAAGGTTCAATCAACGAACTTAAATTCTATCTTGAAAAGGTGAAGTTTTAATGGACGAAGCCAAAGTTATCGCCGCCATCACCAGCTTACCGCGTGTCGCCACCGACGACCGCACCACTGAGCAGCAACTAATTTACGTGGTAGATGGTCAAATGTTTGCCATTATAAAGCACGGCTCCAACCCGCTTGCCCTCAGCTTACTGTGCGACCGCAACCTCAGCCGTCTCCTAGAATCACAGTACGAGTCAGTTTTACCAGGGCAGGGGTTGAGCAAGCAGTGGATTACTATCCTCCTCACCGGCCAGCTGTCCGATGAGGACATTATCGACCAAATTCGCCACGCTTACGAGCAAGCCCGCACACCAGATAACGCTTAGACTAAAATAGACCGCCACGCGGTCTATTTTAATTCTTATTTACACCAAGTTAGTCACTACTAGAGTTATTGCGGTCAATGGTTGACGTATCAGCCGCGCTATTTGAGCGCATTAATGATTGCACCTGCTGAATACTAGCATCCAAGCGGTCAGTGACAGCTGAAATATCCTTTAAAGCCGCGTCAACTACTTCACGCTGCTTTTTCTTGTGGATTTTATTACTAATCGCTTTCATTGAGCCAATTAGCTGGTTAAGGTGCTGCCGCATAGTAGCTGGCAAGTCTTGGTCAAGTTTACCCTGAGCGCGTGAATCATCCAACTTCTGCTTTATATCTTTACTTGGCTTTGCAGCTTTATATTTATTATTACCGCCAACTCCCATGCCAATTTCAGCCAAATTTTTCTCTTGAGTATTAATCGTAAGAATAATTTCGCTGAGCGCTGATGTCTCATCGCGCGACAGAGCAACCTGACTCTGATTGGCATACTTAAACACTGCTTGAATGTTAGCAATGCTAAGTTGAACACGATTGAAGCCCGCCAGCGGGCCGTCATTTTGCGAACTTAACGCCGCCACAATAGCCACTATAGTTATCACAACAGTAACACCAACACCAGCATACACAAATAACTTGCTGTCAACTGGTTTTCTAATGCTTTTCGCCGAATCTGATGCAATATAATTCAAATAGTCCACGCTACCATTAATCGGTGCTGGAGCCGGCTTAGGTGCAGCATGGGTTTGCTCTGGAGACTCACCCTCAATAAAAGTAGTTGGCGCAGCGGGAGCAGCTTGGGGAGGATAGGCGTAATTCTGGCCCTGACCTGGATATTGTTGCTGGTACTGTTGATATTGCTGATATTGCTGGTACTGAGCGTAGGCCTGCGGCGGATAACTCGGCATTGGCGGAATATTCTGATCTGCTACATTAGCACCATCTGGTGTACCTGGAGTAAACGACAATCGCTGCCCAGCATAATTATTGATTGGTTGCTGTGTCTGTGGCAAAACCATTTGGAAAGTACTTGGCGCGTCAAACTGGGGACGGTCAGGCTTTAAAGTATGTACCTGACCAGTAGCATAATATTCACTTGCAATAATAGTACCATTATTAGTCCCCTGTAAAAGCTTATTATTTCGCTTTGGAATAATATTACCGGGATGCTTCTTAAAATCACCCTTCGGCAATGCTGAACCATAAATATTATCATTTACTACTGAGCCATCCAGTGCCACCGGCACTTTACTCATTGGGTTATTTGGGTCATTAAAACTCGGTGCGTTATAAGTTGGGATGTCGGGCGACGTCAACATCGCTGAACTATAGCCCAGCTTGTTGTTGTCATTATCATTATCGTTGGTGCTATTAGCAGCAGCCGACTTATTGACATTCTTATTAGGCAACGCCTTTTTGGGAGTATTTTTAAGAGGACTATTCAACGCACCACTACTAGGTGTACTACTGCCCGAACTCTTAACCATACCTAAATTTTAGCATAAACAACATGAACTGACAATTGTTATATAATAATAGTAGTGAACGACGCTAGGGAAGAAATCAGAAACCGGCTCGCCATCGAAGATGTGATTGGCGAATATGTCGAGCTGCGCCGCGCGGGGCGCTACTTCAAGGCGCTCAGCCCATTTACCCACGAACACACACCATCCTTCATTGTCACCCCCGACCGCAACATCTGGCACGACTTTTCTTCAGGACAGGGCGGCGACATCTTTAAGTTTGTCATGTTAGCCGAAGGCGTTAGCTTTCCTGAGGCTATGGAAATTCTAGCACGCAAGGCGGGCGTCGACCTCAGTAAATACGATACTCGCCATCGCAAAGGCCTTGCAGAACTAAGGGCTAAACAAATCGAAATGAACACTATCGCCATGAATTACTTCCAGCGACAGCTAATTAACAGTAAACTGGCTCTAGAATACGCCCGCCAGCGGCGGCAATTATCACCCGAAACTATCTTAAAATGGGGCATCGGCTACACACCGCCGCGCCATCAGCTCAAATCACTCCTCATAAGCAAAGGTTATCAGCGCAACGACATCAAAGCGGCAGGCCTCAATATCTTCGAGGACTACAGCTTCAAAGGTGAAGGTGATGGCTACCACGGCGGCAACCGACTCATGATACCGTTGCGTGACAGCCAAGGGCAGGTGGTGGGCTTTACTGGCCGCATTTTAGATGACCACCAGCCAAAATATCTCAACACCCCAGCCACCGCCGTTTACGACAAAGGCCGCCAACTCTTTGGTCTCAACTTTGCACGCGACACCATTCGCACCAAGGGCTACGTCATTGTAGTAGAGGGCAATATGGATGTAATGACTTCGTCGCAAGCCGGCATCAGTAACATTGTAGCAGTTGCCGGCACCGCTCTGACAACTTATCATCTCAAGAGCCTCGGGCGGTTGACTCGCGACATTCGTTTCTGTTTTGATTCCGATGCCGCCGGTATTAAAGCCACCGAACGCGCCATCGCGCTCGCCGGACCACTCAACCTCAATTTATCCGTCATTGATTACTCTAAAGCTGGCGTGAAAGACCCCGATGAGCTAATTAAAAAGGATGTCGCTGCGTGGGAAAAATTATCCAATACCAACACGCCAGCCGTTGATTGGGTACTTGAGCGTTATAAGTCACAAAACGACCTTTCGACTGCCGAAGGCAAAAAAGTCGTCACTTCAAAAGCCCTCGCCGTCGTCAAAAATCTCACCGACCCCGTTGAAGTTGAGTTTTATCTCAAGAAAATTGCCACGCTCACCGACACTAGCGTAGAAACTTTATCCCGCAAGCTCGCCGGCACACCTGAGCCGACTACGCCACCACGCCGCCATGCAGTCAAGACTACCCTGAAGCCAGCTAACCGCCACACTACCGACTATTACCTTAATCTAATTTTCGCAATTGCCCTAAAGAACCAAATCAATCGGCCACTCGTCGCGAAAATTCCCGATAGTTACCTCAGCACTCCATTTATTCAGCTCAAGCAAAACTTACTTGGGCAGGGCACACCAACCAGCGAAACTACCGACTTAATTGCCAAGCTTGAAATGTTTAGCGATGCTGAATTACCACCAAATCCCAACTTCACCAATTTAATGCTCACTAGCCTTAATACGCTATTTAAGCTCCAACTCCAACATCAGCTCGACCAACTTCAAACTCAGTTCGACCAAGCTTTCAACAGTGGTAGTAGCGACCTCACCGATTTAAACGCCAAACTCACCACCACGCGCCAAACTCTCACAAAGCTAGAACGCAGCAACGTCAGTAACGACTTTGCTGGCTTACGCGACCTCTGGCAACAATAAGGCTAAGCGTTACCGCTATTGACATTTTTAGCATAATATGCTAAAATACCGACATAGTGAAAAATAAAACAAAAAGTCAAACCATTTCCTACCACAGCATCCCGAGTTCACTCCAGATACTGATTGACCGCTCACATCAAATGGAACATAAGGCGCGTCGTGGTTACTATAAGACGATTCAATACATCTTCATCGTCGCCGGTATTGGCTTGGCTTTAGCTGCTACACACGGAGCATTTTACCCAGTCTATCATCACGTCACAGTGCCCGAGTTTAACCGCCGCGTTCATGCCGACCTTCACACTTACAGTGAGGCCGACATCCCGTCCGACGCTATGCTCGCTGACAGTAAATCGTTACGACTTCTAAAACGCTTCTTGCGCCGCTGTTAAATTAACCAAAAGGATTATAATAGAATTATGAAGAAATTACTCGCATTTGATATCGACGACACATTAAACGTAGCCAAAACCCCAATGACAGGTGAGATGGCACACATTTTTGCTGAGCTCCTTGACTATTATCCAGTTTGTGTAATTTCTGGGCAAAAATTTGGTCAGTTTATTCGCCAAATTCTTTTACCACTGAACGACGAGGCCACTCCTGAGCGCATGAAGCGACTCCATTTAATGGTAGCGCAGGGAACACAGTATTATGTTTACCAGTCAGGTGATCCATTTCAACCAGAAAGCTGGCGTGAAGTATACTCTTATCCGCTCACTAGTGAACAAGTAAAACAAATCACTACTGCCGTTGAGCAAGCCACGCGTGAATTAGGCTATTGGTGTGAACAGCCAGTTGGTGAAATTATCGAAAACCGCAGCAGTCAGGTCACCTTTAGCGCCCTTGGTCAAGCCGCCGCGCCGGTTGATAAGTATCAGTGGGACCCCGACCACAGTAAACGCAACAAAATTGTAGCTCGTGCCCGCGAACTCGCGCCCGACTTTGATTACGAAGTTGCCGGCACCACTAGTATTAATGTCTTTTTGCCGGGTATGAATAAAACTTTTGGCATGAATCAACTAATGAAAACATTAAATTTACAGAAGTCCGACATTCTTTATTTTGGTGATATGACTCAGCCGGGCGGCAATGACTACCCAGTCAAACAAATGGGAATCGATGTCATTACTGTCACTAAATGGCAGGATACTGCCTACGCGCTTCAGGGTATTATTGGCCTGAATCGTCATTAAATATGCTAAAATAGTAGGCAGGGAGGGGTGTCCGAGCGGTTGAAGGAGCACGCTTGGAAAGCGTGTATAGGCGGTGACGTCTATCTGGGGTTCGAATCCCCATCCCTCCGCCAGTATTATTTACTATTAAAAATAGGGCCCGAAAGCCCTATTTTTTAAAACTTTATTTACTAACCGACATGGGCGCCGGATACACCACCAGCCCCGCCATTAGTGCTAAGAGTTTGAAAGATCCAGTTTACAATAGCATAACCAAGAATCGCAACCACTAGACCAACAATAGCGTAGAGAATGGTATTTTTGGCATCTTTTACTCGACTGCTATCACCACCAGATAATACGTAGCGAATACCACCGTAGATAATCATGAAAATTGCTAGAACGCCAACCGCAAATAACAGGATATTGATAAAGCGGGGAACAACAGCGTTCACTCCATTAAATAGATCAGTTGGTTGACCTTTTCCACGGTATGGTCCGCTAAATACATCCGGTAGTGACAACGACATTAGTCTAGTTCCTACTTACTACTACCGCTATCAGCACCCCATAGGCCGGTAATCCAGTTGACCACGGCGTAGGCGATAATAGCCACGATCAAACCAACCACAGCGTAAATCAAGGTGTCCTTAGCAGATGTCACTTGGTTCTTGTCGCCATGAGCAGTGGTGTAACGAATACCAGCGAAAATAATCATCACAACTGACAGAATACCGACAATAAACAGCATGGTATTAATCACAGTAGTCACAATTGGCTTATCACCAGTAAATAGGTCTTTAGCCTGACCATTACCCTTTGAACAGTTTTCAGCTACTGCACCAGTTAAACCCTGGGAAGTATCGCATTCGGTAGCTAAAGCTGGAGACACATTAAAGGCCCCAAGAGCCAATGCTGCAACAGCTGCAGTGGTTATACCGACGCGTAGTTTGTTTAATATACTTTTCATTTTGAGTTTTCCTCCTTTATCTAAACTACTTTAACTTAATTATACAATATTCTATTTATAATGCAATACCTAAATTAACATTATGGCTTTCCACCCTTAGCTTGGAAGGCTTTAACAACCCAGTCAACTAGTGCATAAGCAACAATCGCTACCACTAGGCCAACCACCGCGTAAACAACTGTATCCTTCGCTGATGCAACCTGAGTCTTGTCACCATGTGCAGTAACATAACGAATACCACCATAAATAATCATTATTACAGCCAAAATACCAACAATGAACAGCATAGTAGTAATAATGGTCTTGATTACATCATTCATTTCTAGGCCGCCCGCAGCATCCTGAGTCTTATTTAGCCCCTCATTTATATTATCTATACTATTAGCAAGAACGCTTTTACTATACAAAAAACCTAGTGCTACCGCACTCATTCCAGTAGTAAGCATTTTACTTATTTTTTTCATATTGGCCATTTTATCCTCCTATTTTTTAAACCTTCCAACAACAAACTCAATCACTGCATATGCGCTCATAGCTAAAATTAAGCCAGCAATAGCATAAATTATTATAGTTTTAGCACTGGCAATATTATTTTTATTACCAGACGATGTCATATATTTAATACCACCATAAATTATTATAGCAGTAGCAAAAATACCAGCACCAACTAGCATTAATTTAACATAATTGGTGATTATAACTACTAAATTTGATTCCTGCGGCGCTTTTACGTCGCTCAAATCCTGACAGACAGCAGCATCTGGATTGTAATGACAAGGACAACCATCGCCGCTTGGATTAGTAGTGCAATCCTCATCGGCCATCGCCACACCAACTGGCAGCAGTACAGCACCCAACAAAACGCCAATTAACGCACAACAGAGTATCAACCGTTTCATCAATTCTTTCTCCAAGCCAACTTTTGCGAAATATTATAGTTACGTCCATGTCGCAGATTAGGGCATTTTGCCAACCTCGATGGTAGGGCAGCGCCACCAGATGTATCACCCTGCGCACCACTAACAATTGTCTTAGTAATAGCAAAAGCTGCCAATACTACAATGACACCAACGACAATAGCAATAATGCCATGTTTTGCAGCCAGAACCGCCTTAGGGTCACCATTCGACATCATCATCTTATAGGCACATATGATTAATGACACAACCGCAATAACACCAGTTAAAATCATCATGGCAGTGATAACACCGCTCAGTAGATCATCACCACTCCTTGCTGGAATGTTTACTGGGTCGCAACCTTTACAATTTTTAATATTTACCGAATCAGCTAGTGTTGTAAGCATATCTATCATTTAGTGTCCTCCCGATAAACTGCCCACCACGAACGTCACGATTGCTGCCGCAGAAATGGCCACAATCAATCCAATTACACCATTTACTAAAATCATCTTAGCGCCCGACTCAGCTAATGACTTACCAGCGTGCGCATCGACTACATATCTAATACCGCCATAAAGTATAACAATAAACGCTACGATACTCGCTAAACGTAATAGTATATCCACTATATTCAAAAGAATAATTGTAATATACATACCGAGTTCCTTACCTGGTTCCAAGAATGGTGTATCTCCTTTACAGGTGAGACCACGGCTCCAAGAAGGGAAGCCAAGGAAGTCACCGCCACCACAGTTGCCAGCACTGCCACTTAGTCCGCCGCTACCGCCAGAGCCGGAGCCACCAGATCCACCACCAGAGCTACTACCACCCCCCGATGAGCTGCCACCTGATCCGCCGCCGGATGCACCACCGCCACTGCTAGAACCGCCGGATGCACCACCACCAGAACTAGAACCACCCGAACCGCCGCCAGAAGTGCTACCACCACCAGAACCACCAGAAGTGCTACCGCCGCCCGAACCACCACCGGGCTTAAAGCCATTCTTATCGCATTTAAGCTTACCGTTCTGTGCTATACATAGATTTCTTTTGACACATTCATATTCATAACCACGTACATTGGGGTTATACGGTTTACCGGTGAGCTTGGCGCATCCGTCAGCCATCTTTTTCGTAATATCATCCTGTTTCTTTTGATTAACATATTCGTCCGCCTTATTGCAATTCTTAAGCCTAACAATAACATCACCACCAACATTCACGCCACCAACATTCACGCCACCATTATTATATTCCTCTGTTTCACATAAACCATTGCTAATACACTTTTGAGCTAAATCATACTGATTGCCTGCTAAATTATGATCACCTATAACTATGCTTGTCATTCTGATAGCCATTCCAGCATGATCTTTTCCCAGCTTAGAACATTTCGCGGCGAGATCTTGTTTTTCAACAGCCATAGCAGTATTGACACCAATAACCGATATTGCAATAGCAGATATCACTGCTAAGATAAGACTATACTTAACTAAGTTAAATGACATTGTTTGATTTTTTGTCTTTTTCATTTAAACATCCCTCCTGGCACCACAAAATTCAATAACGCATACATAAAGAAATAAGCAATCAAAGCGCCAATTGCATTACGAATAATCTTTTTGCCAGTTTCAACTTTTTGCTTATCAGTACCAGCCGTAGCGTAAATAATCGCTCCATAGACAATAGCTATCAAAACAACCACTGTCATACCAGCCGCCAACCACTTAAAGATATTAGCCACTGCACCCATCATTGGAATATCACCGTTACAATTCCAATCAAAATAAGTGTCTGTATCACCACACTTAGTTTTACTATCAGCATTCGCCACACCAGCAAGCAGTATGTTACATAGCAGGGCAATAACACTGATGGCAATATTTTTTCGCTTAAGCATATCTTATATATATCATATTGCAAAAAATTCTACAATAATTTAATATAATTACATAAGCTTATTATGGTGGTTAAAAGAGGACATCTACTTAGTCTGTCGGCATTAGTGCTACTGCCGCTACTTTTAGCACTTTTTAGTGGTAACACAGTGAAGGCGATTGAACCAGAGCAGTGCTATCTAGATGATCTCGATTGGACTAATCCCGATCCAAGAAACGCTAAAAGAGTTCATTGTTGGTCGCTAATCTTAGATAAAAAAACTCTGGAAGAACAAGTGCAATTCCTTTGGAAATACCTTGGTATTGGCGGCGCCGATAAGGAAGACCAGTTTAAATCAATTTGCGCTTCTAAATTATCCGCCAAAGAGCAATCGTGCATTAAGGAAGATTACTGTCGTCTAATTCACCGCGACGACACAGATATGTTTAATCTTAATCCCTCTTGGCAAAAAGTCTTCAAAAATCCGGGGGACTATTTCTCAACAAATATCATCCAACAGATAAACTTTCACGACCTTTGGTGGATTAACTCAAAAATATACGTTATACGTATGGATTGCATTCGCGCGCAACGTTTTACTACTAAAATAACTACCGAAATATGTGCTTCATTAGAGCAGACAAAAAATAATGCTGATGATATGCGAATAGCGTATTGGGATAAACAATGGGATAATGAGGCACGCGACAAATCCAATCAAGTTAAAGATATATTAACTAATGTTTCTCTAGCTTGTATACGAGCAGGTGTTTGTAAGCCGCCCGTTAAAGATGGCGATAAAATAGATTGCTCAAAGGCGGTTGACATGCTTAAAAAGAATCAACCGTTAAGAAACCCTACCACTGGAGATGCTTCTGGAAATGCCAGAACACCAATAAAGATTGACGTTGATTTCGACCCAGATACAAATACTAAAGAAGACCCACTAGATAAATCTTGCAAACAGCATGCCGGCATTTTTGCCTTTATGGTCTGCCCAGGACTAAATTTACTAGCCTCCATGGTAGATTCAATCACTGGATTAATTTCTGATAATATTAAGTGGACTATCCTAGCACAAACTGATGGTAGCTCATCTCCTTCTGCTGTAATCCAAGCTGTATGGCAGAACATTTTAAACATTGCCAATATTATACTGGCAATAGCCTTTATGGTAATGCTCTATAATTATGCGCTCAATTCCCAAAATACTATTAAAGCCTACAACGCTAAGTCTATGTTATCGCGTCTCATCGTAGTCGCCATTGCTATGAATCTATCATTCTACGCTTGTGCTGCGCTGGCTGATATCTCTAACCTTATGGGTTCGGGAATATTTGATCTCATCATGAAGCAGATCAAAAACCCTGGCGCTGGACCATTTAGTGCCGATGGCATAGCAATTGGCTTAGGCACCATAGTCGGCATTGTGGTGTTAATTATTGTGGCTGTTTTAAACTTTGGTATTTTTATTATGATAGCGTTAATGATTTTAATTATGATTACATTGCGCCAAGTCGCACTGGTTACACTGGTAATTATCTCGCCAATTGCTATCGCTTGTCATCTCTTACCAAACACTGAACGCTGGTATCAAAAATGGTTTAACACCTATGTTCAATTACTTATTATCTATCCTTTCTTTACTGCCGCTTGGGCAGGAGCTCACTTGGTGGCTTACGTCATGGAACCAATATCTGGCGGCTGGGGTTTTGTAATTGAACCACTTTGTGCCGTTGCACCACTGGCTGCTATTCTACCAATCTTTAAGATGTCAAGTGGACTAATGGGTAAAATGGCTAGTGGGCTAAAGCGCTCCGCGAGTGAACATGGTCTAACAGACTACGCCAAGAACCACGACCAAAATCGTCGTACTCTTGCTAAAAATATTGTTCAGACTAAAAGTATTAACTTACAGCACAAATTAGGTAGTGGTAATATTATCGGTAGAGGAATGGGAACTGTAATTGGTAGCCTAAATGGCACCCACTTTGCCGCCATTAATAAACGTAGCCAAGATGAAACCGACGACTTAGCCAATAAGGCTGTAAAAGATATCAACAAGGCTAAACAAGATGCCGAGGACAACCGCGCTAATGACCGTCGTAAGAAAAAGGTTAAAAAGGAAAATGAAAACACCAATGCAGAGGCTACAGCTAGTGATATTTCGCTTGATATCGACGACGCTCAAGCCGCGCACATTGCTAGTGTCTTAGGTTTACCAAACTTACCATTCACTATTAATGATAAGGGACAGAGAGTCTATCATATCAACGGTTTAATGTTAATTAAATATAAGGCAATGACTGGCACCGATCAATATGGCAAGAACCTCAGCCAAACCGAATATCAGTCAGTGCTAGATTATGCTCAAACTAACAACATTCTTAATCATAAGGAACTTATGGAGACCATCTATAACGTTCAGACCAAGGGTGATACTTTGGTACGAAAGCACTTCATCGATAGTTACACCAAATATGACGATAGTGAAAACTATACTAGCTACGCAAACTACGTTGCCGATAACAAAACTCACATTTTCATGGACAAAGACACCAAAAAGGCGTTTATTGAGCAAACCGGCACCTTCTCCAAAGATAAAATTCGATCCGTTACAGATGTCGAAAATGCCATTCGCGAGTCCCGTCAGACCTTCACAAAGAAACTTGACGTTGCCACTTATGACGAAATTGACATTCCAGTTAAGACTGAGCTACTCGCTAATTCCGTTCAAGATGGCGACATAGCTAGTGTTAATAACATTAAAAACGTCAACCATAAGTTTATCGCTAATTATCAGGTGTACTCAATGATTACCCAACCAAGAATTTTAGCCGAAAAAGCTAGAAAGGCTGCAACCGATACGAGTACAACGGGCAGGAAAACATTTGGCAGAACCTCATTTGGCAATACGACTAGCACCAGTAATACGTCATTTGGTAATACGACGACGGGCACTGGTAATACATCATTTGGCAATACGACAAATACTAATAATACATCATTCGGCAATAGTACTAGTAACACTGCCAACGCCAACAACACCAAGGGGACCGGTACTGGCAATAAGAAGTCGTTTAGTAGTGTAGTTGGTAAAACAGCTATCCAGACACCGCATTATTCTTCTACAATGACATTGTTGCATGCCAAGAATATCGAAGACTCTATCAACGCTTGGCGCAAGGGGAAGTGGGATACTAAGTTTAAAACGTGGTAAAATGGATAATAAGATTGGTGGGTAGGTATAATATGTTGAATAATTATAAAAATATACGGTTATCTAATATATACAAATACATTTTTACATTAACTTTTGTCTTGGCTATTTCTCTTATCATCAGCGGTCTATTCAGTAGCCCTACCAATGCTGTCGTACACTTTGTCGGCGATGGTGGTGACGGCGGTGGTGGCGTAGATGTAAACCCATACTCTGTGCAAAAAACAGAAACTAACAAGTATGGTAAAAAAGTTTCCATTCTTGTTACACCTGAGCAATGTATGCTGTTTCATAAAACAGATACCCATTTTTACGGTAAAACTGTAACTGATGACGATAGCCTATGGGTTGCAGGTTGTATTGACGCTGGCTTTTGTAAAGAAAATGGTTCAGGTGACCATTATGAATGCGGTAAAGCACAAGAATTACACCAAAAATATGTTGACCAAAAGAAGCAGGATGATATTACGAAAAAGATGGCTGATGGATGTGCCAAACTTACCGGTCAACCATATAACCCTAATGTACGTGGTCATGCATATGAATGTGTCAAAAGAAACCTATGTATAGTGGAAAACGGTAAGCTTAAATGCGATAAGAACGGCTTTAAGTCCGGTGGCGGTTCTGGCGGCGGTAGCACTTCTGGCGGCGGTGCATCTGGTGGCGGTAGTACTTCTGGTGGCGGTTCGGGTGGTTCTAGTTCTGGTGGTGGTGCATCCGGCGGTTCTGGCAGTGGCGGTGGTGCATCCGGCGGCGGATCAGGTGGCAGCTCATCGGGGGGTGTAAATTCCCAAGCTCAAGACGACCAAAAATGTCGTAAGGGTGCATTAACTTTCGGCTGGATTGTCTGTCCAGGTACTGATGCCATGTCTCGTGCCGCCGACGGTATCGCAGCCATGATTGCAAATGCCTTAAATTGGAGTATCTTAGCCAATACTAACTCAGTTAAGGGGCTGAAAGACCAGCCACAAAATGTCATTCTGGAAGTATGGCAAAATATGCTTTCTATCGGCAATATCATCTTAGCTATTGCATTTTTGGTTATGCTCTATAGCTATGCGCTTAATTCTTCTAATTCATTAAGAGCCTATGACGCCAAAAAATTACTCTCACGATTGTTAATTGTAGCAATCGCCATGAATCTATCGTTCTATATTTGTGCCGCAATTGCTGACATTTCTAATATGGCAGGGCGTGGCGTTTATGAATTGATTGATTCACAGCTTGCCAGTCGCAGTACTGGCTGGTATTCAGCGGCATTGAATAGCGCCAAAGCCATCGCGGCCGGCATCGGCACTCTAATGACTTCATATCTGAATGCAAATATTATCGTAGTAGCCATCTTAATCATGCTGGCAGCCTTGGCGTTGCGTCAAGTTGCTCTAATTGTGCTAGTTATTATGTCACCAATCGCCTTTGCTTGCTATTTATTACCAAATACCGAAAAGTGGTTTAAAAAATGGTGGGATGCTTATGTGCGTCTTCTAATCGTCTTCCCATTCTTTACCGCAGCTTGGGCAGGATGTCGTTTAGTTGGCTATATTGTCTCAGAAGCAGACATGCCTGGAGTTAATGATTTAGCTAAGGGTGTAATTGCCGTACTAGCTACCGTAGCGCCGCCAGTCCTATTGATACCAATTTTTAAAATGAGTGGGGGTCTCGCCGGCAGGGTAGCTGGTTTAGGCCAAATGGCCGCAGATAAAACTGGTGCTACCAAATTCGCTAAAGAGCGCGATGCAGCGCGTCGTAAACGCCGTGCTAACGATTTAAAGCGTGCGAGTATTAAAGTACAAAACAAATTAAGTGGTAGCAATAATAAATTTGCTCGGCTTGCAGGCGGGGCGATTGGACACCTCAACGGCACTAAAGCAGCGGCTGCTAATCAGCGTAGTCAAGAGTCCACTGATGATGCCTTCAATGGTGCAGTTGATAACATCAATGAAGCATATACACAAAAGAAGTTCAATAAAGCCAAGGATGATTTAAAAGACACTTCCGATACAGAGGTGGTCAATATGGCTAAAACTGGCACGGACGCCAAGGGTAATCAGCTCGATGAATTTCAACAAGCCGCAGCTATTGAAACAGCACAGAATCGCGGAGTATTTAACGCTGATGACGCTGAAGATGTTATGCTAGCCGCGCAAAAGAGTGGTAGCAAATTTGTACGCAACACCGCCGCAGAATCACAGTATGGTAAGTCGTGGTTAATGGATCAACAGGCTAAAGATAATTTTGTTAACCAGGAAAACGAATGGAAGAATATTGATAACAAAGCCGATGTTCAAGGTGCAATTGATAAATCACTTCAGAACTCCACTAAGAATAGTAACGCTGCCGTACAGAGGTGGAATGACATGTCAGTAGGTGATAGAACAAGGATTACTGACCGAGCTTTATCACGCGGCAATGTTGCGCTAGTTAATAATCTCGACACAATTAACAAAAAGGCTCTACAAAACCAGACAATACTCAATTCAGATCCAACCGATGTAAACCAATTTAATCACCAGATTAATAGTATTAATGCCGCTCGCGCCGGCAATAAATATGATGTGTCAGATGGCGGAAAATATTAGTTATGGTGAAAAAAATATATAAAAAACATTTCTTCAATTATGTTTTACTAATAACACTATCTATTATTTTTAGTGTTTTTAATATTAGCTTAGTACACGCCAAGGATGTCCAGTACACACCAGATACTATGTTTAGTCCTGACGTAATCGCCATGTCTAAACAATGTCGCAAAGCTGAAGCGTGGGCTAAAGTACAATCCGCTAGTAATCCTCTCGATAAAAACAAAAGTACTCTTTATAATAAATGTATCTCGCTAGGTTATTGTGTAAGCGAAGCAAGCGCACATTATAATGTACCAATTTCACTTGATTTTATTCAGTGGGGGGTGTATCTTGATTGGCTAGCAGGAATTCCTGTTAACGCTGGTCCTGCCTTACTGCGGCTTACTGGAACGTTTATTGATAGCATAGCGGACACTAAGTTATGTAAAAATGCATTCAGTAATGTTACTGAACAAGATTGTAAAAATCTAGACTCTACCATTAAAAAATATAAAGATTCGAATGCTAATTTTAATGATGAAAATGTTCTAAATAGTGTCCACTTATTTACTGTCTGTACTCATAAAAAAATGTGTAGCGTATCTGCGTCATTTATGAATATGGATATTAATTGCAATTCAGCTAATAAGTCTAAAAATCCACCAAAACAAAATGGCGGTGTAGATAATAGCGCCGTATCAAAAGCAGCCAAAGATATATTAAAATTATCTTTATGTCAAAAATATTATTCGATGGGACAATACATCTCAGATGAATGCAATAAAGATGTGGACAACGCTGTAGATAAATGTGTCGATAATATGCAGAAAAAATATCCGCGTAAGCAGCTAGCGCTGTCAGATATCAACAATTGCTTACAAAAAGATAAGTACTTTAAACCAAGGTGGAAACTACCTAATAATTTTGATTTTAATGCCAATAATTTCGATGATTCCAATAATCCAGATGATTCTGACCAGAAAAAATGTTATGATAATGCTGGTTTATTTGGCTTCTTTTGGTGTCCTGGTCTAACTGTATTAACTGGTACGCTCGATAGCCTCATTGGTCTTATTACTGGTGGTTTAAAATGGACTATTTTGGCCAATACTTCAACATCTAGTAAGGTATCTGGTACTGCACAAGACGTACTAATAAATTCATGGCAAAAGATGGTTGCCGTGGCCAATATAGTAATTGCAGTATTATTCTTAGTAATGTTATATAGCTACGCTATTAATACTAACGACGCGCTCAAAGCATATACAGCTAAAAAATTATTGTCTCGTTTAATTATCGTTACAATTGCCGTCAACTTATCGTTCTATATCTGCGCCGCCCTAGCCGACTTATCTAATCTGGCTGGAACTGGCATTTATGACTTGATTAATAAGATTATCGGCGACACTACCGGATTATACAGTAAGGGCAATCTACTGGACGAGATCTCTGGTGTTATTGCTGGTGCAGCATTAATTGCTATCGCATTAATGAGTTTACAGGCTGCGTCACTTGCACTATTAATTATCTTGGCCCTAATCTCACTTCGCCAAATCGCCTTAGTTGTACTAGTTATCATATCACCAATTGCATTTGCTTGTTATCTTCTACCAAATACGGAAAAATGGTTTAAACATTGGTGGGATGCCTATGTCCGCCTACTAATTGTTTACCCAATGTTTATGGCAGTATGGGTATCATCTCGTTTAATGTTGGCTCTTCTACAGGACCTTGGACAAAACGATTTAATTAAAACCGCACTCGCCTCAGTTGCACCGCTATTAGCAATCATTCCAATATTTAAACTAAGTGGTAGTATTATGGGTAGAATGACATCTGGATTACAAGGTAGTGCAAAAAAGCATGGCCTAACCGATAGAGCAAGCAAAAACGACGCCGCCAGACGACAACGCGCCAAAAACTTTGCGCGCCGTAAAAGCATTGCTCTACAAAACAATTTAGCTAGGAGATCAAGTGCAGCTAAAGCGGCCGGTAATACGGGAGCTGGATTAATAGCTGGTGGTATGAGTGTTATTATTAGCCACCTCAATGGTACGCGCGCAGCAGCTGCTGACCAACGCGAACAAGTCAAACGCGACAATTTAATGAAAGATACAACTAAGTCAATTAACAAAGCCTATGATAAGAAGCTCAAAGAAAAACGTGATGACGATGTAACAGCAACAATGCCTGATATCGACGCACAGGCTGCTACTACTGATAATGAGATTGCCGATAACCAAGTTGCCCAAGTTGCCAATACAGTTGGAACACTAGCTATTACTACTTCAACCAGCACAGGCAAACCAACCTTGGCTGGTAGTGTAATGGTTAAATATATGGCAATGACCGGTAAAGACCTCAGCGGCAAGCAACTTGATTCTACAACCTATCAATCGGTCATTCGCTACGCCAATGCGCACAACATTCTAAATAATTCCGAGCTTAACACTGCGCTTTATAACGTTCAAAAAAATGGCGATAAATTAGTGCGTGATGAATTTATTACTGATTACAGTAAGAATAATAAAACGCCATTGTTTGCTAATAAGAAAACTCAGAAGGACTTTATCGAACAAACCGGTGACTTCAGTAAAGAAAATCTCACCAGTATTGATAAAGTTGTCGAAGCACGAAATAAAGCACGCAAGTCATTTATTGATACAATGGGTGTTGATACCTACGTTAATCTACACCAAGAGCAACGCGTATCATTAATTGAGCAATCTAAACAGAATCGTGATGTAACCAGTATTAAGAATATTATAAAGATTAATAGCTTAGTCGCTGATTATTCAAACGTCAAATCACTTCCTCCTATTACACTTAAGCACACCGAAAATATCAAGCGGTCGCTTGCTGGCTGGAATAAGGGGGTAGATGATGATAAATGGAGGTCATGGAAATGATTAATGTAAAACGAGTGGTAGTGTTAGTATTATGTCTAATATTTACTTCTATTGGATGTAGTATATTGTTACCAAAAACCGCAACCGCAATAGCCCCTAAAGTCACAATGGAGCAATGCAAACAAATATATGACAAATTACCAAAAAATGAAGATTCATATATCATACCAAACAACGACTTTTCTGTCTTACCTAAGGAAATAAAGGATTGCATAGATGCTCATTGGTTTGCAAACGTTGAATGGCAGGAAATAACAGACAAAGATACCTATAGCACGAATTCTAAGTGGTGGTTTATTCCTATTCCAGGAGCAGAAATTAAACAACGTATAATTTTTGACGAATATGCCCCAGAGCACTGGAATACTAAATGTGTCAACTCAATAACTTGTTCCAATGCTAATATGCAGTGGAACACCAATGCCTACGCTTATTACAATCATAATAATCGCCGACACTACGTTATGTCACCACTTGGTAAAGCCTGTGTTGATGCCGGATACTGTCATGAGGAAGAATGTAGCGTTAATCCATTTAGATGTCAAAATTTATGGACCGGTACGGTGGAAAAATGGCTTGACTGCTCTGCTGCCGGTACTGTACAAAAATGTGGATCAAAAACCGGAGAAGTGTATAGTGATGGACTAAACGATTATAAAAACAAAAAAGAAATTGATTTGTGTTTAAAGAATAAATATTGCACAAAGAATACAAGTGATTCTACTATAGATTGCAAAAATACAGCAAAAAGAATAGCTGAAGAAAAAATTCAAAATGAACAATGTAAGAAAGAATCTGAGGCAGCTAGAAAGGGTGAAACTGATATTAATAGTTTATTCAAACCAGTAAGCAATCTACCTATAGCCGTTCAAAATATGGAGACTTGTCAGGATAACTCAGTCGACTTTGGCTGGATTGTTTGCCCTGGAGTAAATATCATTAGTAAGGCAGTTGATGGTATTGCCGGTATGGTAGCCGACAGTCTTAAGTGGACTATTTTATCCAATTCCGACAATAATCACATTATCGATGTTTGGCAGAAACTAGTCGCCTTTGCTGATATAATATTAGCCATAATATTCATTGTTGCTTTGTATGTGTATTCCTTGAATACTACAGGTGCTCTTGGTATGTACACCATAAAAAGTATGATGTCCCGTCTAATTATTGTAGCCATCGCCATGAATGTATCACTTTATGCTTGCGCAGCACTAGCCGACGTCTCAAATATTCTTGGCAATGGCATATATAAACTAATTACTGCACAAATGGTTACTGGTAAAGATGGTGGGTTAATTGCAGCTTTAGGTGGCATCGTTGGCTTCCTATTAAGTGCTATAGCCCTAATAGTACTAGCAATTCTCAACTTTTCAGCTATTGCTTCTACTGCAGTAATTATTTTAGCCGTTTTAACTATGCGTCAAATCGCTTTGATTGGCCTGGTTGTAATTTCACCGGTCGCAATTGCTTGTTACTTACTGCCTAATACTGAAAAATGGTTTAAAAAATGGTGGAATTATTACTTTAAATTACTATTGGTTTACCCAATGTTTACTGCAGCTTGGGGCGCTTCACGACTGATTAGTAACATTTTAAGTGCTAGTAAGAAATCTAATATTGTTATCGAGACCGTTGCATCAATTGCGCCACTTTTAATAATTATGCCGATTTTTCAAATGAGTGGCGCCTTAATGGGTAAGTTGGCTGGACTCGGTCGAACCGCCGCAAACAAGACTGGAATGAGTCGATTTGCCAAAGACCGCGATGCGCGACGCCGTAAACGCATCAGCAATAACATTCAATCTAGAAGTATTAATCTACAAAATAAATTAAATAGCAGTAATAGTAAATTTGGCAGATTTGCTGGTAGTGCGCTTGGACATCTTAATGGCACTAAAGCTGCAGCAAGGCAAGAACGCGCTCAAACTGCTCGCGATGAAGCCTTTAATAGCACCGTAAGCGGTATCAACGATAGCCACACCAAGGCTAAAATCAATAAGGCACACGACAAGATTGATAATATGAGCGACGCTGAATTAACTAGTATTGTTACAACCGGTAAAGAAACCTCTACTGGTAGTAGTGTTGATCAATATGAATATAGTGCCGCCATCGAAGAAGCCGATAGACGAAACTTAATTAACGAGAATAATTACCAACAAGTATTTGCTCAAGTTCAGCAAAATGGTAGTGAACTCGATCGTAAGGCAGTAGCTGATTCTAAATATGGCCAATATGTTTTGGGCGATAAGGGCAAGGAAGACTTTATTAAACAAGACAAAGCTTGGAAGAAGGGTAGTAGTATGAGCAATGACGAACTAGAAAACGCCATCGATAAATCCATCCAAGTCAATACTGGTAGTTTAAATGAAACTAGTTGGCTAAATATGGATTCTCATCAAAGGGCACTAATTGTTGACCGCGGCATTTCACGCGGTGATACTACAATTATTGATAATGTCGAAAAAGTTAATAGGAAGGTGCAAAAAAGCGTCTCAGTCTACGGTACACAAGCCGATAAAGATCAGTTTAATCATACTAAAAAGCTTATTAAGAATGCACGCGATGGGGTGCCCTATACTCCAGGAGATGCCTTCAAGGATAATAAGGGTAATAAGTTTTAACATAGATTTTTGAAAATAATTATGTTAAAATAATAGTGTAATCAGGGGATAATATAAGAGGTGAGCATTAAAAAAGGATTTAACCCAAATGCAGGCGATCGAACTTATCGCATTATTTTAAAGCGCTCACTCTCACCAAACAACAATAACCAAACCGATTATTCTGATAGTGGACACGATTATTCTGATGATGCTCCAGATTATTCGAACTATCAAGATTACTCCCCAGACCAAGGATATAATTCTGAGGGCACTCCTAGTGATGATGCTGATGAAAATCAAGACGATGATATAGATAATGATTCTGGTGAGAATAGTGGTGATTCAGAAGAAAACCAGAATAAAAATAACGATAAAAACAAGAATAAGCAAAATAATCGGGATGATAGCCGAAATAAGTTACGCAATGCCGAACATAACTACGGTGGATCTAATTCAAATAGAAGAGCCAATTCATCTTCACTAGCCAAGCGTGAACGCAGTAGTGGTGGAAGTAAATTTAAATACTCTAGTGGCAAGTCAGGTGGCAGACGTGGTGGTGGCTTTAAAGGCTTTATGAGCCAGCATAAAAGCGGTGTATTGACCGGCCTTTCTGGGACGTTTGTTTTTGGTGGTATGATGTCTGGAAGCATGTTACTGTCTGGCCCAGCCCAATTTCTTCAAATCATGCATTTTATTAGTAATACGTATAATACGGTACGTGAATTACAGTCAACGTTACGCGAATCTAAAAACATGAAATCTGTTATAATGCGTTTAAAAAACAACAACGCTGCGCTCGATGACAAATTACTACTAAAAAAATATGGTGAGGTTGGTTTATTATCGAGTCGTAGTAGTACTGCATATGCTCAACATCTTGCAAAAAATGGCATACATTTTGAATTAACCAAAAATGATATTAAAATGTTCATCGATCACAAACAATTTGAGGTTGATTGGGGTTGTGGTCCAAAATGTGTTGCTCAACAAATGGTTAATAAGATAGGTGGCAAAATTGATGATTATAAAATAGACCTAGATAATAAATCAATTGAGGTAGATTTAAAAAAGATTCGCAACAGTGGTGGATTATTTAAGGAACATAACCTAAGAAAATTCTTTGCTAAGCTTGGTAGAAAAACCGGTATGAATTTTTGGTCGCGCTGGTCAGGACAACGCGCTTTCGCAAGGGCCACCAATATAGTTTATGGCTTTCATCCTTTTGTGCGAGCTAAGGAATTAGCCAAAGATTCCATAAAAGACTTAGGAAAAAAACTAATGAATACAAAGATTGTGAAAAAAGCTACCACAAAAACTTATGAGATAGCTGTAAAACTATATAATAAAACTCGTATGTTATTTAAAAATATAACAATTGGCGGCTACAATTTATCTCTACCAAAAGTTAAAGACCCTAGTCTTCAAGCTGATCGTGAAGGTATTCAGGATAGTATGAATAGTATAGTCAGTCAATTACGCGAAGAATCATCAAAAATAACATCATCTATTAGAAACTCAGAGCTTGTAAGTAAATTCGGTGGTGCGCTTAAAAAAGGTATTGGCATAATTGCCCTAGTAACTGCAATTATTTGTCTTCCCGTAGAGCTTGATAAAAACATAGAAAAGATCCGTTGGATGACCGATATCATGCCCGCTATTCAATTATCAATTGAAGTTATCGCCACAGCTGGGCAAATGATGGCGGGGCGCATGAGTATGGCGCAACTTAGCGTTATGTCACGCAAACAATTCTATGATGATAACATACCAGACCCTGATCATCCGGGTAAGTTTACTTCTTCTAGTTGGTGGGATTCCGCACCAGTTAATGCCGAATTAGGGCTAGATGTTAATGACGCTAAAACTAAAAAAGTCCCTAGTGCAGTGCAAAAAGCATCCGATGGTAGTTTCTTACGCTTAATACTAGACACGTTATCTGGCGGTCACAGAGATGTACTCCAAGGAGTATGTGATACAATCTCTACAGCGTTATTCCAAGCAGTACAAGCGGTTGCTGATGTTGTTCTAGATGTTGCTACTGGGGGAACCACTCTTTGGCTTGCCATCGCTAAAGTAATAGGCTTTAACATAATACTACCAAATATGCTACAACCTCTAGTTAGTGGGGCAGCAGAACAAGCCGTCTCATGGCTTTCCGGAGCGCCACTAGATATTACTAATCAATTACCTGCGCAATTTGGCGATATTACAGCTTATGGCTCAAAGTTTAACCAATCACAAAACGGTCTCCATGATAGTGGTGGTGCAGTGTTGTCAGATAAAGCAGCAGCAGAAGTAAACCGCCAAAAAAATGTTTGGTTGGCTGAAGAATGGAACGACAAACCACTTCTTGCAAAATTATTCGATCCGACCGACTATCGCTCTGGGCTAGGTACATTGGCACGTAACGCTCGACTGAATCCAAATCCAGAAACTATTTTAGCCTCTATTTCTAATACCTTTAAACTACTCGCAGCCGTTCCTAGTACTGCTGTTTCATTAGCAGTAAATTCACCAGCACAAACCGCCCTAGCTGCTAGTGGCGCACAAAAATATAATTATGATGTTGATGAAATTGCTATACCACCAAGCACTCTAGATGCATTCACTCAAGATGGAGACGAAAATGGAAACGATGATAAAGATGAATTTAGTAATGCTGAAAAGGTAATGGATATCTTCCATAGTGACGCGGCTGAAAATGAAAAACTAATTAGCCAGGGTAAACTTGCGTACGGACCTGAATTTGCAGCATGGAGAATAAATAAGACTAATTATAAGAACCTAACACATGTCTGCCTGGCTAAGGATATTGATGACGATGGTATAGTATCTGACGATATTGAGACCAACGCTGAAAATGGCGGCTTCACCTTTATGTATATTCATGGTAATAGCTCAGACAAATCTTATATCAATAATAATTGCGCCGGGAAGCTAGACCGCGACAACCCAGCATATGATGAAACATTAGCTCGTATCGCCATGTATGTAGGCCCAGATGTATCACGCGCTCGCGCCACTGAATGTCTTGGAGATCCAAAATCTCCATACACCGAAAACGCCTGTGTTGGCGCTGGTTTAGCATACAAAAATGGCAACAATAGCGCCAGTAATGTAGGTGGTGATGTCAACAATAACTCCGGTCCAGTCATCACAGATGGTAATCAGGATACTGACAAGATGGTACAACTTGCCAAGAAAGAGATAGGTGGTAATAATGTCTTTAAGGCTAGTGGTGGTTCATATCAATTAAGTGTAAACTGGTGCGTGACAATACCCGCATGGTTTATCTCGTATCACACAGATCTTAATTATTGCAATGGAGCGTGTGGTAATGGTGGAGACATCGTTCAAAACCTAGCCAAGGCTAATGGGCTGAAAGTAACTAAGACTGTCACCAAGGCACCTGCAATATTCAGTAATAGAAGCGGTGACCACGCTACGGCTATTATGTGTGGCAATGAAGTATGTGGTCACACTGGACTTGTCACTGCTGTATATGATGATGGCTCTATTGATACAGTGGAAGTTATTAATAAGAATCAGATTCAAAAGTTTCATAAGACAAAGAAAGAATATACTGATGCGGGATTTGAGTTTGTCTATATTGGTGATCATTTAAAGGGGAATATACCTAAAAATTGAGGTGTAAATTAAGATGTATAACAATAAATTTAATAAGAAAACATTTGTAATAATTGCAATTGTATTTATCATATTACTGTTAATTTTAACGCCACTAATATCCAAACATTATCAGCAAAATAAACCAGACAACACACAATATACGGTTATAAATAATAAAAATGGCTCAAACAATAAAAACCCTTTACGACAAATTCCTATATTACCTCAATATGAATTAGATAAGTTAAAAGAAGAGATACATAGTACATTATTATTAAATAATGTGAATATTAAAAACCCACAAATTGCTATTCGACAAAATTCAATTAAACAAACCTATGATGATAAAACATATATTTACACCACTGATTTTATAATTGATTTACCAGATATAAAACAAAGTTATCACGTTAAAGATACTTTTAGTATGTTGCCTGGAGTTGTCGGTGATTACCAACAATTAGTGACCTGCCTCAATTCCGACGAATTAATCTATCCAGAATTTAATTGTACTGACCGTATCAGACGAGAAAGAGGAGATAACTAATGAAACGCCTTAGTAAATTAGCATTATATATTTTTATGGCATTCTTGATTACTTTGATGCCATACACTACTGTGTATGCTACACCAGACAATAATCCCGACGGAATACCTAATCCACAAAACCAAATACCAGTATCTGATGATGCTAATTTTGGTCATATCGACCCAGATAACCAAGCTGACGTTATGCTAAATCTGGAAATACCATACTACAACACCGCAGAATGTGCTCCGGGAATGTCCCCTAGTACAGAGAACAGCAATGGCGTTATTACCGGTAACGATAATGAGGAAAAAGTCTTTAATTTTCTTAGAACTGCTACTTTTGGTGGACATAAACTTAATGCCGCACAAATTGCTGGCATTATGGGAAACCTCAAAGCAGAGCATGGTTTTCAGACTAACAGTACCGGTAATGGTTATCATGGCTTAGCACAATGGGGTAGTGGTAGATGGAATAATGATTGGGAAGGAAAATTGGAGCCACAATTACAACACTTAAAGGCAGAAATGGACTCCGGAGATTGGCATAATAGACTAGAACGAAATGGCTTCTTTAACTTAGGTAACTCAAAAGATGATGCTGTTGCAGCGGCGTACATATTTGCTAGAAACTACGAGGTGGCAATTCAAAATGGTGGTGGTAGTGAAAAATGGAATGGAAACGATGGTGAGGCAAATAATTTTATCCAAAACTGGAATGGTAGAAAAAATAATGCTATTGATTTTTACAATAAGTATGCCAGCAAGGTAGATGGGCCTGCAGCTGGCGGCCCCGCTGGTTATGGTCCTGGACGCAATATTTGGTTTGGTGATAGCCGAACCGTTGGTATGCATCAATCATTAGGTGATGGCGGCGATCGCTGGGTAGCCAAAGTTGGTGCAGGGTACGACTGGTTTGCAGGCGAAGGCTTAAAGGAAGTGAACTCAGATTTAAAGAATACTGATACTATTATTGTCAATTTTGGTGTCAATGATTTGGGTAATATTGATAAATACATTGCTAAACTAAATGAATTAGCGCAAAAGGATTGGAAGAGTAATAAGATTAGGGTGATGTCAGTTAACCCAGTAGATGAAGGCAAAGCATTAGCTCATAGTTATCATGTCAACAATGCTGAAATTGAAAAGTTTAACCAAAAAATGAAGTCTGGTTTGTCTGGTAGTAATATCTCATTTATTGACACCTATTCCCAAGTAAAAAATGATTTAAAAACAGATGATGGTGTACATTACAAAAAAGAAACTTATCAAAAGATTCACGATACAGCGCTTGGTGATATAGCAAAAGATGATTCAACACTAGATTCTCATGCTGCCGCTAGCTGTGAACCATCAGCCAATAGTATAGATAATGGAGCTACACCATACGGTACTAGCGATGGGTATGATATCTATAATCAAGCCGACTTTGCTGGTGCTAGATTTGGCAGTACTAATGTTAAAGATGGCGGTTGTGGACCAAGTGCTATGGCAATGATTATATCTGCGTTAACAGGTAAAAAAGTTACTCCAGCTATGACCGCAGCTTATGGTGGTGACAATGGTGGTGAATCAGGTGGCGGCTCCAGTTGGGGCCTACCTGAAGTATTAGCTAAAAACCCAGACTTTGGTATTAAGGTAAATAAAATAGAACAGACCATTGAAAAATTTAACGAGGTGTTATCTAATGGCGGCATGGTATGGGCTTGCGGACGTGGCGGCGTGCCATTTACTGGCATTGGCCACTGTATTGGTATTCGCGGACGAACCAGTAGCGGTAAATGGAAGATTTTCGATTCCGGCACGCCTCAAAATTCCTACAAGGAATGGGATCCAAATGTCATCATTAATGGTATTAATAAAAACGGTAATGGGAGCGCTACGGCGATATATAAAAAATGATCCAAAAATTTAATGCTTTACCACAGAGATTAAAAATTATCTGTATTGCTGTTGCTATATTGTTCGCGCTAGCGATTGTGTTATCGATTCCATCATTAACACAAAAGATTAGTACTAGTATCACCAACAGTAAATCAACTTATGTAGATAAACATAGTGGTGTTACTGTAAAAAATAGTACAGAAAATCCAGAATCTTATGGTTTACCTAAAGGAACGCCAAATGTAGTTGGAGATGAGCAATTGACTAATAGTGGCTTATCATTTAAAAAGACTATGTTACTATCATCTGTGTTAATGGCCTATTATCAGCACCAAAACGTTGCTAATAATACAAATATTAGAATCGTCAGCATAGATAAAGATATTAAAAGTGACTGGAATGGCACCACTTCTACCGGTATATACAACACTACTATTCAATTAGATGGGAAGGGCGATCTGATTCCATTGCAAATTATTGACACTTATAGCTCACTTAAGTATTATTTTGCAGTCAAACTAAAATTCGACCAAGATTACCAAACTATTTACGAAACATCTAATAATATTAATTAATTCTAAAAATAGCTAAATTGGCACTCTAACCTTGCAAGTGCCAATTTTTGTGTTATAATGGTAATTGTAACCAAAGGAGGATGAAATGTCGAATGTTCCTTTAAAGCCGCTGGGCGACCGAATCGTAGCCGAGCGCGAAGAATCTGAAGCTCGTACTGCAGCTGGACTATTTTTGCCAGAAGATGCTAAAGAAAAGTCTCGGGTTGCAACCGTACTAGCTACCGGCAAAGACGTAAAGGATGTAAAAGTTGGTGACCGAATCGTGGTGCGTGAATACTCTACCACTGAGATAAAGGTTAACAACAAGAAGTATTTTATTGTTAAGGAAGAAGACGTACTTGCTACGTTGGCATAAGGAGAATTATGGCGAAAAAAGTTTTTTATGGTGACGAAGCGCGCGAAAAAGTTTTAGCTGGTGCTAAAACTCTAGCTGACGCCGTCAAAACCACCATGGGGCCAAAGGGTCGCAACGTGGTAATTGGCAAGACTTACGGTGGTCCATCCGTTACTCATGATGGCGTTACTGTAGCAGAATCAATCGATCTACCAGAGACCGATGAAATGTTAGGTGAAAAAATTGGCGCCGAGCTAATTAAGCAAGCCGCCAAAAAAATGAATAAAGTTGCAGGCGATGGCACTACCACCGTCACAGTGCTAACTTACGAAATCTTGCGCGAAGCCAACCGCTTAATTGCCGCCGGACACAACCCAATGGAACTCCGTAAGGGCGTCGAGCGGGCAGCAAAGTCGATTCTTACTGAACTTGATAGCATGGCCGAACCAGTTAAAGGTAAGGATGACCTCGTAACTGAAGTAGCTAGCATCTCAGCTGGTGACCCAGAAATTGGCAAGCTCATTGCCGACGTGATGAGTAAAATCGGCCGCGACGGCGTCGTTAGTGTAGAAGCGGGGCAAGGTCTTGACCTTGAATCAGAGGTAGTAGAAGGCTTTACTTTCGACCGTGGCTACATCAGCGCCTACATGGTGACAGACCCGAATCGCATGGAAGCTGCCTACGATAAGCCAGCAATTATTATTACCGACAAGAAGATTAGTTCAGCTCAGGAATTCCTACCACTGATTGAGAAGGTTGCAACCGCCGGTAAGAAAGATGTTGTCTTAATCGCCGAAGACGTTACCGGTGAAGCACTTGGTGTGCTAATTCTTAATAAGTACAAGGGTGTACTCAATACCTTGGCTATTAAGGCGCCATCGTTCAGCGACCGCCGCAAGGAAGTCTTGCAGGATATCGCCACCCTCACTGGCGCAACCGTCATTTCCGCCGACCAAGGCATGTCATTTGATAACGTTGGTCTTGAGGTAGTAGGTTCGGCACGGCGCGTCATTTCCACCAAGGATAGCACCACTATTATCGAAGGCGCAGGTGATAAGGCGCAAGTGGCACAACGTATCGCACTCATTAATGCTCAGAAGGAAACTGCACGCAGCGACTACGACCGCGAGCAAATTGCCAAGCGTGCCGCATCACTCAGTGGTAAGGTTGCTGTTATTAAAGTTGGTGGTGCAACCGAAACCGAAATTGACGAGAAGAAATATCGCGTTGACGACGCCGTGGCTGCAGTTAAAGCAGCGCTTGATGGTGGTATCGTCCCTGGTGGCGGCGTAACCTTAATCAATCTCGCCAGCAAAATTACCGCCACTGACGCCGGTGCTGAGATTTTGCGCAATGCTCTGCTGATGCCATTTAAGCAAATCACCAGCAACGCTGGCCTTAATAGTGAAGCTTTGTTGGCTCAAGTTCAGGCCGCTAAGCCAGGGCAGGGTGTCGATGTCATGCACTATGACGGCAAGCTAATCGACCTCAAGAAGTCCGGTGTGGTTGACCCAGCGCGCGTCACACACGAAGCCATCCAAAACGCTGTATCAATTGCTGCTACAGCAATGACGATGGGTGCACTCGTAGTTGATTTGCCAGAGAAGAAAGATGCTGGCGCCAATATGGGCGGCGGCATGGGTATGATGTAAATTCAGCTCAAGGCCTCCTTCGGGAGGCCTTTTCTGATTCTGCTAAAAATTTGCTATAATAGACATATAAAAGAGAGGGCATCATGCAATTAGATAGTTTAGAAATTATTCGTCGGCGCGACCCCGAAGACGCACTCGGGGTAATCGCCAATTCTTACACACAATTAAATTTTCCAGCCGAACTACAACAGGCTGATTCTGGCAACTTTCAACCAGCCAATATTGTTTTAAGTGGTATGGGTGGTTCGTGTCTCGCTGGCCTGATTGCCAATCGTTGGCTACGCCACGATTACAATCTCAATCTACCATTTGAAGTTAGCCGCGAATACACCGTGCCGGAATACGTCAACAATAAATCACTAGTAATTATCTTTAGTGTCAGCGGTAATACCGAAGAGACCCTAAGCTCACTCGATGATGCACTCAGTAAACGCGCCCATGTCGTTATTATTACCAGTGGCGGCAAGTTGCTAGAGCGTGCCCAAAGTGAGCAGCTGCCATACATTGTACTCGATAAAATCAGCCAGCCGCGCTACGGCGTCTTCATGCATCTGCGTGCCATTACAAAGGTACTAGAACATTACAACATCCTACATGGTGCCTTTAATGAATTAAGCGACAGTGCCGACTTTGTTAAGAATTACGCAAGCAAACTAACCGCGCTCATTCCATTTGACCGCAATGCCGCTAAACAATTAGCATTGAGTTGCACTGGTAAGACTGTGCTAGTCTTTGCGAGTAGCTGGTTCTACCCACTAGCCTATAAGTGGAAGACTTCATTTAATGAGAACGCTAAAAATATCATTTGGTGCAACGAGTTTCCAGAGTTCAATCATAATGAGTTCATTGGTTGGACCGAACAGCCAGTCGAAAAGCCATTTTGTGTTGTTAGCTTACGCTCTAATCTCGATAGTGAGCGTGTCAACAAGCGATTTGACCTCAGTGAGCAATTATTGTCCGGCAAGCGGCCACATTCACATAACGTACAGCTCACAGGCGATACCTACATTAAACAGGCTATTTGTGGCGCCATCTTAGGCGACTTTACGAGTATCTATCTCGCTATTTCCAATAATATCGACCCAACACCGGTGCCGTTGGTAGAAAAATTTAAGCACTTATTAGTGCAATAAAACTTTCACGCTGCGTTCACTCCTGACCGCAGCGATATTTTTTACTGCGCTCAGCGCAATATTGTCACCCGCCACATTAGCCACTAAATCAGTCGCCTCATTTAGTACAAGCTTCTCAAGATTAGTGAACTCACCCGGAAAACGCACAGCCCAAGCGCCCGCCATAATAATTTTGCCCGCCAAGTTACGACCTTTAGTTAGGGCGTGATGAAAGAAAAACTCCGAATCCGCTGTCAAGATATTTTTAGGCAGCCGCAAGATATTGTGTGCCGCGTTAATTACAAAGAAGCCAATTGAGTCGTCGCGCCACATCTTACCATCGCGTTCAAAGTCGGTAAATTCTAGTTCATTAATACAGCGCGAAATCTCGCCCAATTTAGTCAATGGTAAAGATAGAGCAGGGCTTAGAGCACGAAACCGTCGCCGTCGCTGACGCGAAGCAACATCATTTAAGTAATCAACTAGTACCGTAGTGGCGCCGAATGTAATATAGCTTGCTAGCGCAAACTGGCGCTTACCGTTGATATAAATATTAATCGGATTAATTTCACGTGGCGATTGCGCCATAATTAGTTTAGGGTTGCGATGATTGCCATTTAACGCCACTGATAGGTCATTACTATTACCTAGTGGCACCGTCGCAAACGTCGCATCTACGCCCGAGCAATATACCGCATCAAATGTCACTTGCGCCGTGCCATCACCACCACAGGCTAGCACTAAATCACCATCCTTTAACTCCGTGCTAATTAGGTCACGCCCCACAAAATAGGGGGTGTCAACTAAGCGCACCTCCTTAAGTCCTATCTTATAACGCATTTGATAGTCCACTAAAAGGGGACGGATTCGTTTATAAGCATACGCCCGTGTCGACTTTGGTGAAAATACTACTACAATACGATTGAATTTCATTTTATTGCTGCTGTTGTTGTCTTTGTCGCGCCAGCTGTTGTGGGTTAGTGGTAATTAGCGTTTGCTCAGTATCTGAAGCAATAATCTGAATCAACACATGGTTTTGGCCGGCAAAGAAGAGGCCTTGTCCAACCGGAAAGCTCGAAAGACGCTTTAATTCCTCTTCAGTTAGCTTAAATACCTGTCCCAGCATATCAACCGAAGAAGGGGATTGCTTCAAGAGTAGCTGAATTGATGAGTTTGCTACAATAGCACGCCCCATTGGCGAAGAAATAAAATCTTCCACGTCCTGCGTAATAGTAGTAAGCCCAAGGTAATATTTACGAGCACGCTTTGCTAGACTAAACATAAAGTTAGCACTATCTGGATACTTCATGAGCTGCCATGCCTCATCAACAATCAGCATGCGCTTATGCGTCTTATCGGCACGCACCTTATTCCAAATATGGTTCAAAACAATGTACATTGCCACTGGACGAAGTTCGTCCTCAAGGTCACGAATGTTAAATACCACCATATGGTTGTCGATCTCGACATTTGACTGATGCGAGAAAATACCAGCAAAAGTACCCGTAGTATATTGACGCAAGCGCTGCGCCAGGTCGGGACCCGTGCCGCCCATATGCGCCAAGGTGTCATATAAATCAGCCATCACTGGTGGCACTGAGTTATGTGTCAGAGGGTCAGAGGTAATACCCACGCGAGCATAAGTATCAATTAAGGCTTGGTCAAGGTCAGCTTCCTCATTTGGGGTCAAAGTATTAACTGTCGTGCCATTGGAAGCCACATTTGAAGTGCCAAGCATCTGACGCAATAAGCCGTGTAGGGTAATTAAGTTAGAGCGCAGCACATCTGACGCATCTTGGTCTTGATCAGTATCAACCGTATGTGGCAAATCAAACGGGTTAATTCGTGTATCGCTATTGAGCGACAAGTGAATGTATGAACCGCCCACAGCATCGCAAAGACGCCGATACTCGTCTTCTGGGTCAATAATAATAATATCTACACCAACCATCATTGAGCGAAGTGCTTCCAACTTCACTGTAAATGACTTACCAGCACCAGACTTTGCGAACACCACCATATTAGCGTTTTCTAGTTGATAGCGGTTAAAAATAATTAGACCGTAGTTGTGTAAGTTAATTCCATACAAAATACCATCATCTTGCGTCAGGTCAGATGAGGTAAATGGAAAGGTGGTTGACAGAGCACCAGTATCCATGTTGCGACGAATCTTTAATTCATCGCTAAACTGCGGGATAGTTGAGTTGAGGCCTTGTTCCTGCTGTGCCGAGGCAACCTTAGTTAGTACCATCTGCTGACCAAGCGCCGTCTCAACCTTATGCGATACCGATGCCAAATCATCAAGATTATTAGCTGAAATCGTAATATAGAGACCGAGGCGGAAGAACTTTTCCGTACCAAGCTGTAACTTGTCACGCAGCTCCTCGGCATCTTGATAGGCCGCCTCGAGTGCTGGGTCACGAATCTTACCATGTTCAGCATTAACTTCCATTGAAGCTTCAAGCTGTGTCACCTTACGACGCAAGTTGTTCATCACTACTTGTGAATCGACTGGATAAATAAACATTGAAATATCAATCACTTCATCAAGGTTGACAATACCAGATAGCCAACCAGTGTAGAGTACGCGCGGGTAGCCATAAACATAAATTGTTCGGCAATAACGCGTGCCAAGTTTAAAGTAATTACTGTTAAATTCCAAGCTAGCTGGCGCGACCAAGTCGCGCATTGTTACCACACCCTTGTGGTAAATATCTTCAACTTCACTCGCTTCACGCGCGCGCTGGGCTGCTAGAGATTCCTTTTTATTCTTTTTAAACATTGATGTCTCCTATATTTGTATTTTTAGCAATACCCTTACCTTTAACGACATAAGTAGCAGTGTACTGACTAAAATCACCAATCGACTGGCGTAAAGCTTGATCTGGATTATAAATACTATAGTATAACTCACCTAGCTCCTTAGTCTTAAGGCGCACTGCTGGTACACCAACTTGCCTTAAGCCATCTAGTACCACTGATACACGTGAATTAATTTCGTCTTTAGCAGCCTCATATTTATTGGCCGGAACCTCAATCTTTGCCTTAGTGCCAGAAGTATCGTTTACAATATTTTTTAGGACACCGCGCTGGCTTGAATCCGAGCCAATTTTGTTATGCTCCTCGCCAATCGAATAAGGCACCACCACAAAAAAGCTTTTATCCATAATATTAGCTTCACGCGCTAGAGCGTTAATGAAGTCAATGTAATCGTCAATTAGGGCACCTAGCAACATATTTTCTTGATTAGTACGGAGAGCCTTTAACTTATTAACATATGGGGTAATATCAACTTTTTCGGACTTAACGTAAATCTGAATTGGGAAATTTAAGGAGTTCACAAAATCTTGGTAGTTAATTTCCACGCTCTCGCGCTCGCGTGCACTCATCAAATCGAAGTTAATTGACTGCGCAGCAATCACTGCCCGAAACGAGCTGTCTGACATAATCACCAAATTATCCCGTAACTCTGAAAATCGTAATGAATTTTGAGTTGAGTTGGGGTGCTGCGATTGACTAGTTAATTGAATATTACTTTTTGACATTGCCCACCTTAACGTAGCTTAATATTAATCATGTCGTCGCTATTATTCTGCGGCGTTACACCTGAATTAATTATAACAGAATCAGACGCATTTGATAAGTCAGCTGGCTCCGCTGGCGCTGGAGTAGACTGTGATGGCGCGGGTTTATTATCTTCTTTCTGTGGCATATTATAAACATCCGAAAGCTGCGCCCCATTAACCTGAATTGTTTCCGGCTCCTCTGGAGTAGGTGGTGTCGGTGGCGCATAATTATAACCTGGCAACTGCACTGGTGCAGACATTGGTTGTGGTGGCATCGCCGGGTTGTACATTGGCGGCATCGCTGCTTGATAAGCCGGCGGCATAGTGTTTTGATAATTATATGTAGGTGGCATTGGCAAAGGTTGACCGTTAGGCTGCGCATTGGCATTTTGCGGCGCAGTTTGCACTGGCGCTGCCTGACTTTGCTTGGCTGCTGATGCTGGCTTATTCTCTAATTCTTTCATTGTTTTAATTGCCTTTGAGCGAATATCCTCAGATGATTTACCTAGTAAATGGTCGATGTGTTCTGCATTACTATCATCACCATCCATAATATCGTGCGCATTTTGCGCCGACGCCATAAAGTCCTCGTTTAAGTTGTGGTTAATTGGAGCAGGGGCATCTAAGCCACGTGTTGACCAACCCTTAGTATCAGTAATATTAGCTAGGAATGAAAGACGTTGCGACACTTCCTCAGCCTTAAGACTTTTCTCTTGAATATCATCTTCATTTATTGGCGCACCAATTTTCACATTCGGCTCTTCGCCATCAGCAATCCAAATTCGCACCTTTGGTTTAAGTATGTAGTAGCGAATCATTGCTGCCATATAAATTTCCATCGGCTGGTCCTTACGCAATGGCAAAGCTAACACACCAAACACAAGAATTACTGGGGCTGGTATGATAATCAACGGTAACGCCTGCTTGCCAAGGAAAAAAGCCATAACACAGCCACCAAAAGCAATCATCAAATAGCAAAACTGCCTAAAACTAAATGGGCCGATTAACTTATCATCGGCTTCAACATTCTGCGGCACCTTATATTCTGCCATATCATTATTATAACATATATTAAATAAACATAAGTTATATTGTCTTATTTACACTATTTGCCACACAGCACAAAAACCGCTATGATAGTAGTAATGAGTGATGTGGTTGAAGGCGAATTGAAGCCATTAATTTTGCTGCGTGGTCTAACCAAGACCTTTGGTTTTGATGACCAAGCGTTAAATGCCCTCGACCACGTCGACCTTGAAATTCAACCGGGCGAATTTGTCGCTATCATGGGGCCATCAGGCTGTGGTAAAACCACGTTACTACAGCACATTGGCTTGCTGGAAAAACCAACTAGTGGTGAATATCTGTTTAATAATAAAAACATCGAACGCTTCAGTAGCAACCGCAAGGCGCGCATTCGCAACCGCGAAATTGGCTTCGTTTTTCAGAACTTCAACCTGGTGCCAACCCTCACTGTGCTCGACAATGTTGTCTTGCCGCTCAATTACCGGCGTGGCTTTAGCTATAAAAACCTCGAGCGTGCCAGTGCACTTCTAAAAACATTTGGTCTCGCCCTTCGCGAATACTACATGCCCGACCAGCTTTCAGGCGGTCAAATGCAACGCGTCGCAATCGCTCGGGCACTTATTAATAGCCCTAAAATTATCTTAGCCGACGAACCAACCGGCAACCTTGACTCAAAGAATAGTGATATCATCATGCAAGAATTAACCCGCCTACATCGCGCCGGCAACACTATTCTAATGGTGACACACAACCCAGAGCTATTGAAGTATGCCAGCCGCGTCATCTACATGAAGGATGGCAAAATTGACCGCGACGAAGAGCTTACTGAAACCGCAGCCTTTAAGGTAACCAAACGCACCATCAATGCGCGCCGTCGCGAAAAGGGACGAAAATATCAAAAGCGGAGGAGTAAATAATGTTATCAGTTAAATTAGCTAAAGCTAGTCTTAAAAGCCACCGTTTCCGCAGTATGCTCGCCACTACTGGCGTAATGGTCGGTGTCTTTATGATTTCACTTAGCTTAATTATTAGTGACTGCATCAGCGCCGGAGTAGAGCGGCAAATTACTCAATTCAACAACAAAACCGCCATCGTTAATGGTGGCGATTCATTAGATCAATTTGGCCTCACTAAAATTCCTAGTGCTACTTTAACTAATGATGATTTAAGGTTAATTAACCGCACATCAGAAGTTGGCTATACTGTAGCGTCTTCTATCTTACGCACCGGCTTAAGTACTAGCAAACAGCATATTGACCGTGTTACCTTGGCCGCCACAACTGCCAATTTTCAATCAGCGCTAGGGCTTAAACTCACTAGCGGCAACTGGTTTGACCAAAACGACACCCACAAAAATTGGTTAGTCTTGGGCTACGACTTAGCTCAGCGACTTATTGGCACCAGTATTGCCCATAATCAAATTGTCAATATTGAAGGCGAAGCCTTTACGGTAATTGGCATCCTCAATCGAGTTGGGCAGCCACTGTCACTTCTCGGCTACAACGTCGACCAAACTGCCTTTATGCACTTGCAACGCGGACAAAGCCTCTTTAATACCACACGCATTAGCCAAATTATTGCTTACCCAAGTAATAAAAACACCGCTATCAGCCAAACGCTCCTCGGTATCCTTACTAATCAGCATGCTGACAAAAGCGAGTATTCCGTCATGAACACTACCGATGTCACACACCAATTGCAGCATACTCTGCGCATCATACAATACTTTATCTTTGCCTTTGCCGGATTATCGCTCCTAATTAGCGGCATTAGTATTATGAACATTATGTTGGTTGGTGTAGTTGAGCGGCGGCGCGAAATCGGCATCCGCAAAGCAGTAGGCGCAACCAATAGCAACATTTTAATGCAATTTTTAATGGAATCACTCATTATCTCAGTCAACGGTGGCATCGTCGGCTTAGTATTGGCCTATCTCATTGCTTACATCACTACTTTTTATCTATCACTCAACCTCGTATTTAGTCTCAACGCTGTCATCTTCGGCTTTGTCTTGCCAATCGCGGTCGGCATCTTCTTTGGCCTCTATCCAGCATGGCGCGCTGCAAAAAGCGACGTTATTTCCGCCCTCCGCCAGCTAACTTAACTCAATGTGATGATAGTCGCCACCACTGTAAGACAGGGTAGTGGCAATAGTATTGTGCTGAAAAATATCTGTCGCGTAAAGATTGGCGCGATGCGCCGCATCAAGCTCGGAATCAATATCATCTAGTAATATTACTGCCTCAGGATAGTGCTGACGCACCACGTCCGCAATCACCGCGAGCAAGGCAAATAAAATAGTACGATTCTCGCCACGCGAAGCATTTAGCTTCGCCGCCTTATGGTTAAAACGAAACTCAAAGTCGTCCTTTTGTGCCCCTACAGGGGTAGCAATACTATCACAGCTCCGCCTCAGTTCCGCCATAACGTGTTCCACTGTCGCGGGCGCGCCTGCTTGAAACTTTAATTCAACCGTATCTGACCGCCCAGCAATTGACTGGTATTGCGCCGCAATTGACTGGTTGATTAGTTGCACCAAACGCCGTCGCCGCGCCGAGATTTGCGCAGACAACTGGCTGAATTGAATATCCCAGACTAACAGTTCGCTCGGGTCACAATAATCTTGCTTTAGTAAACTATTGCGCTGACGCAGCACCCGAGCAAACTTATTAACCTCAGTCTGATGTGTGGGGTCCAAAACACTAATGGCGCGGTCAAAGAAATCTCGCCGCCGCGATGGCGAACCATACAGCATTTGCATGTCGTTCGGCTCAAATAGTAGTACTGGCACGCGTTGCGAAGTAGGGAAGCGGTGGTAACTGTGGTCGTTAATAATAAACGTCTTCGTACCTGCTTGATATTTTACCGTCCTCACCGCATCGTCGCGTGTTAAATCAATTCGCCACCAATTAAATTCATCCGCCGGTTGGCGCACCATCTCATCAAAATTCGAGCGCCAACTTTTACCCATCAGTGCCACATATATCGCCTCCAGTAGTGTCGTCTTACCACTACCATTCGGGCCGGTGATGATATTCATCCCGGCAGTAAATTCCACCTGATAATGCTGGTGGGAGCGAAAATTATTTACTACTAGCTTCATTAGTTGCGCATCGGCATGACTAGATGTAGGTAATCATCTTGGTCGCCAGTTAAAACAATTGGCGTCATACCGCCGTCCGTATGAACTATCACGTCATCGCCATGTAAACAATTGAGCGCCTCAATTAGGTAACGACAGTTGACATTAAATGCCACGTCACCGCCCTCAGCCTGTACCGCCAGCTCCGAGCTATTAATACCCATCTGGCCAGCCACCGAACGCACCTTCATCACATTACCCTCAACTTTAATAATGATGGTGTTGTTTGGGCGCGAAAACGGCTCCGCAATCTTCGCCGCCTTCATCCATTCGGCGCGGTTCAGCGTCACGGTAGACTTAGTATTCTTTGGAATTAAGCCAGCATAATTGATATATTTGCCGTCAATTAAGCGTGAAGTTACGCGAGCATTGGCTGCCACGAAGCTAACTTGGTCGTCGCTATACTTAATTAGTACTGTGTCGCTGTCCGCTGCAATGCGCGTAGCATCCTGTAGAGCGCGGTAGGGTACAATCATCTTTACTTCGTGATCTAGTTTCATTAACTTCAATTCTGCCAAGCGGTAGCCGTCGGTCGCAACAAGGTGCAATAATCCATCGTCGTCAGTATCAAAGCAAACGCCATTTAGTAGTGGACGCGAAGCATCGGTGCTAGCCACGTTTGAAACTCGCGTCACTATCTCTTTTAGTACCTCGGCACTTAGCTCCAGCGAGTTTGCCTCATTTGACTCAGGGATAGCAGGGTAGTCCTCCGGATCAACAGCATTAATAGTTGATTGGTAGGTGCCCGCCTTAATGTAAATTAGATTGTTTTTTACTTCAATCTCAACTTCAGTATTCGGCAAATTGCAGATAAATTCCGTCAATACCTTCGCAGGCACAGCAATCGCGCCTTCGGCTTCCACCTGAGCGGCGATAGTGTCGACCATAACGACCTCTAAATTAGTGGCGGTGACAATTAACTTATTAGCATTGGTACGAAATAGCACATTACCGAGCATTGAGTTACCGGACTGTGCGATAGCAATCCGTGATACATTGCCTAACGCCTTTGCCAGGTCGTTTTGTGTAACTATTAGCTTCATTTTAAACCTCCTTTATTAAATAAATAATAATCATAATAATAAGTCCTGTGGAAAGTGTGGAAAACCAGTTGATAACTCTGGTAAAGTGCACTTTTCGCGGTGGATAAAAATTGTGGAAAGCGGTGTAAAAGTTGTGGGTTACATGATGGTTTTACACGGCGGTTTGATTGGGCTGTTGATGTTATACACAATGCGTCAAAATAATACACAAGTTTTACCGCAGCTAGACCACAAGTTGTCCACGGGTTTTCCACAGGTGAAGTTGTGCTAAGCATAGAGCTCCTCCTTAATTGCGGCGACCTTATTGCGAATCTCTACATCGAGCTTGATTTGAGTCTCGATTTTTTGGATAGAGTGCATGGCTGTGGTGTGGTCGTTGCGCCCAAGCTCATGTGCGATTTGTGGATAACTGAGGTGAAGTTCACTGCGCAAAAGGTACATGGCAATTTGGCGTGGCAGGGCGATGTTGGCGCTGCGCGACGAAGATTTAATTTCTGAGACTTTAATCTCAAAGAAACGAGCTGTTTTGTCAACAACTTGGCGTGAAGTCAGGTGACGCGACGGGCTTGGTCGGGCGCTAGAGAGAATAGCGGCGGCAAATTCAACGGTCGGCGTGTTGTTCTGCATTTCAGCATAGGCCATCACTTGATTGAGCGCGCCTTCAAGTTCGCGAACGTTAGTTCGAACAGTCTTGGCAATGTACTCGGCGGTCTCGCGCGGTAGCTCAATGGTGTTATTGAGCGCGGCCTTGGCCTCAATAATAGCGACGCGGGTCTCATACTCTGGCAGGTTGACATCTACCATCATACCCATCTGGAAGCGGCTGCGCAGGCGGTCAGTTAGGGTTGGAATTTCAGCCGGCGGACGGTCGGAGCTAATTACAATCTGGCGATTGGCTTGATGCAGGGCATTGAAGGTATTAAAGAACGCCTCCTCAGTTTTACCCTTGCCGGCGATAAACTGAATATCGTCAATAATTAGCGCATCGAGCTCGCGATACTTGCGCGTAAAGGCCTCGGGTGTCTTGTTGCGAACGTGATAAATAAAGTCATTAACGAACTCTTCAGTGGTGGCATAGAGCACCTTGCGTGAGTGGTCGTCGTGGTAAATGGCATTGCCGATAGCCTGAATCAGGTGCGTTTTACCGAGGCCAACGCCACCGTAGACGAAGACGGGGTTGTAATGTTCGCCGGGATGTTTGGCGGCAGCTTGGGCGGCAGTGTAGGCGAATTGATTACACGAGCCGACGATAAAGTTGTCAAAGGTGTAACGGCTATTAAGATGCGACTCGAAGTGTGCCACTGCCTTAGTCGGGCGTGAGGTAATATCATCACTAATCACTACTACTTCTTCTTGGTCGGCAGATTTTTTATTACCACCCTTGTGGATCGAAAAAACTAGCTTTGGTTTGCTGACGGCTGGATTTAGTTTAGTGAGCCGAGTTACGATGATGTCGTAAAACTTAGTTTCAAACTGAGTTTTATACATGAAGTTTTTGACTTCAAAGTGGTAAGTGTCGCCGTCGAGGTGGGTGAGTTTGATGGCGGAATTGTCTTGCCAAAACAGCTTGAAGCTCATGTCAGAGACGGCTTTATCAAGCTTGACCTCGGCCAGCACTGATTGCCACAAGGCGGATAGACTTGTCTCGTTTTGCTCCATCAATTTACCCTCTTCACTAGTTAAAATGATACCAAAAATGAGAGTTTTCCACAAGGCAAAAAGGTGGCTGTGGCAAACCACATAGTTTTCCACAACTGGGAGCCACCACTGTAAAACCTGTGGAAAACTTATGCTAGGCTGTGGAAAGAACTATTTTCAGTTGAAAAAAATCTATAATATGTTATACTAGCTTATATGCCAAAGAGAACGTACCAACCAAAGAAGCGACACAACGCCCGCGTACACGGTTTTCGTGCTCGTATGTCAACGAGAGCAGGCCAGCTTGTCCTAAAGCGCCGCCGCAACAAGCAGCGTGCCAAGATTGCACGCTAAGCCCAGCGACTTAATATAACGAGCTAGACTCGTTATATTTTATAGTTATTATTTAATTTATTATGTTACGTCAAACCAATCGTTTTCACGGCCATGCCAGCCTTAAATATCTTTTTAGCCACGGTACGCAAGCCCGTACGCGGTATTTTAGTGTGCGAGTGGTGGCGAATCCTCGCCGTCAGCATTCGCGCGCGGCGGTTATTGTCAGTAAAAAGCTATTACATGACGCCGTGCCACGAAATCGCGCTCGCCGCCGGATGTATGAGCTGCTACGTCACCACTTAGGCGACCTTGCCGTTACCACCGACCTTGCCGTAACGCTTTATTCAAAGGACGTCTTGACTGCGCCCAGCGCTGAATTGGAACGTCAACTAGTGTTAGCTCTCAAACAACTACAAATTACCCACTAAAATATGCTAAAATATAGGTAATGAACCTATTTGATGAGATTTTAACTAAGCCAATTTTTAATGTATTGGCGTTTATTTATAACTTTGTCGGCGACTTCGGTGTGTCTATTGTTATTGTTACCGTAATGATTCGCTTGTTGCTTTGGCCAGTGATGCGCCGTCAGCTTCATCAGTCGAAGTTGATGCGCGAGCTGCAGCCGGAGCTACGTAAGATTCGCCGCCAAACTAAAGACAAGATGGCGCAATCGACTATGATGATGGCGCTTTATAAGGAACGCGGTGTGAAGCCAGCGGCCTCCATTGTGGCAAACTTAATCCAGCTACCCATCTTGCTTGCGATATATAGTGTAGTGCGAATTGTCACCCACTTTAACACTCACGTCGATGCTGCGAATTACATTTACCCGGCGTTGCGCCACTTCGGTCGCATCCCAGAGCTACTGACGGCTAATCCACATGTGACGCTATTTGGGGTAATTGACCTCGATAAGGCGGCGGCAGTGTACGCACCAGCACTAGTTATTGCTCTGCTTGCGGCGCTATTTCAGTACATTCAGACTAAGCAGATTTTGCCAAAAGATGAAGATACGCGTGGTATCCGGAAGATTTTGAAAGACGCGGCAGGTGGTGAAAAAATCGACCAATCAGAGATAAATGCGGCGGCAGGGCGCAAGATGGCGTTAATATCACCATTGATAACCTTAATGATTTCAATGCCATTCCCGAGCGCGGTAGTGCTTTACTACGCTGCTTCGTCGGCTTTTGCCGTGCTGCAGCAACATATCATTCTTAACAATAGTCAGTCGGAACTCAAGGCGATTAGCCAAGAGCGGTTGAAACAAGCGAAGCCAGCTATGGTGCGGCGGAAGCAGTTGGCGGAGGAGGTGGAGACCAAGCCAACTCATGTAAAAACTGTAATCCGGCGGAAGACTAAATAAGGAGGTAAGATGAACCGAGAAGAATCAATTTTATTCGCCAAGAAGTTCACTGAGGATATGTTATCCTTTTATGGTATCAATGTTGAGGTATATGCCACGGCTGAAGAAGAGGTGATTGAATTGTCCGTACCAACAACCTATCTATCGAAGTTGCTAATTGGTCGTAACGGTGAGACTTTGCGCAGCTTTCAGACGCTAATTCGCGCTGCTTTATATCAGCACAATGCCGCGCTAACTCGCGTTAGCCTTGATATCGCAGATTACAAGAAGCGCCATAACGAGCAGCTGGCGCGCGAAGCCGAAGGCTGGGCGAAGCAGGTGATTGCGACCGGCGAAATGATGACATTAAAGCCAATGAATGCCGCCGAGCGTCGCGTAGTCCACAATGCTTTAGCAGACTATGGCCAGCTATCGACCGATAGCGAAGGTGAAGGGCGTGAGCGCCACATCGTTCTGAAGCTTAAGGCGGAATAATTTAATTAGCAATTAGTGCCGTAAAAGTTGCCACAGCCAAGTTGTGAGGTGGCAACTTTTTAGTTGGTGAGTAAAAGCCATGAGGTGCGCTAGACGGCGCGGCGAAGTGGCAGCCCAGTGTAAGGCGACTTGCATAAGGTAGCGTTTACTACCGATAACGCGGCGGTGTGCGAGATGGCCGAGGTTAGCAATGCTAAGTGCTTGCTTGAGGCGCTGAATTTTGGTTTTTTGTGGTAAGGTAGATCGGCTAATAGCAAGACAATAGGAGTAGAACCAGTAGTGGCGAATCCAAGCTAGGTAGTCGGGTAGGTTGGTATCATTACAGTTAGCCGTAAACTCACAAAGCGCGCGGTAATTATGTACCCGGTGCGCAAAAACAAGTGATGATTTTTGGTAAGTACCACTGTCTTCGAGGTTGTAGATATATAGCGCCTGACGAATAAAACTGATTTTTTGGCAATGCGCGAGGTAACTTAAATTGAACTCAAGGTCTTCGCCAAAGTCGAGGCCCGTCTGGAAAGCTAATTTGTGTTGGCGGATGATGTCGGCGCGGTAAATTTTATTCCATACTTGATATAAGAGCGGGCTGACACCTAATAGGTGAGTAACATAGGCTGGGAAGGATTCGTCTTTTGGTTGCGCTGGCAACGGATTAAGCCCAATTTGCTCGGTTGAGACTAGTTGTCCGGCTTTAAATGTGTTGTAAGTAAAGCCACAGGCGACTAAGTCGGCGCCGCGCGTGATGGCTGACACCATGGATTTTATCATCGGCCGGCGGAAGTTGTCGTCGGCGTCAAGGAACATAACATAGGTACCCTTGGCACGCCGGAGGCCAGCATTGCGTGCCCCCGAGGCGCCTTGATTGTGGGCGAGGTTAATAGCTTTGATTTTACTATGGTAGCGGCTGAGGTCGGCGAGCACGGCGCGCGTGTTGTCGGTCGAAAAGTCGTTGACTAAAATTAGCTCAAAGTCATCATACTTCTGCGCCATCACCGACTCAACAATGTTGTTAATTTTATCGGCAGCATTATAAACAGGGATGATAATAGATAGGGTTGGCTTCATTACCTCTATTATAGCAAATGCCGCGCTTCATGTAACTATTGCATGATTTAGCATAACCATATATCATGGGGGTATGAAGAAGGTAGTGCGAGGGTATAACCGCCAGTTTTGGCGTAGCGTTGCGGTAACTCTAGTTGCAACTTATGGAGCGGTTTTGGTTTTAGCGGTGCCAACGTATGCTGCAGATGGCATTTCGCTTACTGTTGATATGAAAGATGTTGAACTTAAGTATGACTCAACTAGTGACCTATATGAGGCTACTACTAAAGTAACTGTAGGGTCAGCGCCGCTAAGCGGCTTTGATCTTACCATTTACGCCAAAGATGCTGATTTAGTTAATACTTCAGATAGTCGCTACCGGATTAAAGGTATGGATAAGGACCCATATGGATTATTATTAGGGATGAATGCGAATTCGAATATATGGGGATATCGGTTGGAAGAGAGCCATGGTGCGAAGTTTGTGCCAAATGGGTTTATGCATGTTCCGGCTGGTGATGAAGCGCCAAGCGTGATTGTTGACACGGCGTCAGAATACGACAACGCTGGCTGCAAGGGCAAAAAGCAGTGTGAAGTACACATGACCTTTGGCGCTTCTCTCGATTCTACCAATCTTCCTGCTGGTAAATATTCTACCGAAGTTACTTATACCGCAACCGCCAAACCAACACCAAAGCCAAAGTCGGATGATTGGCCACAGCGCACCGCTAAAACCGGCTCATCCGAGACCTGTCAGGCAGGAAATACCAACAGCTCCTGTTTGGTTGACCTTGACCCAAATATGATTCCGGTAAAATATAATGATAAGAAAGCGGTGTGGGAGAGTGTAGCTAACCCAGAATCCACTAATAGCGGTTGGTATGATTACGCTAATAAGCAGTGGGCCAACGCTGTCACTGTTAAAGATCCAAGCAAGTACAAGGATAAGAGCATGGTAGTCGACCAATCAGACATTCTCGGTTTCTGGGTCTACATCCCGCGCTACCGTTACGAAGTACTAAGTATCGATGATAATTCGGAAATTCCAGCTCAAAACTTCACGATTGAGTTTGAAAACAAGCGCTCTACAAAAGCCATACCAAACAATAGTGGCGATTGGGCCACTCACCCAGTCTTCACTTTCGGCAGCAAAGAGCTCAACGGTATCTGGTTCGCCAAGTTCGAGACGACGGGTAATGTTAGCAACCCAACCGTCTTGCCAAATAGCCTTCATCTATCCGGTTATTACAGCGGAATTGACGGTATTGGTAGCTTCTACTCGGTGGCTAAATCTCTCGGAGTAAACGATCCACAGAATGTTGGCGGTAAATCAGTTAGTTCTCCACAAAACAACCATCATTTAGCTAAGCTCAGTTCTCATATGGTTAATTCTAATGATTGGGGCGCTGCTGCCTACCTTAGCGCCAGTAAGTATGGTGCCGGCTATAACGGTGTCCAAATCAACAGCCAGAACCAATCTCAGAGCAATAGCTACAGTGTCACTGGTTGTGGACCACAAGCTAGCGGCAACACCAGTACATACAATAATGGCGGCACTCTTGGTACCCAATCAGCCTGTAGTTCAAGCGACCCACAACGTGCTTATAACGGCTCTCTTGGCCAACTTGCCAGTACTACCAACAACCCAACCGGCATCTACGATATGTCTGGCGGTGCTTATGAACATACTGCGGCAAGCTACACTACTAATTTAACTGAATCTGGTATAAGTGATGAATCCGATAAATATGGTGATTTATTTGGCACTAAAGCCCACCCACCATACGTCAACACCTATAACTTTGGTGCGCCAACTGGTTGTATCTTTGACGCCTGTGGTGGTCAAGCCCTTTATGAAACCTCGGGTTGGAATAATCAACGTACCGATACCTTGAATTCAACCTATGTTTGGTTTGGCCGGGGCGGCAGCGCGGACAATGGCTCGAAGGCTGGGGTGTTTGCCTTGCGCTCGGGCGATGGCGGCACCAGCGACAATACTGCGTTCCGGGTTGCCTTAGCGCCTACTACGCAAGACTAGTTAATATAGTTGTTGCTACTACTCTGGTCGTAGTGGCAACAATTTGCTATAATAATTATTACTATGATGCAAAAAATCTATGCTCGCTATCGCTATTCATTAATCTTGCTGCGCGAGCTAGTAAGGACTGATTTCAAACTCCGCTATCAGGGGTCGGTACTCGGTATGATGTGGTCGGTACTAAAGCCACTCATGCTATTTGCTATTATGTATGTCGTGTTTGTGCGCTTCTTAAAGTTTGGCGCCAACATTCCGCACTTTGCCGTGTCGCTGTTACTAGCGCAGACGTTGTGGGGTTTCTTCCAAGAGACGGCCAGTCAGGGTATGATGGCGATTGTTGGGCGGGGTGATTTGCTTCGTAAAATTAAATTCCCAAAGTACATTGTAGTAGTGTCATCTTCGGTATCGGCATTTATCAATCTTGCTATTAGTTTGGTGATTGTAGCGCTCTTCATGTTAATTAATGGTGTGCCGTTACGCTGGACGATGCTAATATTTCCAATTGTTGTGGTTGAACTTTATATCTTTTCTTTAGGTGTGGCGTTTATACTGAGTTCGATGTACGTCAAATTCCGTGACATTTGCCATATTTGGGACGTATTTATGCAGATGTGGTTTTATGTGACACCAATTATTTATCCAATTTCAATGATTGCTAATGCTGGCACGCCGGCGATGATGACTATTGCGAAGGTTATTATGCTTAACCCGCTGGCGCAGATTATCCAAGATGCGCGCTATACCTTAATTGGTAAAACTGATACAGTTTGGAGCTTAATTGGCAGTGGGCCATGGAGTTTATTAAAGTTAATACCAGTGTTATCAGTGATAGCTATTTTTGCGTTGGGTGTGGTGATATTTAAGCGCGCCTCAAAGACGTTTACGGAGGAATTGTAGTGGCAGAGCGTGATGTTGTATTAGAGATTAGCCATGTAGCGAAGACTTTCCGCCTACCGACGGAGCGCTACAGTGGCATCAAGCAAGCCTTTATTAACTGGTGTCGTGGCATTAAGGGTTATACTGAGCAGCATGTATTGAGGGATATCTCACTTAAGGTGCATCGTGGTGACTTTATCGGCATTGTGGGGCGCAACGGCTCAGGTAAGTCGACATTACTGAAGATTATTTCGGGGATTTATTTGCCAACCAAGGGTTCAGTGCGGGTTAATGGTTCATTAGTGCCGTTTATTGAGCTGGGTGTGGGTTTCAACCCTGAACTAACGGGGCGTGAAAATGTCTACCTCAATGGTGCAATGCTTGGCTTTTCAAAGTCAGAGATTGACAAGATGTACGATGACATTGTTGATTTTGCTGAGCTACACGATTTTATGAACCAGAAGCTAAAGAATTATTCCTCAGGCATGCAGGTGCGCTTGGCATTTAGCGTGGCGATTAAGGCACAAGGCGACATTTTGGTGCTTGACGAAGTTTTGGCGGTGGGCGACGAAGCCTTCCAACGCAAGTGTGCTAACTTCTTTGAACACGTCAAGCAAGACAAAAATAAGACGGTTATTTTAGTGACACACGATATGGGGGCAGTGCGCCGCTATTGTACGAGCGCCATTATGATTGACGGCGGCAAGATAGTGGATTCGGGTGACCCAGATGATGTTGCAGATAGTTACTCACTAGAGAACATCTCGTCCGACCCGAACGCGCGCCGTGCTTTGAAGGAGATGAAGAAGAATCGTGCCTCATACATTAAGGGTGAATTTAAGTCTGAACCAGTATTAAAGCAGGGCGATGAATTGGTGGTAAATATTGAGTATAAGTCGGTAACCGAGCGGCCGGTGTATGTGCGGGCGGGGTTGCAGGTGAATAATTATGATGTTACCTCAGTTAATAGCTTGAAGCTAAAGGGCGGCGTGACAAATGACCAGCAGGTACATCATTTGACATATCGTTTTAAGACCAACCAGCTACAGGTGGGTGATTTGCGCTTGGTGCTAGCTTTGGTGGATAAGGACAGTAACTCAAATGTTAGCACAATGGGCTACAACGACGAGATGCCGGTAAAAATCACCAACCAAGACACGGAAGTTGCGGGTTTACTCGCCCAAAACGGCAGTTTGACACTGAAATAGATTATGTTAAAATAAAATTAAAGAAGGAGAAAAATGAAAATTAAAAAACAAGCTACCAATAAGTTCGTCGTTATTATGGTGTTAGTTGCTACGGCGCTGATTACAGTAACCACTGGTGTAACTTGGCTCATGACTACGCGTCAGGTTGAGCATGACCGTAAAGCCGCCGTTAAGGTCGTTAAACAAAAGCAGGCCGACAATCACGACATGGAAGTAAGTAAGGCGGCCGGTGATGATGGTAGTTATTCAAAGGACGATAAGTCGGATAAAAATAACAAAAAGCCGACCGATAAACCAAAAGTCCAGCAATTTGGCAATGATTTTAATGTAGATGACAAAAACAAGTTAAGTGCACTAATTAGTACGCTTAGTTGGTCGGTTGATACCTTGACGATTCGCACCACAGTGGCACAGCACATGGATGGCCGTAAAGGTTCATGTATTTTAACCCTCACTGGGCCAAATAAATTAACTTATACTGAGACGGTTGATTTGCAAGATGACCCGCAGGCATCGACTTGCCTTGGCTATGACATTCCTTTGCAACGTATTAGCACTAGTAAAAAGCTTTGGAGTGGCGAATGGAAGGTGAATATTAAGATTAAGGCGGTTGATAAAGATGGCCGTGTTGTCGGTACCGAAGTAAACGACAAGATTACGAGGTAGAATGCAAATTAGAATTAAGAAGCATTATTTTGCGCGTTGGCTCGGACTTAGTGCCGTGCTAGCGGCTGGCGCGATTTACGCTGGCGTTAGTTATTATCACGCTTCGATGGCAATTGCGCCATTTGACCCGGGCAATATTATTAGTGACGAAAAAATGTCGCTAGTTAATGCCATGGATGAGACACAAATCCAAAGCTTTTTAAAGAGCAAAAATCCGTGTAACGACAGTAATTTAGATAAATCGGAACGTTACCGTCAACGTGGTTATCGGTATGATATTAAGGATGGCCATTATGTTTGCATGGCGGATGAGAGTTTTAATGGCGAGAGTGCAGCGCATATCATTTATACCGTAGCGCAGAAGTATCGGATTAATCCGCAAGTACTCTTGGTGTTGCTACAGAAGGAGCAAGGTTTAATTACTGATACTTGGCCGAACGATAATCAGTATCGCAAGGCGACTGGCTATGGTTGCCCAGATACAGGGGCTGGTTGTGATGCACAGTATTTTGGCTTACGGAATCAGCTTGACCACGCAGCTAAGATGTTCCGTCAAGTGCTTGATGGTGGCTGGAGTAATTATCCGGTAGGCAACAACTATATTCAGTATAATCCAGATAAAAGTTGTGGCGGTTCAGAGGTTAACATTAAGAATCGTGCTACCTCAGTACTCTATCGTTACACACCATACCAACCAAATGCTGATGTTTTAGCAGGGCGGGGCGGTCGTTGTGGCGCTTATGGCAACCATAATTTTTATAAATATTTCAATGATTGGTTTGGCGACCCGCGGGCGAGTGCAATTAGCAGTCTATATGAGGATTACTATAATAAGCATAACTTAAAACAGAGCATTGGTGAGCCGCTAAATAAAGACGTTGTGGAAGGTAGCCACCACTGGCAAGGGTTTCAACGTGGTGTCATGTATTGGGATGGCGCGCATGGCGTCAATGTTGTTAGGGGTGCGATTGGTTATCGCTATAGTCAGCTGAATTTTCACTACGGTCAGCTTGGTTACCCAACTGGGCCAGTGGTTTATGATGGTACTGGCTGGTGGCAAAACTTTGATGGTGGCGCTATCATTGGTAAAAAGCAGACTGGCTTTTGGGAATCAAAAGGTGGCATCAGAATGCGCTATGGCCAACTTGGTTGGCAAGGCGGCCGAATGGGCTATCCAACTAGTGGCGAACATTGGGATGGCCATGGTTGGTGGCAGAATTATGACAAAGGCGCTATTCTAGGCACACTACAACATGGCTTTTGGGAATCACATGGCGCTATCAGACAGCGTTACCAGCAGCTTGGCTTACAGAGCGGTGAAATGGGCTATCCAACTAGCACTATCGTCTGGGACGGTCGCGGCTGGTGGCAGAATTACGAAAACGGCGCTATTATTGGCACGAAGCAAACTGGCTTTTGGGAATCAAAAGGTGGTATTCGCTACACTTATGGTCAGTTAGGCTGGCAGGGTGGTCAGGCTGGCTATCCAACCGGTCCAGAGGTTTATCGCGGCAATAATACTTGGACGCAAACGTATGAACATGGCACAATTGAATTTTCGCTCGCTCAAGGCGGACGCTTTATTCCACGTTAGCTAAAATAAAATAGGGTATCGGTTGGATACCCCTATTTAGCTAGCATTATTTAGTTAATTCATCAGCGAGGCGCAAGGCACTAGCGAAGGTTTTATCCATGTCGTAGTAGGCGTATTCGCCAAGGCGACCACCAAAGTAGATGCCACGTGCCTTGTCCTGTTCGGCCAACGCTTGGTATTGAGCAAGTTTTGCCTTGTCTTCGGCAGTGCGTACTGGATAATATGGCTCTTCACCGCGGTGCCAGTCTTTTGAGTACTCCTTGACGATGACGGTTTTGTTGTAATCGTCGGCATAGCCCGGCCAGCGTTCTGGGTCGAGCGCGCGCTCTGGGTGGAAGTGCTTGAATTCGTGAATGCGAGTGTATTTTGGCTCAAGGTCGTTGTAATTCATTACTGGGCAACCTTGGAAGTCGTGGGTGTTTAGCACCTCTTTCTTGAGGTCGAGGCTGCGCCATTGCAATTCGCCAAATTGGTAGTCATAGAAACGGTCGATTGGGCCAGTGTAAATAGTGGTGATACCCGACTCGCGTAGTGGCTGAATCTCAGGGTCGGTGAAGTAGTCAGCGTTTAGCTTAACGGTAAGCGACCCTTCGCCGGTGTTGGCTTGACGAATCATTTCTTCAAACCAAGCTTCGTAGCCATTGACTGGCAAACCCTCGTACTTATCGCGGAAGTAGCGGTTATTGTAGGTGTAGCGCACTGGCAAGCGCTTGATAATTGAGGCCGCTAGTTGGTTGGCTGGGGTGTTCCATTGCTTCGCGGTGTAATTCTTGATAAAGGCGTTAAATAGTGGCTCGCCAATCAGTGAAATACCTTGCTCCTCAAGGTTGGCTGGCTCGCGGTGCTCCTTGGCAGCTGGGTTGTTGGCGGCTTGTTCTTTAATCAGCGCCTTAGCTTCGTCCGGTGTGTAGTTAGCCTTAAAGAATTGGTTGATAGTACCAAGGTTGACTGGCATCGGGAAGACTTCAGGGCGACTAGCGCCGGCACGCTGATGCGTGGCGTAGACGCGGTGTATGTAATTAGTGAACTTCGTGAAGCGATTAACGTACTGCCAGACGCGCTCATCTGAGGTGTGGAAGAGGTGGGCGCCATACTTATGACACTCAATTCCAGTTTCTTCATCGAATTCTGAATAGGCGTTGCCACCGATGTGGCTGCGGCTATCAATTACTAACACGTGTTGACCATTAGCGGCAAGCCGTTCAGCGACGGTCAAGCCAAAAATGCCAGCGCCCACCACTAATACATTTGGTTTATTCTCCATTTACCTCCTAGTTATAGTTATATTTTACCATAAATGGTATAATGATAATTACTAAGAGTGATGTTATGGTGAAGGTGGCGCTGGTAATTGATTGGTTAACTGAGGTCGGCGGCGCCGAGCGAGTGCTACTAATGGCACACAAGGCATTTCCTGACGCACCAATTTACACTTCGCAGTATCGGCCGCGGCGGATTGATTGGTTCCGTGACGCCACGGTACACACAGGGTGGCTGAATCTTTTCCCAGTGAAGCTACGTAAATTTATGGCGCCCTTGCGTGCGTTATACTTTAGTCATCTTAAACTAAATGGCTATGATGTGGTGCTATCGATTGTCAACTCGGAGGCGAAGGGGATTAAAACGGACGGCTACCACATCGCTTATTTACAAGGGCCGCCAGTGCAGTACTACTGGGGAATGTATGACGAGTACATTAAGCACCCCGGGTTTGGTAAGCTGGATTGGCTGGCACGGCTGGGGCTGAAGATTTTGGTGCGCCCGATGCGGTGGAGTGATTTGACGCTGAGCCGGCGGCCGGATTTGATGGTGGCGAACAGTACTTATGTGGCGCAAGAGGTGAAGCAGTATTACCGGCGGACGGCTGAGATACTGCCGCCACCGGTAGCGGTGTGGCAGTTAAGTAAGTTAAAAGCCAAGCCTTATCCGAAGTTTAACGGCCAGCCATTCTTTATGGTGGCGGGGCGTCAGGTGAACTGGAAGCGGTTTGATTTGGCGATTAAGGCGTGCTTAAAGGCAAAGGTGAACTTACTCGTGGTGGGCGATGGGCCGGAGCACAAGAAGTTGGTGCAGTTGGCTGGAGATAGCCCGCGAATTAAGTTTTTGCCGCGCTATGATACGCCGGCGCGGCTAGCAAATTATTTTCGCGCCGCCGAAGGGTTTATTTTTTGCAGCAAGGAGCCCTTTGGTATCACACCCGTGGAGGCGATGGCTTGCGGCTTACCGGTGTTAGCTTTTAACCAAGGCGGGTCACTCGATATTGTGCAACGCGGCGTGAACGGTGATTTCTTTAATGCCCAGTCGGTGGAGGCGCTAGCGCGCGCATTGAAGAAGTGGCACCGGTCGGACTATGACACGCGTCGAGTGAAGCGGTCGGTACAGCAGTTTGATGAAACGGAATTTATCGAGCGATTAAAGCAGGTGGTGTATGATGCCAGACGCTAAATCACGTCAGAAGTGGCACTGGTTGTTGCCGGTTTGGCCGACGAGCTGGTGGGGCGGGGCGCTACTATTTGCACCACTGTTACTGTGGTTTTCGTATCGGCCGATTATTCGCCTTGGTCGCAACGCCAGTATGAACCTTGAGTTGTCGCTGGCGCTAATTTATGTGGCAGTGCTGGGCGCAATGAGTCTGGGTGTAATCTGGCGCGAGCGGCGCCATCTCAAGGGCGACTGGCTAGTTTATTTAGTTACGGCATTTACTCTATATAGCGCGGTTAGCGTTATTTGGTCGAGCAACCGCCTGCGCGGTGTGCTAGTGGCAGGTGTGACGGCGCTACTGGCGGTCGTAGTGATAGCGTTGAAGCTGCGTCAAGCCGAGGTGAAGCGTCTGCTACCAAGCCTAAGGCGACTTTTAATGGTTGGCGCAACCGCGGTGGCTATTTTGGCTATTGGTCAGCTAGTGGGTGGTATTTGGTGGAGTACGTGCCACGGCCAGCCGAATCTCTGGCTTTGTCTTGGCTGCACGGCGGCGCAATTTGGCTTTGTGCGCCCGAATGGCCTAGCGATTGAACCGCAATTTTTGGGTAACTTAATGTTGTTACCGAGTCTACTGCTACTTTGGCGCTATCTCAATCGGCGGGCAAGTCGTCTTGAGCTGGGGCTACTCTTACTTTACTTAGTAATTATTTTTCTTACACTGTCGCGCGGTGCTATCTATGCGCTAGGGCTAGGCTTTATGGTACTTTTGGCGCTACATTATCGGCAGTGGCAGCGTGGGCTAGTGAGCGTGGGCTATTTGACCGTGGCGTTTATTGTGTCGCTGGGGCTGCAGTGCGTGGCAGCACAGCTTAGTCAATACCATGTGAGTTGGTATGATACAACTAGTCGGGTAGTGGAGCAACTTAGCCTCAATAAAATTAAGTTACCGAAGCGAGCGGCACCGGTGGCTTCACCGGCTCCGGCTTCAACTCAGCCAGCGCCGCGCTACAGTGGTTATGTCGCGGAGTCAACCAATGTGCGCGTGGCGTTTAGTCACGACGCTCTAGCAATTTGGCGTCATAATTTGACAAGTCAGTTATTTGGTACTGGTTTAGGGTCCTTTGGTGTGGAGCTAGCTAAGTTGCGCCACAGTACTTGGACTAAAGAAATTGTGCAGAATGAATTTATTGAGGTACTACAAGAGCGTGGGCTGGTTGGGCTCTTGCTACTACTAGGGCTAATTGGTTACTTAATTTATCGTGGGCGCCGGTCGAGCTTAATGCTGGCGCTACTCGCAGCCTTTGCGGCGCAATATTGCTTCTTCAGTGGGCTGCCGAATGCTCTTCATGTTTTTATCGCGCTAGGAGTATTATTTAGCGCCGCGTCCAGTCAGCACCTGCCAAAAGGTCTGAAAGAGAATACGTAAATCCATTAGATAAGTCCAGTGTTGGACATAGTAAACGTCGAGTTTACGGCGCTGTTCCCATGGCAAATCGCGCCGACCGGAGATTTGTGCAAGGCCGGTGATACCGGATTTGACGTTGAGGATGGTGTGTTTGTTAGCGTAGCTATTGAGCTCTTCAGGAATGAGAGCACGTGGGCCGACAAGCGAGATATCGCCGCGGAGGACGTTAAATAACTGAGGTAGTTCGTCAAGTGAGTACTTGCGCAAAAAATGGCCAATCTTGGTGACGCGCGGATCGTGTTCCAAAAAATCGCCGTTAGCGCGGTAGTGCTTGATTAGCTCTGGTTTACCCATCATCGTGAAAGCCTGTTCGGGTGTAGTGCCGTCGTATTTGGCGTATTGCGTGCGGAATTTATAGAGCTGAAACTTCTGGTCACCACGAGTGAGGCGGGTTTGATGGAATAATGCGCTGCCATGTGGGTCACTGAGTTTCTCGGCTAGATAAATTATTAGGAAGAGTGGCGAGAGGATAACCAGTCCACAGAAGCTCGCGATGAGGTCGAAGAGGCGCTTAAAGACGCGCCGCCAGCCAATTAATTGGGTCGGTCGAACTGATATCACTGGCACGTCGCCCATAAATAGTTCCATTTCGAGCTTGCGGCCGAGCTCGCTGGTGTCGGTTGGCACGAACTTAAAATCGGCGTAATGTGCCTCGGCGTAACTGAGGTACTCAGGGTTGATTTTAGTCTCAATTGGTGAATTAGCTTGAATAATTAAGTCTGGCTGGACGGCCAAAGTGGCTTCGTCAAATGTCTTAAATGTCGTCCAACGCAGCCTTCGGTCACCAACTACGCCGGCTAGTTCGTAACCACTGCCGGGCTGTTGAATCGCCTGCACGATGGCGTGGGCTACGGCGCTTGTGCCAACTACCAAAACCTTGGGTAGCCCTGATGACCAGCGGTGAATGAGGTAACGCATGCCATAGAGGAAGCTACGCTCGATTCCTAGAAGCACAATTGAGAGCACGAAGCCGTACACTACTACCTTTTTAGCTGGGAAGATTGGGTCAACATGGAAGTAATCCACGAACACCATGAAGAGCATAGCGGCGAAGGCGCCGACTAGGAGGCGGTTAATCAGCTTTAAAATCGTTCGCTGATGTCGATAGAGCCCAATTAGGCTAAATAGGATGATGTTAAATGGTAAGAGTAATAGTAGCGACACAAAGAAGGCGCGTGCCGAGACAAAGGTCTGGACTGGGTCAGTGCTAATCTTCATGCGTAAGATATAAGCGAGTGAATAGGCGCCTAAGATGGCTAAAATGTCGCCTACGATTAGAGCAAAAGTAAAACGTAAAGTAGTTCGGGCTTGCATACCTATATTATACTATAACCAGTGTTATTATTGCAGTTGCGGTGGAATTTTGTTAAAATAGTAGTGCTTATGACAAGGAATAACCATAGCGATGTAGAAGGATTCACCTTGCATCCCACCACTAAACACTCTCTAGCTAAGCGCAGTCTTAAGCCAGGTGACACTACTCATAAAAATGACGAGATGATGGAGGCGGTTAAGCCACATCGTCGCCGCACCGTGGCCGAGCAAAAGCTCAGTGACCGCGAATTTGACGCGAAAGTGCTTGATGATGTCAAAGATTCACTGCACAATTTAACCGAGGATGAGGGGGTAACGGACGAGCCGCAGCCAGATGAAGAGCTACGTTCGCGTCGCCATCGTATTGCTAAACCACATCGTATTGGGCGGATTATTCGTCGAGTTTTCTTGGTGCTAATTTTATTGGCGATATTGGTGGCTGGTTACTTTGGCGCGAAGATGTTCATGGCTGGTAGTAAGGTGTTTAAGGGCAATTTCTTAAATGTTTTAACGACCAAGGCTAAGTTGAAAGCTGACCAAAACGGCCGGAGTAACATCTTGATTTTTGGCACCTCAGGTTATTCAATGAAGGCTGACGCTTGGGATGGCGCTATGTTAACCGATTCTATTATGGTTCTTTCAGTTGACCAAGAGAAGAAGAATGCCTACATGATTTCCTTGCCGCGTGACTTATATGTTAAATATAGCAATGCTGCTGGCCAACATAACACCGGTAAATTAAATGAAGTTTATTACTTTAATAATAAGAAGAATGACAATGAGCCGGCTGGCGCCAAGGCTCTAATGGCAAAGGCGGGTAGTATCTTAGGATTGGATATCCAGTATTATGTACATGCTGACTGGTCGGCACTAACGCAAATTGTTGATGCCGTAGGCGGAGTTGATATTAAGATTGAGAGCTCGGATAAGCGCGGTATTTATGATTCCGGTACAAAGATTCGTTACAAGCAGGGGCAAGTGGTTCACCTCAATGGCGAGCGAGCTTTGGCGCTAGCGCGGGCGCGTAATCACAACAAGGGCGATTACGGTCTTGCAAGCGGCAATTATGCGCGCGAGCAGAATCAACAGCGGATTTTGATGGCAATTCAATCTAAGATGCTGACCGCTAATACCCTACTGAACGCCGTGGCGGTTAATAGTTTAATTGATGCCATTGGTGGCAACATGGTAACTAACTTTGAGTCATCTAATATTCAAACCCTAATTGACCTTGTAAAAGCAATTAAGAATAATAACGTTCGGCATTTACCATTAATTAGTCGCCCGGATGGTGGTCCAGATTTGGTGGCTAGCTATAGTGAAGGTGGCTCATATAAGGGTGAGGCGCCAGTGGCTGGACCATTTAACTATACGCAGATCCAAAAGTACGTGGCAGATAATCTCTCAGGAGCGATGAACGATACGCATGAATCAGCTACTATTGATGTCTTAAATGCTTCAAAGACGGTTGGGCTGGCGGCGAACAAAGCTGAGACGTTGAAGCGTGAACACTACAAGGTAGGGCAGGTTGGTAATGCGCCAGCTCAAGACCAGACTGAGGCGGTGAAGATTTATCGCCGTAATCAGAGTATGCCGGCTACCACGAAGGCTTTACAGCAAAAGTATGGTGTCACGGTTGAGGATGGCGACTTGACTGGTTACAAGACAGAAGCTGACTTTATTGTGGTGTTTGGCGCGGGGTCGAAGCCTGATGCCAACACAGCAAGTAGTGCTAGCCGTGGTAGTACGATGACACAAAAGCAGCTGCAAGAGTTAATGGGTGGCTCAGCAAGCAGTGCTGGTGGCCGTGTAAAGCATAGCAGTCGTTATTAGACTGTGATATAATTAATTCTGTCTGGCGGGGCGTAGCGCAGCTGGTAGCGCGCAGCGTTCGGGACGCTGAGGTCGCCCGTTCGAATCGGGTCGCCCCGACCAGCATAATTATAAGAGGCCTTTATGAAGGCCTCTTTTGTATGCTAAAAACTCTATCGGTTAAGCTGACGTGCGGTATCAAGATAAGGTCGCTTAATTGTGAGATAATCAAATTCTGGTTCTACCCCGATGTCTTCAGGGTCTTTGTACATCCAAGGCACATTAGGGTCGGTTTTAGGAATAAATTTAGTGGTGATGCGGCCAGTGGCTAAATTAATGCAAACCATGGCGTTAAACCAGCCGCGGTCAGTAGCAGTCCAGAGTTCGCCGAGTTGTCGGTAAATGTCAGGGTTAGTAAACTGCCAAGAGATAGTAACGGTGTCGCGTGGGTCGCTACTGGTGCGATAAACATTTAAACTATCCATCTGAAGTGAGCCAGTGGCGGGGTTGGCGGCGATACGGATAAAGACGCCACAATCGACCGCTTCGGGGTGGATGGCGTGAAGATTATCAGATATCATCTGACAGACATTAATAAAAATATTGTCACGATTTGCCGCATTGTTATTTTCCATACCCCCCCTAATTCACATCAGCAATAGTGATATCCGATTTCTGTAGTTCAGTAATTAAACGCTTTTTAAATTCAGCACAAACGCGCCACTGTTGCCCTGGCATACAAGTGCCCACAGCTTTGACGTTAATACCGTTAGCGCCGATTTCGCCGAATTCATCGTAATGTGGTGGGTCAACAATATCTTTACCCCACTTGGTGTCGCTTGACATCTCACGCCCAACTTTATTGACGATATCTACGATGTCATCAACGTTGGTGTTAGACTGGACAGCAAAGACAAAGCGAAATTGCGAGTAGCCCATGGTACGGTTAGTAACCTCAATAATGCCGCCATTCGGAATGAAGTGAAAATTGCCACCGTGGTCGCGCAGGGCAGTGCGCCGCAGGGAAATTGAGGTCACCGTGCCTTCACAGTTGGTACTACTGTTGCTATGGATGATGACATAGTCGCCGACGCGATATTGATTTTCAAGGACGATAAAGAAGCCAGCAAGACAGTCTTTTACAATACTTTGTGCGCCAAAACCAAGTGCCACACCAAGGATGCCGGCGCTAGCGAGAATTGGTGCCAGATTAATGCCGAATTCTTTCAGGACAGTATAAGCGACGGTGAGGGCGATAATAACCTTAATAACCATCGCAAAGAGGCCACCGAGGGTGCGGAGGCGCTTTTTACGCTCAGAGAGCTGCAATTTAGTCTCATGCGGAATTTTATGCGTGGCATGTCGGATGATAAATTGCACCGAGCGACTGGTCATTTTGTAGGCAATCAAGCCAACAATCAGAGCGATGATAATACCAGCCCAATTGATATGAGCAAACCACTGTTCAATCCGGGTGGTAAAAATAGACATATCCATATTCCTATTGTAGCAGATTGGCTGAATTTGCGGTAATTTGCTACAATAACCAAGATGAATCAGGCGATAAATCCCAACGACTTTATTATTACGCGGAAGCGCAAACTTTATAAGTTTGCAGTATTTCAGACACTTAGTAATTGCTACGATGCCGCGACGTGGCAGGCGCAGCGTGCAGCCTTGTTAAAAAACACTACTAGTTTGACGGTAGAAGTGGGTGCTGGCTCAGGGCTGTTTTTGACCGAGCTCGCGCGGCGGCATCCGGAGCGGACTTTTGTGGCGGTGGACCGTAAGTCTGACCGGTTGTATTTGGGTGCAAAGGCAGCGTTAGCGGATAATTTGACCAACATTTTTTACCTCTGGACGGAGGCGAAACAATTAACGGAACTATTTGATTTACACAGTGTGGATAACCTGTGGATAACTTTTCCCGACCCATGGCCACAAGAGTCAAATATTAAGCATCGTTTGACTAATGCAGCGCGGTTAAAGGACTATCAGTCACTACTGAAACCGACCGGGCAGTTGGAATTTAAGACTGATAACGCACCACTTTTTAGCTGGTCAGTGCCGCAATTTACTGCGCCTTGGCAAGTGGATTACACGACGGACGATTTACATGTCGCGCCGGAGGTTAGCGAAGCGGCTGATGCGCGTGTAATGACGAGCTATGAAGCGCGTTATCGTGCCGAAGGCAAACCGATTCACTATTTGCGCGCCCACTTGATTTAGCTTGTGCTATAATTTAAGTAAGTTAAATTAAGTAAGCATAATAAATGGAAGATTTTCAAATCACTGCTGCTAAGCGCCGTGACCCCAAACTGGCGGTGTTGGCGCTTTGTATGATTGGTTTAGTTATTTTAATTCCGCTGATTGCTCTGGCGTTACGGACTAACAATTTGCGGATGTTACAGCTCCGTGATGCTGTAGTGGCAGCGGACCGCACGGGCCACGTGGAGGCAGTGCAGTCGGCAGCGCGCCGCTTGCATAGCTATGTGTTGCAGCATATGAACACGACTACCGGTAGAATTGCTTTGCAAACCATTTATGATGACGCCGTTAAACAGGCGATGGACCAGACTTTTATTACAATTGACCGCAGTGCCTACCATAAAGCGGAGTTAAACTGTAAAGACCAGTTGACATCTGGTGGCTATCCGGCGCTAGCATCTTGCGTGGCGCGCCAGGTGGGGCAGAGTGGCTCTGACCGGATACCATTAAAGGTGGAATCGAGCCTATATTATGTCGATTATCTTGCACCGCGCTTCAGCTTTGATACCGCGGGGTGGCTGATTGTGGTAGCGACCATAATTACAGTGGTGATGGCGCTTGACCTCTTATGGTATTTGGCTTTATTATTGGCACCAGTGATAGCACGGCGGAAGAATAGTGGTAAAAGTGTTGACACGGTATAGTGTTATAGTATATTATGCAAAGGTAAAATAAAGGAGGAACATGGCAGTTTATTCACAGGAAAATTCACGGGGTGTAACCTACTACCTACACGAGAAGCACGTTGTCTTGCGCGGTGGTCGCGAGCAGACCATCTATTTCTTTGCTAAGAAGATTGGTGGCAATAGCGGCAAGGAAACTCCAATCGAGGCTGTCCCAGAGGGCCGCGTCGTAGCAGAGAATCCACGTAACGGTCTATTGACCCTAAGGCGCAAGGAAGCTTAATTATTAGCGTTAATTAAACGGGGCTTGGCCCCGTTTTTAGTAAGGAAATTATGGTATATCATTTTATTGGCAACAAGGACAAGAATCCGCCAGCGCCAAAGGTAGAGCGGACACCGGAGTATTACGACCGATTGAGGGGCGAGCTTGGTCGGCTGGCGATGGAATATGACCAGCTAGACTGGCAGTGGGAACAGTACGACCGTTGTGGCTATGACACCTATCGTACTAGTATGCAAATGAATCAGAATCGAGCTCGTCAGCAGGCGATTGAAGAAGAACTTGCGGCTGAACCACATAATACTGAAACAAAAAATCAGCCACCAAAGGCTGAATAAGATTGGTCGGGGCGACTGGGTTTGAACCAGTGACCAATCGGTTATGAGCCGACTGCTCTAACCACTGAGCTACGCCCCGCTACGAATATTATAGCATAGAATGTGTTATAATAACGGTAATGCTTGAGCAGTTAAAAGCACGATTTGCGAAATTAGCTAGCCCAGTTGGCTTTATTGTGGCTGGCGGGGCTATTTTTTGGTTGGTTTTTATGACCATTACCATTGATGTAATGAATCGCAACTATCGGTTGCAGCGACAGGTAGACCAAGGGATATTGGATAATCAAGTGATTGAAATCCAGAATGAAAATTTGCGTTTAGAGCAGGCGTATTATAAGACTAATGAATATTTGGAGCTTTCGGCGCGGGCGTTATTAGGCAAGGCTTTGCCGGGTGAACACTTGGTACTACTAAAGCGTGCCGAGGTGGCAGATACTAATCAAGGTAAAACTGACCAGCAATTTGAGCAGCGGTCGAATATTGACCAGTGGCTAGACTTTTTGTCCGGCAAACATAATTAATTTATGGTAAAATAAGGGTAATGAAACAACGAAATGAATCGGGCTTTACTCTCATTGAGATGACATTGGCCATCGTTATCTTGATTATCTTGGGTACATTCTTTATTTTGCAGCGCAATGACCTTGAGGTAGCGCGGCGTGACCAGCAGCGTAAGCAGACTATCAACACCATGTATTATGCGCTAAAGGAGGTGTTTTATAAGGAACATCATTATTATCCGCGGGTGATTAGTCGCGACAATCTGCCAATGGTTGACCCAACGTTGTTTACTGACCCGCATGGCTTTACCTTACATGGTGACCAGTGTACTTATACGGTAAACAATAAACAAGAGACTAACGGTAACTGCGATTATAAGTATTCACCACTTGATTGCGACAACGAAGGCAAATGTCAGGCGTTTAAATTGCGGGCTGAGCTGGAGCACGAAGCGGCATTTGAGCGGAACGACAGCAAGTCAAAGCCACTACGCTAAATAGTTTGAAGTTAGAAATAGCTGGCGTTTGCCAGCTATTTCTAACCGTGGTAGCGGGTGGTGTGGTCGCCGTCGACTTGTTGGACAACTTTGTTAACCACTTTGAATTGTTCCTTTGGATTAGCTACAAAATTGAAGGTGTAGGTTTGCTCGTCACCCACTGTACTGAGCCGAATTGAACCATAGTTGAAGATGACTTGCAGCGGGTTATTTTGAGCAAAGCTACAGTCTTCAATGTGTTCTAGCTCAACATTTTGCGACCGAACGCTGAATGGCGTGGTCTGAATGCGAGCAAAGACGCGCTCGTTCGTTACAATAAAGGTGTTGCCAGTATAAACCTTAGTGGCGATGAGGGCAAAAATGAAGCTAAAGACGGCACTGAAGGCTAGTAGGCCAAGGGCGAAGTACTCGCGGTTAGGCACGTTAGTGAGTGAGTAAACGATGAAGGCGAGTAAAATAAAGATACCAAAGGTGAGAAGCGCGCCAAGCCAGATGGCGAGGATTCCACAGAAGGAGCGCTCGACGTCAATCACCACATATTCTTGGTCGCCGAGGTTGAGGTCGGGGTAGTCGTGGACACTGCGGTCATGGTCGGCCTGCTCGGCAGGGGTTAAACTATTCTGATTATCATTCATGCTACTATTTTATTATATACAGCCTAATTTTTTAAGATGTTCGATGGCGCGGGTGGTTACGAGTCGGCCACGCGGCGTGCGCTCAATAAAGCCAATCTGTAAAAGATATGGCTCGTAGAAGTCTTCGATGGTAGAAGCTTCGTCGCCAGTGAGGGCAGCGATAGTATTGAGGCCGACGGGGCGGTCTTTGTAATTAGTGTACATAGTGGCGAGCATGTGGCGGTCGGCGGGGTCAAGGCCGAGGTCGTCAATCTCAAGGAGCTTGAGCGCAGCCTTGGCGCTACTTATATCAATCTTGGCGCCGCTATGCACTTCGGCGTAGTCGCGAACGCGTTTCAAGAGGCGGTTCGCAATACGTGGCGTCTGTCGGCTGCGCGTAGCAAGCAACTGAGCGGCTTCGGGGGTGATGTCGGCCGAAAGTAGCTTAGCGCTGCGCGTAATAATCTGTTCGATGTCGTCGTTATTGTAAAATTCGAGGTGGAAGAGGTGCCCAAAGCGGTCGCGCAGTGGCGCTGCGAGGCTGCCGGTGCGAGTAGTAGCGCCAATTACGGTGAAGCGTGGCAGGTCAAGCCGGACACTGCGGGCGGCTGGCCCCTTGCCAATCACGATGTCAAGTTTGAAGTCTTCCATGGCGGAATAAAGCACCTCTTCAACTGTGCGTGAAAGGCGGTGAATTTCGTCAATAAACAACACGTCGCCATCTTGAAGATTGGTTAAAATACTGGCGAGGTCGCCGGCGCGTTCAATGGCTGGGCCAGAGGTGACGCGGAGTCCGGCGCCCATCTCGTTGGCGATGACGCCCGCCATGGTGGTCTTGCCAAGCCCCGGTGGGCCATAGAGCAATACGTGGTCAATTGGTTCGCCGCGCTGCTTGGCGGCGTCGATGGCGAGCTGCAAGTTGAGCTTCATCCGCGGCTGGCCAATGTAGTCAGCGAAGGTCTGCGGCCGCAGTGTCACCTCAGTGCGGGCTTCTTCTTGCGCCTCGTTTGTATCTGGCTCGGGCGCCGTTGGTTCGACAAATCGCTGAATTCCCATAACTCTATTTTAACACTAGCGTTGCTTGAGGGCGAGGCGGACTTGTTCGCTGACGGGCAAATCAGTCGGTACGTCTTTCAAGAGGCCGCTGGCATCGTTGAGATTAAAGCCGAGCGCAATGAGGGCGTCGAGGGCTTCGCTGCTACTTGGGGTGAGCTGTGAAGTACTACTGCCACCGGTGCTAGCGCCGACTTTGTCGTGTAAATCCACCGCCACGCGTTCAGCGGTCTTCTTGCCGACACCACTGGCGTGGGCAATAAAGCTGGCGTCGGAGTTCGCGATGGCGTTACGTACGGTGTCGCTGCTGCCGAGTGAGAGAATGGCGAGTGCAGCCTTGGGGCCGACGCCTTGGACGGAGATTAAGAGCTCAAACAAGCGCTTAGCGGCTAGGGTAGTGAAGCCGAATAACTCCTCGGCGTTTTCTTTGACGGCGTGGTAAATGTAAAGCGCTACTTCTTGGTCGAGCAGGGCGGCTTCGCTGGTGTCGGTCGGGACGAAAATCTCATAACCGATACCACTGTTATCAACCACGATTGACTGAGCGTCTTTCTCAATCACGCGGCCTTTAATGTATGCAATCATGCTTCTATTGTAGCCTATTTGGCTGATGGTTGGCTAATGTGTCGCGTTTGGTCATGAAGTAGTGAGTGATGGCGGCAGCAAGGGCGTCGGCGGCGTCATCCGGCTGTGGAACTTTTTCGAGTCCGAGTTGGATGCGCACCATTTCCATTACTTGTTTCTTCTCGGCTCGGCCGTAGCCGGTTAGAGTCTGCTTAATTTGGAGCGGCGTGTAGGAAAAGCAGGGCAAATTGTGCTGCGTGGCCACTAGAATCACCACACCGCGCGCTTCGGCCACCGAGATAGCAGTGGTGATATTGCGGTTAAAGTAGAGTCCTTCAATTGAGACGCAGTCGGGATTGGTGTTGGTGATAATGCTGGTGAGTGAGTCGTAAATGTCGAGCAAGCGGACATTGAGTGGGGTGTGTGCCGGTGTTGCCACTACGCCACCATCAATCATCTTGGGCGATTTGTAGGGCTGAAAGTCAATCACACCAAAGCCGAGAATGCCTGTGCCGGGGTCGATACCGAGGATACGCATAAGCCTATTGTACTATGTAAAGTTAATTTTGTCTGTTGGCTTAGGCTTGGTAGACTTGGCGGATTTGGTTGATGGCGATTTGACTGGCTCGGTTAGTTTGTTGATAGCGGGCGGTAAAACTTGGGCGCTACGGCGCAGCTTTACTTGGCGACGAGCTTGCGCTATTTGGTAGGCAGCTACAATTAATGCCATGATGCCGAGTCCAGCGCCGATGATGTAGAGGCTGTAATCAGAGGCAGCGGGTGGAGTAGTACTATTAGTGTCAGATTTACCAGTAGCGGGCTGGTGGTCAAGCTTAGTCGATTTGACGCAGCGGTTAGTGGCAGAATTAAGCTGACTGCCTTCGGGGCAGGTCTTGGCGGGTTTAGCTGCTGGTTTTGTTTGATGTGCTTTGGCTGGCTTTGATGCTTTAGATAATTTAGGTGCTACGGGTTTTAATGAGTTTTGGCGGCGCGGTTGAGTAGCTGGTAACTGATGAGCTGGGGTAGCTTTGAAGGTAGGTGCTTTAATGGATGATGTAGTATTTTGGGGTGACAGTGGTGGTACGAAGGCTTTAGCTGGCCAAATATCCGGTTGTGAAGGGGTGTGGGGCTGGCTGACTAGTATAGGGCGGCTAAGTAGGTCGGTAGTAGCTTGCGTTAAGTAATTTAGCTGTGCTAGTTGGTCATTAATCTCGCTTTGGTCATCTGGCGGCGCGGCGTCTAATGCAATTAAATCATCGTTATTAACAGTGTTGTCGGTGGTGGTGCTAGGTGTGGCACTAGTGGAGCGGCTAGTGGAGTGGGATTTATTGATAGTTGGTTGAGTGGTTAGTGCGGGTGCTGTGTCTGGTTTGACTGAAGTGGTAGATTCAATAGCGAATTGATTTGGTGCATTTGGGGTTGGTAAAGTGAATTGCCACTGGTAATTATCATCAAGGCTGTAGCTGCGGTTAGGCTGCTGGCCGTGGTAGGTGAGCTCGTCAACGATGGCGCGTTGGTTGGTAGTAAGGAGTTTGAGGTGTCCGCCCGTCATACCTAGTGCGTGCCAGTTTGGGTCGGTGGTTTGATAGGGGAAGCCGACGGCGTACTGTTCTTGCGGTAAAAGTATGGTGTTGCCAAGTGGTTGCGGCGTAGTGATGTGGTCAGTACTGAGATAGCAGGTACTGAGGTCAACCGGTGTAGTGCCGGTGTTTTGGACTTCAATAAACTGTTGGTCGGGTGCAGCGTTGCTATAAACTTCGTCGAATTTAATGTCGTGGCATTGGTTGGGCTGATTATAAATAGTTTGGTCGGTTAGACTAAGGCTAGCGCAGTCGAGCTGCGTGCCGCGAGTGGCTTTCGCATAGTAAAATTTATCGGAAATGAATGGTTGGCCGTCGGCGTCGTAAGTTAGACAACGCTGATAGGAATAGTCGGGTTGTTCATCAAGAGCATCTTGTACCTCAGTTAAAATATCATTTCCCATTAGTTTGAAATAGTTAATGGCCGACCAAGCCCAGATGGGATTCACCCTAACGCTTTTAGTGCCATGGGGCTTGATACTACTGAGGTCAAATAGTGGCGGTAGGTTAAAATTAGGTAAATCAAGCCCGAAAGTATGGGGATTTAAGAAGAATTGGCGCCAACCGTAGGCGTCGTGGTCGCTGTTGTTGTAAAACTCGATAAAGCTGCCGTGGTCGCTCTGGTAAATTTCGCTAATAATCACACCGTCGGTGGACTGCGCGGTATCATCAACGACCGCCGCTTGAGTTGCCGAGGTAACAGACAGGGTAAGGAGGGTGGCAAAGAATAGTGTGGTGGTTAGACGCATTAGGTGGTGGCTAAGATGCGACATTACTAATTATATTAAACCATAACCATAAGCGGCTTGCAAGTGCTAAAATAAGGGTATGATTATCAAGACAACAGAAGAAATGGTGGCACTGGGGCAGCGCATTGGCGCACGGCTGCACGGCGGCGAGGTGTTTGAGTTGATTGGTGATGTGGGCGCCGGCAAGACGACCTTCACGCACGGTTTGGCGGCGGGACTAGGGGTGACTGACACGGTGCAGTCGCCGAGCTTCACGATTAATTGCAGCTATCCGGCGCGTGATGGGTTGGTGTTGAACCACTATGACTTTTACCGGTTGAGTGACCCAGGAATCGTGACAATGGAGCTCGCTGAATCAATTCACGACCCACAGTCAGTGACGGTGATTGAGTGGGGGCAGTCGGTACAACATTGTTTGCCAGAACAACATATTATTATTAAGTTTAATTATCTTCCGGACAGTGGCCGTGACGTCGAAATTACTGGCTTAGAATTGTAAAATTTACAATTAAGCATAAGAAGCTTGCGTAAGCAAATAACTTGTGTTAAAATAACTTCAAACCGATGGAGAAAAAGAAAAAATGAATAATAATCCCGCAAAAGCACAGTTGATTGACAAACTAAATCGCGTCAACAATGTTTTGATTACGGTGTCGAGCAATCCAAGTATCGACCAGTTGACCTCTGCGCTGGCCTTGGCATTGACCGTCAACCACCTCAATAAGCGTGGTGTGGCCGTCTTTAGTGGCGAGATGCCACAAAGTCTTAATTTCTTGCACCCAGAGAAGACCTTTGAGAGCAATGCTGACAGCCTACGTGACTTCATTGTCTCAATTAGTAAAGAGAAGGCGGAGCGGCTGCGGGTGAACCCTGAGGGCGATTTTGTTAAAGTTTACATTACGCCATACCACAGTAAGATTACCCAAAACGATCTTAAATTTGAAGACGGCGACTTTAATGTTGAGCTAATTATTGCCCTAGGTGTTAATAACCAGGGTGACCTTGACCAAGCGATTGCGGCGCACGGCAAGATTTTCCATGATGCCGTGACGGCGACAATCAACCTTAGCCCAGTGCAAGACCAACTTGGCACGATTAGTTGGCAGGGCAATGGCCAGACTTGTTATGCTGAGCTAATTACTGAGCTGATTCGTTCGATTAGTAGCAATGCAGCGCCAAGCTTACTTGATGGTGCGGTAGCTACTACCTTGTTGACGGGTGTAGTATCGGCCACCGACCAGTTCCGCAACAGTGCTACGACTTCCAACGTGATGTCACTTGCTTCCTACTTGATGGATTGTGGCGCTAACCAACAGTTGATTTCGGCGGAGTTTAGTGGCTACGATATTACGCCACAGAATCCAAATCTTGAACCAGAACCAGAACCGGAGCCAGAACCAGAGCCAGAGCCAGAACCGGAGCCACAGCAGCCATCATTTGTCCCGACGGCAGCAGTGCCAGAGCTATCTGAGTCAGTAGTGGTTAATGGTGGTGAAGATGATGTACTAAAGAATATTAACGGTGTTTCATTAGACAATGTTACCCCACTTTCAGAGCACGTTACGCCGGCTGATAAGTTCGATCCGAATGAAAAGCCAGCAGACCGTGTCAACCGCATTTTAGATCGCGAACGCACGCGTGTTGCCACCACCACGAGCAATCACGCCTTAACTGAAGCGCAGTCGCAGCTTAGGCAAGCCACTTCAGCTCGTCAGACTGCTGCGCCAACTGAAGCGCCAAAGTTTAAGCCTGATAACCCAGCTAGTTTGCCGCCAGTGCCAATGAAGGATATCACCACTCCTGAGCCAGTAGTGACGCCAAGTAACACGCCACAGGCACCAATGCCAGATTTGTCTACTATTGTATCGGATGATGATTTAACTAGTTTGCCGCCAGTGCCAGCTGAGGGGCCAGCGGTACATGCTGCGATGCCAGCACCAGTGCCAACTCACAATGCTTTTACGGCGATGCCAGCGCCAACCATCCAGTTAACACCTGATAAGCGTAGTGAATCGTTTGTTAATCAGAATGTTCCTGCCTTTAACCTTAATATGCCAGTACCGCCAGTGCCACCAGCCCCTGATTTGAGTCAGGCGAATGCTGGCATGATGCCACCAGCCATAGCTAATTCTGGCGCACCAGTAGTTGACAATACTTTGAAGCACGGCCAGCCAATTTTAGTACCACCAACGCCAGCACCAAGCAACTTACCGGTAATGCCACCAGCGCCTGCCATGGCTGCAGCTTCAGCACCAGCAGATCCTACTCAATTTGTGATACCATCGTAGTATGGAACAAATTGACCGCATTATTTTACTCGACAAGCCGGCGGGTATCTCTTCGTTTGGCTGCGTGG
>CAMUOM010000001.1 GCA_947090635.1 uncultured Candidatus Saccharibacteria bacterium | reverse complement strand
GGACTTCGTTTATTAAACCATTTATGGACTTCTTCGTGGTGCCAATTGCAAAGTTCGCGGGCAGTTTGTTGGTTGACACACTAAATGCTATTGGCGATGGGCTAAGGAAGCTGTCGGGTGACAGCAATACTATAAACCTCATAGCCGCTGGCGTAACGGTATTGGGCGCAGCTATAGCAGGTAGTGCAATCGTCAGCTGGTTTAACAATGCCGCGGCCGCTGTCAGGGCGTTTACCAGCGGAGCCGCAACATTTAAGACATTGCAAGAAGTAATTGGCGGCCCTATGGCTAATATAGTCAAGTTTGCCATACCAGTAGTTGAATCCTTTAAGAATATAGCCACATTCGCTATTGGGCTAAAAGACGCCTTTGTACTTGCAGGCGGTGGCTTTGCTGGGCTGCAGGCTGTTATGGTAGCGCTAGGCGACACGATAAAGACAAGTGTTCTTTCTGCGTTCACTGCTATTATGGCACATCCATTGGTTCTCGCTGGGGTGGCATTGATTGGTGGGCTTGTATTTGTGTTTGGGTCTCTCAGCGCAGCTATGCACACCGGCACTAGTGAGGAGATGCAACAAAAGGCACAGGCTGATGCTTTAAAAAAGTCGCATGATGGAGTAAAACAAGCATTAGAAGGAGTCAAAAAGGCTGAGGATGATTTAAGTAATGCTAGAGCGTCCAAAATAGATGCTCAGATAGCGTATACCCAGGCAATTGACCAACAAAAGAAAGCGCATGAAGATTTAGCCAACGCAGTAAAGCAGAACGGCGTGACTTATGAGGAACTAGTTAAGCAAGTAGACAACGGCTCACTGAGCTACGAGAACATGACGCCAAAGCAGCAGGCGGTATACAACGCCGGCTTGCAGCTAGACAAGGCAAATCAACAAGTTGAATCTTCACAAGGTAAACTAAACAAAGCAACTGAAGACGCGAAGAATAAACAAAACGACTTGAAGAACGCGCTTGACCAGAAAAAGGCTAGCCTAGAAGCGGACGCCGTATCACAGGCCGTAATCTCCGGGAAGTACAAGAATACCCAAGACGCAATAAAAGCGCTGAAAGACGGCACATTGCAGTACAAGGATGAGCACAACAACATGACTAAGGCTAACTCTGGTGACGTTGAGCGGCTTGAGGGCACTATTAGGGGCAAAGCGAACGATATAGTGAGAGATTACAATAACACTGCATCTGGTGCCAAGGCTGGCTTCTTTGGGCCTATGGGCGTAAGCTTGAACAACGCTGGTAAGGCAGTAGGAAACTGGGCACGTGACGCTGGCAATGCACTAAGTAACTGGGCTCGAGACGCTGGTAAGTCAGCAGATGACGCTAAACACGGTCTGGAGAAGGGGCTCGGTGACTTGGGCCGCTGGGGTAGTGACCGCTGGAATGACCTCAAGAATGCGTTTAGAGATGCGTGGGGCGCGTTCAAGAATATCGGCGGTAATATTTTGCGCGGGTTAGGCGAAGGAATAGGCAACGTGGGAAATTGGCTTAAGGACAAGTTTAACGGTGCGGTTAACGGTGTAAAGAAGGCTTTGGGTATCCACTCGCCATCAAGAGTATTCAAGAGTATCGGCGATTACATGAGTCAAGGTATGTCTATTGGCTTCGATAAGAATTTAGGCAACTTGGTGACGTCTGCTAGTGAATTATCCGACCAGATAAACAGTAAAATGGCATTGCCACTATTTGACACACCTAGCTATAGTGGCACCATAGAGCATACTCTAACCGCGGATATAGCTTCGGCTATACAAGCCTCTCCAATCTCGTTAACAGTCAATCTCGGCAATGAACATTTAATTGACCAAGCTATCAGAGGCATTAATGACCGCAGTTTCTTGAACAACCAATATGCGCTGAATATATAAGTTTGTGTGGTATAATCTGAGTACAAGCTTAATAACAAGGAGTCATATGGACAAGCAGCAAGATGATAAGAAGCTTAACTGGTGGGGGAAGCGAAAGCTGTGGCAAAAGATATTAATCATATTTGTGGTTGCATTTATTGTTTTTTGGTTTGCTACTCCTAGCAGTGAGCACAACAAAGACAGCGCGGATAAAAACAATGCGCCGAGCCGTACAACAACAAGCCATACAATAGAAAGGGTGAAAGTTATAGACTTGTCGTCAATGGATGATAAGGCTATTGCTGATTGGTGTAAAAAGGTCGGCTTAAACTGTGTGCAAGAGCCAACATATTCTGATACCGTAGAAAAGGGCAAATTTATCTCTCAGAGCGATGCTGTCAATGCAGAAGTCGTAAAAGGTATAACAGTAACATATAAGCGTTCTCTGGGTAAACGTCCGAATATGGAGCAGCAAAATGCATTAGCTAAAGCTCAAATATATTCAGATAACATGCACTTTTCAAAGAAAGGTATATATAAGCAACTAACATCTCCATATGGTGAGAAGTTCGATGCTGCTGCCGCTCAGTACGCCATAGATAATCTAAATGCAGATTATAACAAGAACGCTCTAGAACAAGCTAAGACTTACAGAGATACCATGAAGATGTCTAAGAAACAGGTATATGACCAACTTGTGTCTCCTTATGGTGGCAACTTTACTGCATCTGAAGCAAAATACGCCATCGACCACATGGACTAAATATCTAGACAAGTGTAGTATAATCAGGAGGTAAGCTATTAATAACAAGGAGTATTTATGGCAAACGAAGCCGCAGACAAAACACCAAAACGCAACTCAGCTTTAACGGTAACCGGCCTTGTGCTGGCTATTATCGCTTTGGTTCTATCATGGACGCCAATAATTAACAATATAGCGTTTGCACTAGGCGCTGCTGCTATTGTTTTGGGCATTTTGGGTATTATATCAGCAAAGAAAGGTGAGACTGCGGACATGAAAATGGCCATATCGGTGGTTGTTGTCGCCGTTATTGCATGTGCCTTGGTCATACAAGCGCAGGCTCAGACCGCAAAGGTGCTAGACGAAGCAAAAAACAACTTTAACAAATCCATGGACAAGTTTAATAAATCTATGGACGACTATAACCGAAAGTATGCGAGATAGCCGCAAAAACAAGCGCTACTAAGGACACTAATTTAATAGCCCCTCCTCATGGGGGCTATTTAGTATTAACCAGTGGTATTATGCTATACTAGTATTAACAGCGTATAGCTCTTCTAACATGAGGGAGGTTTGCCAGTGGGTGGCGACTTACTAAGAATAAACGGCGCGACTATAGTTGGACTTAAGGAGTACAAGGTCGGCTATAACAAGCTCTGGAAAGACGCCGAGCGCAATATGAACGGCGACGTGCGCGCCTCATTAATTGGCATTTTCCCAAAACTGCAATTAACATTTAGGGATGCGCTTGATTCTGGTCAGATACAGCAAATTTCTGGGCTACTCAACCTACCGTATTTCGACGTTAGTTATTACGACCCGACTACCTCAGGCGTAGTAACAGCCAAGTATTATTCAGCAGACTTTACTGTAGAGCTGCTAGACAAGTATCGCGGGCTATACAAGGGCTTTAGCGTGGATTTAGTACCAGTATCGAGGCGCTAAATGATACAGACATCTGACGCGATTAAAACAGCTATGAAGGCACCGGTGAAGGTGATTGGTACAACTATAGCGGACGCGAGCGGCTTTAGAGCTAGTTCAAAGGACAATCTTATTTCAGTGGAGTTAGAGCAGGCTGGTGCATTGTTCAACGCCGCAACTAAGCAAATCTCTGTGAAGTTGTTGGGTGTGAGCTATAACTTGCAGGGCAAAACACTTAACTTAACGCTAGACGTGCAAGTTGACCCGAGTAAAAACAAATGGGAGAGCATTAACCTAGGCGCATATAAGGTAGACACCGAGGAGCGGAGTTTGGACGCTGGCACAACAACAGTGAAGGCATATGACGCAATGGGTACACTAGCAAAGACAGTGTATGCAGCTGGGCAATTAAAATATCCGTGCACCGTGAAGGAGCTGGTAGAGCAGATTGCTAAGCGGTTTGAGCTGAAGACGGATATAAAGTGGGATAAGCTGCCAACGCGAGACTACAGGATACCGGAGGACTTATACGCCAAGATAAACAACACAACTTACCGAGACATTCTGGCGCAAGTGGCTGGAGCAACTGCGTCAATAGCACGGGTTACTAGCGCCAACACATTGCAGCTAGTTCCAGTGAAGAGTGATGTGGTGGATAAGCTAACGTTTAGCAACCTCAAGACGTTTAAGAACAGCCCGTTGTTTGGCGCGATTAATTCTCTGGTGTTGTCTCGGATGCCACAGGAGGATAACATTGCGCTACAGGAAAGAATAGAGGAGGACGAATAAATGGCAGAAGGCAACTTAACCGCGGCGATAAAGCATGTAGCCGTTGTGACAACAGCGGGTCCATGGGGTGATAGCGACGAGAGCAAAAACCACGACTTATTGCGCGGAGACCTCATCTCCAAGAGTAGGCGCGAGGTAGCCGTACTAACTGCTGGAAATATTGGGGATTCATATGGCAAAGACCGCATATATTACCTTACTATAGACCCTGACGTAGCAAAAAAGCTGGTGGACGGCCGAGAGTATTATTTTAAATGGGACAATATAAGACTCAAGGAGGAATATAGTGACGGTAGAGAAGATGGGTCAGATTTCGAATATACCACATATACCGTGTCGGTGATCCAGTGGACGGGTCGCATTACTCAATACGAAAGAGACAACAGCGTTTCCATAGCTAAAGTACGCACCGTAAGCAGCGCGCCAGTTAACGACACGGGCGACGGTGGCAAGATAGTATTCACCTATCACAAAGACTCTGACAGGCCGCGTATAGCGTTGGCTATTCGCACAAGCGAAGACGAATCTAATATAGGCGGTTGGATCAACATGTATGTGTGGTTTGGGACGGACACTACACTGAATCTGTCTAGGCCTGAGCCACCGCGGCCTAAACCGCCAAAGCCGGAACCGCCCGTACACCACGAAGAAGATATGGGAGGCATAACAGTTTCCGGTACAAATGTGCGACGTATAGGCGACAACACTTACCGCAGCGAAGTGAAATATTACAGTTCGGATGCTAAATGTATTTTAAAAATACCAGATAGGATTTTAAGGCCAAGCACCACATATTCTGTAAAATTTACTTTAAAGAGTGGCGAAGGACTTGATGAATTCTCTACGGGAGTGAAGCTTGGCTATACGCGTATAAGCAGTAGCGCCAACAAACAGGGTGATACTTACACCATGACATTTAGTACTCCAGCTGTGTTAGATGCTAACGAAATATCGTTTTACGCATTAGGGTCTTTTGTAAAGTGGGACAGTCATGGGGCGAATTATTTTGAAATTCAAAACTTTCAAATTACGTCTGCAGACGAACATGTGACGCCGCCGGCACCAAAACCACCTAAGCCAAAAACTAAACCGAAGTTTGATGCATCGATGGAAGTGCCATATCCTCCGACGATTAGTAAGTGGGGTTTATGGAGGCTGAAGTTTAGAAATATTGGCGATGTTACTTTGCATAACGCGACTATGGTTTGTAAACTACCTGCTGGGCTTAAGCCGATGACAGACCCAGCAGCGTCTAAGGGCGAATTTACTGGAAGTCTAGATGGTGGGATAGTTTTCTCAGAGGTTAAAGCAGGCGAAGAAGTGGGAATATATTTCTATGCTGCCGCTGAGCCGAGCAAATTAAAATATGGTAGTAATGAATTAACAACCACCGTTAGTGCAACCACTAAAGAGCTGACACGTGAAGATGAATCTTTGCTTGGTAATAATACTGTAAAGGTTACAGTAGTTTATCCAAAGCCAGAACCACCTAAGCCAAAGCCTAAGCCAAACTTTGATCTAAAGCTGGAGGCCAATAAGACGGCCGTAGAAGTAGGTGAGCAAGTTAAGTTTACGGCAACACTCACTAACACTGGCAACACTGATTTGCATAACGCAACGGCAACAGCGACATTACCGGAGAGTGTAAAGCCAGTTGGAGTTGTAGGGTCTACGGAAACAATATCTGGCGATATAAGGCAGTACGTAAAGCTACCGACCGTTGGCGTTGGTAAAAGCGTGTCGTTCTCCTTCTATACTGAGCCCGACGCAGAACTCTTAAAGTTCGGCAACAATGAACTATCAATCACAGCCAACGCTTCAACTGATGAATTGAGCCAAGAGCTAGATAAGTCTAACAATACAGTAAAAATAGTAGTTAATAAGCCTAAGCCAAAACTTAGCTTTGACGCCGCAATCAAGGCCGATAAAAGCACAATCAACATAGGCGACAGCGTCAACTATACCATTGAGTTCAGCAACACCGGCGAAGTAGACTTGCACAACATCAACATCACTGGCACTTTACCGGCTGGGCTCAAACTAGTAGAAGACAGCGTTAAATTAGGCGCTAAATTTACCGGCAACCTAGCGGGTGGCCTACTCTTAACAGAGGTAAAAGCAGGCGATAAAGCTACCATGACCTTTACCACCACCACTGTTAAGGGCAAGCTAAAGTATGGCAACAATGAGCTATCCACAAGCGTCAGCGCAACCACCAAAGAACTGGCAACTGAATACAGCACTCTACTGGACAATAACACTGCCACAATAACAGTAGTCTATCCAAAGCCACAGCCTAAGTTTAACCTAGCACTTGAGGCCGACAATCTAGCCATAAAGACAACCGAGACCGCTAAACTCACCGCCACCTTTACTAACACCGGCGAAACAGATTTGCACAACACGGTGGTCACAGCCGTATTACCTGCAGGCTTGAGCTTATATGGGCCTATTGAAACAAAGAATATAACCGGTAATTTGCAACAGGGCGTAAAACTGCCAGTTGTTGCGCCAGGCAAGAGCCTCACATTCTCATTCACAGTCAAGCCTAATGCGAAACTGTTGAAGACTGGCAACAACCCACTATCTGTGACCGTTAGTGCTACAACTGACGAGTTAGGTCAAGAACCAGACACAGCAGATAACGCGGTAACGCTAACAGTTCACAAGCCAGAATCGAAGTTTAATCTTAAGCTTGAGGCAGATAAGTCCACTATAAAAGTCAATGAGACAGTCAAGCTAACTGCTACCTTTGCTAACATTGGCGAAACTGACCTGCATGACATAGTAATAACGGGCACACTACCCGACGTTATAAAACTTGCTAGCTCTATTGAGTCTAATGAGATAACCGGCGACCTGCGACAAGGTATAAGGATGCCAGTTGTTACTCCTGGCAAAAGCGTATCATTCTCATTCACAGTTAAGCCTCATGCGAGACTCTTAAAAATCGGCGACAACAAGATAACTGTTACTCTTAGTGCCACAACTAATGAGCTAGAGCAAGAGCCAAACACGGCCGACAACGCAGTTGGCATCACAATCCAGAAGCCAGATCCATCAAAACTATGGCCGGAAGAAGTGAAAGAAGTAAAGCTGGCCAACAATGAGATACTTGATGACAATCGTAGAGAACTAATCAAGCCAATTTTTGAGGCGGTTAAGGGGTTGAAGTTCACCCCAATGAGGATTACCACTGAAGGCCACGGTTGGTATGAAATTGGTGACCGCATAGCAATTGAGAATGGTAAAGAGCAGTGGCAGGCTGTAATTACTAGCATAAAGCTAACTATAGATGGTGGCATAAAAGAAGAGATTAAGAGTATTGCACCGACTGCCACAACTACCAATTATGCGCTGGCAGGTGGCATCAAGAAGACCATATATAACACCGAGATAAAGGTAGACAAGCAGAAGCAGGAAATTGCACAAATAGTGTCGCGGCAGGATAAGCAGGATGCTAACATCAAAGAGACCTACACTAAGGTTAAGCAGGACATAAGCGGCGTTACTACCACTATCCAGGAGACGGGCGGCGGCAATATCATTTATAACTCGGTAGGCTTTGACGCCGATAATAATGGTAAATTGGCCGACTGGACTATTAGGGGGAAGGCATCGGGTCAGTCTTCACCGGAGTCTCTGGCCTCAGGTGCCTTATCCGGTAATCAAATTGCTTTGAGTGGAGGGGCAAAGATTACACAGCGTGTGCTAGTGACCCCGAATAACCGTTATTCACTGTCCTTTAGAGTTAAAAAGGGCGCGCTGGGCACGGCCACCGTGTCATTGACCAACGATATTGACAGCTTTGTTGTGACAATACCGAGCGGTAAGGACGAGTATTGGGTGGAGCATAAGCTATCCAAGATTAAGCCTACAATTAACTACTTTGACGTGACAATATCATTGAGCGATGATGTGTCATTGTTCGCGATAACTGATCTAATGTTAAACGCGGGCGACAGCACTATGCCTTGGGTGCAGGCTTCCGGTGAGACGTTAAACACCAAAGTATCCGTGACTAAGCACGGGCTAAAAGTAAAATCTAATATCCATAATGGTGACTATGTTGAGATGACGCCGCTAGAGTTTGCTGGCTATTCTACCGTTAGTGGTAGTTTGCAACGAGTATTTTCGCTAAACCGTGATACAACAACCGTGCAGAAGCTAAGCGCAGTGCAAAGAATATATATGCCACCGATAATGATTGTGCCAGTAAAAAGTGGCGAGCAGGCTGGGTGGTCGTTTGTAAAAATTGAATAGGAGGTAATATGGCTAGTAATGGTAATTTAACATCAAACAGTGCAGGAGCTTCGTACCCTAATCCATGTAATCTATACTTTGAATGGTGGGTATCTAACACAAATCAGTCAGAGAACTGGACTGAGGTGTCGTTTAGCCTTAAGGCTAGCGGCGGCAAAAAAGGTTATTGGACATACTACAACAATATCTCGCTGACCGTAGGCGATGAGGACTTGTCCGAGCCCCGTATTAAGGCATATAACGGTCAAGAGCTAATATCCAGTACAAAAAGGTTTTACCATGATTCACAGGGCAATTGCAGCTTTAGTGTACACTTTGAGGCGGGTATATATACGAGCGGGGTGAACGCTGGCGCTGACGGTACATGGCAATTAGACCCAATAGCGGCACAACATAACAATCCTGCACCAAGCGCTGAATATCTGAAAATCAACACGGCCACCTCTTTTAGTAATGACGAAAGCCCAACAGTGAGCTTTTATAATCACGGCGGGTATAATGTACGGTGTAAAATTGAGGTTGACGGTGATATAGAGCACCCAATTGTGCGCTGGGTTGACGATAACGCTACAACATGCACCTTTAATTTTTCAGACCAAGAGCGGCAATTTTTGCGTAGTAAATTCCACGGTAACAATACGGAAGTAAACGTGCGCTTTGTGGTAAGCTCAATGCGCGGCGATACAGAAGTGGCTTATTCTTACGCGGATAGAAAATGCATTCTCGGCAGCGCCATACTGCCGCGCGTGAATTCATTCTACTTCACAGATGGAAATAGAAAGGTTGAGGAACTAGTGGGCAGAAAGCGGGTTCTTGTCCGTGGTGCTTCGCGCATAGTGCTATATATTCCCGCAAGCGGTAAGGGGAAGGCATTTTATGGAGCACATGTCGTCAGCTACGGCGCCACTTTCTCCGGCATGGTGGCTAGTGCTCCGGACCGAGACGGAGACGTTGACTTAGGCTCGCAATTTGGGAACGATTTTACTCCAGGGCATCAATACCTTGACGTGTTTATTAAAGACAGTAGGGGCAATGTGGGGCACTTCGGCACGGACGTTCTGGTGTTAGACTATCATAAACCAACTGTGCGACTCGGGGCAGAGCGCCGTAATAGCTATAGTGATGAGTTTGATGTGGAGGCGGCCGGCGAATATTCGCCGCTCGAACTGGACGGCGAAGAAAAGAACGCGATTGAAAGCGTGGAGTACCGCTATAGGGAAGAATCGGGCGACTGGAGTGACTGGCGAGGGTTGTCGGTAGAAGAGGCCAGCAACGGACACTTTAGAACGAAGAAACAAGTTCTAAGCCTAAGTAGTAACAAGTCGTGGAAGTTTGAGGCGAGAGTTGCAGACGGAGTCGGTGACTCTGAGACTGTGGACGCGTCATCTGTTGGCATGCCAATTTTTCGCATTGGCGTTGATGGCTATGTGTATAACAACGAGCAGCCGTTGATGCCGTCGCACGTTGGACAGGTGATAATGTCTACCACCCTAAGAACCGCATCGCAAGTGGAGGAGATCTATAAAGGGCGCTGGGAGGCTTGGGGCCAAGGTAGAATGCCAGTGGGCGTCGACCCTGATGACTATGACTTTGACAGCCCTAATAAGCGTGGCGGTAAGAAAAGGGTGACACTTACTGTTGACCAGATACCGTCGCACTCACATATTATTGAAGAGTCAAACGGTGTTGCCGGTGATACCTGGCGAGTTGCAACGCATCAGAGCGCTGGGACTAATACAAGCCTGCGCACATGGAACAACGGTGGCGGCCTACCGCATGAAAATATGCCGCCGTATCAGACGCTTTATATGTGGGTGCGCGTAGAGTAATTGGCAACTGACGGGGCAATTGGTATAATAGTAACAGGGTAGTTTATGGAGTGTCTGCCCCATTGTAGTCTCTTAGGTGGTATAATATACATAAGCAACGGTTCGCAAGAACCGTTTTTATTATAGAGAGGTTTGGGGGTGCAGCCGCATGAAATTATAATAGCCATAGCTTCAACTTTAACTGCTGTAGGCACAATTTTGGGAGTTATAAAACTATGGTGGAAGAGAATAACTAAGCAGACAATCAAGTCGTTGATGTCTGAGCTGGATGAGCGAGATATAAAGGGAATACCGCATATCGTGCAGCAGAACAACAATATCAACGATATAAGTCATAAGATTGAAGAGCTACGCAATCTGGTCACTAAGAACGACATATACACTAGACGCAACGAGATACTGGTGCTGATCAGTACTCATCCGCAAGAGGTGAAGGCCATAGACGAGGCGTTTGATGAGTACAAGAAACACGGTGGCAATAGCTATATAGAAGACATAGTGAACACGTGGCGCAAGCAATATACAAGAGAGGTAAAATGAGCAACTACAATGAAATAAAGAACCGTAATTCACCGAATTTTACGCCGGGGCGAAGCGGCAGAAAAATATCCGGTATTACAATACATTGGTGGGGTGACCCGCTGCAAAATCCTAAAGTGGAGGGGGTGGTCAATTGGCTATGTAATCCACGAGCAAAGGTATCAGCACACTATGTGGCAACCGGCACTAATCGCACGGTGTACTGCCTAGTGAATTGTAAGGATACTGCTTGGCATGCTGGTAATTGGGGAGCCAACTTAACAACTATTGGCATTGAGTGTGACCCACGTTGTCGCAATGAAGACTACGATGTAGTGGCCGAGCTAGTGGCAGACATTTGGCGCTTTTACGGTAAGTTACCGTTGTATCCGCATAAGCATTGGCGAAGTACTGACTGCCCTGGTAACTATGACATTGGCCGGATAGCGGCACTAGCAGAACAGAAGCTGCATGGTGGTAATCCAGCGCCTGCGCCAGCTCCAGCACCTGCGCCGGCTCCTCAGCCAGCTCCAGCTAGGGCCGTAGTAGTGAAGCTAGAGCAGCCGTTGGCTTTTCGTTTGAAGGGTGACCACAATCTATGGGATTTAGACTCAGCACCGAACTGGCGGGCGGTGAAAACATTCCATAATGGCGAGGCGTTTGTGGCGTTTGCTAAATCGGAGTTCGCCGGCTCAACATTTTACTTCACGGAGTATTCCTTTAACCATGGACTAAGGAACGGTGTCAACGCAGTGGACTTGGAGCCCGTAGAACAGCCTAAACCGGCGCCGGCAGCGCCACAATCTCCATCACCAGCAGTTGTTGACACAAATGACGGTAAAAACGACAAAAAAGAGACGATTAGCAACCCAACTTTGGATAAAATAGCTAATGTCGCACAATATAACAACAGCCTATTAAAACAGATTCTTGGACTGCTGCAGAAGTTAGTGGACAAAATCGCGGGAATTTTTAAGTAATTTAAAGGAGAGTATTAGATGTTTAACAATTTTGGACTACCAACTAAGGAGCAGTGGGGTAAGATTGCCGCTGCGGGTGTATTTAGCTTTATCAGCGGATTCTTGGCATCGCTTGTTGCTTCGGGCGGATTAAGCACGGGGTTGGATTGGGCTGCGATTGGCGCCACACTTTGGGGTGCATTGGTATCTGGCTTCAATATGGCATTGTTTACAATTTACACGACTTTCTTTAAGCCGAGTGACAACGGCAAAGACAAATCAAGTAAATAGCTAGACAACCAAAAAAGCGGCTCGCATCGGCGGGTCGCTTTGTTTTATGGCTTGGTCGGCTGAGTTATTTATCCAGCACGCTCTTAGTTACGGTATTCTGGCCTTGGTAGTGGTGGCCGTTTTCATCGGAATATAACGCTTCGGATGGCTCAGCTGTCATAAATACAATCTGGCAAATCTTCTGGCCCTTTTTGACTGTAAGCTTGCGCTGTCTATTCAAGTTCTTGACTTCTAGTGTGATTGTACCAGTGAATCCAGGGTCAACAAATCCGGCACACTCAACCATTAAGCCTTGGCGGGCTAGCGAGCTTTTACCTTTGACGATAGCCGCTATACCATTCGGTATCCGTACAACCTCATTGGTGGATAGCAACACAAATTCTCCTGGAGCAAGTTCTAGCTCATTAAACATTATTGCGTGGTGGTCTTCCGATAGCCCTTCGCCGGCAAGCGTTAAATCAACACTAACTGGTGAGACATTTTCTGGCTTCAACGGTACAACTAGTTTACTGGCCTTAATGGTTTTGTCGCTTAGAAACATAAATCCTCCAATTTATCATTTAATTTATTAGCATCAAATACTTTTGTAAAATTGCATGTGGCAATGTTAATTTCCTGATTGACGAATTCACTGGCTAGCAAAAAGCGTTTTATTATCTCAGTTGGCGCAACATTAGATAGGATAGCTTCGGTTTTATTTGCGTAACTATATGCCTCGTTAGCTGTCTTAAACCCGCGTTGAAAGCATATCCGGCGCAGGTTATCGCGTATTACCACCAAAGCGGTTTCTGGGCTGCTAAAACTGGCGTAGCAAAACACATAGATAGTGAAGCCGGCGTTATACTTTTTAGTTGTTCTAATCATTTAAGTCCTCCCATCCTAAAATGTCTTCTATTTCGTACATTTTTCGTTCTCCTTATTAGGTAAACTGGAGGTGAAGTTTTTTGTAATTAGCGACGCGAGCCTGAGATGCTTGAGACAGTCTTTTTTGTAAGTCGGGCCCATTTCTTCTAAAGAGTCAAAGATTTTGTTACCTCTTGTAGCTTCTGAATACCAGAGGTGAGCTCTGCCTTGGTCTACTCTTTCGAACCAAACTATTTGTTTACCAGTGTTTGCAGCAAAAGAACAAACAAGCCGCCCGTCTGATGTGCCCCTTGTAAAAACCATGCTGAATATCTTAAAGGAGCTCACGCCAAACAAGCGAGCGAAAGGGTCGTCGAATCGGTCTTCAGGCATTATCCTTATGCCTTCCAGAACTTCTTCAGCAAGTTCCTCTATGTCACTTTTCTTTTTGCCTGCCAGCTGATGGTCAAGACGAACAAATTCGTCAATGTCGTCGGATGAAATCGACGTAAACGTGCCAAAATTCATTTTTTATCCTCCTTATTGTCATATCGCTCCAAGAACTCGGCTAAGGTCATTTTTTCCGCCTTGTTGTCGATTTCCTTGAGCTTTAACCCGCGTGTAAAGCGGTCGGTTTCCGCATAGAAGCGGGTCAGTGCGCCAGTATCGTCCTTTAACACTGTCACATGGCGCTCGCCGAACCGCCCCTTGAGTAGGGTGGGGTAATTCTCCAGATAGCTTTGGAAGCGGCGGCTGCGCTTGGCGCCGGTCAGGGTCATGTTGAGTTCCTTAAGCGCGGTGGTTATGAGGTTGCCACTCCAGTAGTCGCCCGTCTCGGTATTCACCACAAAGGTGTCGTGCAGTAGCTGAGAGTCCATCTGAACCATCACCGCCCGCATACCAGTATCCGCCGCCGGCTTGCGACTGCGCTTGATATAGCTGGCGTATTCATAGAGTTCATACGCCTTCGACAAGTCTTTGCAAAACAAGCTAAACGCCAAAAACAGGGTCTGCTCGGCAGCCGGCGAAGTCCTAAACTCGACGGTGTGAAGTCCAGCAATTTGCTGGTTTAGTTTCTCGGTTTGCCCGTGGTAATTGTCGTTGGGTATAACTCGGTGCCAAAAGGTGCGAGTCGACGGGTCGACTAAAAACACCAGCGTTGACAAGCCCAACAGGTCGTTGCCCAAAAACAGGGTGGTTTGTTCGTCATTCATTTTGCTCCTTTCTTCTTGTTCTTTTCTCTGAACAATACATGCTTTCGTTTTACGAACTTTACATAATCTTCTAGGCTGTATTTCTCCGTTACGTCTCTGTTATTTGCCCTGCATAACATGTTCAAAGTGAACATATCGGGTCCGTCATCTAATGGCCCTTCTTCAATATGCCAGCTACGGATAGGCCAGAGAATATCCAGGCAGTCTTTGAGCTCGATTTTACGCAACCAGTACGTGCGGGTTAGTGGGTCTATTATAGCCACCATATCAGGGCGACGTGTAGAGTTGTAGCACCATATCATAGTTGGGGTTGTTATATATCTACCCATTTCCTATTTCTCCTTAATATACAAAACTTGCGGCAATGATAAATATTGGTCAATTATAGCTTTAGCTTCATCAAAGCCAACAGCAAACTTGGCTACGTATCCGCACTGATTAAGTCTATTTAGCGTAATACCTTGCTCGGCAATGTGATTGGTAGCAGGTGAGCCATCTCGCTTGGTTAGACGGGTGCCTGAACGTTTTAGCTCAATGAATAACCCGCCGTAAATAGAGTTGTTTTCGCAGCGCACACTAGCAATAAACATATCTGGCCACGCTCGCCGCCCGCCGTTTTGCCGTTTTTGCATACAAGCTTGGCGCACGGTAAGTTTCACTCCGCTGCCAAAGTCGGAATGGAACAGCACGTCTGGGTATTGGTATCGGAGATAATCAGCCACCATAGCTTGGACAGTTTGCTCTTTGTCGGCCAGCATCAGAGTGGCCTCCAGTAAGTGACGCGACGCCCAGTCGGCGGATAAATTGCTTTAAACGCTGCTTCCATTCTCCCGCCTTTCACTAATTCATTTACTCGCGGTGTAATGGAATTGATTGGCATATCCATTTTGTCGGCTATCTCCTTGTTGCAAACTGGTCGTTTAGCAGAAAGCACTAGTTCTAGTACTTTTCTCTGCATAGTAGTTTTATGGCTTACAACTTCGCTATAGTAAGCTTCTAAGCTAGTAGTATTCATTTTCCCTCCATAATTTCGCGCAGCTGGCTGGCACACCGTAGGTGGGCAAGAGCGTAGTTAGTACAGGCCTAACAACGGGATATATAAGATATGAGTTGGCTTATTCAAACCCGATGAGACTAGTTTGTGGATAGGTGCAGGAGTGTTTTTTGCTAGTCATTCTTGCCCAGCAACAGTCTGGAACACTACGGTATGCCAGCCGGCTGCGCGATTATTTAATTAAAAGCCTAGTTCAAGGATTTGATTAGTATCGCGGTCAATCTGTGCCATGATAGCATCTTCAAAAGCTTTGGCTTCTGTGATGCTAGGCGCTACTTCTTCGCGCTTAATATCAAATACCTGCAGTTCAAGACCAGGAATTGTGTCGCTATACATAACAAAGTGAAGCACTTCCAAGTCTGAGTTGACGACAAAGTATTTTAGTATTTGCGGATAGTATTCAGCAGGGTACGAATTGGTCAGATACGCTTTTACGACTTCTTCGTTGCTGAGGCATTTTACTTCACCAGCCTCACGTACAACGCCATCTTGGCCAGTAATGGCAAAGTCGGGCGAGATGTAGATGTTTGGGTTGTCTTCTCGCGCCCAAACCACGCTATCTTTGTCTACGGTTTTGCCAGTTTTTGCTTCCCACGCCTTGATAGCTTCGGGCTCAAGAATGTGACCGCGCGCCATCATTGAGAATGGCTGGCCGTTGAGCTTATCGACATAATCGTTAGGCGTGATAGGGCGGGCAACACGTTCAGCAATAATTGCGTAATAGCGTTTTTTAGGTGCACTGGCTATTTTTAAGCTTGCCAACGCCTCTGGGGTGAGCAGGGCTGCGAGCTCTGCTGCCTTGGCGGTTTTAGGGTATTGCACGCCTAGTTCGTCTAGCTTAGCTTTCATAGCGCCAACTAGCGGGTAGCCGTCTACGTACAGTGCGCCAAATTCTGACCCGCCTGATTTACCGCGCCGGTACTCTAGCCACTCTTCGCTGTTCTGCTGTAGCTTAATTACTTTCATTTACGCCTCCTTTGCGTTTAATAACTTATCTTTGCAATCGTTTTTGGCAATAATAACCTCTGAACACGAGCGCATGTCTATCGGTATAGATACGAACACGTTTCTGAGCTGTTCAATTGTCGCAGCAGCGTTGAGCTGCTTAATGTAGTTGTCCACGTCTTCTTGCCACTTTTGGGCTTTATACGCTTCAAATGCATCCATTTCTTCACGGCTGGCTACTTCGCCACTAGCTAGATAGCCTAGCATCGCTAAAGCACGCCCAACCGCTACGGTCTCAAGCTTTTCGTTTTCCTTGTCGCCGTGCTTGATTGCATCAGCGCTGGCACAAGCGTTGGCGGTCATCTTGATGGCCTCTACTGAGGCAGATGACTTTACTAGCTCTTCTATATTGCTAGCATTGCGCCAAATGCGGGCCACAAAGCGTATTTTGTCGTCACCGCAGTTTTCGCGCTCGGTGTCAATCTTGCCATTTGGGTTCTCCTCCCAGAATAGCTTGATACGGTCGGCAACTTTAGCGTATTCAGCGCCGCCGCCAATTTTTACAGTAGCTACTCTATTCATAGCGCCTCCAGTGTCAAAAGTTTGCTCTTAGCTGGGCCACGGCGGCTAATTTTGCCACCTTTAGCACCCGCTAGCCGTGCTCGGTCGCGCCCCGTTAGACCGTCAATGTCTTCGAACAGCGAAGCAAAGCCGCCAGTATGACCGTTTTGGCCACCTTTACGACCAATACGTGAGTAGAAGTCGGCGCCGTGCTTCTTCAAAGTTGTAAGTTTAGCCTTAGCAGCGCCAGCAGCAGTACCAGCCATTATTTTTCCTCCTTGCTCGATTTAGTATTAACTTTCACTTGATAATCAGACTCGTAATAATTGACTTTAATTTTCATAGGTTCTCCTTTACTTATTAACTTTGCAAATTGGGTTGTCTCGGTCGTCGCCATACAATGTGCCCGGATAAGTCCAGGTGCAATTGTGCTTTGCGGCATATACGCGCATGTCAGCGTCGCATTTTGCGCCAAAGGCGAATGCGACAGCTAGCATAGCGATGACGACGGCTACTAAAGTGATGTTTGTTTTTATTTTTTTCATTGTATTTGCTCCTTGTAATTTAATGATTTATAAATGCAGACCATGTTCAAAAACATAGTTGTCAATTTCTCCATCAATCTCATTAGGAATATTCTTAAGGTCGTTATATAAGGACTCTATGGTGTCGTATTCCAATGTGGTTACTTGATTATCGTCTGGGTCATAGAGATTAATTCTTACGGCAAAACCGCCGTTAGTCTTTAGTCTTTCGCTGACTGCCGCAATCTTTTCGTTCTCGATTTCCTCTCGATACATTTGCTGGTCGTAATAATCAGCTTGGTCAATATACATTTGTTCCTCCTTTTATTTATTAACACTACGAAGAAGCAATACAAAGAACAATGATCGATTACTTCCTCGATTGAATTAATAAAAAACACCCCTTGTAGGTGGTGTGTAATAGATTGAACTTAGCGGAAGCGTTACTCTTTTCACAAAATAAAATAGCAATTATTGCAAGAATCTGGTAAAATAGAAGTATTATGTTTGCTGATACCGCAGAAGTATTTATTGAAGCCGGCCGTGGTGGTAACGGCGCGGTTAGTTTACGTCATGAAAAATACGTCGAAAAGGGCGGCCCAGATGGCGGTGATGGTGGTGATGGTGGCAATGTGGTGTTTGTAGCGGATAGCAATGTGAATACTTTGGCGGAATTCCGGTTTAAACCAGAGCTAAAGGCACAGGATGGCGGTGCGGGCGGCAAGCGCAAGATGCATGGTGCCAATGGTGCTGATAGGTTAGTTAAGGTGCCGCTTGGCACAATCGTGCGGCGCGATGGTGAAGTGATTGCTGATTTAACTGAGGTTGGTCAGCGGGCGATTGTGGCGCGCGGTGGCGAGGGTGGCTTTGGTAATGCCCATTTTAAGTCATCGACTCGTCAGTTGCCACGAGTGGCAGAAGTCGGCACGAAAGGCGAGAAGTTTACTGCTCAGTTGGAGCTAAAAATGGTGGCAGATGTTGGTTTAGTAGGATTTCCTAACGCTGGTAAGTCGACTTTTCTGTCAGTAGTAAGCAACGCTCGTCCTGAGATTGCTAATTATGCGTTTACGACATTGGCTCCGAATCTAGGCGTGGCTGATGTCGATGGCAAGTCGCTTTTAATTGCCGATATTCCAGGACTGATTGAGGGTGCTAGCCAAGGTAAGGGACTAGGTGACGAGTTTTTGCGCCACGTTGAGCGCACGGCGGTGATTCTACATATGATTGATGTAATGTCAAATGACATTAGTGGTGATTATCGGAAGATTCGTAGTGAGCTGACGCAGTATTCAGATGATTTGGCGGGCAAACCGGAGATTATCGCGATTACCAAGACTGATTTAGTCGATGATGAAATCGCCACTATGCAGTTAGACGAGCTGAGGCGAGTGACGGAGAGTCCAATTTATCTATTGTCGTCGCAGGCGCATCATGGTACCAAGGAATTGCTACGTAAATTGGCGGTAGTAGTTGCAGATGAGCGACAGGCGCAGGCTGAGCAGGCAGCAACGGAAGCTGAGGCGTTAGATGATACACCGGAAGTGATTGAGCTATCGAAGAAACAGCTAAATTCAACTTGGTGGGTGACGCGTGAAGAGCGTGAGAGTGGCACGGTATATGTAGTGACTGGTGACCGAATTGAAAAGTTTGCTGAGAAGACTGACTTCGACAATACTTTTGGGGCAAATCGTTTGCGCGATATTCTACAACGCAGTGGCATCGCGCGCGAGTTGGAGCATCAAGGTGCTAATGGCGAGTCAATTATCGAGATTGCTGGCCATCAATTTACCCTACTGGAACAGTGGAATGACTAGATAAAAGTGTTATAATGAATGCAGGTTATTAAATAAAAAAGGAGTAATATGAGCGGTAAATTAGTATTGATGCGGCATGGTGAAAGTGAATGGAACTTGCTTGGCAAGTGGACTGGCTGGACAGATGTCTCTTTGACGCCAAAGGGTGCCAGTGATGCCTTGAAGATGGGTGAGCTAGTTAAGGATATTAAGTTTGATGAAATCTATACAAGTAAGCTTAAGCGGTCAATTGAGACCATGCAACAAGTGATGAAGGCGCAGAGGCAAGATAATCCAGCTTATACAGCAGTGTCTGAACTGAACGAGCGCGATTACGGTGACTACACTGGGTTAAATAAATGGGATGTCAAGGCTAAGGTTGGTGATGAGAAGTTTAATGCTATCCGCCGTAACTTTGATGAGCCAATTCCAAATGGCGAAACCTTGCATGATGTCTATAATCGTGTAGTGCCATGGTATCGAGAACAGATTGTTAGTAAGTTGCAGCAGGGTGAAAATATCTTATTTGTAGCGCACGGCAATTCAATCCGTGCACTAGTGAAGTATATTGACAGTATTTCTGATGCTGATATTGCTCATTTTGAGATGAAATTTGGTACAGTGCTTGAATATCAGGTAGATGCCGAGGGTCGCGCGGTGTCACGCGAAGAAATGCACGCCGATATTGAGCAAACTCACGCTTAATGATGAAATTTGATGTAGCCAAAGTAATCGCTCAACACCAGCTGGTGTCTGACCAAGTTAGCCCAGAGGAAATCAGGCTGATTTTGACGGCATTGCAACAGGTGATTGTGGCTGATGTAGCGGGCGATGTCGTTGAGTTTGGCTGTTACAAGGGCACGACCAGCTTGTTTTTAATGCGCTTATTGCGCGCAGTTGCTCCGCAGCGTCAGCTGTATATCTATGATTCGTTTGATGGGTTACCAGATAAGACTGCGGCAGACCGCGCTGGGTTAGGGCAAGAATTTAAACGAGGCGAGCTAAAAGCCACGAAGCGCGAAGTAATAGAGAATTTCAAGCGCGCTGGGCTGCCTTTGCCGGAGATAAAGAAGGGCTGGTTTGATGATTTAACGCCGAGCGATGTGCCGGAGCGGATTGCATTTGCTTACTTCGATGGTGATTTTTACGGCAGTATTAAAGATAGCTTTGCGGCTTGCGCTGGTCGTTGGATGCCAGGTGCTGTGATTGTTGTGGATGATTACGGCAATGAACATCTGCCGGGTGCGCGTCAAGCGGTGGATGAATGGTGCAATGCACACCGTAATTTAATTAAGTCTGGCCCGCGGTTGCAAGCCTCGCTGGCAATTATCCAGCTAAAGTAGAGATTAAAAATCACCCCTTTGAGGGGTGATTTTGGCTTAGTCGGTGTTGGTTTCGACAATACCAACGTGAAGTTCTTTAAGCTGAGAATCGAACACGGTGTTCGGTGAACTCATCATGAGGTCGACACCAGAACCATTCTTCGGGAAGGCGACGATATCACGGATATTGTCGGTGTTTTCCATGACCATGAAGATGCGGTCGATGCCGAAGGCACAACCGGCATGCGGCGGTGCGCCAAAGCGGAAGGCGTTGAGCATTGCGCCGAATTTTTGGTCGACGTATTCATTGTTGTAGCCAAGCAGACCAAATACCTGATACATAATCTCAGGGTTGTGATTGCGGACTGCGCCCGAGCAAATTTCATAGCCATTCATTACCATATCATATTGGTCGGCGACAATCGCGAGCTTATCCGCGTCGGTCTTGGCGTCAGTAAGCGCCTTTAAGCCGCCACGTGGCATCGAGAATGGGTTGTGGCCGAAGTCAACTCGCTTATTAGCCTCGTCGTATTCATAGAATGGGAAGTCAGTAATCCAGCAGAGGGCAACTTCATCATCGTGCTTTAGACCTTGGTAGTCAGCGAATGCAATGCGGAGCTTGCCAAGTACCTTGTTGACTAAGTCGCGTTTGTCGGCGCCAAAGAAGACAATGTCGCCATCGGTAGCCTCGGTGCGTTTGGTAATCTCATCAAGCTCAGCTGGTGCGAGGAATTTAGCAATCGGACTCTTAATCTCGTTATTTTTGTAGGTCAAGTAGGCTAGACCACCAGCGCCATTTTTGCGTGCCATCTCAGTGAAGAGGTCGATTTGGCTGCGTGGCATTGCGGCGCCGCCCTTGACGCAAATTGCCTTGACGCATTCCGCCTTAGCAAAAACGCCAAAGCCGGTATTTTTTAGTGCATCAGTTAGTTCAACTAGCGGCATGCCGTAACGTAAGTCAGGTTTATCGGTGCCGTATGTTTCCATTGCAACGGTGTATGGGATGCGCGGCACGTCGGTTGGTTTAGCGTAAGTAAAGTCGGCAGAGCGGTAAGTGTTGACTAGCTTTTTGCCACCAAAGTCTTGCGCAAGATTGAGAATTAACGGTTCGATAGTCTGACGAACTGTTTCACCTTCGTCAACGAAGCTCATCTCAAGGTCTAGCTGGTAGAATTCACCATAGAGACGGTCGGCGCGTGGGTCTTCATCACGGAAGCAGGCGGCGATTTGGTAGTATTTTGGCACACCACCAACCATTAACAGCTGCTTAAACTGCTGCGGAGCCTGTGGCAAGGCGTAGAACTGACCAGGGCGAAGACGTGATGGAATCAAAAAGTCACGTGCGCCTTCTGGGCTAGAGTTAGCGAGAATTGGTGTGGCTACCTCGGTAAAGTCGTGGTCTTCCATGTAGTGTCGAATTACACGATAGAAACGGTCGCGCTCACTAATCATTTTTTGCATACTTGGACGACGGAGGTCGAGGAAGCGATATTTAAGCCGCATTTCCTCGCTTGATTGTTGACCTTCATCCTTAGTAGCTACTGGTAAAGGCTCAGAACGGTTTAAAATTTCTAATTTTTGAGCCACAACCTCCACTGTGCCAGTTGGAATATGCGGGTTTTCGAGCCCTGCGCCACGATTACGCACTAGACCTTCCGCGCTGATACAAAATTCGTCACGGAGGCTTTCGGCATCTTTAAACATAGCTGGGTCGTCTGGGTTGAAGACCAGCTGTACTATACCAGTATGGTCGCGAAGGTCAACGAAGATAACGCCACCATGGTCGCGTCTTGTGTTGACCCAGCCGGCGACTTTGATGGTCTCGCCGACATGTTTAACACTCTCAATTGCTAGTGTTCTTTGCATTAAAATAATCCTTTCCTTGTAACTAGGTTATATTTTACCACATTTTAGGTTGGCGCAGACGGGATTGACAATACTATCTAGCGTTACTAGGCCAACAATTGTTTCATCGTGCTTTACGATGGCAATAGTTAGTTCGCTGGCGGCCATCTTGTTGATTACTGATTTAAGCGGTTCGTCGGCTGCAACATAGAGTACGTCGTTTCGTAGATAGTCTGAAATAGATTTTTCGCTTTGCGCTACAATTGAGACGTCACTAAGGTAGATTAATCCAGCAACCTCATCGTTTTTTAGTACGGGGAAGACGCCCTGTTTACTCTTAAATAGGTCGTCTAGTGCTTTTGGCGTCAAGCGGTCGCGCTGTTTTAGTTTTACTACCTCTGTCCAAGGATGCATGCAGTCTTGAGCGGTTTGTTGGTTGTTTAGTAGTGTTTGGACCAGTTCTTGCTTGAGATCAATATTTAGTTTGCTGTCCTCAATGAGATGGCTGAGTTCATCAGTTGAGGCAACACGTGGTTTTGGCGGTTCGACGGTTAGTGGGCGCAAAAATTCAGTCCAACTAAAGTAGTGATTGACGAATTTAGATTGGTCAGCTAATAGCACAGTAGTGACAGGTGAAATTTTATTGCCAAGCAACTCAGACAGAGTAATTAGTGCACCCGCTAAAATTGAACCAGTGATGATACCGTAGCTACGGGCGGCAATACTGGTTAGGATAATAATTAAACAGATATGAATAAACTTTAAGAATAGATAGAACGTCGGGTAGACATGAATGAAGCGGGCGACGTCTTGATATTTCTTGTTAGTTTTGCCGAGCCGTTTGATTTCAAAATCACTTAAACTAGGGGCAAAGTTAACACTTGATAACGCAGTCGATAATATGGTAATCAAGATGATGAAGATAATAGACATAATATTATTATAGCATTTATGCTATACTAGTAATAATGTTATTTGGAGGATATTGTGAGAAGAGATAATGAATTAGGCAGCATGCGCTTAGCGTTTGTGCTGATTGTAGTAGTAGTATTGGTATTTGTTGGTCTGTTTTGGTATAAGAGTTCGCAGCCGAAGCCAGGTGAAGGCCAGTTTGACGTTAAAGATACTTCTAATACTACGCGGCGTGTTGATATGAAGGTATTGGCGGATAAGCTAGACCCACAGCACCCTATTACAGTAGATAAAGTAAAGGCGGCGTTTAAAGATTTGACCGGTAAAGAGATGGCACAAGATGAGGCTAATAAGGTTATTCCAGATCACATCAAGGGCAAATTGGATAGCAAAGTGACCGTAATTGAATACGAGGACTTTGCTTGTGTTCATTGTCAGGCGGTGCATAGCTATGTTGACAAGATTCATCAAGAATATGGTGACCGTGTGAGGTTTATTTATCGTAACTTCAGCTTGTCATATCCGAACTCTGATACGGTGCTAATTGCGGGTGAGACGGCCGCAAAACTGGGTGGCAATCAAGCATTTTGGAAGATGCATGACTTGCTGTTTCAGAACGATATGTGGGTAAGTTATGCGGTTGATTCAGCAACACGCAATAAGACTTTGACGGATTACGCAAAGCAGTCAGGCTTGGACGCTGATAAATTTAATGCTGAGTTTGTTAATGCGCAGACAAATGGTGTAAAAGCAAAGATTGAGCGAGACTGCGCACTCGGTCGTCGCATGGGGGTAAATGGCACGCCATCGGTATACATTAATGGCAAGAAGCTAGATGGTGCCGTAAAGTATGAGACGTTGAAGAGCGCTTTAGACAAGGTATTGCTTGGTCTAAAAAAAATAGTATAATAAAGTATATTAGTTGCCAGTCAACTAGGTAAAGAAAGGATAAAAATGGTAGAATCCCGAGCTGCTGACAAGAGTGATGTTATCACTGTTAAGCATTTTAAAATGGATTTTGGCGACAAACATGTTATTAAGGATTTGTCGTTTGAGATTAAGCGTGGCGAAGTATTTGGACTACTTGGTAGTAACGGTAGCGGTAAGACTACAACGTTGCGCGCACTGTTCGGCGTTTACAAACCAACTTCGGGCGAATTGTTGGTAGATGGTGCTCCATATAGGGTTGATAGCGGTATTAAATTGGGCTATTTGCCGGAGGAGCGGGGACTGTATCGTAAAGAGACGGTAGCTGATGCTATGCGATTTCTTGGTCAGCTAAAAGGTATGTCGCGTCAGGAGGCCAATCAGTACATCAAGCAATATCTAGAGCGTGTTAAGATGACCGAGTATGCCAATACGCGTCTTGATAAATTGAGTGGTGGCCAGCAGCAAAAAATTCAGCTCGGCGTTGCTTTAATGAACGACCCAGAGTTATTGGTGCTAGATGAGCCGACTAAGGGTTTTGACCCAGTGAACTGCAAGCTGCTAATGCAACTTATTATGGAGAGCAGGGAACGCGGCGCTACCATTGTCATGATTAGCCACCAGATGGAAGATGTGGAACATCTTTGCGACCGTGTATTGTTATTAAAGAACGGCGTGGCCGAGGCCTATGGTACACCAGAGGAAGTTGAGCATAAATATGGCGAAAAGTCGCTTCGCGATGTATTTATTAAAGTTTACGAAGGAGACAAAGACGATGAGTAAGTTATTTGGCCATAATTTTGGTACAGTGTATCGTTTTGAGATGATACGCACCATGAAGAAAAAGATGTTTTGGCTTAGCATCCTAATTGTACCAGCCATTATATTTATAATTGCGGGCATTTCAGTGTTTTCCCAGAAAACATCGCACGACAATATCGAAGCTGCTAGAAATGCATCGTACAAGATTGCGATAATTGATGATAGTGGTTTAATCAATAAAGACGATATTGCTGGTACGGGCGCACATTTGACGCGCGATTTGGCTGGTAGTGAGCGCGATTTAATGAGCAAGAAACTTGATGCCGTAATTCACTATCCTAAGAACCTCAGTAATATGCCGGTTACGATTGACCAAAACTATATTGGAATGATGGAAGGCGGCCGCTATGAGGATATTTCGAAGGATATTCTTTCAAAGAGTGCGAAGCGTCGTATGTCAGACAATTTGACAAGTATGACAAAGTCAACCGTGAGGTATAATACGCAGAATTATCGTGATGGCAAGCCAATCAACCCGATTGCTGAGATGATTGCTCCAGGGGCGTTGATTGTTGTATTCTATCTGATTTTGTCGGTTTACGGTAGCATGATGGTTAATTCGACCACCGAAGAAAAGGAGAATCGTGTTACCGAGATTATTCTAACTACGATTAATAGCCGGACTTTTATCTCAGCTAAAATTATGGCCTATATTTCATTGATATTTGTGCAGATTTTTGAGATGGTAGGCATATTGGTGTTAGTGTTTGCTGGACTACGTATTTTTAAGCCTGAATTTGCTGGTGGAATTATACCATTTATTTCACAGATTCCGCTTGATCCGGTAAGGCTTGGCGTAGGGTTTGGTATTTTTGTGCTTAGTTTAATGCTAATTTGTGGAGCACTAGTTGGTATGGGAGCGGTGTCGCCGACCGCGAAGGAAGCCAGCCAATATACTGGAATTGTAATGATGCTGGTGTTTATACCACTCTATGCGCTTAACATATATATTACAGCTAAGGCTGATTTAGTTGCACAGATTTTAATGTATTTTCCATTTACGGCGCCAATTCCGCTACTAGTACGTAATGCCATGGGCTATTTAACAATGCAGGATGTGGCCATTGTCTTTACTATCATGATAGTGTCGATTATAGTAGTAATGCTATTGGCTGCTAAGTTGTTCCAAATTGGAGCAATTTCGTACAATAAAAAACTGTCACTTAAGAGCCTCGGCTTTGTCAAGAAGGTTTCTAAGTTATTCGGTAAGGCGTAAGTAACCGAGTTTAGTGTTCGGGCACTGCTAGCATAGGGCAGTGTCCGATTATTTTTTTCATAGTGGCTTTTTCGGCAGCGGTTACCCATAGATGGTAGCGGATTTTTACGGCAATCTGGCGTGCTACATAAGCGCAGCGGAATTTGATGTTGGTGGGCAGCCATTGGTTGGCATCGCTACTAGACTTCTGTAAGTTGCTTTTGCTACTAACGGCTAACAGTTCCAAGTCGTCGTTGGCAAGTTCTTGTCGGCGTGCGGGCGATAGTTCTGCGGCGCCAGTTTGCCAAGCATTAGCAAGGGCGACAACATGATCAATTTGTACATTTTTGTGCATCTCAGCCTTATTTTTTATGATCATAAAATTTCCAGTATAGAGGTCGTATAATTTGCCAGCTATGACATGACAGCCATCAAGCGTCTTGTCTGTGAGGTCGCGCTGTAAAATTCGCTGTCTTGTATTGCACTTTCCCCATGGCTGCCAACCATGGCCAAATTTTTTACGATCATATTTTTTGCTACTATCAAGCGGTTTTACGGGCAAATGCTCAAGTAAATTTTGCGCTGATAAGTCAAAACTTTTAGCATGATCATATTTATTAAAATCGGGCCAGTAGCTATAAATGAGTGCAAAAATTATGTACATAATAAGTATGGCGATGGCGGCATACCAAATGCGGCGGCGTTGGTGATATTGGGCTGAATGCTGTTCCATGATTTTTATATAAACTGACAATTTTCTATATGTATTATATAATAGAAAATATGAAGCGAACGGCAATTTTATTAAGTATGTTTGTTGCGGCCTTGGCTGTAACCTTGTTAACATTGCCAGTTGTAGCAGCGCCAAGCCAAGATGTGATAAAAGTGAGCTGCACCTCAGCACAGTCGATGTTGTCGCAGATTGAAAAAACCGATGCGGCGTTGAGAATTAACCGCGGGCGTGTCTACAACGAATTAAACGACTTATTTTTTGCGATGAATGCCCGTGTTTCGGTGAATCGTTTATCGTCAACCAAACTAGCAAGTATTACGGATGATTACAGTAACGAACTGAAAGATTTTCGGTCGCTATACAGTGATTATGATGGCGATTTAACTAATTTAGTTGGTATGGATTGCCGGTCTAATCCGGACGACTTTTATAGTGGCTTAACTAAACTGCGCGATAAGCGTAGTAAGCTAAAGCAAAGCGTAGACACGCTAGATAAGTTGTTTCATGATTATATTGATGAGTTTAACGCGGTGCGAAAGAGGCTAGATGTTAAATAAGGCGCAAGCTTTGGTGGCGCGGCATCGTCTAAGCTGCTTTATCTTACTATGCATTGTTATTACGATAATAATGACCTCAATTAGTCTTCGAATATATCAGGTTAGTGGCGCAATTCAGCTTGACCTTAGCCGACCAGGCTATGAGAAAGTACGTTCGCAAGTAAAGAAGGAAGCGGACGACCACCCATTTGGTTCGACTGGCGCGCTTGACGCGGCGGCTCTGAAAGATTTTGACGCGCGAATTGACAAATACCAACGTGAGCTAAAGAACCTAGGTAATTTTAATGCTGAACAGCTAGACGACGAGAACCTGGGTATTACCGATAGTGACAATGGTGGCAGCAATGACGGCAGTTCGCAGCCAACGCACAACTAATTTGGCACTCTTGACATTAGAGCGCCAAAGCATTATCATATAGGTATGATGACTGAGCGCCAAGCGCGGATTTTGAAAGCTATGGTGGAGCAGTACGCTGAGCTAGCTGTTCCAGTGGGCAGTGTGCTCCTAGCTAAGTTGTTTGACGTGTCGCCAGCTACCATGCGCAGCGAGATGGCACAACTAGAAAAGATGGGATATCTCAAGCATACCCATACTTCTTCTGGACGTATACCAACCGATAAGGGGTATCGTTTGTATGTTAATAGTATTGTTGAGACTGGTGCGATGGTGCGTAGCAACAATACAAAAGAGCAGCGTCAGGCTAAGGCGATTCGAGCGCGGGTTATGGCATCACCCGACAGGGCTGATTTGGCGATTCGGGCGGCAGTAGATTCTCTCGTGGAAGCGACGCATAATCTGGGTATAGCTACTATTGGGGAGCAATTGTATATGTCTGGTATCAGTAATCTATTCTCGCAGCCAGAGTTTGAAAACGGTGACCATGTACGTTCAGTGGCGTCGCTACTGGATAATCTGGAACCGTGGCTCAGGGAAACTGCCCCGAATGATGTACTGAATGTATTTATTGGTTCAGAGAATCCAATTGGTCGTGACAGTGGCTCGTCATTAATAATTAGTCGATTTAATTCGCCGTATTCAGACCATAGCTACATTGGCGTGCTAGGGCCTACGCGCCAAAGTTATGCGCGGGTGATGATGTTAGTTTTGGAGGCGGGGCGAATGTTGGAACACGTTTTACGGGAGGATAATAATGAAGCAAGATGATAAGCATAATGATACTAAGCAGTCGGAGCAATCGGCAAAAATAGCCGAGTTGACCAATGATTTGCAACGGACACGGGCTGATTTCGAGAATTATCGCAAGCATACCGAGCAGGATATCGCTGCGGCGCAATTGCGATCAGCAGAGCATATATTGAGTAAATTATTGCCGACGATTGATATTATTGATAGCGCAACAGCACAAGTGCCGGCTGATTTAGCGGAAAATGAGTGGGTAAAGGGTGTGGCTGCGATGCGCGCTAAACTACTGAAGTCCTTGGGAGAACTTGGGGTAGAGCCGATGATGGTGAAATCAGGTGATTTATTTGACCACAACCAGCATAACGCGATTCAGTTTGATGAGTCGGAAGGCGATACCGAAGTGGTGAAGGCGGTGCTCCGCACGGGCTACTTCTATCACGGACAAGTTTTACGCCCAGCTATGGTGAGCGTGACGCGTAAATAGTGTTGACTATATTACTACAATTGGCACTCTTGACATACGAGTGCCAACGTACTACACTAGAGATAGTTGGCAGTTAGATAATCTGACTGCCAGGGTATTGTTCTAAGGAAAGGAGCATATGGGTACGATAATTGGAATTGATCTTGGTACAACTAACAGCGCAGTAGCGTATTTGCTAGCTGGTAAACCAGAAATTATTGCTAATAAAGAAGGTAATCGCACTACTCCATCGGTGGTAGCGATTAATAAGAAAGGTGAACGCCTAGTTGGTCAGGTGGCACAGCGTCAGCGTGTAGTAAATGCTGAGAACACTATTTACGCTATTAAGCGTTTAATGGGTCGCCGCTTCACCGACAAGGAAGTCCAGAAGGACTTGGGCGTAATGCCATATAAGATTGTCAATAACAAGGGTAACGCTGCGGTTGAAATTAACGGCAAAGTATATAGCCCAGAAGAAATTAGCGCAATGGTGCTAGCTAAAATCAAGGCTGATGCGGAAAGTTACTTGGGTCATCCAGTGACGGAAGCCGTTATTACGGTGCCAGCTTACTTTGATGATTCGCAGCGCCAAGCAACTAAGGATGCTGGTAAAATTGCTGGCCTTGAGGTGAAGCGTATTGTTAACGAACCGACTGCTGCTGCTTTGGCCTATGGTCTAGAGAAGAATGCTGATGAAAAAATTGTAGTATTTGACCTTGGTGGTGGTACGTTTGATGTATCTATCTTGGAACTTGGTGACGGCGTGTTTGAAGTTAAGTCTACGAATGGCGATACCCACCTTGGTGGTGAGGACTTCGATAACCGGATTGTTCGTCACTTTATTGATGAATTTAAGAATGAGACTGGCATTGACTTGTCATCCGACAAGGCTGCTATGCAACGCTTGAAGGACGAGGCCGAAAAGGCAAAGAAGGAACTTAGTACTACTACGGAATATGAGGTAAGTCTACCATTTATTACGGCTGACGCCTCAGGCCCAAAGCACTTTGAGACTACATTGACGCGTGCTAAACTTGAGGAATTGTGTGCTGATTTGCTTGACCGCTTGGCAATTCCTTGCCGTAAGGCAATGGATGACGCTGGCGTTAAACCAAGTGAGCTCGGTCACGTTGTCTTGGTTGGTGGCATGACTCGTATGCCAGCGGTGATTGAGAAGGCCAAAGAAATCTTCGGCAAGGAGCCAATGGCTGGTGTAAATCCAGACGAAGTTGTTGCTGACGGTGCTGCAATTCAGGGTGGCGTGCTTGCTGGTGACGTGAAGGATGTCTTACTACTTGATGTTACTCCATTGAGCCTTGGTATCGAAACGATGGGCGGTGTGTCAACTAAGTTAATTGACCGTAACTCAACTATTCCGACTAGCAAGTCGCAGGTCTTTTCAACTGCATCCGATAACCAACCTCAGGTAGAAATCAATGTTTTGCAGGGTGAACGTGAGTTTGCTGCGGATAATAAGTCGCTCGGTCGCTTTATTTTGGATGGTATTGCGCCAGCGCCACGTGGTATTCCACAGATTGAAGTTACCTTTAATATCGATGCCAACGGCATTTTAAATGTCACCGCTAAGGATAAGGGTACCGGTAAGGAACAATCGATTACGATTCAAAACAGTGGTAATCTGTCAAAGGAAGATATTGCTAAAGCACAGGCTGAAGCTGAAGCGCATGCCTCGGAAGATAAGGAAAAGCGTGAAGCAATTGATGCCCGTAACCAGCTAGAGAATACGATTTATCAGGCAAAGAAGATGCCAGATGAATTTAAGGACAAAATTTCTGAAGATGACAAGAAGGCGGTTGAAGCTGCTGTTAAAGAAGCTGAGAGCCATCTCAAGTCAGAAGATAAGAGTGAACTAGAGTCGGCTCAGAAGACTTTGTCGGAAGCGATTCAGAAGGTTGGTGCTAAGCTGTATCAGCAAGCTGCACAAGAGGCAAGCAAGAATAATAAGAAAGACGACGGACCAGTAGAAGGCGAAGTTGTCGATAAGAAATAGTTAGTAAACTGCAATTAGCGCCCTAGTCGATTAGGGTGCTAATTGTATATAATGGAGGCATATGGCTGAAAAACGAGATTATTATGATGTATTAGGCGTGAGCAAATCAGCCTCTGCTGATGAAATTAAAAAGGCGTTTCGTAAATTAGCAATTAAATATCACCCAGACCGCAACCCTGGTGACAAGGAGGCGGAGGCGAAATTTAAGGAAGCAAACGAGGCCTATGAAGTATTGAAGGATGACGCCAAGCGCCAACGGTATGATCAGTTTGGTCATGCTGGCGTCAATGGTGGCGCTAGTGGCGGCAATCCATTCCAAGGATTTAGTGGGCAGAATGTTCATTTTGACTTTGGTGGGGGTGATTTTACTGACTTAAACGACCTGTTTGGTTCAATGTTTGGTGGAAGCGAACGGTCACGTCAGTCATATCGCGGTCGTGATGTTAGCGCGTCCATAACGTTGACATTCGAAGAAGCTGTGTTTGGCGCAGAAAAGAAGATAGAGCTAAACATTTTAGACGATTGTCCAGTTTGCCACGGTACGGCGGTGGCGCCAGGCTCGAAGTTGGTGCAATGTGAGTACTGTCACGGTTCAGGCCAAGAAGTGCGGACGATCAAGTCATTTATTGGCGTGATGCAGCAGGCAGTGCCATGTAGTCATTGTGATGGTCGCGGCGAGCGTCCGGAACGACCGTGTTCGGCTTGCGCTGGTAAGGGCGTAATACGTCAGAAAAATAGTCTGGAAGTGAAGATACCAGCTGGCGTTGATGAAGGCTCGACAATTTGCGTACGTGGTCGCGGCGAGGCGGCGTTTAATGCGCCACATGGAGATTTGTACATTGATATTCATGTTAAACCGCATAAGAAGTTTACGCGTGAAGGCGAGCTGATATTGAGCGAGGAATCGGTTTCGATGGCGGATGCTGCTTTGGGGTGCGAGATTGAGGTAGAAACGATTGATGGTCCGTTGATGATGAAAGTGCCGGCTGGCACACAGTCAGGTACTGATTTTAAGCTATCCGGTCATGGTGTGCCACATCGTGGCGGTAAGACGCGCGGACCGCAGATTGTCACCATCAATGTTGTTACGCCAACACATTTATCGCGCAAACAAAAAGAGTTGCTGCAAGAGTTGCGCGAAATTAGCTAACTTAGTTTAGCGACGCGTTCACTGTGCTATAATTGTGGTATGAAATTTAAATCCGGTATGCGGCGCCGCGCGCATGAATACGAAAAGGCTCTAGTTGAGCAGTGGAAGCGCAACGACACATTTCATAAGTCCGTTGAGCTACGAGATCCGGCGAACTCATATGTATTTTATGATGGCCCACCATTTATTACAGGTGTGCCACACCATGGTACGTTGCTGAGTTCGATTATTAAGGATGCTGTGCCGCGTTACTGGACAATGCAAGGTAAACGCGTGGAGCGTCGTTGGGGCTGGGACTGTCATGGTCTGCCAGCAGAGAATTTTGTAGAAAAGCAGTTGGGTATTACTGACCGACGGCAAATTATTGCTGATCCAAATCAAAAACCACCACTTGACCGTGATGGGAATACGTTGCCAACTATTACGCTAGAGAAGTATATTGAGACAGCACGCGATTCAATGATTGCCAATAGTGAAACTTGGGAAGGCGTGATTGACCGTGTTGGTCGTTGGGTAGATTTTAAAGGTGCATACCGCACAATGAACCATGATTACATGGAGAGCGTGTGGTGGGCATTTAAGCAGCTTTATCAGGCCGGCAAGATTTACGAGGGCGAAAAGGTATTGATGTACGATACGCGCTTTGCCACGCCAGTTTCGAAGGCTGAGGTGACGATGGATAACGACGCCTATCAAACGGTAACCGACCCGAGTGCTTTTGTGCGATTTAAATTGCGTGCTGGCGAAGCTAGTAAGGCAGGATTGCCAGACGATACGGCGATTCTAGCATGGACTACTACGCCATGGACCTTACCAGCCAACTTGATGCTAGCGGTTAGCTCAGAGATGACTTATTGTCTGGTTAACTGTGGTAATGAGCATTTTGTAGTGGCGAAGTCTTGCCTAGAACAAACTTTCCAAGATGAAAAGCACCAGCCAATTGCTTATACCGTGGCACAGGAATTCACGGGTGATAAGCTAGTTGGTTTGAAGTATCAGCCACTTGACACTGGTTCGACTTGGCCAGATGACCCGAAGGTGCATCAGATTTATGCCGCTGACTTCGTTTCGTCTGATTCGGGTACCGGCATCGTGCATATTGCGCCGGCTTATGGTGAAGATGACTTTAAATTAGCGCAGAGTCTGGGTATTAAAGCTTTCCACGTAATTGATGACAACGGCTACTACATGGATACCAATTATAAGGGCCGGGAAGTCTGGTCAAATAATAAATTTGTGGCCAAAGATTTAGCCGAGAAGGGCGTAATTTGGCAGATTCGTTACATCCAGCACGAATATCCGTTTAACCCGCGTTCAAAGCAGCGTATTATGTATCGCGCGATACCATCATGGTTCTTTGATGTGCAAGGTTCAAAGCCGGTCTTGTTTGAGCAGAACGAGAATATCAATTGGTTCCCTGCTCACCTTAAGCATGGCCGTTTTATGAAGAATATCGAACAGGCACCAGACTGGAACTTAAGTCGCGACCGCTTCTGGGCATCGGCTATGCCGGTTTGGAAGGGCGACCAAGGTACCGTGATTGTGGTTGGCTCATATGATGAGTTATACAAGCTTAGTGGTAAGCGTCTGAAGGATTATCACCGTCCGTGGATTGATCAGATAAAGATTTATGCTGACAAGTTGGACGAAAAAACGCGTCAGGCCTACGGAATGCATGATGGCGAGGTGTTTACTCGTATCGATAAGGTGTTGGATTGCTGGTTTGAATCTGGTTCGATGCCATTTGCGCAGTTGCACTACCCATTTGAGAACAAAGACAAGTTTGAGCGTAATTATCCGGCCGATTTTATTGTTGAATATATTGGTCAGGTGCGTGCGTGGTTCTACTATGTTCACGTAGTCAACACTACATTGGCGGAAATTGGTGCGTTCGGTAAGGAGCGCCAGCAGAGTGACCATAAAAACGCTTACAAGAATGTCATTACCACTGGTGTTGTGGCTGGTAATGACGGTCGCAAGATGAGTAAGAGTCTTGGCAATTACACCGACCCTAACGTGTTGATGGATCAGTACAGTGCGGATTCATTGCGTTTCTTACTTTTAAGTTCACCGCTATTAAACGGCGAAGATTTTGCCTTGCTTGATAAGGATGTCTCGGACGTAGCGCGTAAGTTGGCTATGGTTTGGAATATGTACGACTTCTTTACGACTTACGCTTCAGTTGATGGCTGGGAGTATAACGGTGGCGCGGTGCCAGAAATTGATTTAGCTGCTTTGCAGAATCCACTTGACCGCTGGATTGTGTCGCGTGTGCATGAATTGAGCGCTCATATTGAGGAGTTTATGAATGGCTACAACATACCAGACGCGTTGAGCGCGGTGATGCCATTCCTTGATGATGCCTCAAACTGGTATGTGCGCCGTTCACGCCGTCGCTTCTGGAAGAGCGAGGATGATACTGATAAGAATCAGGCTTACCAAACAATCCACTATGTATTGGTACGGCTCAGCATGGTATTGGCACCATTTGTGCCATTCTTGGCGGATGAATTATATCAGAAGCTTACTGGCGGTGAGTCTGTGCATTTGCTAAATTGGCCACACAATAACCCAGTAGATGATAAGGTGCTGGCGGATATGGCGCGTACGCGTAATCTAATTAACCAGTGTTTGGCGCTAAGAATGCGTAAAAATGATACAACAGACGAAGTTCAGGTGAAGATTCGTCAGCCATTAGCCTTTGCTAGTTACTCAGGCAAGCGTTTGGATTTGTATTATGAGCAGATTATGCGCGATGAGCTAAACGTAAAGCGTATTAATTGGATTGAGGATTTGCGTGATTACACTAGCGATGCTTGCGCTGTGCCAGTTAAGATAGACGACCCAGATTCGCGTCAGGCTTGGGTGGAAATTAGTAAGGAACTAACCCCAGAGCTGAAGCGCGAAGGACTAAGCCGCGAGGTGATTCGTGTTGTGCAAAAGGCGCGCAAGGACGCAGGCCTTAACGTGGACGACCGTATTACGCTTAATGTTACGACTAAAGATAGTGAGCTGGTGCAGGCTCTTGCGGAATGGCAGGCAGCGATTCAGAAGGAAACCTTGGCAACTAGTTGGAGCGAACAGCCAGTTGATGGCTATAGCACCGACGCTAAAGCTAACGGTGTTGCCTTTAAGGTGAGTCTGGCTAAAGCGGCAAAGCACTAAATATTTGCATAGATTTAAAATCTATGGTAATATGGGACATATGATTACTAAAGAGGAAAAGCTAGCTGCTATTAAGTTGACTCAGTTGCACGATGGTGACACTGGTTCTTCAGCTTCACAGGTGGCAATTCTAACTAAGCGCATTAATGGCTTGACTGAGCATATGAAAGCTAATAAGCATGATTTTATGACTCGTCGTGGCTTAATCCAATTAGTTGGTCGCCGCAAGAAGTTGTTGCGCGGTCTAGAGAAGAATGATTACGCTCTATATAAGAGTACAATCGAAGCTCTAGGGCTACGTAAATAATTACACAGGCATAAAGCACCCCGCTTCCGCGGGGTCTTTTGTTTTTGGAAGACGATTTATCTGTTATAATGGTAGTGTAATAAAGTGTCGGCAGTGAAAGCTGCTTAGTTAAATTAGCTGGCCAGCTTGCGCTACTGACACAGAAAGGGAAACTATGACTAAAGTCATTCAAACAGGTAAAGAATTAATTAAGGTCTCGACTAACTGGCTTGGGCGAGAGCTAACGATGGAGGTAAACAAGGTTTGCTTCCGCACGCAAGCTTCAGTGCTGGTACGTTATGGTGATACCACGGTGCTTGGGCTAGCCCAAGTGGGTGAGGTAAATCAAAATTTAGACTACTTCCCATTGTCAATCGACTATGAGGAAAAGTATTATGCGGCCGGTAAAATGAGCAGCTCACGCTTTATTAAGCGCGAAGGTAAGCCATCGGATGAGGCTGTGCTGGTAGGGCGCCTAATCGACCGCCCAATTCGGCCACTATTCCCGAAGGGGTATAAAAATGAATGCCAAGTGGTATCGACTGTATTGTCGATGGATCCGAATTTCCGTCCGGATGCTATTGCGATGTTGGCGGCTTCAACGGCTTTGATGCTGACCGGTGCCCCATTTGATGGTCCGGTGGCTGGTTTGCGTATTGGTCTTACGGAAGACGGTGAATTTAAGGCCTTTATGAGTCGCGATGAACTAGCTGCTGGCAAGCTCGATTTGTTTGTTGCTGGTGGTAAGCATGGCATTATGATGGTAGAGGCAGGTGCTAAGGAAGTATCGGAAGACACTTTGGTGGATGCCTTTGCTTGGGCAGAGGAGAATATCCAGCCGGCCTTGCAGCTTCAGGAAGAGCTCAAGGCAAAAGTTGCACCAGCTGAGTTGCCGTATGAACTGGAGAAGCCAGATGAGGCTATCCAAGCTGAAGTTGATGCCTATTTAAGCGACAAGCTTGGTGATAATCTTCATATGCCATATCCACAGCGCAACGAGAAGGTCAAGGCAATTAAAGATGAATTTGAAGCGCATTTTGCCGCCGAACACAGTGAAGACGAGTGGGCTGAGCTAGCGCCAGAATATCTCGAGGCGTTTAATACAGCGATTAAAAAAGATGTCAGGAAATATATTGTTGAACAAGGAGTGCGCCCAGACGGCCGTGCTTTAACGGAGATTCGTCCGCTAACTTCAGAGGTAGCTGTCTTGCCACGAGTACACGGTTCGTCGCTGTTTACGCGCGGTTTGACTCAGGCGATGAATATTGTAACCTTGGCGCCACTATCATTTGCGCAGCTAGTTGATACCATGGAGGTCACTGATGGTATGCGTCGTTACATTCATCATTACAATGCGCCAGGTTATACGGTAGGTGAAATTAAGCGAATGGGTACGCCGGGTCGTCGGGAAATCGGTCACGGTTACCTTGCGGAGCGTGCATTGTTGCCAGTCTTGCCGAGTGAAGAGGAATTTCCGTATGCGATTCGTTCAGTAACAGAGATTATGTCGCAAAATGGCTCAACTTCGATGGCGGCAACTTGCTCATCTTGTTTGGCTTTAATGGATGCTGGTGTGCCGATTAAGCGACCAGTGTCGGGTGTTGCAATGGGTCTGATGACTGATGGCGACAAACATTATATTTTGACCGACATGGCTGATCAAGAAGACTTCGCGGGCGATATGGACTTCAAATGTACTGGTACGAGTGAGGGTGTTACTGCCTTGCAGATGGATATTAAGGTGCATGGTCTCACGACTGAGATATTGCGTGAAGCTTTGATGCGCGCTAAATCAGCTCGTGCAGAAATTCTTGCTAATATGTTGGCTACTTTGCCAGCACCACGTGAGAGCTTGTCGCCGTACGCACCACGAATTGAGAAGCTGATGATTAATCCAGATAAAATCGGTGCAGTTATTGGCAAGGGTGGCGAAACAATTAATAAAATTACGACTGAGACTGGTGTGGATGTCAACATTGCCGAGGACGGTTTGATTACGTTTGCGTCTAACGATAGCGAAGCTATGCAGCGCGCAATGGATTGGGTACGTAGTTTGACGGAAGAGCCAGAAGTTGGCCATGTGTATCGTGGTACGGTGGTAACAATTAAAGATTTTGGCGCTTTTGTGACTATTTTGCCAGGAATTGACGGCATGCTGCATGTCAGTAAGATTGTTGACCGAAGAATTAAAGACCCGTCAGAAGTATTGAATGTAGGTGATAAGGTTAACGTTAAATTAGTGGCGATTGACGACAAAGGTCGGCTTAGCCTCACAATGTTAGGAATACCACAGGAGTAATTAGATGGCTTGGGCAGTAATTACTGGCGGCAGTTCTGGTATGGGCTTGGAATTTGCCCGCCAGCTTGCTGACTCTGGGTGCAATTTATGCTTAGTTGCACGAGACAACGCTGGTTTGCAAGCGGTTAGCAAAGAATTAAAGCAACAATATCATATTAAAGTTAAAACTTTAGCGGTGGATTTAGCGGATAAAAAAGCCGCGGATGAGGTGTTTAAACAAATTATTGACACTTCGGATTTGTCTTATATGGTAAATAACGTGGGCTTTGGTTTGCACGCACCAGTTGATGACGCTTCAGACGATACTATTGCAAAGCAATGCTGCGCAATGAATGTAATGGCAACTAACTTGATGCGGTTTAGTCTGGCAGCGGTGCGTGTGATGAAACAGCAAGGCTATGGTCATATTATTAATGTGTCATCAACTGCTGCGTGGACCTTGCAGGGTAATTACTCAGCTATCAAGGGCTACGTGTTAACCTATACGCGTAGTTTGGCGTTGGCGTTAAAGGGTAGCGACGTAACGGCTACGGCAGTTTGTCCAGCTTGGATGCATACTAATTTTCATGCTGCATTAGGATTGCCTGAGCCGTCAATCCCAGAGTGGGTTTACGTGAAGCCCCCTGAGGTAGTTCGTGAAGCTATTAAAGCTGCTAAGCGTGGAAAAGGTTGGATTATTCCAACCCGTCGCTGGCGTTTGGCGATTTGGTTCTTACAACATGGGCCAGTGGCACTTCGCTATAGTGTAACGCGTAGGTATATGAAGACGAAAAATTATCATGGTTGATAGTTCGGCAAAGCGACTAAATCGTTATCATTCAAAGGTATTGTACTGGCTCCGTCGCAGCGTTCAGACGGTACTACTAAGACCATTTTTGCGCCGTAATTTTACGGTAACAGTAAAAGGTGTTAGCCATTTAAAGCAGTTTAGTGACCCAGTGATTATGATGTCAAATCATCAGTCGCACCTCGATGCACTGTTGATTATTGGTAGTTTGCCGCATCAAATTGCAGCACGTACAGCAGTGGGTGCGGCGACAGACAATTTCTTCCGTAATTGGCTACAGAGTAAACCAACGCGCATTCTGCTAAATACTTATCCAATCGACCGTGATAAATCGGGGCGGCATCAAGGGGTGTCGCGGCGGTTAATTGATGAAAAGATTTCAATTTTGGTATTCCCTGAGGGGACTAGGACTCGTTCTGGTAATCTAGGAAAATTCCATACCGGCCTTGCGCGTATCGCATTAGATACCAATGTAAAAATCTTGCCAATTGCTATTAGTGGCGCATTTCAGGCATGGCCGTATAGCAGTAAGCGATGGCATAAAGGTAAACCGCCGGTTGAAGTTAATTTTTTACCGATGATAAAGCCAAAAGACAATGAGACGCCGCAGGAGTTGACTGAGCGAGTAAAAAACATTATTAGCGAATCAACGCACAACATTTTATAGGAGTGGAATAATTTGCTAATATATAAACATAAACATATTAATAAGGACTGTTTTATATGAACGATAATTCATCTAATATTCAAGGCGAAGATAATTCGACATATCAAAATTATCAGCAGAATTTGCCGAATAATTATTATATGAATAATGCTCAATATCCTGCACAATCTTATTCGCAGCAGCAAACGCAGGGTTCTACGGGATATGATATGCAGCAAAATATAAATCAGTCTCCCACTCAGGCTGGTTATTGGCAATACTATAATCAATATTATAATCAACAGACGCAGGCGGAACCCCATAACGCACAACTAGCGCAAGCTAATAATAGTGCGTATGGTGGTTATTACGAGCGACAGCCTCAGGCTAATAGTTATCAGCCAGCAGTGTGGCAACAGTCTGCCTATCAAAATACACCATCGCAGCAGGTTTATCAACAACCAACCATGCAACAGTCTGCTATGTATACTCAGAATGCCGCGCAAGAGCAAGCGGCTATGTATTCTCAGTCATATAATTCGTATCAGCAGCCGGTGCAGCAACAATATCCTAATTATATGCAGAATGCTCAGCAGGTCAGTATGAATACATATCAGCAGCAATACAGTGGCGATAATGCTAATGAGTATGCGCCAAATATGGTTATGCAGCAAAATGCATATAATCAGCAGCCAACGTATGAATCATCTAGTTACAACAATATAAATATACAACAACAAATGCAGCCAGATGTTTACGGTCAATCTATAGATCAACAAATAGATACTAATGTAAATATTCAGCCTTCAGGCCAACAGTACAGTGCGCCTTTTTACACTACTATAATTAATAACTTGCAATCAAACAAACTAATGTTGTATTTGGCGGTTGCTACAACCGTAGTTATAGTATTGGTCATTGGTATTGTTTTAGCTATGGGCCAGCTAAAAGGCAATAGCTATAAAGACGCCATAGCTGCTATTGATAGTGTTAAGGATATTGCCTTAAAGCGTAATGCTCGGCCTAGGAACGATTCAAGTGGTAAGGGCGGAGATTGGATTAATAGCGATAATGGCATAACGTTCTTTACTGGGACTAAATTAGCCCCCTCGGAAACACTGTTTAAGTCGGTCAGCAGCCCAATGAATGGCATTGAAAGGTATGATGCTGTGATAAATAAGCTAACTAATAATGGTGCATTGCGGGGTGATAAAAAAATATCCGATAGTTTAGATGAGCTTAAAAAGACATACGGTAATTTTAGAAAACATGCGATAGCATCAAATAAATTTTTCACAACATACATGCCTTATAGCAGTGGTATCAAACGTATGAAAGAACCCAATATGCAGTGGTCGAGTGATCAACTAAACGAGGCTTTGTCGAATATAAATAAAGCTAACGATGAGTTTAAGAAATTTAAGTCAGGGGATGACGATTTTGATAAGTTGGCGCGGTCGGTGATAGATGATAACAAAACGATTTTGGTATCATTTGTTAAGAACGCAAACAGTAAACCAAGCGGCGGCATGATGCCTGATATGAATGGTACGCTTACTGCGTTGACAAGAATCGACCAAGAATCAGCTCAGATGGATACTTATTTTAACGATACGATTGATAGTCGAAACAAACTTGTTGACGTTCTAGGCAATCTAAAAAATGAGATAGTAGCCAAGACTGCCAAATGATGTCTATTTATTGTAAAGTATGCTAAAATAAGCGTATACGTAAATTGATATCGTATTGGTTATATAAGAAATAAGGGTAGGTAATGCGAAATAATCAATCAGGCCAATCTAGTCAGCTGAATAATATAGCGCCCGATGCGCTGTTTCCTGCCAGTAGCCATATTTCAAAGAAGATGTATAAGCAGTATGGGGGCGGAAATTCTCAGCCGCAACAGCATATTCAGGTGCCGCAGCTTCAGAGCCGCAGTATGCCTTTGCAACAACATGTTCAGATGCCTCAGACTCAGAGTAATAATGTGTCACCACAACAGCGTCTGATACCGCAATATTATGCGCAAGCGAATCAAAATATGCCACCAGATCTGGCTCAGCCGATGCTTAATGGCGCGATGGGTGGTGTACCTCCATATAACAATAATTATGGCTATCCTCAACCACAACAGTCCGATACAAAAAAGAAACAAGACCCTCAATTGTCGGTTCGTAATTTAATGATAGGCGGGTTGATTACTTTTGCTTTAATATTAATTATTTTTGCGGTAATTGTGTTGCCACCAATGATGCGACCCAGCAGTAAATCATATAGTGAATCTGCCCAGAATATCGAGTCGGTTATAAATACCGTTAAGGATACTGAGCTGTCAGATGTATTGCGCGGGCTAAATGAGTTTAAAGATAATATTACGGATGAAAAATTTATACAGGCTAGAAATGACTTGACGTCTTTGCGTAATTCGTTAAATTCAAGCATTGTATCAGTACAAGGTAGTTTAGCTATTAAAAATGATAGTGGGGCTAGTGCACAGTTAAATAGCATTATTAGTAAACATAGATTATTTGACCAAGATTTGAGTGTAGTTTCAAATATCTATGATGCTTTATCACCAATTTTAGCTAATATTAAGTCTTTCAATGCTACGGTGGCACTTCAAACGGCGGACGATAAAGTAATCAACAAGATGGATAATGATGCTGATACTATTGCTAATAAAATGTCTGGTTTTAATACATCCGACCATGATGTTGATTTGGCCTTTAATCAATTAGCTCAGGCTTATAAAGAATTATCTAGCGCTACTAAAAAGCGATTCACTAGAGGGTCTGATGCTACTGATGCGGTTAATGCGGCGAACAATGATATGCAGAAGTTTTCTCTACAACGTCGTGGATTAGTAGAGCGCGTAGTGAGGCATCGGTCTGACTTAATGAAGGCGCTGCGTGATTTGTCTGGATACCTAGAAGACAAAGCTGGCCGTTAGATGAACAAGACTGAAAAATTACGTGAGTTAGCCAATGAGATTGTAACTTGCAAAGTGTGCAATGATTTGGCTAGTCAGGCTACCCAGCTGGTGATGGGGTTTGGTAATTCAAATGCCAAACTGGTATTAATTGGCGAGGCTCCTGGTGCGCACGAAGACCGTGAAGGGCGTCCGTTTATTGGTGCTGCCGGTAAATTATTAGACAAAATGCTTGATAATAGCGGTTTGGCGCGAGAAGATATTTATATTACAAATATTGTAAAATATCGCCCGCCTAAAAATCGCGACCCATCACCGCAGGAGAAAGCTGAGTTTTGGCCGTATTTGTTGCGAGAATTAGAGATTATTGACCCAACGGTGATTGCTCCCATGGGGAGGCATGCTATGACGTACTTTCTGCCAAATGCTAATATTTCTACAGCTCACGGTGAAACATTTATGTATGATAAATGGAAAATAATGCCGTTGTATCATCCTGCGGCAGCTCTATATAATGGTTCGTTGCGCCAGACGTTGTTTGATGATTTTGATAATTTGGTTCAACAACTAAATGTGTTAAAACAATAAGCGTTATGCTATAATATTAACATGAAGTTATTCTCACGTAGCGGGAGTGCTGAGCGGTATCTAGCGGCGCTAGATATTGGTACCGAGTATACTAAGGTGCTAATAGCTGAATTTATTGAAGATGATGACACCAATGATTTGCGAGTAATCGGTGTTGGTCGGGCACGTCAGGAATTTGGTAATATGACTAGCGGTGCCATATCTGATATTACAGGTGTAATCAAGAGTTGTGAATCTGCTTTAATGATGGCTGAAGACCAAGCTGGCGTACGTGCTAGAAATGTAGTAGTTGGTATTGCCGGTGAATTTGTTAAGGGTATTACTTCTACAATTCGTTACCGACGTCCACAGCAGGATAGGCCACTAGATTCCGCCGAAATGAGTTTAATTATTAACAAGATACAAGAGCGGGCTGCGGTTAAGGCGCAAAAACAGATAGGGTTTGAGACTGGCACTCCGGACGTTGACGTTAAATTGGTCAACTCGGCTATTGTTAGTATTCATATTGATGGCTATAAAGTATCTAATCCGTTAGGGTTTACCGGTAAAGATGTTTCGATTCAGATTTATACAGCGTTTGCGCCGGCAATGCACATTAGTGCATTGGAGCGAACTGCTGATAGCTTAGATTTAGATTTATTAGCTGTTGCGGCTGAGCCGTTTGCCGTGGCGCGTGCAGTATTAGGCAATGAATCAGATCAAAACTATACGGCGATTTTATGTGATATTGGCGGTGGCAGCACTGATATTGCTGTCGTGAATGACGGTGGTGTAGAAGGAACCAAAATGTTTGGTGTTGCCGGCCGCTCATTTACGAAGACAATCAGTCATGATTTAGGCGTTAGCTATGAGGTCGCGGAGAAACTAAAGGTTAATTTATCTAATGCAAAGATTAAGCCGAAGGTTAAAACAGTAATTGATAACGCAGTAAATAAAACAATGGAAGTTTGGCTGTCTGGTGTACAGATCGCACTAGAAGAGTTTGATACGATTGACCGTTTACCAACGAAGTTTTTACTTTGCGGTGGTGGTGCGTCTCTAGAGGCTTTAGTTGATAATCTGGAGACTACCGATTGGTATAAAGATTTACCGTTTGCGCGTCGACCATTAGTACAACATATTAGCCCCGATGATGTAGTTGGTATAAGTGATGCTACCGGCGATGTGCAAGGTTGTAATTTTGTAACCGCTTTAGGCTTATTGCGTGTAGGATATGATACAATAAAGACAACAAGTGGTCATAATGAAGGTATAAAGGGTAAGCTAGACCGCATTTTGCGAATTTAGGAGGGTTAAATGGCTAAACTAGATACAATATCAAGCGAAAATGACAATATTAAGGTGAGACGTAGCGCTGACGCTAACGCGCGACGTGTTCCAGACACAAAGGCAACATACCGTAGTCGTGCGCATTATGCTGAGTCGCATGAAGATTCTATGGAAAGCAAGCCTACTGTTGATGACAATGTGGATGATGTGGCAGATTATAGCGAAAAGTCAACGCAAAAAGCGGAACAAGAACATGTGGGTAAAGCGGCACAGCCTACTAAGAACGAAGATACCCAAAAGTCTAGTTCGGACATCAGGAGTGCATCACGTAGCGTTTCTAGTCTGCGTGGTAGGGATACGGTGTATGTTGACAGTGATGATGATGTAACGTCTCTAATTGAGCGCGTGACTGCATCTGAGCAATCAGTGGTAGCTTTGGTGCCTAGCGCAAAACGCGGGGTATTGAATAGCTTAGTTAATTTGAAGCTAATTAGGCGTGCTGCTGAGCGCTATCATAAAAAAATTACTATTATAACTACTGAGTCATCTCTAATTAGTATAGCGTCTAGTCTTAGTATTCCAGTAGCGAAGAGCGTGAATGCGCAATCGACTATTCATACTACCAAAGAGCAAGCAACGCGCGCCACTGAGCAGCCCAAAAGAGTAGAAAAGGTGGATGACTTAGATAAACACGAACCACAAGAGGAACAGGAAGAGGATGTAATTGATGGTATGGATGTTCCTGTGGGGGAGCTGGATGATATGGCCAAATCAGCTGATGATATTCCTGAAGATGAAGAAATTAGTGCTGCTGTTGCATCGATTGAGGTAGATGATAAGCATCACAATGATCTAGATGCTAACGGCGTTAATGACGATAAAGAAAAACGCGATAGCGCAAAGCGTCGACGCGAACGTTCTACCGTACCGAATTTTGGTGCGTTTAGAGCTAAGTTTGTTAGTTTTTTGTTTGTTGTCGTAGTTGTGGGTGGCTTTGCGGCATGGGCTATTATGTTTGCTCCACATACAGATATTATTATTAAGGCGAAAACTATTCCAAAGGATATTAAAGCCAATTTAAGCTTAATTCCTAATGCCAAGCTGGATGTCAAGCGTGGTGTGGTGCCGGTAATAGTTAAGTCCTTTAAGTCGTCTGATACAGTCCAGTTTGATGCAACTGGTACGCGCGAACAAGGCAACAAAGCTACTGGTGATATTACGATTTGTAACAAGAAGCCAATCATGTTGAGCCTTACTAGTTTACAACAAAATGTTGTGAATATTAAGGCGGGTACACAGCTACGTAGTGCTAGTGGAAAAATTTACACTCTAGATGCCCCTGCGACAGTAAAGGGCTATAGTATTGGTAACGGTGCGGACGTGAAGCAAAATTGCGTATCTGCCAAGGCTACGGCAGCTAATATCGGTGATGAATTCAATGTAGAAGCTAGTACGAAGTTGTCGATATCTGGTTATAGCGCAGATGCTGTATCAGCTGTAGCTGCTAATGGATTCACTGGTGGTACAAAAAAGACGGTTAAGGTTGTGACGCGCCAAGATGTTGATAGCGCATTGGCTAAGTTGAAGGAGCAGAATAATGCTGACGAGCAAAAGCGTAAATTAGAGGAGCAGCTAAAGGACGAAAGGGTTATTGAAGATAGCTTTACACAACAAGCCGGTGCACCTAAATCTACGCCAGATGTTAACCAAGTATCAGAGGATGGTAAAGCTAGCTTAACAGTGGAAGTTACGTATAGTTTATTGGCAGTGAAGTCTGCTGATATGAAGGAATTTTTGAGCGCTAAGATTGAACCAGATAATAGCCAGCAGGTTTATGATACTGGATTGTCTAAGCTAGAATTTAAACAGTTTAAAGCGGAACGCCGTGGCTATACTGTGAATGCTAGTACAGTGGGATATGTTGGTCCGGTTATTAAGGAAGATGATATTAAAAGCAGGTCTGTAGGCAAAAAGCAGGCGGAGATTAAGCAAGAATTGATGAAGATACCCGGGGTACAAGATGTTACGGTTAATATGTCACCATTCTGGGTTTCAACGCCAAGTTCTGCTAATAAAATAGGGGTTAAATTTTCAATTAATCAATGATGCGACGAGTAATAGTAGGAATTGACTATGGTGACAAACACATTGGTCTAGCTAGAGGTGATACGGAAGTTAAGCTAGCTAGTGAATTGGGTGTAATTATTAATAATGGCAACGACATTTGGTCACGCTTACTGAATGTAATCAAGTCAGAAAATGCTGCTGTAATAGTTGTGGGATTACCACGTGATAATGAAGGTGCTGAGACAGCTCAGACTAGCAAGTGTAAGGCATTTGCTGATGCATTACGTAAGCATTTGATGGACAGTAATATGGCGGTTGATGTTGTAATGCAGGATGAGAGTTTGACTTCAATAAAAGCCGAACAAGAATTGCGTTCAGAGCGACATTTTGATCCAATTATGTTGCGCAACGGAAAATTAGACTCACGAGCGGCGTCTTTGATATTGAGCGATTATCTTGAGGGGTATTATGAGTAAGAGTGTATCAAAGATAAAGCGCCGTCCGTCGGTAGAAATAGCGCGTGAGTACGTGGAGCTAGATTTTAAAGCTGTAATTGATGCCGAACGATTGAAGGCTATGTCTCCGGAAGAGCGTAAGGCTATGGCTATTAAGGCTAAGCAAGCGTTGCGTAAAAAATTAAGTCCAAAGTATTGGCATATGTTGCGTGTAGCGTTTTGTGTAACTGTCGTTTTAGTAATGATATGTAGTACTAGCGTTATGTGGTGGAATTCATCTACCGCTGCAGCCGACTTAAAAGATTCTACAGTGCGTCAGTTTGTGGTAGATAAGGGTGCTTCTAGTATGTCAGTAGCTACCGCTCTGCAGCGTGCCGGATTTATTCGTAATGCGATAGCATTTTGTATTTATGTTAAATTGTATGGCGGCAGTGTGCAGGCTGGAACACACATGCTTAGTCCAAGTTTTACTTTGGCTAAAATTGCTCAGACGTTATCGTCATCTAACGGTACTGAAATCAGTATACAGATACCGCCGGGATTAACTTTGGATAAATTGAAGGACAATTTTAAAAAATACGATTATACCGAACAAGATGTTACGGCTGCTTTTAATAAGAAATATAAGAACCCTATTTTGGCCGATTTGCCAGCTGGTGCGACATTGGAGGGCTACTTGTATCCAGATACATATCGAGTACGTGCTGGTGACAAGTTAGATGTGGTGATTAATAAGGCACTCAACCAATTCTATAAGGTAGCGAAGAGCAACGGTATTCTGGATGGTTTTAAGAAGCATAAGCTTAATATTCATAAGGGTATTACGCTGGCTTCAATTGTAGCTAAGGAAGTAAAAAATCCGAGCGATCAGAAGAAAGTTGCAGGTGTGTTTTATAATCGTTTGAATCAGGGCTACAGCTTGGGCTCAGATGTGACGTTTAAGTATGCTTATTCACAGGGTTTGTGCGATAGCAATACTTCAAAATGCGATTCAGTTTACAATACACGAATTAATAAAGGCTTGCCGCCTGGACCTATTGCAAATCCATCACTCAGTGCCTTAAAGGCAGTGGCTAATCCAACTAATATGACAGCGATGTATTTTGTGGCTGGCGATGATGGTAAAACCTATTTCTCCGATACGTTAGACCAGCATAATAAAGCTATTGCTGCGCATTGTACAGAGTTGTGTAAATAATTGTTGAAAAAGCAAATAATTTTGTTATATTGTCTAAATTTGACATTAGCAATTTAAGTATGCTAATATAGTATTACTAGATAGAGTTATGAAAGATAACCACAATTTGGTCGAACGATTTAAGAAAGTATTTAAACGGGATAAGAAACGTGGCGGTCATAAGATAAGCTTCTATGTCTACGCGCCCGCCTTCTTGCTGGCTATGGTGATATTGACTATGAGTTATAGCTCGGCTGATGCTACTATTGTTACACTACCTGCAACTACGGCGACGGTTGGTGTAAATGGGATGCAAGGTCAAAATACTGATATAGCTAATGTTAACACCGGTCTGTCTGCTGCCAATAATCCTAGCAAGGTTATTAATAAGCCTGCTACTAAAACAGCTAATGATGTAAAAACTGTGAATATGGCGAGTGACGTAGCGGCGGTATCAAACTTATCTTCAACTAACAGTGTGACATCGAATGCGGAGTCCACTAATACTTTGGCTGCATTGGCACAAGCGGAAGTCGGGTCTGCTAGTAAACGGCAGAACGCTAGTATATCGCGAATTGTTAAAGCCCTTAATACTTATCGTGTTAAAAGTGGAGACAATGTTCCATTGGTGGCGGAGAAGTTTAGTATTTCGCCAGATACTTTGCGTAAGGCTAACAATATTAATGATGATACGCTGGTGGCAGGCAGTTTGATTACTGTGCCGGCGACAGATGGTATTGTTTATACGGTGCAGTCGGGCGATAGCTTGGATAGTATTGGCGGTCGTTATCAGGTTAATCCAAGTGATATTTTGGCAATTAATAATGTTGACCAATCCAGTATTAAAGATGGTATGCGCCTATTACTCCCTGATGCCGCCGGTGTTACACTGATAGCTAATAGTGTTGGTCGGCCAACGCCATTTGCGCCACGTGTTCGATTTGTCTCTGGCAATAACTATGCTTATGGCTATTGTACTTGGTATGCTTATAATCGTCGTCGTGAGTTGGGCTTGCCGGTAGCTGGCGGCTGGGGAAATGCTAATACTTGGGATACACGCGCCGCAATGAATGGTTATACAGTTGATCGTCATCCCGAGCCAGGTGCAATTTTCCAAACTAAAGCTGGCCCTTATGGTCATGTTGGTATCGTAGAACGAGTTAATCCTGATGGTTCGATCTTTATTTCAGAGATGAATTATGCCGGTTGGAATCGGCGCTCTACTCGGACTATTTCTGGCTCGGCGTTAAATGGCTTGCGCTTTATTCACTAATTTACAGTTTTAGAGCATATGCGCTAAAATGGTAGTAGATATGCCTGATACATTCTTCTTTTATGATTTAGAGACTACAGGCTTTAGCTCAAGCTATGACCGAATCATGCAATTTGCTGGTATTCGGACTAATATGCAGCTAGAGCCAATCGGTGAACCGGTCAATATCTTAATTAAATTAAGCGATGATGTACTGCCATCGCCAGGTGCAATTCTTACAACTCACATTACGCCACAGTCTACGCAGATGGATGGTATAACAGAGGCGGAGTTTTGTGACTATTTTCTAAAAGAAGTGATGTGCTATGGTACAACTATCTTGGGCTATAATAACATACATTTTGATGATGAGTTTATTCGTCATACGCTTTGGCGTAGCTTCCGTGACCCTTACGAGTGGTCATATACGCAGCATTGTTCACGATGGGATTTGCTTGATGTAGTGCGTATGGTACGTGCCTTGCGCCCTGAGGGAATCGTCTGGCCAACTAAAGAAGTTGATGGCGAGATTAAGCCAACAGTTAATTTGGTGGATATGGCAAAGAGTAACGGGTTTGAGAATAAACAAGCACACGATGCTTTGGCTGATGTAAAGGCTTTAATTAATTTAGCGAAATTAATTAAAGCGAAGCAACCAAAATTATGGGATTATCTTTATCTGCATCGCAATAAAACGTCGTTATCTAGTGTGGTTAAGATAGGCGTGCCCTGTGTACTGACTAGCGGTAGATTGCCGGCGGATACGCAATGCACCACTGCAGCGTTGCCGCTTGGTAATGGTAAATATGGTGGTAGTTATATTTGTTGGGATTTGCGACACGACCCAAGTAGCTATTTTAGATATAATGATGACGATATCGCGACCAGCATTGTGGGCGAGCAGGCAGAGTTGGATAAACGTGGTTTGGCGCGTCTGCCGTTACTAACAATTAAAACTAACGCCTGCCCGGCAGTAGCACCGTTTGGCGTATTAGATGAAGCTAGCGAAGTGCGAGTTAAGCTGACCAAGCAGCAAGCACAAGAGAACGCAAAGAAGCTATTAGAACACAAAGAATTTATTGAAGCGCTACTACGCCTATCGTTAAAGGCTGGCGCAATGCCCCCTGCAACCGATGTTGACGGTACGATGTACGAGAGCTTTATCCCTGATGGCGACAAGGTGCATTGTCGAATTGTGGCACATATGGACGAAAACGTGTTGGCTGATTGCCATCCGCCGTTTCATGACCCGCGTTTGCCGGCGCTATTATTACGTTATAAAGCGCGTAATTATCCACGTAGTTTAAGCGAAAGTGAGCAGCTAAGTTGGGAAAAATATCGTTCTGCTAAGTTAAAGCGCGAACTACCGGAATATCTTAAAGCTTTGAGCGAAGCACAAGCGGTAGGGGCGGATGAGTTTATTTTACAAGAATTACAGCTATGGGCAGAGTCAATTATGCCATTTGATATGGAAGAATAGGAGGTATTTATGGCAATATTAGTAACTGGTGGTGCCGGATACATTGGGTCACATACTGTGGTCGAGCTAATGTCGGCCGGCAAGGATGTTGTAGTGGTTGACGATTTTTCAAATAGTCGCCCTGATGTAATGGATCGCGTAACACAGATTGTTGGTAAGCGACCGAAATTGTATCAAGCTAATATTTTAGATAAAGCAGCCTTGCGCGATATTTTCCAAAAAGAGAAGATTGATGCGGTAATTCATTTTGCAGCATTTAAGGCGGTTGGTGAATCAGTAGAAAAACCACTAAAGTACTACCATAATAATATTGGTGGACTGATATCAGTTCTTGAGGTAATGGCGGAATTTAACGTTAAGAAAATCGTCTTTAGCTCGAGTGCTACGGTTTATGGCGCAATTAACCAACCGCCGTTTACGGAAGATATGCCAGTGGGAACTGCAACTAATCCTTATGGCTCTACTAAAATTATGAACGAGCAGATTCTGCAGGATGTTTATACGTCTGACAATAGCTGGTCGGTTATGCTACTGAGATATTTTAACCCAATTGGTGCACATAAATCAGGTTTAATTGGCGAAGACCCAAATGGTATACCAAATAACATCATGCCATATATTACACAGGTAGCGTTAGGCAAGCTGCCAAAGCTACACATCTTTGGTGATGATTATGATACACCAGATGGTACAGGTGTGCGCGATTATATACATGTAGTAGACTTAGCGCAAGGGCACGTAAAAGCAGTAGACTATCTTGAAAATCACACTGGTGTACAGAAGGTTAACTTGGGCACGGGTGAAGGTTATAGTGTACTGCAGCTAGTCAATACCTTTAAGCGAGTCAACAATGTTGACGTACCATATCAAATTGATGGTCGTCGTCCAGGTGATATTGCAACATGTTATGCTAATTGCGATTATGCTAAGAAATTACTAGGCTGGACTGCGCAGCGTGATTTGGCTGACATGTGTCGTGACTCGTGGCGTTGGCAACAATATTGTGGTAAGTAGATTGACATAACAGCTATAAGGTGTTATAATGCCCGAAGTGTCAGAGAGCTATATTAAAGTTATTGGTGCGCGGGTGCACAACCTCAAAAACGTGGACGTTGCTATTCCACGCGATAAGTTAACCGTAATTACAGGGCTATCCGGTTCCGGTAAGTCGTCTTTGGCGTTTGATACGATTTACGCTGAAGGCCAGCGGCGTTATGTAGAATCACTATCTTCTTATGCGCGAATGTTTTTGGGGCAAATGGATAAGCCGGATGTGGATCAAATTGAGGGCCTGAGCCCGGCAATTTCAATTGACCAGAAGTCTACTAGTCGTAATCCGCGTTCTACGGTGGCTACGGTGACTGAGACATACGATTATTTACGTTTATTGTTTGCTCGTTTGGGCGTGCCGCATTGTCCAATCTGTGGTAAAGTTGTGGCGAAACGAACGGCGCAGTCAATTATTGACGAGATTATGAAGTTAGGCCCGCGTCGTGTATATATTGATGCGCCGCTCGCGCGACAGAAAAAGGGTGAATTTGCATTTATTCCAGATAAATATATGCAGCGTGGTTATGCACGGGCGCGGGTTGATGGTGTGGTGTACGCTTTGGACGAGTGGCCTGAATTAGATAAAAAATTAAAGCATGATGTTGATTTGGTGGTAGACCGACTAGTGTTAAATGACAATGACATTGCCCGAATCTCGCAGAGTATTGAGCAGGCGTTGCTGATTGGTGAAGGTACTGTGGTGATAATTGATGCAGACAGCAAGCAGGTACACACTTACTCGGAACGTTATGCCTGCGTGGATCACCCTAGTGAGTTAATCCCCGCACTTGAGCCGCGTTTATTTAGCTTTAATGCGCCATTCGGAGCTTGTCCAACCTGTGGTGGCCTAGGTAGCCGGATGGAAATTGACCCTGATTTAGTATTGAATCCTAATTTAACTATTATGGAGGGGGCAATTCGGCCATATAATCGTACTGGCGTGGGTGGCTGGTGGCAGAAGCGCTTGGCGGCCGTAGCGGAGCGTCATGGCTTTGATTTGCGTACCGAAGTAAAGGATTTGCCGCAGTCGGTAAAAGATATGATTTTATATGGTACTGGCGATGATACCTATACGATTCAGTTAGATGGAACGAAATCGTTTCGTGCTAAGTACGAAGGCGTGATACCTGGATTAGAGAAGAAGTGGCAGGAGACGGATAGCGATTTTGTGCGGAAGGATATTGAGCGCTTTATGCATGAGCGTGAGTGTGCGGTTTGTCATGGTGCACGCTTAAAGCCAGTAGTGCAGGCGATTACAGTTCACGACTTATCCATTGTCGATATTTGCAGTTTAAGCATTGATGATGCGATAGATGTGTTTAATGCGGTAGCATGGACTGAACAGGAAATGACAATCGGCCGACAGATTTTTAAGGAAATTAAATCACGGCTGAGCTTTATGAAAGATGTTGGTTTAGGTTATTTGGAGTTGGGTCGTGCCGCAAACACCCTTTCAGGTGGTGAAGCGCAACGAATTCGTTTAGCTACGCAGATTGGTTCTGGGCTAAGGGGCGTACTCTATGTGCTAGATGAGCCGAGCATTGGATTGCATCAGCGCGACAATGACCGATTGATTGCAACATTAAAGCATTTGCGCGACCTTGGTAACACGGTTATTGTGGTGGAGCATGATGAAGATACGATTCGGTCGGCCGATTATTTAGTGGATGTCGGCCCTGGCGCGGGCGCAAATGGTGGACAGATTGTGGCGGCGGGAACGCCCGAAGAAGTGGCGTCTAACCCTAATTCATTAACAGGCAGATTTTTATGTGGCAAGGAAAAAATTGCAGTGCCAGCTAGTCGGCGGCCTGTTGATTTAAAGCGACAGTTGATTGTGCGTGGGGCTCGTGAGCACAATCTAAAGAATATTGATGTAGCGTTCCCGCTAGGTACTTTTACTGTGGTGAGTGGTGTATCTGGTTCCGGCAAATCGACGCTGGTGAACGATATTTTAAGTAAGGAGCTGTCGGCACGGTTGAATCATTCAAAGTCAGTGGCAGGTGCTCATCAGCGTATTGATGGTATTGATTTATTAGATAAAGTAATTACAATTGATCAAAGCCCAATTGGCCGTACACCACGTTCTAATCCAGCGACATACACGGGCGTCTTTAGTGCGATTCGTGATTTGTTTGCTGCTACTCCTGAAGCTAATATTAGAGGGTATCAAGCCGGTCGATTTAGTTTTAATGTACGTGGTGGACGCTGTGAACATTGCCAGGGCGACGGTACGATTAAGATTGAGATGCACTTTTTGCCAGACATTTATGTGACTTGCGAAGAATGTCATGGTGCTCGTTATAACAAAGAAGCGTTGGAGATTAAGTGGCACGATAAAAATATTTCTGAAGTTTTAAAGATGACGATTGATGAGGCTGCAGAGTTCTTCAGTTCGATTCCAGCAATTTATCGCAAGCTGAAGACATTGCAGGATGTTGGCTTAGGCTACATTAAACTTGGGCAGTCGGCTACGACATTTTCTGGTGGTGAAGCGCAGCGAATAAAGCTAGCAACTGAGCTGAGTCGTAAAGCAACTGGTAAGACACTTTATATTATGGATGAGCCGACTACGGGGCTACATTCAGCAGATGTGAGGCGTTTGCTGGACGTGATTCAACAGCTAGTAGATGCAGGGAATAGCGTGCTAGTGATTGAGCATAATTTGGATGTAATTAAGAGCGCTGATTGGGTAATCGATATGGGTCCGGACGGTGGTTTAGATGGTGGGCGCGTGGTGGTGGCTGGTACGCCCGAGCAAGTTGCAGCTACTGGTCGTGGCTACACTGCAAAATATTTGCAGAAAATGCTAGATAAAAAATAGGTACAATACATAATAAATAAAACACCCCTCGTATGAGGGGCGTTTTATTAGATGCGCTTAGCGCGTTTGCGCTTGATTGGATCTAGTTCGGCCTTGCGAAGGCGAAGATTCTTCGGTGTAACTTCAAGTAATTCGTCGTTCTCGATAAAGTCGAGACATTGTTCGAGTGACATTTCGGTATAAGGTGTGAGCTGAATTGCACCATCAGATGACTTACTACGCATGTTAGTGAGCTGTTTGCCCTTGCAGACGTTAATTTCAAGGTCCTCTTTGCGCTTATTGAGACCGACGATTTGACCAGCATAGACTTCTACGCCAGGGCCAATGTACAATTCACCACGTGCTTCAGCGTTTGCTAGAGCATAGGCGGTAGACGGACCGGTTTCAGCAGCTATTAATGCGCCGTTGCGTAAGCCAACTAGTGGTGCGCCAAGTGGCTGATAGCCATTTGGCAGAGAACTCATAATTACTGTGCCTTTGGTAGCAGTAAGTAGCAAGTTGTGTAAACCGATGATGGCGCGAGAAGTGATTTTATATGTAGAACGAATAGCACCTTGCGCTGAAGTTTCTTGTTTGATTAATTCAGCGTGGCGAGTGCCCAGTTCCTGTGCGACGGCGCCAACAAATTCAGGTGCTACTTCAATAAATAGCTCTTCGACTGGTTCCATAGTCTGGCCGTTCTCTTCTGACAAAACTACTTGTGGGCGACCAACTTCGAATTCATAGCCTTCGCGACGCATTGCTTCAATAAGAACTGATAGGTGAAGCTCACCACGACCACTAACCTTAAAGCCGATGCCGTCTGGTTCGACACGTAGGGAAACATTTGTTTCTAGTTCGCGATTGAGGCGGTCGGCAATTTGACGTGATGTGTTAAATTCACCTTCGCGCCCTTTAAATGGCGATGTGTTAGGTCCGAGATAGATTGAGATGGTTGGTTTTTCAACTTCAATACGAGGTAATGGTGTTGGGTCGCTTGGGTCGGCGATTGTTTCGCCAATTTTAGCATCACCAACTCCGGTAATAGCAACGATGTCGCCGGCTAGGCCCTCCTTAATTTCTTGCTTTTCGAGACCTTCGTAGGTGAACAATTTATCAATTTTAGCTGGCTTAATATTGTCGTTGTAATCAATTAAGCAAATTGGCATACCAGCTTTAGCGGTACCGCGCTCGATGCGACCGAGAGCGTATTTGCCAAGGAAGCTATCGTATTGCAAAGAAGTAACCAACATGCGAAATGGACCATCGGTGTCAACCTTCGGCGCTGGGATTTGCTTAATAATTGCCTCAAAAATCGGCTTCAAATCAGCTGGCTCACTTGGGTCATCTGGCATTTCATTCCATGATTTACCTTCGCGACCGATAGCATAGTAAATTGGGTATTCGAGTTGGTCGTCGGTTGTAGCGAGCTCGAGGAATAAATCAGCAATTTCGTCTTTTACTGCCTCAATGCGACGTGCTGGCTTGTCAATTTTATTAATGATTACTAGTGGCTTAAGTCCTAGTTCAAGCGCCTTGCTTAAAACGAATTTAGTTTGTGGCATTGGGCCTTCGGCAGCGTCAACAATTAATAGAACACCGTCAGCCATCTGCAAAGTGCGCTCTACCTCGCCGCCAAAGTCGGCATGGCCTGGGGTATCGATAATGTTAATTTTGTAATTATCATAATGAATCGCTGTAGTTTTGGCAGTAATGGTGATACCGCGTTCATGCTCCTGATCGCCACTATCCATGATTAAGTGTTCGCCCATTTCTACGGAATTGTCACGAAAGGTGTGGGATTGTTTTAATAGACCATCAAGCAAGGTGGTTTTGCCGTGGTCGACGTGTGCAATAATTGCAATATTACGAATTTTATCTGGTGTATACATAAAAATTTGCACCATATTAAGCAGGTGCTTCCTCGGCAGTTATTATAACACAAAATTAAAATGTTGCCAAAGATAATGTAGTGTGGTAAACTAAGTTTTGTTGGGTCGCTAGCTCAGTTGGCTAGAGCACCTCGTTTACACCGAGGGGGTCAGGAGTTCGAGCCTCTTGCGACCCACCATTTGGGGCACTAGCTCATTTGGCTAGAGCGCTTCGCTGGCAGCGAAGAGGTGAGCGGTTCAAATCCGCTGTGCTCCACCAGTATTATTGCCAAGGCGATTGCCTTGGCTTTTTATTTTATAAAGCGTAATAAAAATAAAAACACCCTATAGAAGTAGGGTGTAATAATGTCTGGTGGGCTGGAAGAGACTTGAACTCCCGACCTCCACAGTGTGAATGTGGCGCTCTAGCCAGCTGAGCTACCAACCCATGGTGCGCGCGAGAAGACTTGAACTTCCACGTCGCTTGCGACACATGCACCTCAAGCATGCCTGTCTACCAATTCCAGCACGCGCGCGTACCTATACTATAGCAGATATAGCCCTAGCAATGCAACTAATTTTTCTCGTTAGATTCCTCTTTCTCTAGCTCACGGTAGGCAACTTTTCCAACTTTAGTCTTTGGTAGGCTTTTGCGGAACTCAATAGCTCGTGGCATCTCGAATTTTGCGAGATGCTTTTTACACTGTTCAAGTATGAGTGCGCGCATTTCACCGTTCGGTTTAAATCCATCTTTTAGTACAATAAATGCTTTGGCGATTTGCCCACGATATGGATCGGGAATGCCAACTACGGTTGCCATTAACACTTGTGGCAGTTTACAAATTACTGATTCAACCTGACTAGGATAAATATTGTAGCCACTACTAACAATAATGCGCTTGAGTCGTTGTTTAAAGTAAATGTAGCCATCTTTATCCATATAGCCGATATCGCCGGTGTGGAGCCAGATATGGCCATCGTCATGTTTTTGTAAGGCTTTGTTGGTCTCTTCGGCATTGTTAACATAGCCAGACATAAGATTTGGCCCAGTAATAATAATTTCGCCAAGTTCACCATAAGGTTTTTCAATACCAGTTCCCGGTTCAACTATTTTGTAATACACATCTTGCATTGGCATACCTACTGTATATGGCCGGTATTGGTCTTCTGGTGTTACACATGACACTGAGAGACATTCGGCTAGTCCATAACCTTGGATTAGATTTGCTTGACTGCCAGCCTTGCGGAGCAATTTTTCAACGTCTTGTTTTAATGAGTCGTCTAATAGGTCGCCACCAGAGATAGCTAGCTCAATACAGCTTAGGTCGAGGTGCTTGATATGGCGATTGCGTAGTAGCGCTTCATAAAGTGTTGGCACGCCAACCATTAAGTTTGGTCGGCTTTGTTTTAAGATGCGATCAAAGCGTTTAATGTCAAACTTAGGGTACATGCTTACTTTCATATCGTTAACAAACATTGCATGAATACCTACTGCTAGCCCGAAACCGTGAAATATTGGCATAATACCAAGAATGCTTTTACCGGGTAAAGCGAATGAAGGGAACATTTCGCGGACTTGCATTGCCATGGAATTGAATGAAAGATTATTTAGAGCTACGCCCTTGGGGGTGCCAGTAGTGCCACCGCTATAAATAATGGCTGCTAAATCTTTACTTTTGGTATGTGCATTAGTATTTCCATAAAAGCGTGCGCCTTGAGCGATTAAATCAGACCAGAGCATTACCTTGTCGCCGCGCGGCGTCTCTTGCTTTTTGCCGATAATTGGAATTAGTGATGCTATTTTCATGCCGTAACGTGGTACGAATGGCAGTGAAGCTAGTGGGTCAATTACAATAACTTTTTCAACATTAGTTTCATTGACAATTGGTTTTACCATAGGCCAAGATACATTAATCATTATTAAGTAGCGGCTCGAGGTGAGATTGAGATAATATTTAATTTCCTCAGGCGCCGATAGTGGATGAAAAATATTAGCAATGGCGCCGATTTTACTAGCTGCATAAATAGCATAAATAGCTTCGGGAATATTGGCGCTACAGATTGAAATAACATCACCCTTTTTAATACCTAATTCACGAAAGCCGCGGGCGGCGTGGTCAATATGGCGCATTAAATCATCATAGCTAACTTGATTACCAAAATAATCTATCGCAATATCACTTGGGTTTTTCGTAGCATTGCGCTCAATAAAGTCGTAGATGGAAATGTTTGGGTAACGCAAAGACTTTTTGCGATTACCATATGACTTGAGCCAAGGGGCTTTAATTTTTCTAGCCATAATTATATTTTACCAGATTTACGGCTTGGCGGTGGACATTTTGATGGATTACGTGCGGGCTTACCGGATATAAGATTAATTTTTTCCCTATTAATTTCCTGCATTAAACTAGCCACTGCATTTCGCAGCATCTCATTTGTTGCGTTACTAGCATCGGTTACATTTATTGGGTCACCAAATATTATTGTAGTGGAACGATGAAATAGTTTAGGATGCCCTACGATAGCAAATGGTATAATAGGAGCTCCAGTATCCTTAGCTAACCTAATAGCGCCGTTTTTAAATGGTAGAAGTTCATTAGATTTTTTCCATCTAGTAGTACCTTCCGGGAAGCATAAAACTATGTGGTTAGACTCTAACAATTTTTTAGCATCAATAAACGCTTGGTGCGGTTGGTCGCGGTCTACTTTAATTAGACCGAGCCATTTAAAGAACCAGCCAAATGGCGCAGCGAACAATTCGCGTTTTGCCATAAAATGTGGAAAACGATTGCAAAAGATGCCGATAGTGATGGGATCATAATAGCTAGTGTGATTACCGACTAGAATGGCGCGATTACGAGAGAGCTTGATGGGACGTATTGCTTTTGGTCGATAAAGTATACGGTATATTGAACCTAACCCAAACCGAAATAGAAGCGCCAGAATGGAATCTTTCATGTATTCATTATATAATATTCCTAAACAATGTGTGCGGGGGAGGATATGATCAAATTAAGTCAAGTGCTATATGCTGAATTTCAAAAAAATGAGCATGATTTATGCAATGTATTATTGTATATTGAGCAATATGATAGCGTTGCAGTGCGTAATGTGAAAGTTGTGCAAGACCAAAATGATACTGTGTCATATGCTATGAACAAATTATTTGAAGAAATTAAACAAGATGATACAGATTTTCTATCATTTAGATTATTAGATACAGAGGTGTATATAAAACATGATCATAAAATTGTTGTTGGTTGTAATAGTCTAATCTATAATGATCGGTTTCAGCTAAGGCCAGGTAGTGCTGAAATATTTGGTACGATAAAGCAACTAATGTTAAGTAACTGTAACGACGATATTTATTGTAGCGATGCAATGCAGAAAACGTTGCAGATAGCTAAGCTAGTGCGCAATAAACGTGGTAAGCTTACTCTAAAATCGGCTGCTCGGGCGTTAATAACGTTAGGTGTAGCTAACCCGAGTTGTTTAAAAGAATTATTTTGTATTAATGAGGTAGAATTTGCTAGTATAGTCAACGAGTTGAGGTGTGCGGGGATTATTAAACTACTAGATAATGGAGCTTGGATGCTTTTAGCACATACAGAAGATGAATTAATTGATTGTATTAAAAATGCAAAGTTGCACCCGCGAGAGGTATATAGTAAGGCAACCAAAACCGCTTATTGTAGTGGTATAAGTGTAACTTATGATTTAATTCCGATAGATAGCTTAGAACGTGCAGATTATATTGCCGATATTTTAGCTAAGTTTGCCAGTGAGATGAAATGGGATATGGCTAATTATGCAGCCTCTGATATATTAGATAAGTCTAATTCGCCAGTTATAGCTGATAAAATGATTGATAGCTTAGTTAGGCGTAGTGCAATAGAGGGGTGGCTAAAGGATGCATGCAATGCCACGGTATTATTTCCGCGATGTGGTATTGGAGTGTGGCGTGCTCTCTTGCGCTATTTAATTATGAATGCTGATTGGCTAATCGCATGGTATGACGAAAAATCTATATGTGATATTATAGAGGTAGTAAAAAAGTATGATCATAAAAATGAAATGCGCGACAAGAGGTTGTTGAAAATTATGATCAAAAAATTTGCGGATGCACATAATGAATAATTTCAATAAGTTAGATAAGGATCTAGTGCCGATGCCTCAGCAGGATATAGCTGACGGTAAAGAATTAACTACTGCGCAAAAAATAGCAGAACAAACACATGGTATTGTGACGTTGCCAAATTTAGTTACTATTGCTGGCATTGGGTTGGTAGCGCTAGGATGTAATCAATTTAAACATGGTCATCGTGCTAGAGGCATTGGCCTGGTGGCACTTGGTGCGGCGTGTGATTTGGTGGATGGTGCTTTAGCGCGTAAAACGCGTGTAGCTAATTATCCCGCTGGACGATGGGGTGATATTGCGGCTGATGGAGCGAAAGCTGCATTAATTGCGAAGGCGGCTTGCGACGCTAAAATGATTAAAAAGTCTGAGCTAGCGATGATTTATGGACCAAAAATAGCCGGTTGGGCACTAAATGGTGTTGCTAAGTTTATTTTACATCACGAGCCCAAGACTACTGGTGAAGGTAAAATAGCTGAGGCTTCACGTTGGGTGGCAATGGCGGGGATTATTGGTGGAAATGTAGCTAAAGAACACGGTAAATCTAACTTAGCTGGTAAAATTAAACTGGTTGGTAGGCTTGCTACAGTAGTATCTGGCGCACTAGGTGCAAAGTCCGTGGCTAGCTATGTTAAGCAAACTAAGAATAATAGTAAGAATCTGGCTAGTCGGGACGTATTGACGAATCGGTAGGCTTAAGCTGACTATAAAATTTATCTACTTCCGGAGCCAAGTAACTGCCGGTTTGGTGAAAGCCAGCAACCCATTGATAACCTTGATTGTATCCTAAATCTTTCATTAGTTTTGTCGGAGCGTTGCGGAGATTGAGCGGTACTTCGGCATTCGGCAGTGTAGCAGCGGCTAGCTTGGCTTGTTGCCAGGAGTTATATGATTCACGTGATTTTTTTGATTTAGCTAAGGCTAATGCTACATGAGATAATACAATACCGCCCTCTGGCATGCCAATTCTTTCTAGCGCTAGTGATGCACTAGTTGCTAGACCGAGCGCGCCATTGCCGGCTAGTCCAATGTCTTCGCTGGCAAAAACAATCATGCGGCGAGCAATGAATTTAGGATCTTCGCCAGCCTCAATCATGCGAGCTAAGTAGTATAGAGTAGCGCGTTCGTCGCAGCCACGCATCGATTTAATGAAGGCGCTAATTAGATTGTAGTGTGAGTCGGCATTTTTGTCATAACGGGGCAGTTTGGCACCAGCTGCTTGAGCAACTATTTTAGGAGTAATAGTTTTGCCATTAGTGAACGTCGAAGCCATCTCTAGATTACCTAAGGCAGCTCGTGCGTCACCATGCGATAATTGTGCAATTAATTTGATGGATTCATTCGATATTTTAATATCGTTGCTAAGTAGTTTAATTGCATGTTGGAGTATTTCTATCAAGCTGCTTTCAGATAATTGGTGTAGCACAATAACGCGTGCCCGAGAAATGAGTGGGGCAATGACTTCAAACGATGGATTTTCCGTAGTAGCGCCAATTAGAGTAATCAGTCCTGATTCGACATGCGGCAAAAAGGCATCTTGTTGCGCTTTATTAAAGCGGTGGATTTCATCGATAAATAAAATCGTACGAATTTGTAGATTCCAATTTTGTCGAGCATGCTCGATTACTTGGTCTACGTCGGCGCGTTTTGCATTGACGGCGGACAGTTCGACAAAATCAGCGTTAAATTCATGGGCTACGATGCGCGCTAGAGTAGTTTTTCCGGTGCCTGGTGGGCCCCAGAGGATGAGCGAGGTGGGATGACCACTATCAACTATCTTGGTTAATATTTCGATCGCTTCGGGTTGGCCGACTACATCAGATAAGCTTTGTGGGCGTAATTGTTCTGCTAGTGGCTGTCTGCTATCCATGTTATAATTATAAACCAGTTTAAAAATATAGTTGAAATAAATGTTGTTATTTGCTACTATATTATTAGCCATTTGATTTGCGCGAGTGGTGAAATTGGTATACACGTATGCCTTAGGAGCATATGCCTTCGGGCGTGGAGGTTCAAGTCCTCTCTCGCGCACCAGTATTATTAGCCCGTTTGGGCTATTTTTTATTTTAATATTATTTTGGTTATGTTATACTAATAATATGAGCAAGATAGGGGATTATTTAAATCAGCGGTTATCTGGCGATGTATTATCTGATGTTAGCGCTAGATTGCGTTATTCGACGGATGGCAGTGTGCTTAGTATGACGCCGCATTTAGTAGTATTCCCTAGAACGTTAGATGATGTGCGTAAGGTCGCGCGTTTTGCTTGGCGACTAGCGGAGCGCGGACAATTCTTATCTTTGACCGTTAGGGGTGCTGGCTCTGATTCTACTGGTGCTGCAATTACTGATGGTGTTGTGTTGTCTATGCAGAATTATATGAATCACATTATGGAGCTAGATACTAAATCTAAATTAGTTCGTGTACAGACTGGAATCAAATTAATGGCACTACGTGAAGCGATGGCTACTCATGGGTTACGTCTGCCAATTGACGATGGCGCTACTACTGATTGTACGATTGGCGGTATGCTGGGGTCGAATGTTGTAACCGACAATTTTGCAAAATATGGTGATATGCTAAATTGCGTTGATTGCGTTGAGGTAGTGCTAGCTAACGGTGAAGTGATTCAGACCGGCAAATTAAATAAACGTGAGCTAAGTGTTAAAAAGGGTTTAGAGACAATGGAGGGCGATTTATATAGATTTGTTGACTCTCTGATCGAAGATAACCCTGAATCAATAGATGCAATTAGTGCAGGGCGTGCATTGGATAGTACGGTATATGCTTTAGACCGCGTTAAGGATAAGGATGGTAATTTTGATTTAACACCATTATTTGTTGGGTCACAAGGTACCTTAGGTATTATTACGCAAGCTATCTTAAAACTTGATGATATATCAGATGAACAGTCGATGGTAGTTGCGGCTATTACAGAAGAGCAGAACGAATCGGATTTATTTGATCGCCTATTACAATTAGAGCCAAGCGCATTTAGCTTTATAGATGGCGATACCATGAAGCTAATGATGGAGATTACTGGTTATAAACCATGGAAAGTGGTTACTGACGATATTCCAAAAATGTTGATATTTATGTCGTTTGATGACAAGCGGCAAGCGAAACAGCTGAGAAAGGTTGGTAAAATATTAGATTCAGCTGGTGTAGTAGATGCAAAAGTGGCCGTTAGTGCCGATGACCGCACTACTTTGGCTGCATTGAGAGACTCAACCTATATTGTAAACAACTATAGTGATGATGGTAATGCGGCAATTCATTTAGTTGATAGTTTGGCGGTAGTTCCTGAGAATTTTGCTGACTTAATTGATAAAGTCCGTGGTGTTCTGAGCGATAATCACATTAAGGCTGGTATTTGGGGTAACTTGGGCGCTGGGATAATGACGGTTAGGCCGGTGCTTAATTTATCTAGTCTTGGGCATCGTCAGATGGTGTTTCGACTACTTAAAGATTTTTCACAGATTACATTTGAATTGGATGGCAATATAGCTGGTGCTGGCGGCGTCGGACGAATATTAGCTCCGTATGCAAGAAAGATGAAGCACAAGGAAGTAGTAGAACTTTTAGATAAGCTAAAAAAAGAATTTGATCCATTCGATATTTTAAATCGTGATGTTTGTCGCAATATAGATCCACATAAGTTAGTTGAGTGCTTAAGAAAATCATACCGTACTGCACATATAGATGAATACAATATGCGTAGCTGATATGTTATAATGTAACTATGCGCGCGTGGCGGAATTGGTAGACGCGCTAGCTTCAGGTGCTAGTGAGCTCACGCTCGTGGAGGTTCAAGTCCTCTCGCGCGCACCAATTTTATTAGCGGGCAAAATGCCCGTATTTATTTTATAAGCTTAATCATGATAAAATAGATTATATGAATAGTGATGTGGCGGTTGATAAGCTATTAAAAATTGATTCTTGGTTGAAGCCATATCGAACAGCATTGATTGAGCGCCAAAAATACTTAACTACCAAAAGTCATGCAATTTTGGGTGATAATAGTATAGCTAACTTTGCATTAGGACATTTGTATTTTGGGCTGCATCATATCGATAATGGTTGGGTGATGCGGGAGTGGGCACCGCGCGCTAGTAGAATATATTTACACTGCGACAAGAACAATTGGCGGGATGACCTATCTTATTTATTCCATCCGCTGGAGAATGGTGTGTGGGAATTAAAATTATCAGAAGACAAATTGGAGCATCTTGACTATTATAAGTTGCATATTTTTTGGGACGGTGGGGACGCTGAACGAATTCCAGCATATGCTGAATATGTCTTACAAGACGAAAAGACTAAATTGTTTGCGGCAGCAGTATGGAATCCTGTCAAAAAATATAACTGGCGTCATGTAGCACCGGTTAAGCCACGGCAACAATTAATTTATGAAGCTCATATTGGTATGTCTGGCGAAGATGAGCGAGTAGCTACATACCAAGATTTTATTGATAATGTTTTATTGCGGGTAAAGCAGCTAGGATACAACACTATTCAGCTGATGGCTATTCAGGAACATCCGTATTATGGTAGCTTTGGCTATCAAGTAGCGAATTTTTTTGCAGAGAGTTCGCGTTTTGGTACTCCGACTGATTTGAAGCGTTTGGTTGATGAGGCGCATGGTATGGGCCTGAGAGTGGTGATGGATGTGGTGCATTCGCATTCAGTTAAGAATGAAAACGAAGGTTTGAGTAATTTTGCCGGTGATCCGAACCAGTATTTTAAGTCTGGTTTGCATGAGGCGTGGAACTCGCGTTTATTTGATTATGGTAAGCCGGAAGTAGCACATTTCTTGCTTTCAAATCTACGATATTTTATGGATGAATATCATTTTGACGGGTTTCGTTTTGATGGTGTAACTAGTATGATTTACCGTAATCATGGTTTGAATCAGTCATTTACATCATACAAAGATTATTTTACTGACAATACTGATCTAGATGCTTTGACATATTTATCTATGGCAAACACTTTAGTGCACGAGGTGAATGCTAACGCAATAACAATTGCCGAGGATATGAGCGCTATGCCTGGGATGGCCGCTCCGTCTGATATGGCTGGTATTGGTTTCGATTATCGCTTCAATATGGGCGCGCCTGACTTATGGATTAAGATGCTAAAGGACCAACGTGACGAAGATTGGCAAATGGGTAAACTGTGGTATGAGCTAACTTCGCATCGTGCTGAGGAAAAAACGATCAACTATGCCGAAAGTCACGACCAAGCAATGGTAGGTGATAAAACAATTATTTTTCGCCTACTAGACAAAGAAATGTACGAACACATGCAGAAGTCAGATCATAATTTAATAGTCGATCGTGGTATTGCCTTACATAAAATGATTCGGCTAATTACTGCTAGCACTAATGCTGGAGGCTACTTGAATTTTATGGGCAATGAGTTTGGCCATCCAGAATGGATTGATTTTCCGCGCGAGGGCAATAATTGGTCATATAAGTATGCTCGTCGTCAATGGCATCTGGTAGATGACCCTAAACTGAAGTTTTCGTGGCTAAATGATTTTGATCGAGATATGATAAATCTAGTTAAAAAACTGAGCGGTAATATCAAGTGTCTATTAGTAGATGAGCAGCGAAAAATTATTGCATATTTACGAAGTAGCCGTTTATTTGTATTTAATTTTTCTAACACATCATATACTGATGTGGCTATAGAAGCTCCGGTTGGCAAATATCATATTGAATTAACTACGGACGATAATAGATATGGTGGATTTGAACAAATTAACACTAGCATGAGTTATCCATCAGATGGTAAGATAACATTATATTTACCGGCACGTACAGCAACGGTGTGGCATGTGCTAAAATAATAGTATGAGTTTAGGTTTAGCTAGTTTGCGGGGTATGCGCGACTTGTATCCTGAAGATATGAGATTGCGTGAGTATATTTTTGCTGGGTGGCGTAAGGTGGTGGAGCGGTATGGCTATGAAGAATATATGGCGCCTATGCTGGAGCCACTAGAAATGTATGCAGCGAAGAGTGGTGAGGAAATAGTTAACGAACAGACATATGCGTTTAACGACCGCGGTGAACGTAAGGTGGCGATTCGTCCGGAAATGACACCATCTGTTACGCGAATGGTGGCGGCGCGGCGGCAAGATATGCCATTGCCTATACGGCTCTATTCAATTGCTAATTTTATGCGCTATGAACGTCCACAGCATGGGCGCGAACGTGAGTTCTGGCAGCTAAACTTTGATTTGTTTGGCGAGCCAGGTATTGCTGGTGACACTGAGATAATTCATATGGCGCATGATATTGTCAAGGAATTTGGCGCTACTGATGATATGTTTACCATCAAGGTGAACGACCGTCGTTTGACAAACTATATCATGAGCAATTATCTTGGTCTTGATACTGAGCAGGGTGGACGTATGATTAAGCTACTAGACCGGTTTGATAAATTGCCGCGCGATGCATTTGATGAGTTAGCCAGGGAGATTATTGGTAATAATGAATCGGCCGTGAATAAGTTATCCGCAATATTAGAGGTTGATGCTATTGATGCTTTGCCAGAGGAGATTAAATCTAGCGACGTGTTAGTTCCGGTTCGTGCAGTATTGAATAATTTGCGCGAATTAGGCGTTAATAATGCTAAATATGACATTAGATTAATGCGAGGCTTTGATTATTATACTGGCATTGTGTTTGAAGTATTTGATGAGGCGCCCGAGAATCGTCGTGCTATGTTTGGTGGTGGTCGTTATGATGGTTTGGTTGCTATGTTTGGCGTGGAAACCTTGCCGGTAGTTGGTGCAGCACCGGGCGAAACGATGTTTGGCGAATTCTTGCGCGCTCATCAGCTAATACCAGAGCTATCAACTAATGTGTCGGTGTATTTATTACCAATGGCAGATGATTTATTATTGAAAGCTGAGAATTACGCCAGTGAGCTGCGCAAATTTGGCGTCAATGTTGCAGTTGATGCTACGGAGCGAAAATTAGATAAACGGATTAAGGCCGGCATAAAACATGGCGCCAAATATCTGGTTTTTATTGGTGAAAGTGAAGTATCTAGCGGTAAATTACAGCTTAAGAACGTAGAAACTGGCGAGCAAGAGCATTTATCTGTGTCTGAAATAGCGCAAAGAATTAACAATTAATGGTAATATCTGGTAAAATAAGGAGTATTATGGATTACAGTAAGAAGGAAATTGCAAAGAATAAGGTGGAATACACGGTTACTGTTAATGGTGAGAAGATGTCCATTAATCATGAGCGCGCACTTCATAAGATTGGCCGTAATGCCAAAATAGCAGGGTTTCGCAAAGGGCATGTGCCAGAGCGTGTGTTAGAACAGCACTTAGACCCAGCTAGAGTTGCAGATGTGGAGATTAACGAAGTTGTCACTGACTCAATTCGTGAGCTATTAGCTAAAGATAATTTAATGCCGTTAGATCAGCCAACTGTGTCGGTAACGAAGTATGTTCCTGGTCAGGAGTTAGAATTTACTGCTACATTTGACTTAATGCCTGAGGTTAAATTAAGTGACCCAAGTAAATTGACTACTAAAAAGCCAAGCTCTGAAATTTCAGATAAGCAGGTTGATGATGTAATTGACCGCTTGCGCGTGAATGCTGCTGAAAAAACTGCCGTAGAACGTGCCGCCAAGAATGGTGATGAAGTGATCATTGATTTTACTGGTTCGGTTAATGGTAAAGAATTTGCTGGTGGTACAGCTAAGAACTATGCATTGAAGCTTGGTTCTGGCTCATTTATTCCTGGGTTTGAGGATGGTATTGTTGGTCATAAGGCTGGCGAAGAATTTGACGTTAATGTAACTTTTCCAAAAGAATATGGTGCGCCAGAATTAGCCGGCAAGAAGTCTGTGTTCAAGATTAAGCTATTAAAGGTTAATGAGCTTAAGATGCCAGAACTAAATGATGACTTTGCTAAGAATATGGCTCCTGATTTAAAAACCGTGGAAGATTTGAAGCGCGATATTAGGAACAATTTAGCAGAGACTGAGATGGCTGACGCTGAACAGAAATACGAAGAGGCGTTATTAACCGAATTCGCTGCAAAAAGCAAAGTAGATGTGCCTGAAGTATTAGTTAATGACGAAATCCCACAAATGAAAAAGCGCTTTACGGAGGGCTTGATGTATCGTGGATTAGATCTTGATAAGTATCTCAAGCAGAAGGATTTGACCGAAGAAAAGTGGACTGAAGTTGAGTTGAGGCCTGCAGCGGAAAAACGAATTCGTAATAGTATGGTATTGACTGCCTTTATCGAGAAGGAGAAGATTACAGTCAACCCAGAAGAGGTTATTGAACAACAGAATAAGATGCTTGAGCAATTCAATAATCCAAAAGTAAAGGCGCATTTTAAGACACCGGAATATTTGGCGCAAATTAATCAGCAAATGCTAACTAAGAAGGCGCTAGAAAAGTTGGTTGAACTTGCTGAAAAAGGCAAGAAATAATGAGCTATCTAGTACCAACTGTATTAGAGAAGACAAACAATGGTGAACGGTCTTTTGACCTTTATTCTAGATTATTAAAAGATCGGATTATCTTCTTAGGTGATGAAGTTAATCCTGATACTGCAAACTTAGTAGTGGCGCAATTACTATTTTTAGATTCACAGAGTCATGATGATATTAGTTTTTATATCAATACTCCGGGTGGGTTAGTCTATGATGGTTTAGCTATTGTAGATACAATGAATCTAATTAAGTCTGATGTTGCGACGTTTGGCGTGGGGTTGCAGGCTTCAATGGGTGCTGTATTGCTAGCTAGTGGTACTAAAGGCAAGCGTTACATGCTGCCACATGCCAAAACCATGATACATCAAGTATCGTCTGGTACGACTGGTAAGTTTACTGATATGGAAATTGATTTACGTGAGACATTGGCGTTAAAAAATACCCTGATTGATATATTAGCGGAAGCTACTGGCCAAAATCGCGATAAAGTATATCAAGATATGGAACGTGATTACTGGATGACTGCTAGTGAAGCGAAAGAATACGGATTAATTGATGAGATTGTTTCAAGTCCTGTAGATAAATCCGATCAGAAGTCGAAGAAAAGTTTGCATAAATAGGGTAAAGTATATTATAATAAAAGTACTCGTGGCGCTGTTGTGGCTCGTTAGCTCAGTTGGTAGAGCAGAGGCCTGAAGAGCCTTGTGTCCCCAGTTCGAGTCTGGGATGGGCCACCACAGCGTCGAGAGTGTACATTTATAACATTTTTACTTCTAAAGCCACCCCTTTGGGGTGGCTTTAGCTTTAAGCGAATGTTTTCTTTTGAATCATGACATTGTGTGATATTATAGATTTAGGTGCTGATGCACTGCAACTAAATAGGGTGATATCGCCAAATAGAAAATACATTTGACATCGGATTAAATGTTTGGTAACATAGTTTATGTCAATCTTTGCGGGTTTAGCTCAGTTGTTTAGAGCGCATCCTTGCCAAGGATGAGGTCGAGAGTTAGAGTCTCTTAACCCGCACCATATATTGACTATTTAGGCGACTTGTATCGCCTATTTTATTTGGCGCCTTGGCGGATCAGTTACGCAGAGGTCTGCAAAACCTCGTAGGTGGGTGCAACTCCCACAGGTGCCTCCAGTTTATATTTTAGTATTAGTATGCTAAAATAAATGATATCCATGGGCGAGTGGCGGAATTGGTAGACGCGCTAGACTCAAAATCTTGTGAGCTTACGCTCGTGAGGGTTCAAGTCCCTCCTCGCCCACCACAATTATCCAAGGCTCAACTAGCCTTATTTTTTATAGCTTTAATTTTTTATTATTTTGGTTTATTATTGTTGATAGATAGGAGTAATTAAAGTGGGCATGAACAGTTATCGTATTAACAACCAACAAGATCAACAAAGTAAATTAAAGAATAAGCGATGGTATATTATCGGCGGTGTAATAGCACTTGTGGTTGTATTGTGCGTCGTTGCCGGTGCTTGCTTCTTAGCGCCAAAGCATGACAATAAAGCTAATGTAAAACAGGTAGCTAATAATGTTCAGCAGAATCATACTAGTGGTAATAGTGGTAATGAAGCTAAACATGATGATAATAAAAATAAGCAGGAATCACAGGACAATAGTCCAGTAGACCCAATAAAACCGTATGTGGATGATGGTAAAAAAGTGGTATACCTATCTTTTGATGATGGCCCCAGTGAAAATACCAAGAAAATTATGGATATTATGGACCGATATGGCGTTAAAGGTTCATTTTTTGTGACCGGCAACGGCCAACCATATAATCATTACATTAAAGAGGCGTTTGACCACGGGCATACCATTGGCTTACATACTTTCACGCATCGTTATCAAGAGGTTTATTCGTCTGACCAAGCTTATTTTGCTGATTTAAAGCGGATCGATGATATGGTATATGGCTTAATTGGGCAACATTCGTACATGGTGCGTTTACCTGGTGGTTCAAGTAATACTGTTAGTCGTCGGTATTCTCCAGGGATTATGACGCGTATTACTAAAGAGATGCAACGTCGTGGCTATCAGTATATTGATTGGAACTGCGATTTTGGTGATGCGTCTGCTAATCGGGTGCCAGCGGCTGCTATTATTAAGCAAGCTACATCTTGTCATGCAAACAAAATTGTAATGCTAGCGCATGATACGGCGGTAAAAACTACTACCGTGGACGCATTGCCTAAAGTAATTGAATATTATAAGGCGCAAGGCTATGCGTTTGCTCCGATGGATAAAAACATCTTTCCGGCACACCACAAATTAAATAACTAATGTTTAGTTGACAAGAGTAATTCGGCTTGTTATTATTATAGGAGAGTCATTCTTTGACATTTAAACGGAGGATATAATGAATACTAATCTTGGGTTATCTAGTAACGTTCTAATTGTTGCGATTGTAGTAATATTGCTTATTGTGGTTATTGCTATTGTTGTTGCTGTTTACAATGCTTTAATTAAGTTGCGAGTTCGCGTTGATGAGGCTTGGAGCGATATTACTATACAGCTAAAGCGTAGGGCTGATTTAATTCCTAATTTGGTTGAGACAGTAAAGGGATATGCTTCTCACGAGAGTCAAGTATTTGAGAATGTTACAAAAGCACGTGCGGCAGTGATGACTGCTGCTGCTCAGGGCCCAAAGGCTACTGCGCAGGCTGAAGGTCAGTTTGAGTCAGCCTTAAAGAGCTTGTTTGCTGTGGCTGAAGCTTATCCGGAGTTGAAGGCGTCGGATAATTTTCGTGCGTTGCAAGACGAAATTACTGATACGGAAGATAAAGTACAGGCTGCACGTCGTTTCTACAATAGCGGTGTGCGCGATTTAAATACGAAAATTCAGACATTCCCTAACAATATGATTGCTGGTATGTTTGGTTTTAAACAACGTGAGTTCTTTGAAGTTGAAGATCGCGCTACTATTGAAGAAGCTCCACAAGTTAAGTTTTAGTGAGGTAGAGCTTGTATAGCAACATTAAAGCCAATAAGAGGAATACCGTTTTAATCATAATGGTATTTCTTCTTGTTGGCGGCGTTATTAGTTGGTTGATTGGCTATTATGCTCAAAATTACGTCATGGCCTTGTGTGTTATGGCGGGATTTGTCTTTTACGCCTTAATGCAATATTTTACGGCAAGTAGAACTGCCATGCTAGTCTGCGGTGGGCGTGAAATAGTTAAGAAGGATTGTCCTGAGCTGTGGCGAGTAGTTGAGAATTTATGTATTGCTAGTGGGCTACCGATGCCACGAATATTTATTATAGACGATGATGCGCCAAACGCATTTGCTACTGGTAGAAATCCGCAACATGCCTACGTGGCGGTTACTACTGGGTTGCTTGCTATTATGGATAAGCGTGAACTAGAAGCGGTTATGTCGCATGAATTATCTCATATTCAGAATTACGATATTAGAATTAGTATGATAGTATTTGGTTTATCTAGTGCTATAGCTATGCTATGCGATTTGATATACTATTTTTATCGTGGCAATAGAGATGATCGTGATAACGATAGGAGTGGAATAGAAGCAATTTTGGTTATAATTTCCATAATAGCGCCGATTATTGTTGTTTTATTGCAGCTAGCAGTGTCGCGTCAGCGAGAATATTTGGCTGATGCGTCTGGGGCATTAATGACGCGTGACCCAGAGGGTTTAGCTAGTGCACTAGAGAAGTTAAAAACTAATGGTAGACCAATGCGCCGCCAGCGTTCTGGCTTAGCCCCACTGTATTTTAATAATCCAAGTAAACCAACCCTATGGGATAAGATTTTACAGACCCATCCGCCGCTAGATGAGAGAATCGCCCGGTTAAGAAGTAGTATCGAGAAAATGTAGGGGACGATATGGCCAAGAACAATAAAGGTAATGCAAACTCTAGCGCGACTAGTGTAGACGATAAGAACGATAAGAAAATTGAGCTTAAGTCACGGTATATTAGTTTTTTATTGCGTCGTCGCACTAATATAACGACTTGGGCGGTTAATTCTGAGCAGAATTTAACTGGTAGAGTTGCGCGTAAGCAGTCTAGGGTAGATAGAGCTATTAAACGCGCAGAGAAGCGGGCATTAGCGAGAGTTGAGCGTCACGCTAAGTCGCGCCTATATAAAAAGAGTCGGTTTTTGTACGGTGCTTTGGTGCCAGTTTTCTTGATTGGCCGTTGCGCTAAATATTTATTTAATGCTGGCTATCGTAAGGTGGTTAAAGCTAGGCAACAATCACCACACCGAACATTTTTTGTTACAGATCCAAGTCTTGCGCGCCGTAGTATTAAGATGTCGGGTTATTTTGGCTTTACCTCTGAGGTAATGCGCTTAATTTGGAATAATCGAGGTTTATTTGCTAAATATATACTAGTGTTTGGCGCGATAGTTTTATTGATAGTTGGTGGACTTAGTCAGCATAATTTAAGAGAATTGCGTGATAATTTAGAGAATAATGGTGTTGGTGGTTGGAATGAGTGGTCTGCACTATTATCGCGGGCTGTCGTGCGCGCTAGTACTGCGCCTGATGCAGGCCAACAAGTATTGCTTGGGCTAATGATGTTTTATGGATGGCTAGCTGTCGTGTGGTTGTGCCGTAAGATTACTAATGGTGAGACTGGACTAAGATTACGTGACGGTTTATACAATAGTGGTACTGCGTTGTTTGGCGAAGTTGCGTTGGTCTGTGTAATGATTGCTCAGTCTGTGCCATTGGCGTTATCTACGATTGCGTATTATGTTGCAACGGCAGGGCAATGGATTAATAGTGGCATTAGGATAGAGAATATGGCGTTTTGGTGTGCTCTTGCTGCTGTAGCTGTACTGACTTTTTACTGGATATCTGCTACTGTCTTAGCTATGATTATTACTGCTCTTCCGGGGATGTATCCAATGCAGGCGTTAAAGATGGCGAAAGAACTAATAGCTGGTCGTCGTGCTGGTATACTTATGCGTTTGATTATAATGTTAATACCAATAGTTTTACTATGGCTCGTATTGGTCATAGGGGCGATATTCATTGATACTACCTTAAACATACAGTATATACCGATTATTCCGATAATTACGTCAATATTGATTCCAATTACATTGGTTTGGATAACATCTTATACATATTTATTGTATAGAAATATCATCGATGATCCAACTCCGCCATATAGTGAGTTGCCGAGAAGAAAGTTCGATTGGAGATCTATGCCAGATGTTATCCGTAATACTAAACTGATTAAATTTATATGTAAGTTGTTAAAGCGTATGAAGCGTAATAAACGGATTAATAATAAATCTAAAGTAAAGGAATAATTGCCATGGAAGTAGTATTTTTATTTGTCATAACAGCTTTTATTGTAGACGACCGTAGCGTGCGCCATCGCATTGCTTGTGCTTTGAACGATAAAGAAAAGAAAAAGGCTGATTTACGCTGGCGAAAGTATCGTCTTTATATTGCGGCGGTGATAGCAGTAGCATTGGGTGTAGCTATCTATGGTGTAATTGTTGCTAATACGCGTATATCGGTTGATGGTTGCGGTGTTATAGCGGGGTGTATGTTGGGTCTTTTAACGAGCCATCTTACACTACTTAAGAATAATAAACAGAAAAAATAGGTTAATTGGTATATGAACAGAGAGCAAGCTCGGGTAAGAATTAGCGAGTTATGCAAACAATTAACAAGGTTATCTTATGAATATTACGTTTTAGATAATCCATCAGTATCTGATGCTATTTATGATTCATTATTTGCTGAGTTAAAAAAATTAGAAGCAGAATACCCTGATTTAATTGCGCCTGATTCACCAACGCAGCGTATTGCGGCTCAGCCACTAAGTAAATTTGAAAAATATACTCATAAGCGGCGGATGATTTCAATTCTAGACTCATTTTCTGACCAAGAGGCTAGTGATTGGTTTGATCGTATTGAATCATACGCTGTTAAGAATTTATCAGAGCGTGATCGTATTGAGCTAGCGAAACAGATTTTTTGGCTAGATGATAAGATGGATGGTTTAGCTTGTGCATTGCATTATGAGAATGGAACTTTAGTTCGTGCTGTAACGCGTGGTGATGGATTTGTTGGTGAGGTAGTTACCTCAAATGTTAAAACAATGCCAACTGTACCATTACGATTGAATGATGACCCAATATTTTGTCATGGTGAAACTGAGGTTCGCGGCGAATTAATTATGATGCGCGCTGAGTTTGAGCGAATCAATCAAGAGTTGGTTAAGGCAGGTGAGAAGCCATTTGCTAATCCGCGTAATTTGGCGGCTGGTACGATACGCCAATTAGATCCAAGAGTAGCGGCGTCGCGTAAAATTGAGTTTCATGCTTATGATTTATTGCGTGATGATGCAAGCGAAGTGCCAACTAATGAATTTGCCTATCAAAAAATGAGGGAGCTCGGGTTTAAGCTAAACCCTGAAGCACATATTGAGCATGGTTTTAATAACGCCATTGAGTATGCGCACAAATTCCGTAAATTAGTGCAGCCTAATTTGCCATTCAATACTGATGGTTTAGTAATTAAAATTAATGACCGTAAGCTATATGATGATTTGGGTATTGTTGGTAAGAATCCTCGTGGTGTATTGGCATACAAGTACCCTGCAGAGACCGCTGCAACTAAGGTGCAAGATATTGTGCTAAGTTTAGGCAGAACTGGTGCTGTGACCCCAGTGGCAGTATTTGAGCCGGTGCAGTTAGCTGGTACTACCATTCAGCATGCAACTTTACATAACGAAGATGAAATCAAGCGTTTGGATGTGCGAGTTGGGGATACGGTTGAGATATTTAAGGCTGGCGAGATTATTCCAAAAGTTAATCGTGTAATAATGGAATTGCGTCCTGCTGAGAGTAAGGTATTTAATTTTGCCGACGAGCTAAAGCGCCAGTACCCTGATTTAAAGTTTGAACGGCCTGAGGGCGAAGTGATTTGGCGAGCTTGTAATGCCGGTGGTGTACAGGAAATTTTAAGGCGGTCGATTGAACATTATGCTAGTCGTCAGGCGTTGGATATTACTGGGTTAGGAACTAGTAATATTGCAGCGTTGATTAACGCTGACTTAATAAACGACTTGGCTGATATTTATAGGCTAGACAGAAATAAAGTAGTGGAGTTAGAAGGCTTTGGCGATGTTTCGGCTGACAAATTGATTTCCGCTATAAATGCTAGTAAACAGCCTAAATTATCCAAGTTTATTTATGCACTTGGAATACGCTATGTTGGCGTTAAAACGGCGGATGATTTAGCGACTTATTTTAAGACATTTGACGATTTTCGACGAGCGACTTATAATCAATTGATTAATATATCTGGTGTGGGTCGAGTAGTGGCAGAGTCTATTGTTGCCTGGTGGGCTAACGGTGATAATGTTGCTTTGGTTGATAAATTATCGCAGCTAGGTGTTACACCATTAGATTCTACGACATCTGATAAGTTAAGCGGTGTAGCGGTAGCTATTACTGGTGCGTTAAATTCTATGTCACGTGAGCAGGCGGCAGACCGAGTGCGAGAGCTGGGCGGAAGTTTTCAGTCTTCCGTTGGGCAATCTACTACTTATTTGGTAGCTGGCGGTAAAGTTGGTGCCAGTAAATTGGCGGCGGCCGAAAAGTATCATACTAAAATTATTAGCGAAGAAGATTTTTTGGCATTAATAAATGACTAAATATTTGGTGAATTATTAGGCTTGTGCTAATATAATGGTAGAGCTGGTGCGTAAGGACGGGGCGATTCGTCTGAGCGCAAGAAACAAAAACGTAAAAGCCCCTGGGTGGGCACGCAACAGCTATTAAACCCGTGTAAACTACGCGGGTTTATTTTTATAATTTAGCAATGGTTGTGGTATAATAAATGCAACGGGGTAGTAGCTCATCTGGCTAGAGCGCAGCATTCGCATTGCTGAGGTGGTCGGTTCAAGTCCGATCTACTCCACCAAAATTATTTGCCCTCCATTTTGGAGGGCGTTTTGTAAGATAAGCGCATTAATAGTATAATGTTAACTATAAGATATGGATTATAAGGGATTAAGTGCTGCCGAGGTTAAGTCACGCATGGAGTCTGGCCGAAGTAATGTGCTCGACCAGCACTCATCGCGGTCTTTGGGTGATATCATCAAAGCTAATATTTTTACGCGGTTTAATTTTTTGATTACCGCGTTAGCGGTTGTGGTGTTGCTGGCTGGTGGCGGTATTGTTAATGCGTTATTCTTCTGTGTACTGATTGTAAATGCCGTAATTGGAGTAGCGCAAGAGTGGCGTGCCAAAAAGATTTTGGACAAAGCAGCAATTTTAGTGAAGCCGCAATCTACGGTGATTCGCGATGGCGGCGAACAAGTTGTAGCATCGAGCGACATTGTAGTTGATGATGTAATTAAATTAAGCCTGGGTGATCAAGTGCCAGTAGATGGTGTAGTGCTATCTTCTAGCGATTTAGAGATTAATGAAAGTTTGTTGACTGGTGAATCTGACCCAGTAGTAAAAAATACTAAAGCTCAAGTCATGTCAGGTTCAATGGTGGTGGCAGGTTCTGGTTATATTAGAGCTACTAAGGTTGGACAGGAATCATACTCAGCTAATTTGACTCGCAACGCACGCCAATATAAGACAGCAAAATCAGAGATAGTGGATAGTACAAACCAACTTCTGAAGTGGATTTCTTGGAGCTTAGTGATAGTGGTGCCGATTTTAATTGCGGGAATATTTATTCGTCGAGATTTGACGATTGACCACTCTAGTATTAGGGCGGTACTAGATAGTATATCTGGTGATGGCGTAATGCGGATTATTACACCGATTGTTGGTATGATTCCTGAGGGGTTGGTGTTATTGACTAGTACGGCATTTATGCTTGCGGCTGTTAAGCTGGTGCGTAACCGTGCCCTCGTTCAGCAGATGCCGGCGGTTGAGACCTTGGCTCGGGTTAATACTATACTGCTTGATAAAACTGGTACTATTACGATGGGTGCTATGAAATTGACCAATATTGAGCTAATCTCTAAGGTAGATGTTGATGTGGTAAAGCGCGTTGTAAAGACTATTGCAAGCCGCGCTAGTTCGCCGACTAATGATGCGTTGGTGGCTGGATTGAAAGTTAAGCCAGCTGAATTTTCGTATGAAGTAGCGTTTAGCAGCGCACGTAAGTGGAGCGCTATGCAAATTGATAAAATTAACTATATAATGGGTGCTCCAGAAATTGTACTAGCGGAGTATCCAGACGCATTAAAGCGGGCGCAGGAAGTAGCGGCTGAGGGCAAACGAGTACTAGCGTTAGTGAGGAGTGATTTGATTCCGCGCGCGGCGGGGGTTAATTTTAAACGCGTTAATCCGTTAGCGCTAGTGGTATTAAGTGAGCAAATACGGCCAAATGCTAAGAAAACATTAAATTATTTTATAAGCCAGGGTGTTGATATTAAGGTAATATCGGGTGATTCGCCAGTGACAGTTGGGGCCGTGGCGAAGTCGGTTGGTTTGGACGCCAAGACATTTGACGCCAGAAAATTGCCAGACCCAGATATGGGAGATATTCAGCGCGAAGAGTTTATGAAACTAATTAAACATTATAATGTATTTGGCCGGGTACAGCCAGAGCAAAAGCGACAGATTTGTCGTGCTTTGCAAGACGCCGGACAGGTGGTAGCTATGACTGGTGACGGTGTTAACGATGCGTTAGCGCTAAAACAGGCTGATTTGGGCGTAGCAATGAATAGCGGAGCCACGGCGACTAAGGCGGTGGCGGAGTTGGTATTGCTTGACAGCGATTTTGCTCATTTGCCACTAGTGTTATCTGAGGGGCGCCGTGTGATAGCTAATATTGAGCGAGTAGCTAATTTGTTTATCATTAAGAATGTATATTCCTTGGTTTTGGCTTTGTTGCTTACGTTCTTGCGCGAGCCGTATCCATTACTACCAAAGCACATGACAGTAATCTCTGTTTTGAGTATTGGTATGCCGGCATTTTTCTTGGCTTTGGCACCAAATAATAAAGTGTACGTTAAGGGATTTATGAAGCGTGTCTTAAAATTTGCTATTCCAGTGGGTGTAGTAAGTGCGGCTGCTATGATATTTACATATAAGTTAGCTTGTTCATATCCGTCACTTGATGCAGATTACTTTAGTACGGCAGTGTCAGTTGTCATGATGGGGCTTGGCGTGCTTGTACTGGTTATTTTGGCTCAGCCGATGAAATTATGGAAAGTTGGGTTGATTACTGCTTGTGCTGGTTTGTTTGCATTAGTATTGGTTTTGCCGCAATTAAATCATATCTTGCAATATAAATTTAGCTGGGATTTGGTTGTGCCGATATGTGTTGGGATGTTTGTTGGCGCGTATGTAATAGGTATTATAGCGTGGTTCGTGCGCTCGAAGCGTAGCGTGGTATAATAAAGCTATGTTTAAGCAGTTTGTTAGACAGCGTCTTGAAAATTATGTAGCAAAGTATTTTAAACGGCATCACCCTATTTTAGTGGTAGTGGTTGGCGCAGTAGGTAAGACCACTACTAAAAATGCGATTGCCACAGTACTCCAAAAACGCTTTAAAGTGCGCATGGAACCAACCAACCTTAATAGCGAAATGTCTGTTCCAACGACATTATTGGGAGTTAAATATCCTAGCGCTTCGGAGTTGAAGACTATTACTGCTTGGCTACGTGTTTTTAGTGACATGCGTCGTGTAATTAAATCAAAATCAGATGTTGATGTAATTGTACAGGAGCTGGCGACAGACAAGCCAGGTGACATTGCCGCGTTTGGTAATTATTTGCAGGCTGATATTGCTGTAGTTACTGCGGTGGCTGAAGAGCATATGGAGAATTTTTCTGGAGGCTTAGGAGATGTAGCGCGCGAAGAGTTGTCGGTTGGTAAATTTGCTAAGACAGTGCTAATCAACAAGGATGCTGTGGCGCATAATTATTGGAAGCTGGTACAAAGCGATAAAGTATTAAGTTACGGTGTAGATAGTGGGCAATATCACTTTAAAAAGATTCAGGGTAGCCCATTAGATGGTTATAAGGTTTGTGCTGATGATATTAACGCTACGGTTAAGTATGTTGGTGAGTATAACATGGGCGCTGCAATTGCTGCTGTAGCTGTAGCGAAACAGCTTAATATGTCACCAGATGAAATTAAGGCAGGATTAGCTAATTTAGTACCTGTTTCTGGCAGAATGAACCCATTGCGCGGCCGTAAGAACACGACACTAATTGATGATACGTATAATTCTTCACCAGTGGCAGCTATTGCTGCATTGAAGACACTATATCAAATAAGTGCTCCGCAGCACATAGCAGTGCTGGGGTCGATGAATGAGCTTGGCAATGTGTCGCAAAGTGCGCATAAGCAAGTTGGTAAAGCTTGTGACCCCAAGAAGCTTGACGCGGTTGTTACGATTGGTGATGAAGCGGCTCGTTATTTGGCGCCGGAGGCTGAGAAGAAAGGTTGTCGGGTCTTTAAATTTATGAGTCCAATTGAGGCAGGTAAGCTTGTGAATCAATTTATGAAATCGGGCGCTGTTATTTTAATTAAGGGGTCACAAAACGGTATTTTTGCTGAAGAAGCTACTAAGATATTGTTGAATGATTCGGCTGATTCGGCTAAATTGGTGCGTCAAAGTGAAGATTGGATGACAAAAAAACAAAACTGTTTTGCTCGTATTAAAGATAATTTTGCCATAGAATCAAGTAATAAGTAATTATTAGTGTGCTAGAATAGTATCATGAAACGATACGAACCGGTAAAGATTGAGGCTAAGTGGCAAGATATCTGGCTTAAGGAAAAGCCATTTGCCGCTGTTGATAACAGCAATAAGAATAAATTGTATGTGGCGGAGATGTTCCCATATCCTTCTGGCGCCGGTTTGCATGTAGGGCATGTACGTAATTTTACAATTGTTGACGTATTGGCTCGATTTTATCGCCAGCAGGGATTTAATGTGTTGCGTCCAATTGGTTGGGATACATTCGGCTTACCGGCGGAAAATTATGCTCTAAAGATGCATGTTTCGCCAAAGGATGTGACGGCCACTAATATTGCTAATTTTAAAAAACAGTATCATCGCCTCGGTATGGCGGTCGATTGGACGCGCGAAATTAATACATCAGATCCAAAATATTACCATTGGACACAGTGGGTGTTCACACAATTATTTAAGCACGGCTTGGCGTACCAATCGGAGAGTTATCAGTGGTGGTGCCCAGTAGACAAGACCGTGCTGGCTAACGAACAGGTAGAGGGTGGTAAATGTTGGCGTTGTCATCATGAAGTAGAGAAAAAGAAGATGCGCCAGTGGTTCTTTAAGATTACGGCGTATGCTGACGAGCTATTGGATGGCTTAGATGATATCGATTGGCCAGAAAAAATTAAGCGCATGCAGTACAATTGGATTGGCCGCAGTAAAGGTGCTGAAGTCGAGTTTAAGGTTGATGGCAGTGATAATAAAATTACTGTATTTACTACACGACCAGATACATTATTTGGTGCGACTTTCGTGGTACTAGCACCTGAAAACGAACTTGTTGATCAGATTGTGACTAATAGCCAGCGTGAGCAAGTTAAAGAGTATATTAAAACTGCGCTTAAAAAGAGTGAAATTGAGCGTCAGGAGAATAAAGAAAAAACTGGCGTGTTTACTGGTGCTTATGCTATCAACCCTGCGACTGGTGAACGCGTGCCAATTTGGGTTGCGGATTATGTTTTGTCGGGCTACGGTACTGGTGCCGTGATGGCAGTGCCAGCGCATGACGACCGTGATCACGAATTTGCCGAAAAGTTTAATTTGCCGATTCGCCAAGTGGTAGATAGTGCTGATGTAAATCCAGATGAATGTTACTCTGGAGAGGGTACTTTAATTAATAGTGGTGATTTTGATGGCAGGGCAACTTCTGAAGCGCGTGAAGAAATTGTGGCTTGGTTGGAACAAAATGGCTTGGGCCACAGTAAAACTACGTATAAAATGCGTGACTGGTTGATTTCACGCCAGCGTTATTGGGGATGCCCAATTCCAATCATTCATTGTCCAGATTGTGGCGATATTGCGGTGCCAGAGAAAGATCTACCTGTGTTATTACCAGAGGTAGACAGTATTGCGCCAAGTGGTGATGGTCAGTCGCCACTTGCTAATGAAGCAGCATGGGTTAATACGGTTTGTCCGCAGTGTGGCGCGCCAGCAAAGCGCGAAACTGACACAATGGATGGCTATGCCTGCTCGTCTTGGTATTTATTGCGTTATTGTGACGCCAATAATGATACTCAGGCTTGGTCGCCAGAGAAGGTGAATTATTGGTGTCCGTTGGACTTTTATGTTGGTGGTGACCATGCCGTGGCGCATCTTTTGTATGTTCGCTTCTGGACTAAGTTTTTTGCCGATCAGGGCTGGGTTAACTTCCGTGAGCCGGTTAAGCGGTTGCTCTACAACGGATATATTAATGCACCAGATGGTTGCAAGATGAGTAAGAGTAAGGGCAATGTAATTGACCCACTTGACGTTATCGATAGCGGCTACGGTGCTGATACGTTGCGTACATATGAGATGTTTATTGGGCCATACAACTTAGATGCTGCTTGGAGTACTACTTCAATTGGCGGAGTGTACCGATTTATTAATCGTGTTTGGAATTTAGTGCAAGAGTATGCTGGTGCTGATAAAGTTACTTTGAATGATAAAAATGTGCTTGAAGTATTACGCTTGCGCCACGCGGCTGCTAAGAAAGTTACGGAAGATATTACAAATGCGCAATTTAATACGGCTGTGGCGGCTATTATGGAGTACTTAAATGGTTTAAGCAAGTTGCGTGACAATGGGTTTGATGACCGGTATTGGTTGGATGCCCTGACGGTTTTGTGTCAGCTACTATCACCATTTGCTCCACACGTGGCTAGTGAAATGTTGACTGAATTACATGGCGACAAGGCTCGACTTGAGCAGATGGATTGGCCGCGTTGGGATGAGAAATATCTCGCAGATGATACAATGCATATCGCGGTTCAAGTTAACGGCAAATTGCGCGGTGATTTAACTATCGACAAGACTGCAACCAAGGAACAAGTTGAGGCGGCGGCGCGAGCAATCGAAAATGTAGCGCGGTTTGTTGGTGAACAGGAGCCAGCAAAAATAATCTATGTACCGGGCAAGATTGTTAATATCGTAGTTAAAAAATAGTCAATTTAGATAGCCGAAAGCATGGGCTTGCCGTTTATAGGTATTGTTCGTGGTTTTGGCTATTATTGTTGTTTGACACTTGTGATATTTCGACAGTGTTATTGTTGTTATTATCTTGTTGTAACAATGGTGATAAGGCATAGGCAACTTCCACTACAGTTGTCATTATAGCTAGTACACTAAGCATCTTTTGATAGCGCTTATTATGCGGGTCTTTATTGTGGTTGGGGTTTCGGTTATTTAACACTATGATTTATCCTTGCTTAATACTGCGGTTTGGTGTCGGGTGGTAATGCGTGATTATTGACGTGTGATTGTGGGCTATTAACACCGTCATCGTCTGGTAATTTTATTTTAGTATCAACAACAAAACCATCTAATTTATTGGCTTTAATAATTGAGTCTACAATTTGAGAATTACTGTTGTCTTGTAGATTGACATTATCTTGTTGTAAATCGTCTGCTATTTCAGATAACGTGTCGCCATAGCGCACGGTATACTCTATGGTATGATTTGACCCGAGCTCTTTATAAGACAATACCTTCTCTCTAGCTGGAGTAGGCTCTTTGGGAAATGGCTCGTCGTGATGTGTTAAATCGCCGATTATATTGCCTAGTCCACATAGTGCAATGGTTGTGGCTAATGTACCAACAGCAAGTTTTCGGTAATAGCGCCGGTCGGATTCGATTGATGTATTGTTATTTTTGTTTTGATGACTATATTCGCTAATCATGTCTACATATTAACATAAACGTTTATATATGTCAAGCTGAGATTTGCGTTTATAACCCAAAAGTGTTACTATGGTAGTAAGTGTAATTAAAGAAGGAGAATAATTTAAATGGGTAAACCAAAGAAGCAAACAAGTCCACGTCGTACCGGTAATCGTCGTAGTCAACTAGTATTGAAGTTAGCGCGCGCCGTAAACGCCAAATCACCAGTAAAAGCTTATACCACTAAGCATGATACTGGCAGCAAGCATTAATAAATATACGTTAGATTGAACATTAAAACAAACGAGGGGAGTTTCCATGGCAAGTAATCGGCATTTAGGTAGGATTATCGCACTACAAACATTGTATGAATATGATTTTCGTGAGCGTTTAGGCGACGAAACTGCTAAAATTGATGAAATTTTAGCGCGTAATCTTGAGCGTTATGAAGACCGCGTTGATGACAAAGAGTTTGTCCGGCGGTTAGTAATGGGTGTAAATAAAGCTGGTCGGCAGTTAGATGCTATTATTGCTCCAGTTGCACCAGATTGGCCACTAAATCAGATTGCAATTGTTGACCGCGATGTTTTGCGAATGGCAGTGTTTGAGCTTAGTGAATTTAGCGGTAAAGTACCACCAAAGGTGGCGATTAATGAAGCAATTGAACTAGCTAAATCATTTGGCGCGGAAAATTCCTCTCGTTTTGTTAATGGTGTATTAGGTACAATCTGGCGCCATATGAACGAAGGAAAAGTGAATGAGCAAGGCGAGCAACAAAAACAGGATTCGCAGGCAGCATCAGCTTAGGGTTAAACAGATCGCTAAGGTGCGTGCACGTGCCGTGGCCACAAAAAGGCAATCAACGCAGCCTAGCGCTGTAGTAGTTAAGCAGCCTATCCAGCATGTTGATACACCAAGCGCATCATTAAAACGAGCAGTTTACGAGCGTCGTCGCCCGGCTATTAGTGAAATATCACGTGAAGCAACGGCTGGTGGTGTGATTTATCGCTTCGGCCCTACCGGTTTAGAAATATTGTTGGTGGCCGACCGATTTGAGCGTTGGACGATTCCTAAGGGTCATATTGAAGTGGGCGAAACCGCACAAGAGACAGCTATTCGTGAAATTGGTGAGGAGGCTGGTGTGCATCAGCTTGAGCCAGTTTGCTGGTTGGGTAAGATCCATTTTCGTTATCGTCGCGACAATGTACTAGTGCTAATGAGTACACAAATCTACTTATTTAAGGCGTTGGGTGACACCAACGATATTAAGAAGGAAGATTGGATGAGTGGAATTCGTTGGTTCTCGTATGATGCTGCGGTGAAAATTATTGCTTATAAGGATATTGCTAAATTAATGCGTCTAGGTTATCGTCGTCTAGAACAGAAGGGAGAAATTTAGTTGTCTAGAGTTAAGAATACTCGCCAAAAGCGGGCTGTTTTTTCCGATTTTGAGCCTCGTCCGGCTGATGAGCCGATTGTACCAGAGGTTGAAGGTGTAGACTTTGTGCCCTATCAAGCTTGGGCACAGCAGTCGTTGGGATTTGAATTTAATAATCCATCACTAATTGTAACTGCTTTAACTCACCGTAGCTATGTGAATGAACATCGTAAGCTAGCGCGCGCTCATAATGAGCGGCTAGAGTTTTTAGGTGATGCTGTTTTGGAACTAGTAACTACTGAGTATTTGTTTAAACATTTCGATTTACCAGAAGGAGTATTGACATCTTGGCGCGCAGCGCTAGTGCGAACAGAGTCGATTCGTGATGCTGGTGAAGAGCTTGGATATGCTAAGCTAGTGCGAATGAGTAAAGGTGAACAAAATGGTACAGAACATTCCAAGTTGCATATTATAGCTAATTGTTTTGAAGCAACAATTGGTGCGGTGTATCTCGACCAAGGCTTTGATGCGGCAAAAAAGATTATCGACAAACATATTATTAAGAATATTGACAAGATTATTGAGGATGGTTCTTGGCGTGATGCGAAATCGTATTTGCAGGAAATATCGCAGCGCTATTGTGGTGTGACTCCGAAGTATCGCGTATTAGCCGAGTCTGGCCCCGACCATGACAAAAAATTTACCATTGGGGTTTTTGTTGATGAAGTTGAGTGGGGAAGTGGCGAAGGCGGCAGTAAGCAGTTGGCGCAACAGCAAGCAGCGCATCAGGCCATTGCTTATTACAAGGCGAAATTACAGAAAAAATAGTAAAATGGTTGCAATATTAAAACATTAACGGTATACTATGAGTATGGAATCTAAGACTCGAATTCTTTTGGTAGAAGACGATGATACGTTGGCTGAAATCTATCGTCAGCGTCTTCAGCTTGAAGGATTTGATACACGGCGCAGTAAAGATGGTGAGGAAGCGCTTAAAGATGCTATTGACTTTAAGCCTAATCTAATTCTACTTGATGTAATGATGCCACGTATGAATGGCTTTGACGTGCTTGATATTCTGCGTAATACTGAGCAAACTAAAAATATACATATCATTATGTTGACGGCTTTGTCTCAACCTAAGGATGCGGAGAGGGCCAAGGAATTGGGTGCTGATGACTTTTTAGTTAAGTCTCAGGTAGTGATTAGTGATGTAGTAGACCGAATCAAGCATCATTTGGGGCTAGATAATACTGACAATGCCTAGTGTAAAACACCCTGCAGTAATGCAGGTGTTTTAGTTAAGCGATACACAATAAAACCCCGCTTAAGTGCGGGGTTTAGCTACTAGTAGAAATGAGTTATTATTTAACGGTAACTTCGGTGCGAGTAACGGTCTTACCGGCAAAGTTACGAACACGACGCTTAATGAATGTTACAACACCATCTTTAGCGGCATGAATGGTAAAGTTACGGCTAGTATAAGCACCTTCACCGGCAATTTTAGTTGCACCAACTTGACGGACAATTACTTCGCCAGCGTTGACCTTTTGGCCACCAAAGCGCTTGACGCCTAGGCGATGACCAGCGTTATTATGGTTGTTCTTTGATGAACCACCAGCTTTCACGTGTGACATATTAAATTATCTCCTTCGATTAATCGATTACTATTCAGTTTATTATTATACACTATTTGGCCTTGTGTCGCAATAGTTTTATGACTGCTTACCGCATAATATCTAGGCTAGCTTTTGTAGAACTATAAGTTCGCGACCAACAATTTGTTCATCGCGGTGATAGATGAGGTGATTGGGTTGTATATCTTTAAGGTGAAGCAAGCTTAGATTCTGCTCATTAAAGCAGCTTAAATGATGAATTTTATCATGAACAAACCATGCTGGAACAGCTAAACAAATGCCTGCGCCAACTGTCAATTGTGGGGCTAAGTTATGGATAAATTTGCCTAGGATGATATCGCAATTTTTAATGTTATCTTTTAACTCGTTGAGGTTTGGCTCTGTTGTATAGGGGCGGCCAAGATAGGTTTCAGTGGCAACAGTGGTCAGGTTGAGATTTATGGTGTCTGATTGCTTGCACCACTTAAATTCGGTAGCATCAGCAGTCTTAAATCTGCACTTAGCTAAATCGAGTTGGCTATGACGTTTGGACATTAGTTCATTTATCCAGGCAATGTTCTTAACGGTATATTCTGACATCTGAGGATTGAGGTCGGTGCCATAACAATTATTTAATCCCATGAGCAATGCTTCTTGTAATATTACGCCAGTACCACAGAATGGGTCTAGTAGATAGGAATTATTGTTTTGGCATTTTGAGTTTGTTGCTCCTAAAGCTAGGTTAATAATTATTTGTGCTAGCTTTGGTGGTAGCATGCCGTTGCGGGCGTCACGACAAGGTCGCTTGCGGTCGCGTAGGGTGTATGATTCGATGTTTTGTACAAAAATAGTACGTGCTACAACCCATTTGTTGCGTATAGCAATGAAAACTAGCTCACATTTTTTAAGGTTATCATGGTAAAGCCCATTGTGTTCTACTGTGGCAGAAGATAGTGTAGCGTCGGTAATCGGTACAAGTCGAACCGAATGGCTAGTCTTAAGTATTGCAGAGGCTTGCTTAGCTAAGTTGGCTGCAGTTCGGCGCGTTGCACCTTGACTATAGTCTGAGATGCCAAGGGTTACTTTACCTTCAATATTAGAGAATAAGTTATTGATTAGTTCGGCGATAGCAGAGCTATTTTGATCTATCGTATCAATGACTTCAGCGATTTTTACTGTACCGCCAAGACGCGTTGCTGATTGCAATGCTGTTTTTCTATCAATGTCTAGCGCTGCACAGTGATTGGCGATTAAGCGAGGTTTCTGAGAGAAGACGGCCGCCAGTTCAGCGCAACCAATTTCTGGTTGGCGGCCCAATATGAATATAATCATTAATTTATATTATATCAGAGGAGAATAAATTTAGCTAATGTGCAGTAATGCGATATAATATAGTTATGTCTAAATTTAAGGAGGATTTTCGTCGAGCATTTCTACGCGTACGGGCAAATATTTGGCGTAAGCGTTGTGGCGGAATAAAACTCTGGCTTAATATTATCATGATGATTTTCTTGGTTATTGTGCTGTTTAGCGCACACAAGGAAATCGTTCGAGCGTGGCATATCTTATGGCATGCTAATTTGTATTTGATTTTGTTGTTAATACCATTACAATTTATGTCGTATTACGCTAACACAGAGGTATTTTTCTCTTATTTGCGACAGCGTGGGCAGCTAAAGGATGTTTCTCGTTTGCAAGCCACTGGTATGGCGCTAGAGTTCACCTTTGTGGACCATGTTTTTCCGGCTGCGGGTGTGGCTGGTGCTTCTTATATGGTATGGCGCTTAAAGCACCATGGCGTACCAACAGGGCAGGCCACCATGACCCAAGTAATGCGGTTTTTAGTGGTGTTTGGTACGTTTATGGTGCTAATGCTCCTCGCTTTAATTTGGGCTACGGTACAAAATTTAGCGGCACATTGGGTGGTAGTTAGTTCGGCTGTAGCGATAACAGTATTATTATTGGTGCTATTGTTTGGTAATTATATTTTTGGTAATAAAATCCGTATTATTAGCTTTTCGCATTGGCTGGCTGATTTAAGTAATCGCTTTGGTCGGATGATGACATTTGGTCGCCGTAAGCGTTTTGTAGCAGCTAGTAAACTAGATAAATTTTTTCTAGATTTTAATGAAGACGTTAGTGCGCTAAAACGTGACCGTAAGCTATTGAAGCAACCAATTGCTTGGAGTTTTGCGTTTAATTTACTAGATGTATCGTTATTTTTTGTAACATTTCTAGCACTGGGCGTAGTCGTTGACCCATCTGTATTGCTAATTGCTTATGGAGCTGCGACCATCTGCGGAAACTTCATGATTACGCCGGGCGGAATTGGTGCTTATGAGGCTATGATGGTGACGGTTTTGGCTACGGGAGGTGTTGATTCGGCAATGGCTTTGACGGGTGTGATGCTGGCTAGGATGCTGCTTTTGATGGGTACGTTATCTACTGGATTTATAGCCTATCAGTATGCATTGCATAAATATGGACGGCCGTCCTATCAAGAAGAGATAGAAACTAAACATGACCAGCGTAGATAGTGATTTAGAGGATAAATTACCCGGAATGCCACCGTGCTTTACGGTAGCGCAGGCAATAGATGTTATTAACCAGGTTCTAGACACTGCGGTACCAACGATTGATATAGTGGGCGAAGTAGCTAACTTTAAAATAAATCAAGGCAAATGGGTGTTTTTTGATTTAAAGGATGATACATCCGTACTAAATTGTTTCATGTCGGTGTATTCTCTTCGTATGGAATTAGCGGATGGTATGCAGGTAAAGGTGCGTGCAACGCCGAATTTAACTAAGTGGGGACGGTTTTCGCTGACTGTTCGAGCAATCAGGCCGATTGGTGAAGGAGCGATTAAGCGAGCTTTTGAGCTATTGAAGCAAAAGTTATCCAAGGAAGGGCTGTTTGATGAGGATCGTAAGAGGATATTGCCTGCTCTACCGCAACATATCGGTGTGATATCGTCAAATCAGGCAGCTGGCTATAAAGATTTTATTAAAATTGTTAATGCGCGGATGGGCGGTATACAAATTGATGTTATTTCTACTCAGGTGCAGGGTGATGCGGCGGCTGACCAGATTATTGCAGCGATTCGGCAGTTTAATGAGCTACCAAATCCGCCAGAAGTGTTATGTATTTTGCGCGGTGGTGGATCACGTGAAGATTTGGCGGTATTTGACGATGAAAAGCTGGTACGAACAGTAGCGGCTTCGCGAATCCCCACCCTAACCGGTGTCGGTCATGAAATAGATACTACGTTGATCGACTTAGTAGCAGATAAGCGCGCATCGACGCCGTCTAATGCGGCTGAACTGCTAGTACCAGACCGAAGGGAATTAATCGCTACAACTACTCATTATTTAAAGTCGATGGTTGATGTGTTAGTGTTGGATGCGCAGCAGCGACGTGACAAATTAACTCGTCTTGCGACGCAGTTAAACAATAGTATGTCGCTAGTAGTAAATAATATACAATCTGAGTTAGTTACGTTGACTATGCAACTAAATAATCAGATGATGCGTAGTTTAGGAGACACTCAAGGTAGAGCAATAGCGTTAATTTCGGCTTTGCAAGCATACGACCCACAAGCTGTTCTGAAGCGTGGCTATGCTATTATCTGGACTGAGCAGCATGGCGTGCCGCATGAGTGGCGAATTGGAATGAATGTAACGGCCGAGACTGATAAAAAATTAATTGCAATGGAGGTAAAGAATGTCAGAGACAAATAACTTAAAAAAGCAGGGAGATGAGGAGTTAATGCAACAAAGCCTGACTGATTTAATGAATGAGCTGAAGTCAATCGTTGACTGGTTTAATGCTGGTGATGTTGATGTAGAGGTGGCAAGCGTTAAATTCGACCGCGGTGCTAAGTTAGCTGAGGCTATTAAGCGTAAGTTGTCAACTACAGAGAATAAGGTTAATGAAATTAAGCTCAAATTACAAGACTAGCTATTCTTGCGAGTTGCACTTGTTTTATGCTTATGTTAAAATGAAATCATGAATGATAATGGGTCGGATTATAGGGCAAGCGAACGCGGTTCGGTCAGTCCGCTTCTAGTGTCAACAATTATTCTAGGCGTATTCTTATTTGGTGCTTGTATTGCGTTTATTTGGGCATATTCGGGGATGGTTAACTGGCAGAAGAATGGCCAAGCAAAAATTGATCAAGCCGTTACACAGGCGAAGGCGTTGCAGACCAAGCAAGATAATGCTGAGTTTATGCAGCGTGAAAAGACGCCAAATCGGCATTATCAGGGTCCAGCAGAGACTGGATCGGTGCGCTTTGATTATCCAAAGACATGGTCTGGCTATGTTGCAACATCTGATGGTGATAACTTAACACTTTATTTTTACCCAATTATGGTTCCTGTGGTAAATCCCGGTGTTACTCCATATGCTTTGCGCGTTGTGGTTTCGCCGAATGATTACGCAAAAACGTTGTTGGACTTTAAGAGTGCAGTTGATAAAGGTAGTATTAAGGCTAGCCCGGTTACTATTGGCGCGCGCGAAGGCTTTGACGGCTATAAAGGCATGCGATTCGATGGGCAGCTGGCGCAAACCATTAATGGATCAGTAGTGGTATTTAGAGTACGCGATAAAACTTTGAAGTTATATGTAGACAGTAAAGACTTTAAGAAAGATTTTGACGAAACAATTTTGCGTACGTTGCAATTCCAGCCTTAGCTAAACGAATTCAAATTATTAGCATAAGTAGCATAAAAATGCTACTTTTTGCTATACTGAGAATATGAAACAAGTGGGGGCAAGTTTAGGGGCTTTGTCTGTGGCGGCGGCCACGCGCGATTTACGAACTCCGCTAGTACGTTTGCGCCAGTTGGCTTTTGAGGTTGGACAGTGTGGCGCGGAGCCGATAACATTGGCACGGATGCAATCTACTTTAACTGAAGCCTTAGGCGTAGTAGACGAACTTAGTATTGCAAGTAGCCCACTTGAAGATTTAGTTCTTGAGCCGGTATCGGTTGATAGGTTGTTGATGGCAGTGCAGGCGGAGGTTCAGCCGGAGGCACAACAGTTATCTTGTCAATTTATTTGTGTACTGCCAAAACGTTCACCACTTTTGACCGGTAATTACAATGCTTTAAAACAATTGTTAGTACGGTTTAGTTTAGATGCACTACGCTATAGTAGAAAAACGGTGAAGTTAAGTGCGCGATTAACTCGCAATCGTGAAGTTGTGCTAGAGTTAAGAGATAACGGCGCGCCATTTGCGAAGGACGTTTGTGGCGCGGTATATATTAATCAATTAAACCCAGTAGCTAGTAGACCATTGATGAGTAGCCTTAATTTATTGTTAGCTGAACAGATAACTCGTGCAATGCAAGGCAGCATTGCTTTTCATTGTCACCGTCAAGGTGGAATGACGATAGAAGCGCATTTACCAGAAAGTAGACAGCTTAGTTTGTTGGAATTGATATGAAAATTATTTTGTTAGACGACGATAGATGGTTTGCGGCTAGTTTGGCAAATAGTTTAAGATATTTTGGTGCAGATGTTATCGTAGAGAGTAACCCACGGGTAATATTTGACCTAATTAATGATGGTTTGCCGGACGTGCTGGTGTGTGATTGGCATTTGGGAGCGGATAATGTAATGACACTGCTGAATGAGATGGCAAGTTATAACGATACATTAAAATTACCAAAGGTAATATTGTCTGCTAGCGGCAGGGCAATTAAGCTTGATGATGTTGCTGCTTTTGGTGTTAAGTTTGTATTTGATAAGTCTACTTATAGTCCGTCAGACTTAAAGCAGGTAATTTGGGGGTTGTCGGCATGAGTGATACGCTGAAAGTTACTGGCATTATTTTGCGTCGGACTAATTACAAGGAAGCAGATCGAATTTTGAGCGTCTTGACGCGTGAACACGGCCAGTTGGCGGTGATTGCACGTGGCGTGCGTCGGGAGCAGTCGCGCTTGGCTGGTTGTATCGAACTGTTTGCTACATGTGAACTTAGTTTGGCGAAGAGCGCAATGAATCTGCAAGGGATGTGGACGTTAACAAGTGCGCGTCTAATGCATTTTTATGATTATATTATGACCGATTATGACCGATTGCAGTTTGGCTATGATGCTATCAAACGAACGTCTAAATTAGCTGACGCGATTGAGTCGCCGGAGTTATATGACATTCTGTTGGGTGTAATTGAGTTATTGGATAAGTCAACGGTTGATTTGCGTATTGTGAAGACATGGTTTTATTTGAAGTTAGCACGTTTATCTGGAATGGAATTAAACTTATTGACGGATAGCAACGGGATGCAGCTGGTGGAAGGCGCGAGCTATGATTACAATAAGGCGGACGGTGTATTTGTTTTTAACCCGCAGGGACGGTATAATACCGTAGTATTAAAATTATTGCGGGTGCTTTTAGCGAATGACGCCGCCGTAGCGGCGCGTTTAGTCGGTATAGATGACGCTGTATTATCTAATGCGGTTTATTTGGCTGCAGCTGCCGCGCAGGTGTAGTGCTATAATAGTATTATGGAAGATATTATATCGCTATGTAAGCGTCGAGGGTTTATTTATCAGGGGTCAGATGTTTATGGTGGCCTCGCTGGCACTTGGGATTGGGGCCCGCTTGGTGTCGAATTGAAGCGTCGTGTAAAGGATTTATGGTGGCAATTTTTTGTTGACCATCATCGCGAGATTTACGGTGTAGATGCTGCTATTATTATGAATCCTAAAGTATGGCAGGCATCGGGACATGTCGCAACTTTTGCTGATCCATTGGTAGAAGATTTAGTTAATCATCGCCGTTATCGTGCCGACCACTTATTGAAAGACGCCGGTATCTCAGCTGAGGGCTTAAGTAACGATGAAATTACCAAGTTGATTCGTGAGCACAATATAAAATCGCCGGATGGCAACGAATTGTCTGAGGTGCGAAGCTTTAATATGATGTTCAAGACAACGGTGGGGCCAATTGATACAGCTGATGCGGTGGCCTATTTGCGACCAGAGACTGCGCAGGGCATTTTTACAAATTACCGTAATGTGGTGGATACGGTTTACCCTGATTTGCCATTTGGTTTAGCTCAACAAGGTAAGGCGTTTCGCAATGAGATTAGCCCACGTGATTTCATTTTTCGCTCGCGCGAGTTTGAGCAGATGGAAATCGAGTATTTTGTGAAGCCGGATGAGTGGGAAAAGCATTTTGAGTCTCTATTAAAACTAGTACATGAATTTTTGGAACAGGTGATTGGTTTACCGGCAGATAAGATTCATGAGTATGAGGTGCCAGAAAACGACCGAGCGCACTATAGTCGTCGTACGGTTGATGTTGAATTTGATTACCCAATTGGCCGTGAAGAATTGATGGGTATTGCCTACCGTACCGATTTTGATTTAAAGAATATTGAACGTGTAGCGAAGAAGTCGATGGAATATCGCCCTAAGGATGGTAGTGAACCATTTGTGCCACACGTGATTGAGCCTTCGTTTGGTGTTGAACGCCTAGTTATGGCAATCCTGAGTGCATTTTACCAACAGGATGAAGTTGGTGGTAGTAAGCGTAATGTGTTGCGTTTGCCAAAGGCACTAGCACCAGTACTAGTAACAGTATCGCCGCTGCTAAAGAATAAGCCGGAGTTAGTAACTAAAGCTAAGGCAGTATATGATGAGCTTAATGATGCTTTCCCAGGCCGCATAAACTGGGATGATAGTGGCAACATCGGTAAGCGCTATCGTAAAGCCGACGAGATTGGTGTGCCAAGCTGCGTAGTAGTTGACTTTGATAGTCTAGACGACGATAGCGTGACGGTGCGTAACCGTGATACTACTGAGCAGGAGCGAGTTAAAATTACTGAGTTAGTCAATCATTTTCAAGATTAGTTGACTAAAGTAGTGAGGAGAGCCAAAGATTATTGGGAATCTGTGAAACTATAGTTACCATGTAGCATAACAGGTCTAAATGTAAGTGACATATTTGACTAAAATAATAAAGTGTGGTAATGTAAAAGTGTCTCAATTCCTGCTCTAGGGGTGAGATGTAAAGTGAAAACAATTTAGCCTGCAATGGCGCAGGCTATGTCTACTTAGTAGCAAGCACTCTCCGAGTTGTAGGCATGTGCTATATACCCGATTGGCTGAGTCTCCTCCACGTTCACTCCAAGGATTGATTCGCTAATTGCGCTACTATGATTATTTTTACGTGAGCTTTTTTATGGTTTGCTATCACAGTAAAAATATTTAAGGTATACCCCCCTCTCTAACGGAGCTCTAGAGAGGGCTTTTCTTTTTGGCGTTTTAGCACACAAGATGTTGATTTTGCTATTGCGTTATTGGTCGATGTAGAGTAAAATAATACTTAAGCCGTCATTAAGAGTTAAAAAAGGACGAAGAGGAAGAAATGTTAACTATCCGTTTACAACGATTAGGTAAGGCGCATTATGCGACTTATCGCATTGTAGTACAAGATTCACATAGCCATCCAACTAGTGGTAAGGTCGTGAGCTATTTAGGCTCTTACAATCCTCATACCAAGGCTGTTGAATTAAATAAGGACGATGCTAACAAGTTTCTATCAAATGGTGCGCAGCCAACTACTCGTGTTGCCGCTCTGTTTGAGAAGGAAGGTGTTGCATTACCTAGCTGGGTTAAGAAATTTAGCGCTGCGCAAAAGGGTGCTGTTCGTAATCCAGAAAAGCTACGCAAGAATCAGCCCAAAGAGGCTGAAGCTGTCGAAGCTTAAATAAGTTGCTGCCCATCTGGCTAATGGCTTGATGGGTAGCTAAGGTTGTTTTTGTATCATATCAATGTTAATGAAAGGAGTGGGAATATGATTGAAAAAGATTTTATTAAATACATTACTGAACAGATTGTAGAAAATCCGAAAGACGTTAGAATAGAGCGCGTTACCGATGAATCTGGCGTGTTGCTTAAACTTTGGGTTAACAAGTCTGATTTAGGGCGTATTATCGGTTCTCATGGTGATACTGCTGTAGCGTTACGTACTTTGTTGCGTGCGCTGGGCACTAAGAATAGTGAACACTATTATCTTAAAATTATTAATACCGATGAGATTGATGCTTCCACTGAGTCGAAGAATGATAACAAGTCGGCTGTGGAAAATAATTCCTCTGAAAATGTGGAAAACACTGATGACCGTCTAAAAAATCTTAAAAAAGGTATTGCGGAAATCAACGACCTTGATATATAATTATATCAGTTCGAAGTTGTGCGCGAACTAAATAAAATAAATGCGAGATTTATTTGTGCCTGAAAGACGTCCTTGATAGAGGGGCGTCTTTTTGGTTGTATGCTATAATTTTAATAGTGAAAAGATTTTTAATTATTACGCTATTTCCCGAAATTATTGAACCAGTACTAAATTCATCAATGATGTGGAAAGCACAGAAAGACGGCAAGGCGGAGTTTCAGCTGCTTAATTTGCGCGACTTTGGACTAGGGCCGCGCCATCAAGTAGACGATAAGCCATTTGGCGGTGGTGCTGGCATGTTGTTAATGATTGAGCCGCTAAGCAAGGCGATAACGCGCGCCAAAGAAATGTTGCCTGGCGCTAGAGTGTTGTTAATGTCGCCAACCCCAAATATTTGGTGCCAAAAGAAGGCACAAGAGTTTGCTGAGAGTAGTGATAACTATATAATCGTTTGTGGCCGTTACGAGGGCTTTGATGCGCGCGTAGAGGCGTTGGTTGATGAAAAGATATCGATTGGTCGCTATGTCTTGACGGGTGGTGAATTGCCAGCATTGTCGATTATTGATTCGGTGGTACGCCTGTTGCCTGGGGTGCTGGGTGGTGGCGCTGAGGCTACGGCATTAGAAAGCTATTCTGATGAAGCTGAGTTTGAATACCCTCAATATACTCGCCCAGAAGTGTTTGAGGGGCAAGCGGTGCCAAAAGTGCTATTATCGGGTGACCACGCTAAAGTATTAGCTTGGCGTCGTGAACACGAAGTAAAATAGATATAATTTATCAAAATAAAATAGAACACTATGTGAGTGTTCTATTTTTAATACAAAGAAGAGCCGGCAAGAGGTAGTGGCCGGCTCAAAAGAGGTGTGTGGTGGAGACAAAAGCAAAAATTCGCTCTAGAACTATTTGTTTCAAGTTTTTGTTTGAACTTTTGCTTGTTATTATATTAACACATGCGCTATACGGTTGCAATAGTATTTTGCACTTTTTACAACAATTTTTTAATGAATTACAATTAGGTAAATTGCTGAGAACAAAATGAACAATGTAACTGGTGAAATGGTCGCTATAACGTCGCGTTTGCCCAACTTTATTGTACGTAATGTAGTAGAATTTATAACAACTGCAATTGATGATAGTGCCATAATCAAGCTAGCTAGCTCGGGATGCATTTGAACGCCAAATGGCGCTAATGCGCCAGCGGCGATTGGCATACTAATGAGGTTATAGAATATAGCAAAAAAGATATTTTGGTACGATTTGCTATTGGTGGCCTTAGCGAGATGGATAGCATGGCAGATGTCGAGCGGATCGCCCGAAGCTAATACAATGTCGCCTGCTTCAATAGCAATATCAGCCCCAGTGCCAATGGCTAAGCCAACATCTGCTGTAGCGATAGCTGGTGCATCATTGACGCCGTCGCCAAGCATAGCAATACATTTACCCTCCCGCTGAAGAGAGATAATTGTGTCAACTTTACCTTCTGGTGTGATATTTGAAATAACCTTTTTAATTCCTAGGCGGTTTGCTATAGCTTTTGCGGTGCCTGAATTGTCACCTGATAATAAGTAAGTATCGATGCCCATTCTGTGCAGCATGCGGATTGTATGAGCCGAGGTAGGTTTTGGCTGGTCGGAAATAGCAAAATATGCGATTAACTCATTACTAGTGGACAAATAGCAAACATGCTTGCCTGATTTATGTAATCTACTAGTGTCGGGCAACTCACCCCGAAGATGTTTTGCGGCTAAGGTAGAATTACCAACAAAGTATTTTTTGCCATTGACCTTACCGCTGACACCTTGGCCGTTAATAACGTTGAAGCCAGATACTGGTAACAATTTTAGACGACTATGCTCAGCACGTTTGACGATAGCTTGGCTTAGGGCATAGTTACTATTTTCTTCTAAGCTAGCGGCGATTTGTAGAGCTACTTTGCTGCTGCCTTGTAGTGCTACAATATCGGTAACGGTTGGCTTACCCTCGGTTAATGTGCCGGTCTTGTCGAATACGATGGTATCAACTTTAGCTAGCTTCTGGAACGATAAGGCATTTTTGACAAAAATATTGAATTTGGCAGCACGATCGATACCAGTAGTTAAGGCTGTAGGCACAGCTAATCCAAAGGCGCATGGGCAGGCAATCATCAAGACTGAGATAAAGGCGATGAGTGCGGTCGAAAGCGCTGAGTTGAGGATATAGAACCAAATGACGAATGTTATGAGAGCAAAGGCAATAATAAATGGTACGAATATTGTTGAGATACGATCTGAAATATTAGTTGATGTTTGATGTGACGAGCGTGCATTTTGCATTATATCTACAATGCGCGACAATGTACTATCGCCTTCGCTAGAATCGGCAATAATTTCAATCTGACCTTGCCCATTAATAGTGCCGCCAACAACACTATCGCCAAGCTTTTTATCTACGGCGATACTTTCACCAGTAATCATTGATTCGTCTACGCTAGTGATGCCACGAGCAACTACGCCATCTGCTGGAATGATCTCGTTTGGTAGAATCAAAATACGGTCGCCAGGCTGAATGCGGCGAGCTGGGATATCGGAGTGATTGCCACTGTTAATTAAATGTGCGCGGCGTGGACGGAGGCGTAATAGCTTGCGAACACTTTGACTAGTGTAGTGTGTGGCGCGAGCTTCGACATATTTACCGAGCGTAACGAAGAGAAAGAGAAATACTACAGTTTCAAAATAGAGGTGCGGTGTGGTGAATGAATAGTTCATGAAGATGCTGCGCTGGTTGACGATATATGTCAGATAAGATACCCATGAGTAGACGTAAGCGGTGGCTGTGCCGATAAATATAATACTATCCATATTGAATAGACGTTGTCGTAAACCACGAATCATATTGTGAAAGAAACTAGATCCTAAGTATACAATGGCAATAGTGTCAATAATAAATGATGCTGGGGCGGTGTATGGTTTAAGCTCTTGTGCGAATAGCACATTGTTGCCAAACAAGTCAATTGCTAAAAAATAAATAAATGGTATCGTTAATATGATGGCTAAAATGAGCCGATCGCGCCATAGTTTGACGCTGCTAATTCTAATACTATTAGACATATACCCCCCTCTTCAATAACTATATATAATTATACTAAATTATTCTAAATAATGCTAATGCTAAAACGCTTTGATGCCGATACAGACGACAACGATAATGGCGGCGAGGATGACGCGATAGTAGCCGAAAGCTTTGACGCCACGCTTTGAGAGATAATTTAGTAGGAATTTAATGGCAGCTATGCCGAAGATGAAGGCGGCGATATTGCCCAGCAATACTATTGGCCAAGCTTGAATCAGATAACTGTGATCGCCGACAATTAATTTTGCAACGAGGGCTAGCATGACTGGCAAAGAAGCCATAAATGAATATTCAGCGGCAGCTTTTGAGTTTAACCCCATAAATTCGCCGGCGATAATGGTGGAACCAGAGCGAGATACGCCCGGAATTAGTGCGCAACATTGTGCTAAGCCAATAACGAGAGCGCGCAGTGGAGTTAACTCATGTCCGTCGGCAACACTCGATTTATGCGGTAATTTATCGAGAATTATCATCAAGATACCTACTAAGCCCATGGCAATTGCTACTACTGTAGCGGAAGTGAAGAAGTCGGAGTGTTCGATTAATTTGTGAAGGACTAGTCCAACTAAGCATACTGGAAATGCGGTAATAATAAGGTTGCGTAATAGTTTGTAGTCGCGTTTAATAAATACTTGCCGAAAGAGGTCGGCGATGCGATGACGGAAGAAGATGATTAGCGCTAGGACGGTACCAAAATCGAGTGCTTGTACCAAAAGATGGAGATTATTGTGGTCGCGAAAGATGTCGCCCAGTACAATAAGATGCCCTGATGATGACACTGGGATGAATTCAGTTAAGCCTTGGACGGCGCCGAGAATAAGTGTTTCAATAAAAGTAATAATATCCATTAATTGTCCTTATGTAATTCTATTGGTTTGACTTCAGCTTCGATTGCATTAGCTTCGCGTGGGTTGGTGATTGGCTTGACCAATTTTAGCGCGGTACGGCGAATCTGGTATAGATAATAGGCAGATAAAATGCCATGTGCAAAAATATAGACCCCGACGAGCCAAATCATAGCATCAGCGGTTAATTGTGGTAGAAATAATGCGGTTGCACCAAAAATTAAGCCGGCAATGCCCAGAATTAACATGTTGAGGCGATTTTGGTCTGGGTTGGAGTAACTAGCGGTAATGATATCAAAAAAAGATTGTAGAATAATAAATACGGCTAGTACAATGCCGATTGCGATGTGCATAATCGATGGGGCAATGATGATATATATGCCACCAACAATACCAATTATTGACCATAGAGAGGGTAACCACCAGAGTGGACGAAGCTTGGGCTGGTTGATACTACGGGCTAGTGTAAAAATGGAAGCAGCTATTACACAGAAGGCAATAAAATAAATAAGTACATTGAGAATATAATGTGGCCATAGCAGAATAGCACCACCAAATAGAATGCCTGTCACACTGCTGGCTAGTGCTAGCCACCAGATGCTATTGAGAGTGTCGCCGAGTTGTTTGAATGATATCATAAAATTCCTTATATCTATTTTAGCGCTTAAGCCATAATAATGCCATAGGTATGCTAAAATATGTTATATGTTACTTCAGGTGGCGGTCAGTGAAAAATCTTTTGGCGTGAAGCAGCTTTATACTAATGTAAAGTTTACGCTTGAGTCTGGCGAAAAAGTCGGCCTGATTGGTCGTAACGGCATTGGCAAGTCGACACTGTTTGGAATCATTACCGGTGAAGATAATGACTACACTGGCCAGATTATTTTGCGTAAGGGCGCTTCGTTAGTGTCAACATCGCAGGAATATGACAAGGTGCGTGATTCAACAGCGACTGAATATATTTTAGCTGGTCTGCCGCATTATGCTAGTTTGTCGCGAACGTTGCGCGAGTTTCCGCTACTCGAAAATCCAACAGATAAACAGATTGAGCGTTATAGCGCTGCACTTGATGAATTTGGCGAGCGCGGATACTACAATATTCAGGGTGAAGTTGAGGAGGAGCTAAAGAAATTCCAGCTTGATGGTGTAATGGAGCAGCCATTTAAGAGCTTGTCGGGTGGCCAAAAGCGCCTTAGTGAAGTGATTAAAATTATGCATGCAAAGGCAGATTTGGCACTGATTGACGAGCCAACTAACTTTATGGACTATGTAGCTAAGGAACAATTTATCAATTGGTTGGTGGCGGCGCCGGAAGCGATGTTGATTATTACGCATGACCGCGACGTCTTGCAACATGTTGACCGCATTATCGAGATAAAGGATGGCATGTCGGTAAGTTACAAGGGTAATTATGATGATTATATTCGGCAGAATTTACATGGCACAGCTACGGCAATGCAAGATTACGAGCAGATTGAGAAGCGAATGAAGAATTTGCAACAAAAGGTGATTGATTATAAGCGATTAAAGGAGAAAGCGCGCAATCCGGCGACAATTCATCAGTTTAAACGACTTGAGGAGAATGCTCGCGCTGAATTGGATGAGTTGTCAAATAAAGAGCGGCCGAGTTTTTGGATTGACCGTGAGTCTTTAGCGCAAGTTGGTTACAAAGATGCTGATCGTTATGCGAAATATCAGGCAAAAAACATTAAAGTGTCAATGAAGGGTGAGAAATTGCGGAGTGAGCGGCCGCTCGTGCAAGCGATTGATTTGGCAGTGGGCTATCAGGCGCCAATTTTGGAGCACATTAATTTTGCGTTGCGGAGTGGTGAGCGTCTTGAGCTGCGTGGCCGTAACGGCGTGGGTAAGAGTACGCTACTTAAGGCTATATTGGGTCTCGCTGGACCGAAAATCTTTGCAGGCGAGGCGCATTTAGACAGCCAGATTCGTATTGGTATTTACGAACAGGAAGAAGGTGGCCAGTATGCTGGGTTGACCTTAAAGGCGGCGATTGAGCAAATTTATCTCAGGCGAGATTTGCCGATTAGCGATACTAAAATTCGGCAGTTACTCAGCAACTATTTGTTTACTGAGGGCGATGGTAATATGTTGGTTGATAATTTATCTGGTGGTCAGAAGGCTCGGCTGCAAATTATTCGTATGCTTGCTAATAATCCGGATTTAATTATTCTAGACGAGCCGACCTCACACCTTGATTTGCCAAGTATCGAAGAGCTAGAACAGGCGCTAGCGGGGTACGCAGGGGCTATCATTTATATTTCGCACGATAATTATTTTCGTCGTAAGCTCGGTGGTACCGTACTGCAAGTTGGAGCGGCCTAAATAGTGGTTGGAAACAAAAAACGCAGTTGATAAACTGCGTTTAATAATATCATGGCTGGGGATGAGGGATTCGAACCCCCGATCCTGGGACCAGAACCCAGTGCCTTACCGCTTGGCCAATCCCCAATAGCCAACGACAATTATTATATACCTAAGGCAATTTAAATGTCAAATAAATTAGGCGAGATTTTTAAAATAAGCAGTTAATTTGTCGGCAAATTGGCGATGTGTGTCTTTTGTCCAGTGTAGATGGTCGGGGCCGACAGCAGCAAAGTCGGTTGGGTCGATAAAATCAACGTTGTGCTCGGCAGCAAATTTACGCATTGCATCTGGCAACTTTTGCATTTTATGGAAGCTATCCTCGTTAAAACACTTGTTGGCACTTAGGCCGGTTGCTGGGTCAATAAAACCGTCACTAGCTGGCTGCGGTGCTATGATAATCATCCGACAGTGATATTCTTGGCAAGCGCGTAAGTAGTGTACATAGTGCTCGGCAATTTCGGTTGGACTGGCGTTATTGAAAAAGCGGGTGTCATTAGTGCCAAGCATAACCACGAGATAATCTGGTCGATGGCTATCGAGCAACGGCGCTAGTAATGTGTAGCCATTGCGACAAGGGACGCTTGGGTCTTCGTCGTCGAAAATGATAGTGCGACCTAGTTCACCTTCGGCTATAACGTGATAGTTGTCGCCCAAGTTTTGCGCTAAAATATTTGGCCAGCGGTCGGCGAAGGGGTAGCGCTGGTTGGCGGTTGGGTCCTTGCCCCAAGTATTACTGTCGCCGTAGCATAGAATGGTAATTGGTTCAGTTGCTTTCATTAATAAAATTATACCAGTTTATCACGCTTGTGTTAAAATTGTAGTAATGAGTCGGTTGGGTCTAGAACAACATGAAGATTATACGGTGTTTCGATTGTGGGCGCCGTTTGCTCGTGCTGTGTCGGTTGTGGGTGATTTTTCGAAGTGGCAGCCGATTGCTATGGAGGTCGACCGAACTACTGGCTATTGGTCGGTGCGGGTGGATGGTGTTGAACCAGGCCATGCTTATAAATATCAGATTACCGGCTATGATGGCCAAGTGAAGTATCGCAATGACCCACGTGGGCGCGTCTTAACTGATAGTAACGATGGTAAATCTGTGGTGTACGATAGTAGTTTTGACTGGCAGGGGTATGAGGTAGTAGTGCCGCAGCCGGCGGAACAACGGGTAATTTACGAGATTCACATTGGGACGTTTAATCGCCCCGACCCGTCGACTACTGGTACTTTTGCATCGGCAATTGAGCGTCTTGATTATTTGCAAGATTTAGGTGTAACTACACTGGAGTTAATGCCGGTGACATCGATGGCGGAGAGTTTTGGTTGGGGCTATGCGCCGAGTGCAATTTATTCTGTAGAAAGTCAGTATGGTGGTGCATTTGGCATGAAGACCTTTGTCAAGGAGGCGCATAAGCGTGGGCTTGAAGTGATTCTTGATGTGGTTTATAACCATTTTTCGGCCGACAATGATTTATGGCAGTTTGATGGCTGGAGCGAAAATGGCCGTGGGGGTATTTATTTTTATAACGACCAGCGCGGCGATACGCCGTGGGGCAGTCGGCCGGACTTTGGCCGTCCAGAAGTGCGGGAGTTTATTCTTGATAATGTGTCGATGTGGCTGAGCAATTACCACGTTGATGGTTTTAGGGTGGATAGTACGATTTATATGCGTAATACTGCCGGTAACAACAACGACCCAGCGCATGATATTCCAGAGGCTTGGAGCTTGCTGTCTGAAATTACACGTGTGTCGCATAAAATTAAGCCAGGTTCTTTAGTGATTGCCGAGGATTGTGCTGGCAATAGTGCTATTACGGCGTCACAACTAGCGGGCGGCGCGGGATTTGATGCACAATGGGATTTAGGTTTGCCGCATGTGTTGCGCGGTGCTCTTCATATCGGGAGTGAAGCGCCAGGCTTAGCTAATCTTTGTAATGTGCTAGGACAAAGCTTTAATAATTGTTGGCAACAGCGCATTGTGTTTGCGGATAGTCATGATACGGCGGCTAACGGTGGTTCGCGAATGGTGGCAGTTGCAGTGAAGGATGTACATAGTATCAATGCGCGTCGGATTGCTATTTTAACTTCTGCTATTGCATTGACTGCGCCTGGTGTACCAATGTTGCTGGCGGGTTCGGAATTTTTGCAGGGCGGTGATTTTAATGATTGGAATTCACTAGATTGGGCTAATATTGACCAATTTGGGGGTATTGTGTCGGCGCACCGTGATTTAATTGCCCTGAGGCGTAATCAATATCATCAAACTGGCGGATTGCAATCACCAGCACTTCATATTTTGTTGGCCGACGAGAATTGTCGGGTGCTAATGTATCAACGCGGTGATACTGGGCAACAACCAGTAATCGTGTTGGCGAACTTTAGCGGCTTAAAGTGGCATAACTACCAAATTAATTTGCCGGGCAGCACGTGGCAAGTGGCATTTAATTCGGCGTGGTCGGGCTATTCGGCTGATTTTGTGGGTGAGCCATTAAAGCAGATTAACAGTGGTGACAAAATTACGCTTGCTCCATATCAGGTGCTGTTACTCACTCAGGTGTAATTTGCTATAATCGTAATATGAATCAAGATTACGACTTAGTGATTGTAGGCGGCGGCCCAGCAGCGTTAACGGCAGCGATTTATGCGACACGCGAGGGTATTAAGACCGTAGTGTTAGAGCGTGCACTAGTCGGTGGCGTAATGGCAACTATTGACCGAGTAGATAATTACCCAGGATTTAGCCAGGGAATTGAGGGTATGAGCTTGGCGCAGGATTATCAAGACCAAGCGGAGCGCTTTGGCGCAGTAATTAAGTTTGCTGAGGCAACGGCAGTAAAAAAGGTTGGTGAGTTAGTGCAAGTTTCAACGCGCGAGGGTGACATTTACGAAGCAAAGGCGTGTTTGGTGGCTACGGGTGCGCAATATCGGCGTTTGGGCTTGCCACTAGAAGACAAACTAACTGGGCGTGGTGTGCATTATTGTGCGACATGCGATGGCGCGTTGTATAAGGGGCGTGAGTTGATTGTGATTGGTGGCGCTAATTCAGCGGTTCAAGAGGCATTTTATTTAACCAAGTTTGCTAAACATTTAACTATGGTAGTGCGGAGCTATATTAAGGCGAGTGCAATTCTAAAAGATGAGCTAGCACAATACATTAAAGACGGTAAAATTACGTTGTTGGAAGGCTGGACGCCAGATGAAATTAAACTGGACGAGCATCGCAATGTGGTTGGGCTGAGTACCTATAAGACCGATGATCCTGCCATGCAGCAAACCGTGACAGCGGACGGCATCTTTATTTTTGCTGGTTCTACGCCGAATACTGGATTCTTGGCGGATTCGGGAGTTGAGCTTGATGAAGTTGGCTGCGTGAAGACGGATGCTCAGATGCAGACCAATATTGCTGGTGTATTTGCAGCTGGCGATGTGCGTGCTGGGTCGGTTAAGCAAATCGTGTCAGCTTCAGCCGAGGGCACACAAGCGGTATTTAAGATTCGACAGTATATTAAAAGCATTAGTAATGTCGCGTAAGCACAAGATTGTCATGCCTGCGCCTACGCAGCGTTCGTGCGGAAAAAATAAATATAATTCAGAGCGTGAAGCTGAGGATGTGGCGCGCGCCCAAGAATTAAATGATTTGACTGGTCAGTTGCGGCTTCGTGTTTACCACTGTATGTTTTGTGGTGGATGGCATTTGACGAAGCACTTATATTAACAATTATAAACTTAAGTGCTATAATATGGTTTAGAACGTAATTATATACGTAGACCAAAGGAGAACTATGAATCAGGACGGTAAAACCCCAGTTATTATTTACAGCACTAATTGGTGTGCGTATTGTAAAATGGCGCAACAATACTTAACTAGCTTGCATGTGCCATTTGAAGATAAGAATATCGAGGAAGATCCAGCGGCGCAGGATGAGCTGATGAAAAAGATTGGCGGTAACTTCCGCGGTGTGCCAGTGATTGATATTAATGGTAAAATTATTCTAGGTTTTGACCGCGCTAATATTGATGAACAGCTGCGCGACGGCGGTTATATCAAGTAACTAGTTGCTATTAGCTTAAAATAGCCACTTGCGGAGTGGCTATTGGCGTTTGAGGGCTTGGCGGTAAACTTCGACTACTTTCTCGGTTTGTTTTGTTTCGGTTAGCTCGGCGGCAAGCTGCTTGGAACAATTACTAAAGTTACGATAGCGCACGGGGTGCTGCAACAAATCAATAACTTTATTGGCAAAATCAGCGGCGTCATTTTGCGCAGTATAGCCGTTTTTGTGGTCAATAAAGCAGGCTGGTGCTAATGGGTCGCACAAAACAATTGGTAATCCACCGTATGCCGCCTCTGTCACTGCCAATCCTTGAGTGTCAGTGAGTGACGGGAAGAGGTATATCTTGCTGATGGCGGTTAAAATACCGACATCGCGATGCGGGTAACGCCCGACAAAGTAGATGTGGTCGTGTGCTGGGCTTGCAGCCGCCAGCTCTTCGAGATGAGTGCGATATTCCCAGTCGCCAGCAAAGATTAAGTTGGCATCTGGCACTGACTGGCGGACGCGCTCAATTACTGGAATCAGCAGGTCAAGATTTTTCTCTTGCCCTAGTCGGCCAAAATAGATTAGGTTATTAGCGTGCCGGTCGATATGGTGTGTGGCGCAGAAAGCATCGATTTCAGCTTCATCTGGAACTCGTGGTTGATTGACGCCGGTTGGAATAGTAGTGAGATTAATGCTGCAGTTATTGGTGGCGGCAATCTCGCGGAGCTGGTTGGCTGACTTTTCGCTAACCGCAATCACTTCATCGCAAGCTTGGTACCAGAGAGCTAGCATATTACCTACTAGTCGCCGTCCCCACGAATCTTCGCTTTTGTGGTCGGCGATATTGCGAACGAAGTCAAGACGCTGTTCGCGTGACATATTGACGGCAAGCGGCATTAGTGTAGCCATTGCAGCATAGCCAACCTTTAATAAGCGGTAGCTGTCGGAATACTCGTAAGTATCAGTGCAGTGCTGACCAATTAGAACTGCGCCAGTCTTGCGGGCGGCGTAACAGCAAAACATGGCCATTTGGCCGGCGGTAAAAAAGTGGAGAACGTCAATTCTAAGGTCTTGTACTTTAGCAAGCAAGTGTGGTGAATAAAATAGTGGCAATTGCCCTTCTTTAAAGCCTGCTCCGCGGATGGTTGGAAAGTGAATTAGGTGGTCATCTTCGGCATCCACCTCTGATACTTCATTTAAGAGGTTAGCGCTCGGTGCAAATACCCAGACTTCGTGCCCCATCTTCTCTAATTCGCGACGCGTCACATCTACTACTAAAACAACGCCGTTTTGAGCGGGTCGATAGGTATCGGTAAATAAACCAATGCGCATATTGTGTGATTATTATACCACATTAATGCGCTAGCTTACGATAAACTGCTAATAGTTTACTCGCAGTGCGGTTAGAGTCATATTTTTGTGCTAGATGGTGTGATTTTTGTCGGTATTTGTGATAAAAATCTGGGTCATCGGCGAGCGATTGAATCAATTCAGTAAAATTATGTTCATCGCCACGTAAGACGTCTTGCCCGAAAGTGGCATTGTAGTCGGCAATATCGCGTACTACTACCGGCAAACCACTGGCGGCACCTTCGACAATGGATAGCCCGAAGGTTTCTTGAATTGATGGCATAAACATTACGTCGGCGGCGCGGGTGTATTTACGTGCTTCAGCTTGTGGTACAACTCCAGTTACCAAGACATTTTTGGGGTGGTGCTTGATAAGATGATTAAGCCCTAGATAATCTGAGCCGGCAGCTTTAAATGGAATTCCGCCTACCCAGATGAATTGAAATTTTGGTAGTGCCGCGGCAACCTGAAGAAACGTACTGAATCGTTTGCGCGGCTGAATTTGACCGCTACCAATGACAATAAATTTACTAGGCGACAAGTGTAGCTCGCGCCTTAATTTAGCTTTCTGCTCGTCTGATGTTTGATAGGCGGAGGTGTCGATAGAATTATCAATTACGACAATCGGCGCTTTAATGCCTAGCTTTAATAGAACCTGCTTGGTGTAAGGTGAAACCGCGATAAGCGTATCGGCGTGGTTGTAGAACCAGCATAGATAACGGCTGAATAGTGGTAGCCACCACCGAGCGCCAACGATTGAACCGACCAGACTATCTGGTACCATGTGGGCGCTGACAATTTTTTTGCCACCGCGCCGCGACAATAAACGTAGCAATGAAAATAGGCCGATAGTATGGATATGAGTAATGTCAGTGTCAGCTAGTGGTTTGGCATTGACCAGTAGATTGATTCCGGATTGTTTTTCTAACAAATGGCGCATCTCAAGATATGCGGTGTGGACGCCATGCCCTTGCACACTAAATTCGCTTTCAGAAACTAAATTAACAGTTAAGCGCTGCATTATTAAAAGTATATCATAAATGTTTATTTATTGTGCTAAGTAGGAAAAATAAAAATATTCAAAAAGACGATTTAGCGACCGCGAAATATGCATTTCACAATTCTAAATCGTTTATAATATATAATATAAAAAACAGGTGATTTGACACCGTCGCCTTTACCAGGCCGCGACCCCAAATCACTTTATATATGTATTTTACTAAAGAGTACGGTATTAGTCAATATTTACATGGTAATTAGTAAAAGAAGGAATGCGCACTATGCGAAAAAGTAATGACAAACATTTATACCAAGGTAAATATAAATTTTACAAAGAAAACCCCAATGACAAAATTTATTGGGTTAGTGTATATGACAGAGAGGGTGAATTCTTAGTCTCATTTGACCGCAAAACAGTTTTTAATATCTTTAGTGACTACACACGGAAGTTTACGCCAGAGCAAAAGGCACTATTCGATAAAGAAAACCCGTATTGGGCAAGCTTTTTTCGAGATCGTAATGATATTAAACCATTAACTAGTGATGAAGATACAATGGCTACGTTAAATGGTTAATTATATAAATTTAGTTCAAAAACCTAGGTTGTAGTGAGTTTATTTGGTAAACACTGGCACGTTATGCGCAAGTATCCTATAATATAAGATATGGGAAAATCAGTGACGCGGCGTGGACATAAGCAAAATAAAGCGTCTACCGGAGTAATAATTAACCGACGCGCTAGCTACGATTATAGTTTGTCGGATAGTTTGACGGTTGGCTTGTCGCTGACTGGGCTTGAAGTAAAAGCGGCGCGATTAAATCGAGTTAGTTTGAAGGGGGCTTATGTGGTGCCAAAGCGCGGGCCGCGCGGTGATGAATTGTATTTAATCAACGCTTCTTTTACGTTGCAAAATAATGCGCCACGCGGTAGCGGTCAATCAGCTACCACGGTAAGTACTGATGCTATTAAGGTACTCGCTCAGCGTAAGGAAATTGCGCGGGTTGTTGAGGCGCGCAGTAAAGGCTTGACTGTAGTGCCAACTAAATTATTGACGCATGCGCGGTATATTAAATTAGTCATCATGCTTGGTAAAGGCAAGAAACAATATGATAAGCGCCAAGCTATCAAGCAGCGCGATACGGCGCGTGAGCTAAAGCGAGGTGTGCGCTGATGTTGCTGGCTTCGTGGAATGTTAATGGTCTGAGGGCGGTGCTAAATAAAGGCGGTTTGCAAGAGTTTTTGGCTAAGGTACAGCCGGACGTAATGGGGCTACAAGAGATAAAATGTAAGCCGGAGCAAATCAAGGCCGATTTTGGTGATTATAACATTATTTATAATAGTGCCACTAAGGCTGGGTATAGTGGCACGGCATTATTAGTGCGCCGAGGAGTGGCGGACGATGCTGTAGTTACATATAACTTGCCAGATGATATCGTGCAGCAGTATTTGGTGGCTGATGCGTATGGCGACCCGAATCAGGAAGGGCGTGTAATTACGATTGATTTGGGTGACTATTATTTGGTGACGGTTTATACACCGAACGCAAAAAGTGATTTGAGCCGACTTCGTCTACGCGAACAGCAATGGGATAAAGCATTTTTAGCTTACATGGCACAGTTAAAGCAAACTAAGCCAGTAGTGTTTTGTGGCGATTTGAATGTTGCGGCTGAAGAAATCGATTTGGCGCACCCGAAGCAAAATCGAGGTAAAGCTGGTTTTACTGATGAAGAGCGTGATGGCTGGCATCAGTATACTGCGCAAGGATTCGTAGATAGTTTTCGCGTGATACACGGCGATTTGCCGGAGCAATATACTTGGTGGTCGCATTGGGCGCATGCGCGCGAAAATAACGTTGGTTGGCGGATTGACTATTTTATGGTGGACGAGAGGCTGAAGGAGCGAATTATTGATGCGCAGATTTATGCAAATCAAATGGGTTCGGACCATTGTCCGATTAGCGTGAGGCTACGATAATGGAAGATTATTGGCAGCGTCAAGCAGTTGGGAAGCCGATTTTTACTGATGCATTGTGGAGCCGTCCTGAGCGACGTGACCAGTCTGGTAGTTTAACGATTGTAGGCGGGTCGGCACATGGTTTTGCCGCGGTAGCTAATAGTTATGAGGCGGCATTGAAAGCTAAGGTTGGCCAGATTCGGGTAATCATGCCGGATGCGTTAAAGAATAAACTGCCAAGTATGGTGTCGGCGCGAATCGACGATTTGATTTTTGCGCCATCGAATCCATCGGGTGGCTTGGCGAAAAAGGCGAATGGAATTATTGACGCCGCTTGTGAGTGGTCGGGCAATTTATTGATTATTGGCGATTTGGGCGGCAATGCCGAGACCGCTAGTTTGCTAGTTGAAACGATGGCCAATTATCCGACAGTACACATAACAATTACGCGTGATGCGGTCGATTTGATAGTAAATGAGGCGGAATCGGTGCTGAATCATGAAAACGTTACTTTGGTATTGGGGATTGCGCAGCTGCAGAAGCTGGCGCGCGCGGTGTATTATCCGCGCATGGTGACATTATCGCTGGGCGCGAAGCCGACGGCGGATTTACTTCATAAATTTACTACCACGTATCCTGCTGCGATAGTGCTATTTAATGATGACCATTTGTTTGTGGCGCAACATGGGCGGGTAGTTAGCCAGGATTTTGCGCAGCCGCTCAAAGTATGGAGTGGTATAGTGGCGACCAATGTGGCAGCGTGGCGCATTTGGTGTAAAGATATTGTGCCGGCAGCCGCGACTAGCTGGTCGGAACTATAGTTTAGCTTGTGCTAAACTAATAGTATGAACATAGAGTATATTATTACCGCGTTATTAGTAGTCGTAACTGGTTTATTGGTAATGTGTTTAATTAAATTGCAGCGTAAGCAGCCAAGTGATGCTGAACGCTATCTGCAAGCTGATATTTTAAATTTACGCAGCGAAGTGTCGAGTTTATCGACGAATTTATCAAAGACGTTCGACGACAAGTTAAATCGTACACAAGATTCAATGCAGGAACAGCTGCGTCAAAGTGTGGCGATCGTGAACGATGTGAGCCGCCGTTTAACGAAGTTGGATGAGACTAATAAGCGAGTGGTGGATGTGGCAGATGAGTTAAAGACGCTGCAAAATGTATTGCAAAATCCAAAGCAGCGCGGTGTGTTTGGTGAATTCTATCTCAATTCACTGCTAGAGAATGTATTACCACCAAATCAGTGGCAGGCGCAGTATAAATTTAAGAATGGCGAGATTGTCGACGCAGTGATATTCTTGGACAAGCGGCGTATCTTGCCGGTTGATTCAAAATTCTCGCTCGAAAATTATAATCGTTATATTGAGGCGACCGATAAAGACCAGCGCGAGCAACTACTTCGGCGAGTTAAACAAGATATCAAGGGGCGAATTGATGAGACAGCGAAGTATATTCGGCCAGATGAAGGCACAATGGATTTTGCCTTCATGTTCATTCCGAGCGAAAGCATGTATTACGACCTCTTAAAAGACCGTGTGGGCGATGGTGCGTCGTCGCGCGACTTAATTGAGTACGCCTTCCGTGACCGTCATGTAATTATCGTTAGCCCAACGAGCTTTATGGCATATCTTGAAACCGTAATTCAAGGTTTACGTAGTTTGCAGATTGAAGAGCAGGCGAAGGAAATTCAGAAGCGTGTGGCGCAGCTTGGTATGCACATTGAACGTTACAATGAATATATGTCAAAGTTGGGTGTGAGCCTTGGTACCACGGTTAACCATTACAATAACGCTTATAAAGAATTTGCTAAGGTTGATAAGGATATTATCAAGATTGCAGATAAAGCGGATGACCCGGTTGAACCACTTACGGTTGACCGTCCAAGTAATCAGTAATCGAATATAAATAGTAAACAAAAATCCCCTCATGCGAGGGGATTAATTTATTAGCTTAGACTAAGCTTCGAATTCATCGCTATTGTCGCTATTGCGAACAACTAGACGATAAGCGCTAACGCCAGCTAGCATACCGAGGACGGCTGCAAGTACGTAAACGGCAATTGGCCATAGTACGGTTGCGGCGTTGCCCATGTGATAAGCGCCAACAGCGATAGCTAGCGCTGGGTTCAAGATTGAAGTTGCACCGGCAACAGTTAAACCAGTTAGCATACCAAGACCCATGGCTAGGCCGTTAGCAACAGCATTCTTCTTCTTATTGAATAGCGCGAAGCCTGCACCAACACCGAAGATAATACTACCGATGAATTCAGTAATGAGTGCACCCCATTCTTTATGCTGTGCTAAAGCTGGCTGAGTATAAATCTTGGTCTTAGCTGAAACATCTACACCAACGCCACGGTTCTTATCAAGACCAGCATTTTCGGCAAGCATCTCAACAGCAGTTTTACCCTTTTCGACCTTTTGCCCATTTTTCTCAAGATACTTCTTGGCCCAACCTTCAACGCCACCATCTTTGGCGATTTCCTCTTCGGTGACGACGCCGCTCTTAACTGCTAATTGCTCGATATCATTACCGAGGTCGTAATTAGCGGTGGTAAGTAGCGAAATAACTAGCACAGCTAGTGATGCACCGACAACTTGAGCGACGATGTAGGCGAATGCCTTAGCACCATTTATTTTGCGGTTGACCCAAGCTGCAACGGAAATTGCAGGGTTGAAGTGTGCGCCAGAAATTGCGCCAAATACGATGACCAATATGACAAAAACTAACGACATAGCGATCACCCCAAAATTGCTGTTTGTAGCTAAGCGCAATACGGCAGCTGACAGGACGAAAGTGCCAAATAGCTCAACTAGCATTGCAGTTGGGTTGATGTCAGCAAGGTTATCAATAATCGATGGCTTTGGAGCCTTTTCTTTCTTAGCCTTTACAGTCTTAGTATCAGTAACTTCTGGTTTGGCTTCTTTCTTAGCCTCTTCTTTAGTTTCTTCAGCCTTAGATACTTCAGCTTTAGTGGTAGTTTCTTCGACAGCTTTAGACTCTTCTGGTTCAGTTGTATCTGCAATAGCAACTTCTTCTACGGGAGCTTTCTCGCTGACGTGTTCTGCCTTAGTAGTCTTGAGTGACTTCTTAGCGGCGGCACGTTTGCTACTCTTCTTTGTAGCCATGTTTTAATCCCTCCTTTTGATTAAATTACGATTACTATTTTAACGCATTTTAGGGTAAATGTACAAGGTTAAATTTTGTGATATAATTATGCATATGTCTATTGTATACGATAGTACTGAAGAAAAGACTGAGCTTCAGAAGCGAATTAGGGCTGAATTAGAAGAAAAGCGTCAGCGCGCGCAGCATGAATTGGGTGAACATAATAATAAACGTGTAGAGCAAACTGAGCATGATGATGCACGCAGTCCCTGGGGAGTAGTTGTAACGATTGTTGCTATTGCGGTTGTGATAATATTGGCAGCATTATTTGTGAGGAGATAATGGCGAAGTTTGTTTTTAAACGTTGGCAAAAAATAACTCTTGGTTGGTTATTGTTCTTTATAGCAGTGATTTTATGTGTGTCAGTTTACATAGTACGAGACACGCGCATGGCGTTGGACCAGTATCGGTTGGATGTGCATACGCAGTATGGGGCAGTAGTGTCGGGCAAGGCGCTGACTCGTCCAGCAGAACTACGTAATATTGTGATAGCAAAGTTGCCCGTGATTCGCGAGCTAGCAAAGGGCTATGTGCAAATGGATCAGCTGCAATCAATTTATCAGAAATTGATTAGTGATGTGCAGAATTTTAATAAGGCTAACAGTGTTTATTCTGATTGGGCTGAAGATTTTAATAAAGGTGTTTCGAAAGATAAAACGCTTAGCGGCAAATTTATTAATAAAATTGACGATGCAATCGATAGTATTAGTAAATTACCTAACGATAACAGTAAATGTTTGAGTGTGATGCGTAAGTTTAAAGATACAGCGACAAATAGTGTTAACTATAAAGATTTAAGCAAAGAGGGCGACGCAGCCCTGTCGTGTAGTTATCGTTCGATTAATACTGCTCGTGACTACGTAAATAAGAAAAAGACAGAGTTTCAGCAGCAGTTTGAGGCGATTCGCTAACGGTGGTAAAATAGTACTATGAACTTAGAGGAAGCGAGAAAGTTATTGCTGGCGCGCGCACAGCAGGAGAATCCAAGCGAAGTACTGAAAGCGCCGGAACTGAAGGACTTATATCGGCAAATTGCAACCTTGCCGCAGGCGGAGCGAGCGGAATTTGGCCGTAAAATTAATCAGCTAAAGCAAGAATTGACCAAGCTTGCGGCAGATTATGAGGCGGCTAAATTAAATGCTAGTGTGGAACCACTCGATGTGACAGCGCCATTTGACTCTAGTGCGATGGGTAAAATTAAGCCGCATCCACAGGCTTTACCGGTTGAGCAGGGTACGTTACATCCGTTGACTGATGAGCTAAAGTCGGTAGTTGATATCTTTATGCGGATGGGTTTTGAATGCAACGAAGCGCGGCAAATTGATGATGACTACCATATGTTTACAAGTCTTAACTTTCCGCCGAATCATCCTGCGCGTGATGGCTATGATACTTTCCGCACCGAGGAGGGCTATATTCCACCGGCTCATACTACGGCAATGGAGAATCGTACGCTTAAAAATGGCTTAGCTAAATTGGAAGCTGGTGAAGCGATTGCCGAGATTCATTACGGTCGCGTGTTTCGCAATGAGGATGCTGATGTGACACATGACCATACGTTTAATCAGTTTGAAGGTGTATATGTGTCGCGTGATGCTAGTCTTGGTCAAATGCTGGGGCTGCTAGCTAACTTCTTTGAAGCTTATTATGGCCAGCGGTTACGTATTAAGACGCAGCCGGGATACTTCCCGTTTACAGAGCCGAGCTTAGAATTTGCTATTGAAAAGCCGGCAGCTTTAGGCGGCGGCGGTAAGGGTGGCGAATGGCTGGAGATGTTGGGTTGTGGTATGCTACATCCGAATGTGTTAAAAGAGGCTGGTATCGATCCGACTAAGTATCGTGGCTTTGCTTGGGGTGGTGGCCTAGAGCGATTAGTGATGTTGAAATATGGTATTGAAGATTTGCGTCACTTTGAATCGGGTAAATTAGCATTCTTAAGGAAGTTTAATTAAGGAGACGGGATGATTATTTCAGTAAATTGGTTAAAACAATATGTTGATATTAACCTAGCGCCGGCTGAGTTAGCTGATAAAATTGGCCGTCTGCTAGTTGAAATTGAGAGTACGACTGACTTGGCGGCGCACTATCAAGGTGCAGTAGTGGTTGAAGTAAAAACGGCTATCGACCATCCCAATAGTGACCACTTACATGTTTGTCAGATTGATGATGGTGGTGCGACGCCTGATGTGCCACGAAACGATGACGGTACGGTGCAAGTGGTTTGCGGTGCACCTAATGTGCATGCCGGAATGAAGGCGGTATGGTTGCCACCAAAGACTATCGTGCCGGCAAGTTATGGCAAGGAAGACGAGCTGACTTTGAGTGCTCGTAAGCTGCGCGGTGTACTAAGTCAGGGGATGATGGCTAGCCCAGCGGAACTAGATTTATGGGATGAGCACGATGGTATTCTTGAGGTAGATGACCCTAAAGCGTACATTGGCGAGCCACTAGTTGAGCTACTGGATCTGGATGATACACTTTTGGAAGTTGAGAATAAGAGTTTGACACATCGTCCAGATTGCTTTGGCATGATTGGTTTTGCGCGCGAAGTGGCGGCGATTCTAGGCCAATCGGCGCGCGTGCCAGCTTGGTTTAATGATTTGGCAGTTACTCAGACGGTAGACCATCAAGAGGTTATGCCACGTGTGATGATTGCTGATACGGAGTTGTGTCCGCATTATGAATGTGTTGCTTTGTCGCAAGTTGATGCGACGGCGACTTTGCCACTTAAACTTCGTTCACGTCTTGGTCGTAATGGGGTGCGTAGTACGACGGCGGTAGTTGACTTAACAAATCTATTGATGCTCGAAAGCGGCCAGCCATTACACGCTTTTGACCTTGATAAATTTATTGCGGTTTCGCCGACTGGTCAGCCTGATGTTGTAGTGCGTGCGGCGCGCGATGGCGAAAAGCTAGTGCTACTTGATGACAAAGAGGTTACTTTAACTAGTAAAGATATTGTGATTTGCGCTGGTGACACCGCCAATAACGTGCCAGTTGCATTGGCCGGTGCAATGGGCGGTAAGTCTACTGAGGTTGATGTGCAAACAAAGCGCGTTTTGCTTGAGTCGGCGACATTTAACCTCTATAATTTGCGCAATACGCAATTTAGGCATGGTATTTTTAGTGAAGCTATTACGCGCTTCACGAAGGGGCAGCCGGCGCCGCTTAATCATCCAGTATTAGTGCGCGCTGTAGCATTACTACGTCAGTATGCTGGTGCTACTGTGGCGAGTGAAGTTGCGGAGGCTGGTGACGCTACGGTGGTATCGCGTAAAGTAACTTTCCCGTTGCAGCTAGTGACAGATACTTTGGGCACCTTTCACGGTGAGCCGTATAGCGCTGACCTGGTGCGGCGTACGTTAGAAAATTTGCAGTACGATTCAGTGGTAGTAGATGATAATGTAACAGTTACCATCCCATGGTGGCGACCAGATAACAACATCAGAGAAGATATTATTGAGGATATCGGCCGAGTTAATGGTTATGACAATATTGCTTTGACTGTGCCACGGCGCGATTTTAGCGCAGTGCCAATGAATCCGCTGTACGCGACAAGGCGGGCAATCTTGGACCGTTTGCGTGAGCAGGGCGGCAATGAGGTGCTACGTTATTCATTTATTCCAAAGGAGCTATTTGCGGCTACGCACGACCGTTGTGATTTAGCTTACCGCATTGTTAATGCTATTTCACCCGACTTACAGTATTATCGGCGTAGTTTGCTGCCGGAGCTATTGGAGTCGGCGCGCGATAATTTACGGGCCAATTACGATAACTTTATGTTATTTGAGGCGGGAAAGGTGCATCGTAAGGGGCAAATGGATCCAGATGAGCCAAGCTTGCCAGCAGAATTCCCAGAGGTTAGCGGTGTCGTCGTAGCAAAGAATAATGACTATTCGGCATTTTATCAAGCAAAGCAGGTAGTGAATTATGTCTTAGGGCACAATGATGTGACTTATGTGCGGTTAGACCAGCTAGCTGCATCATTAGATGCTAGTAACGACTTATTTGAGCCACTTCGTTCAGCTGCACTGTATCTAGGAAAGGTTTTGATTGGTGTGGTGGGCGAGTTAAAGGCTGATGTGCGTCGCGACTTCAAGCTACCTGAGCATGTTGCGGCATTTCGTCTATTCACCGATCAGTTAACCGCCAAGCAGTTGACTACTAAACGCTATACTCCAGTGTTACGTTATCAGGGTACGGCACGTGATATTACCTATCGTGTACCGACTGCAGTTACGTTTGCAGAAGTAATGGATTACACTTTGAAGCAGTTAGCAAATAGTGAGTTGGCTATCGAAGTTACGCCGGGCGATATTTTTACGCCAGCCGAGGATGAACGTAATATAACGTTGCATATTGAATTCTATGATCGAGCTAAGACAGTAGATACTAAGGAAGTGGCTGTTTTAATGCATCGGTTAGAGAAAAATGCCAGCCAAATTAATGCTAAAATTGTATAATAATAGGAGGAAAAATGAGTTCATACGATAAAACACCAATAAAAGAGCGCGTGGCGATTTGGATTGTTGCCATCATGATGGTAGTATTTACGGTAGTTGGTTTTGCGTCGATGATTATTGCATCGCTACTACCAAAGACTGATTCAAATAAGATAGTTAATGATAAAATAATGGCTGATTATAAGGAGAAATTAGATAAACAACGACAAATGGCTGAGAAGATGCAAGAGGAACGTCAAAAATCATTAAAGCCATTGCCTGGCCATGAGAATCAAGTTGGCAAGTTTGATGCTAATTCAGTGACCAGTTTGAAAGTTGATGTACTCCAAGAAGGTACTGGTGCGACAGTAAGCGCTGGTGATACGATTAGCGCTAATTACACCGGTTGGACTGCAGACGGTAAGATATTTGATAGTACTAATGTTGGTGGCAATCTAGAAGCAGCCAAATTTAGTCTTGGTCAAGTAATTAAGGGCTGGCAAGAAGGTCTAACGGGACGTCGTGTTGGTGGTACGTATCTATTGACCATTCCGGCTGACATGGCATATGGTAAAGAGGGTACGGCAGGAATTGCTCCTAATTCACCACTTAAGTTTGTAGTATCAATTGTTGACCTGACACAAAAACAAAATTAATTAAGTAGTTGATTTTATAGAGGCTGACACGATTCAGCCTCTATTTAAATTACTAAAGATTAAATTATTTAATTTCAGTCTCAAGAAAGTGTTCGAGTTGATTGATAATTCTATTATCAGTAGTTTCGAGTGCGATTTCTCTAGTGCCAAAGAATGAGCCGGCAGTAGTAAAGTTGTGTGAACCAGTAATAGCTACCTTGTTACCATCTGGCATGGTAAAAATGGCAAATTTGGCATGAATGTAACGGTCGCGCGTGTAGAGGTTGTGCATACTGGCAACAAGTTTCGATGAACCAATAAGTATTTTATTAAGTTTACTGTCAGCAAGGGATTTACGGTTAAAATAAACCTCAGCTGATTTGCGAGCAATTTCTTTACCAAGTTTACCGCTTGGGCAGTATTGAGACACTAGAGTGACGTGGTTGGCCTTTTGAGCTAGTTGAAGTGTGCGCCGGTAAATTAGTGAACGGTTCATTTTGCCGCTATCGATTAATACGGTTCCATAGGGCAATTTGAATGATTTATTGATGCGGTGTTTGGGATTCTGATTGATGGCTTCGATGTCTAGTTGTTCGGCAACTAGTTTTGTCGCTAGGCGCGCATCAATTAGCTTGAACATATAATCAGCTTGCTTGGTTACGGCTACACCTTCAGCATTGACACCGCCGAACGTGAATACAGTGTCGTCGATGACGCACCATTTTGAGTGGGTGCGGCCAATACAAAGTGGCACATTATAGCAACCAAGCCAAGAGAATTTTGCGCCCGCTTCGATTAGTTGTTTGCGAATTTGATCGGATTTACGGCTAGTGGCTCCGGTAAGGAATTTACAAATATTGCGTGTGTGTTGTTCGGCGTACATAAAAGTCATAAAATCAGCCATGACATGTACATCAACTCCGCGTTTTGCGGCGGCGATTAGGGCATCAATTAATGGTTGGGTGGCGCCATCTTCAAAAAGAGTTAGACTAGTTAGGTAAATGCGAGCCTGAGCTTTTTGGGCGCAATTTGTCACATCCTCAATATAGTCTTTTGGCAACAATAGTTTTGGTGTTGCGTGCAACATACTTATATTATACCAAAAATAACTTGCATAGCATAATATGCTTGTGCTATTATATTTACAAGATAACTTAGGGAGGGCATGTGGATATACCATCAGTATTTACTAGCGGAAGTGCTAGTACGGTAGCGCAAGCTACTAATAATGCGACTACTAGTCAACCAGTGTTAAATTCGACTACGACTGATTTTAATATTGACCCGTTGGCTGGATATGGTCTAGGTAATGACACAATTAGTGTTGACGGCAAGCGAGAAGAGCTGGTTACTAATGAGACAATTAATACCAGCGATAAATCTAAGGTTGGTAACTTTAGTGAGATTCAAGATGAACCAGCTCCCACTCCAGAGCCAGAGCCAACAGTAGAACCAGCTGTGCCGAGTGTTATTCAGACACCAGTGGATACTACCTTTAACGTAACCGACCCAGTTAAGCTCGACTTCATTAAGACATATACTAGCGAATATGATGCTACCGTAGCACGAGCCCTAGTGGCAGTGCAGGCTCTATTAAAATCAATTGATGAGACGGTTAAGAATCACACTGATGATATTGCAATTCCTGAGTCAGCCAATGAATTTATTGACCAAGCGCCTGCTGGTGGCCGGGTACCGAAGTTTGATGATGCGCAAAACATTGTTCGTACTGTAATGGAGAAGGCTAATACCGCTAAATCTCAGTCTGAGGAAGCGGCGCGTGAAGCAGCAAAAATTTATGATGATATTCAGAAATTTAAGCATGATACTGAGGACGAAGTTAAATCAATTAAATCACGTGACGAATTTGGCCGTACTGAGTCAGGTATGGTAAAATAGCCCTATAACAGAAGGAGATTTATGGACTGGAACGAAGTATTTGATGCTGGCGATGTCGATGCTGGTATTATCAATGTAGTAAATGAAATCCCAAAGGGTAGCAACAATAAAATTGAGTGGCGTCGCAATAAAAAAGTGATGGCACTCGATCGTGTAGAGCCAAAGGTATTTGCTAAGCCAACCAATTATGGGTTTATTCCGCAGACATTAGATGAAGATGGCGACGAACTAGACGCTTTAATCTTGACTGATGACCCGTTGCCAACTGGTGTGGTTGTAGAAGCTCGCGTTTTGGGTGTATTGAAGTTTGTTGATGGTGGCGAAGTGGATGACAAAGTGATTGTTGTTCCAGCCGATGACCGTGAGACTGGTAATAAGTATCAGACGATTGACGACGTCCCAGCGCAGCTAAAGAAGCAAATTGAGTTTCATTTTGCACACTATAAGGACCTTAAGAAGCCTGGTTCAACTGAAGTCAAGGGTATTGAAGGTCTAAATGCTGCTAAAGCGGTGATTCGTGAAGCACAGCAGCGCTGGGCAAATCGCTAATAAGTTTAGTTAACAAAATAAGCGCCTTACGGGGCGCTTATTAATTTTGGTGATTACTGATTAATCTGGCTATTTTTACTGAGCTGATTGCGCAACTTGCGTCGTGCACGACCGGTGGCGATTTTATTTAGCCAATCAAGGTGCGGAATGACATTTTTGCGTGTAATTACTTCTACGACATCGCCTGACTTAAGTGGTGTATCGAACTTAACCAGTCGCCCATTAACCATAAAGCCAGCAGCCTTGGCGGCTACGTCGGAGTGAACTTGGTAGGCAAAGTCGAGTGGCAAGGCGCCAGATGGCAAGTCGAAGATGTCGCCACGTGGTGAATAGACGAAAATGCGGTCGGAGAATAGGTTGACCTTAAAGGCGTCAAAGTTGACTTGCTTACCGGCACGCAACTTAGCGGCAGCTACTTGGAGCTCGTGAATCCAGTTTAGGTTAGCTGGCAGAGGCGCCAGTCCGCCGCGCTTGTAGGTATCGGTTAGCTTTTGCTCATTGTAATGGAATGACGCAGCAAGACCACGTTCGGCGTATTCATGCATTTGTTTAGTGCGGATCTGGAACTCTACGACTTGACCTTCTGGTGTAGTCACTGTAGTGTGTAGCGACTGATAGCCGTTAGTTTTTGGCCGCGCAATATAGTCTTTGATGCGCCCAGGCATTGGAGTATACATCTGGTGAAGTAAGCCGAGTACGAGATAGCAAGATGAGACGTCGTCGGTGATAACACGTAGTGCCATGAGGTCGTAGATGTCGTTAATATCAGAGTGTTTGGTCAACTTTTTATGAAGTGAATAAACTGACTTAATACGCCCTTCTACATGACAAGGGATTTTTTCTTCGGCCAACTTTTTGCTTACTTCATTACGAACTTGGTCGATAGTCTGTTTGCTTTCGCTGATTCTTCGGTCAATTAAGGCGCGTAATTTTTCATAGCGTTTTGGTGCGAGGTATTTAAAGCTTAAGTCTTCAATCTCAACGCGTACTCGCCCCATATTGAGTCGGTCGGCGAGCGGGCCAAATACCTCAAGGCTTTCACGTGCTTTTTTAAGTTGTTTTTCACGGGTTTGATATTGGAGCGTGCGTAGATTGTGTAGGCGGTCAGCCAATTTAATAATAATGACACGGACGTCGGCCCCAATAGCAACTAACAGTTTAGTTAGGTTGTCTTTAGTTTTTGGTAGATAGTGAGTAATATCATCGCGTCCACTGCGTGCCTTGCTGATTTTAGTGACGCCATCAACCAATAACGCTACGTCATCGCCAAATTTTGCGCCTATTTCGCCTAAATCTGTGCCGGTATCTTCAGCGACATCATGTAGTAGACCGGCGACAACGGAGTCGCGGTCCATGTTCCATTCACAGAGAATTGTCGCAACAGCAATTGGGTGGATGATGTATGGTTCGCCGCTGAGGCGTTTTTGACCAGCGTGCTTCTCGGTAGCAAAATCAAGCGCTAAGACGATTTTTTGGTAGTCTTTATCGTCCGCAAACTTCTGCCGTGCGAGCTTTAAAAATTCTGTTGCTTCTTTCATATGACAATTATAGCACTTTACTGGACAAAATAAGCATTAGCGTTATAATATAACTATATTCTTTAGCGGCTGTAATAATTTAAATTTAGGGGGCGTCATGTTTAAAAAAGTTCGGTCGTGTATGGTAATTGCGGTAGGTGTAGTATTAATGGCTATGCCGCAAGTGGCGCTAGCTGAGGATTTGCTGGTGGGCAGTAGCGAAGACCCTGATACATCGTCTGATGTTGTTGAAGGGGAAGATCGAGAGACGGTAAATTTCAATGTAGCAAACACTAATCCTAATGAGCCTAGTAATTCTACTGACAAGGTGAATTTAGAGGCTAGTGCGAATAATGATAGTTCTAGTGCAGATAATAAGCCAGTAAATAAGCCATATGGTTTAAGCTCTAAGTCTGGCTTAACGTTGGGTGGTGATGTTATTACTTTACACAGTCCATACTTGTCGGGCGAAGTTCGTAAGCCGATTGGCAGAATTAAATCTTATGCTAGAGGTGATCGTCACGAGCTAGCTCTATTGTATAACGGGTCAGTTGTGGCTTGGGGTGATAATGATTGGGGACAGCTTGGCTATGTGTCTGACGATAATATTCATATTAACGCGCAACAGGCGGTGATAGTTAAGTTGCCAAAGGCTGCCATTGCTATCACAGCAAAGCACAATGCATCGGTAGCGCTATTGGAAGATGGCACAGCCTATTTCTGGGGTGACGGCAATGAGCCAAAGCCTTTGCCGCTAGATAATTATAAAGTACTTGACGTTAATATTGTTGGTGAAATTAACGATACATCTATTGTTGCGAGAATTTGTAGTGACAATAGTGACTGTCAAGCTGGTGCTGACGGCGTAGCTGTGTGGTCATATCTAGACCGTAATCCGATTATATATACGAAAGAGTTTGATGGTAGGGTAAGGGAAGTTGCTGTTAATCCAATAACACATGATATAGCTGCGATTACCAAAGATATGCCGTATACTTGGTCGACTAGTTCAGTGCCGAGGGCATTATTGAAAAATAAATATAATTTAGCTCCTGAGAGCTATGGGTTTACGCATGTATCGGCTGGCTCGTTAGACCCTAACGGAACTAGTGCTAACGCAGAACAGGCTTTTATAGTATCAGATGGCGCGATAGCCTTTGCTTTTAACGGCGGCGGCGTTCAGGGTGGTTTGCCATTACCACCAACGCGTGAGCCGATTGGACAATTATTGGATGACGGTTTAGCTGGTCATTTTGCGTTAAATGAAGCGGGTGATGTTTTTATGTTGTATGTAGGGGATAATAATTCGTGGATTAACATCGCTACTCCTCTGAATGAAAAAATTATACGTTTAATTCCACTGCAGCCGGGTTTAAATGAGTATACTACTGGTGTGGTTCTCGGCTTGAGTGCTAGTGGTAGACTATATGAGTTACATACTGGCAACGAGTCTATACCGGATATCACGCCTGATTTAACGATTTCCATGGGCAAAAATGAACATTTGCTCAAGAAAATATTTTTTGGTGGCGTAGAATTAACTACGGATAAAATTGAATATTTGGATGATAATACGGTGCAATTTTCTGTGCCGCCGTCATTGCATGTTGGTACGGTGGCGGTGTCTATAGAAGATATCAATGGACGTAAAACCGTCGTAGGTCAATACACCTACGATAAGCCTCAGATACCGAATAACCCAAATGTTTTTGGTGGCGATGGGCATCATCCATCTTTAAATGGCGATGGTAAATTGGAATTTAAACCTGTAAAACCAGTGAATCCTATGATTAAGCCATTTGTACCACACGGAACTTTATTTAGGCGTAAACCTGAACCAAATAGTAATGGTACGACTGAGATAACGAATAAAAATAAAGATAATACGGAAAATGCTATTGGCACAACTAGTACGGCTAACACTAATAATGAGACAAAACGGCAGCCACAACTGACTACTTTAAGTAAAGGTAGTACGAAAAATAGCCTAAGAGATATTGCGTTGCGTAATGAATTAATGCAAACTAAAAATGAGCTGCGTCAGCGTAATGCCTTAAATAAACAGTTTGAATCTGCTATTAAAAAGGCCTGGGATAAGCTAAATCTATTGCAGAAGAGAAACCAAACCTTGAGTGACCGGTCGCTACATACTGCGTTGCCGCATTATATAGATGATGCTGGTGTGCGAGCGAAGTATTTACGTGGTAAGTATGGTGCGCCAAATACCGGCGCGGAGCTACGATATTGAATTATTTCTATTTTTTGCTAAACTATAAACATAAGGGTAATTAGGAGGGAATCCATGAAGAAAATTGCAATTAACGGGTTTGGTCGAATTGGCCGCAACGCCTTTAAGATTGCGCTGAAGCGCGATGACATTGAGGTGGTGGCGATTAATGATTTGGTTAGCCCAGATGCTTTGGCGCATCTTTTAAAGTATGACTCAACATACGGCACATTTGCTGGTGATGTTAGTTATGACGACCAAAATATTATTGTAGACGGTCGTAAGTATCGCGTATATAGCGAAACTGACCCACACAATCTACCTTGGCGTGAGCTAGGTATTGATGTCGTAATTGAATCAACCGGTCGGTTTGTAGTGCCAGATAAGGCCCGCGCTCACCTTGATGCCGGTGCTAAGAAGGTAGTGATTAGCGCTCCAGCTAAGGGCGAGGGTGCTACAACTATTGTGCTTGGTGTTAATGATGGCGAACTAGAGAATGCTAGCGATATCGTCAGCAATGCTTCTTGTACTACTAACTGTATCGCGCCAGTGATGTCAGTACTAGAGAATAACTTTGGTGTTGAAAAGGCAATGATGACGACGGTTCACTCATACACTTCAGACCAACGCTTGCTTGATGCGCCACACCGTGACCCACGTCGTATGCGTAGTGCTGCTCAGAACATCATTCCAACTACTACGGGTGCTTCGATTGCTTGTACCAAGACTATTCCTAGCTTGAAGGATAAGTTTGGTGGTTTAAGCTTGCGTGTACCAACTCCAGTAGCTTCAATTTCTGATATTACGGCTGTTCTGAAGCGTAATGTTACTAAGGAAGAAATTAACGATGTCTTCCGCAAGGCTGCCCAAGAGGATTATTATCGTGGTATTTTGGATGCAACCGACGAAAAGTTGGTCAGCAGCGATTATATTGGCAACCCATGCTCATCAATTGTTGACCTCAGCTTAACCGATGTTGTGGCTGGTAACCTCGTCAAGGTTGTTTCTTGGTATGACAACGAATGGGGCTATTCAAATCGCTTGGTTGAACTAACGGTTGATGTAGCAAAAAGTATCAAGTAACTAGCTAGATATATAACTAAATTAGCCCTTTATTAAGGGCTAATTTTTGTTAAGTGTTATAATAGTATTGTAAATAGGAGGGTAAATGATTTACTTGGGTGCCGACCATCAGGGGTTTTATCTAAAAAATAAAATAGCAGATTATTTAACAAAGCAAGGTTACCAAATAGCGGATTGTTCAAACCAAGAGTTTGATCCAGACGATGATTTTCCGGAGTTTGCACATCGTGCGGCGGTTAAGCTAGTTGACGAGGTTGATGATATCGACCAGGCCATTTTAATTTGTGGTGGCGGCCAGGGAATGGCAATGGCGGCTAACCGCACTAAGGGAGTACGGGCAATTGTTGCTACTTCAGTATCTGACGCGCGTTATGGCCGCAATGATAATGATGCTAATTGTCTTTGCCTACCGGCGCGTGTACTAGACAAAGATTATAACGAACCGCTCTGGAAGGATATCATTGATACTTTCCTGAAGACACCGTTTGCCGGCGCTGAGCGCTATATTCGTCGTAACAAAGAGCTAGATGAGCTATGACCTATATCGTGCCCACCATTACTACCGACGACCCTGCGGTGTATCAGCAGCGCATGCAGGAATTTGTGCAGTTTGCGCCGGCAATCCACATTGATATTACAGACGGTCAGTTTGCGCCAAGTGAGACGGTTAATTTAAATCAGATTTATTGGCGGCAGTTTGAGCCATTTGATGCTAAAATTGTATTGCATTTGATGATGCACGATCCAGCTACTTGGGTGGATCAGATTGTTTCTTTACATCCCGATTTGGTAATTGTTCACGCTGAGGCTAGCGCAGCAGTAAAATTACCTAGTTTGGCACAACATTTAGCTAAGTTTGGTATTGAATTTGGCGTAGCATTATTGCCTGAAACGCAGCCGGAGTCGGCAGTGGAATTGATTAAATTGGCGCAGCATGTGTTGATTTTTGGTGGTCATCTGGGATATCAAGGTGGCACGGCGGATTTAATACAGCTTAAAAAGGTTGACTTGGTTCGACAAATTAACCCGCAAGTTCAACTTGAGTGGGATGGTGGCGCAAACCAAGATAACGTGGTTGAATTGCAGCAAGCGGGAATCTCGTGGATTAATGTTGGCGGGGCGATTAGTCATGCGCCAAATGCTCGCGTTGCTTACCAAAAGCTGACAGCGCTGGTTGATGAAACGTGTTAAAATATAACCATGAACATCACTGAGTCGGAAGCTGGTATATTGCGTGAACACGCCCGCAATATGCGGCGTAATATTATTAAAATGTTAACTGCGGCAGGGTCGGGGCACACTGCTGGGTCGCTTGATTTGGCGGATATTTTTGCTAGCTTGTATTTTAAGCTGATGCATTATAATTTTAGCGATCCGCACGATACTACGCGGGATTTATTAGTGCTGTCGGCTGGCCATACTTGTCCAGTGTTGTATGCTGCTCTAGCAGAGGGTGGTGTTATCAAGCCGGATGAGCTAATGAGTTTGCGAAAATTTGGTTCACACTTGCAGGGACATCCGGAACGAACTGCTTTGCCGTATCTTGAGACTACATCTGGACCATTAGGTTCAGGCGTGTCGCAGGCGGCGGGCATGGCTTACAGTATTAAATATCTTGACCAAACTAAGCGCCGAGTCTATTGCGTGACGGGTGACGGTGAATTGGATGAAGGCAATATTTGGGAGGCTGCTATGTTTGCCGGTAAGTCTCAGCTAAATAATTTGGTGGTATTTGTTGACCGTAATACTATTCAATTATCTGGCAAGACCGAGGATATCATGCCGCTAGAGCCTCTAGCTGACAAATGGCGTAGCTTTGGCTGGCTAGTAAAAGTAATAAATGGTAATGACGTGGCTGAAATATGCAACACTGTGCTGAATTTACCGGAAGATAATAATCAGCCAGTAACAATTATTGCTAATACAGTGCCAGCGAAGGGTGTGAGCTTTATGGAAAATGACTATCATTGGCATGGTAAGGTGCCAAATGCGGAACAGGCGCAACAGGCTTTGGAGGAATTAAATGTATAAGTTGGACGAACAATTAATTAAGGGTAACCCAGTGAATCAGTCGGTGCGCAAGGCACTTGGTCATGCTCTTGCAGAATTAGGTGCGCAACATCAAGACGTTGTGGCGGTGACCGCTGATCTAGCGAGTTCAGTGGGGCTAGCGGAGTTTAAAGAGCGCCACGGTGCTCGGTTTATTGAAACTGGAATTGCTGAGCAAAATTTAGTGACACTAGCAAGTGGTTTGGCTCACGAGGGTAAGGCCGTTTATCTTGCGGCGTATGCAGCTTTTAGTCCGGGGCGTAACTGGGAACAAATTCGGACGACGATTTGTCTCAATGACCAGCCAGTAAAAGTGATTGGCAGTCATACGGGTTTAAATGTCGGCCCCGACGGCGCAACACATCAAATGCTTGAGGATATTGCGTTAATGCGTGTACTGCCAAACATGACTGTGCTGGCGCCGGGTGATGCCAATGAAGCGGCGCAAATAGTGCAGGCGGTTTATGATTACCCACATCCGGTGTATATTCGCGTGCCACGCTCTGACCAAGTGGTATTTTCGACGCCCGATGACAACTTTAAGATAGGTAAGGCTTATGTAGTACGACAGGACGACGAGGCGACCATTACTCTACTCTCGACCGGCACTATGACTGGTACGGCATTGCTTGTAGCGCAGGCGCTAGCGGAGCGGGGAATTGGCGCTTCGGTGGTGCATGTGCCAACAATTAAGCCACTTGACCGTGAGACCATTTTGCGCGAGGTGGGTAAAAATTCCGTCGCGGTTACTCTTGAAGAGCATCAAGTGGCTGGCGGATTTGGCTCGGCAATTGCGGAACTGTTATTGGAATCCGGCGTAGTACCGCAGGTCTTTAAGCGAATTGGCGTAAATGACCAATTTGGCCAATCTGGTACGGCAGATGAATTACTGGCGCATTATGGTTTGGATGTGGCTGGTGTGTTACGCCAAATTACGCAATTAATTGGCGAGTAGTGCTATAATAGTATACATAAGCATAATTAATAACATTTTAGAGGGTGGCAATGAATATCAGAGAAATTAGAAATCATACAACAGCAGCACGTGATTTAATGCAGCGCGCACGGAGTGAGCATTTTGCAGTAGGAGCATTTAATGTTGACGATCAGGCAACTTTAATTGCTATTTGTCAGACGGCACAGAAGTACCAGTCGCCAGTATTAGTAGAAGCTAGCCATGGCGAAGTTACTGCGATTGGTTGCCAAAATTTGCGCGATATGGTGAACAATTATCGTCGTGAATATGGTATCGAAATGTATCTTAACCTTGACCACGCACCAACCATTGAATCTTGTAAAGAGGCGATTGATTGTGGTTTTGAGTTTATTCATATTGATGTGTCGCAAGCAAATCACGATGCTACAGATGAAGAGATTATTGCTGCTACGCGCAAAGTGGTAGAATATGCGAAGTTTACCGGTGCGTTGGTTGAGTCGGAGCCGCATTATTTTGGTGGGTCATCTAACTATCATAATGAGGCAATTGATTACGAGGTCGTAAAGCAGACGTTTTCGACGCCGGAGGGCGCTAAAGCCTTTGTTGACGCAACGGGTATTGATACTTTTGCTGCTGCCATTGGTAATTTGCATGGTAAATATCCAGTGCCGAAGATTCTCGATATCGAATTGCTTTCGCGAATCCGTGCAGCGATTGACTGTAATATTTCATTGCATGGTGGTTCGGGCACGCCACTTCACTTCTTCCGCGAGGCAGCCGTGGTGGGTGCTAGTAAGGTTAATATCAATAGTGATATGCGTTATGCTTATCGCAAGACCCTTGAACAAGTGTTGAAAGACAATCCTGACCAATACGCGATTGTAAAGTTGATGCCAGCAGTGCGCGAAGCAGTGGCGGCGGTGGTTGAGAGTAAGATGCAAGTCTTCGGTTCGGCCGGAAAGGCACGCCCCTAGTGAATAGCGCTCCGCTGAGCTTCTTGTGTGTTGGCTCCGCAACGCAGGATGTTTATTTAAGCAATGTCGACCATTTAAACCCAGTATGTGTTAATCCAGAAGAGTGTTTCTATAATGTTCGATTGGGCGACAAGATTTATGTGAATCACGTTGATTATCAGACTGGTGGTGGCGCTTCGAATGCTGCTACGACATTTGCGCGTGGCGGCCAGCTAGTAACATTTATGGGTAAGATTGGTCACGACCCGGCTGGTGCGGCAGTGTTGAAATCGTTTGCTACTGAAGGCATTGATTATGCAGCAATGGCATATTCAGACGACCATAATACTGATTACTCTACGCTGTTGTTGGCGCCGAATGGCGAGCGAACTATCTTGACTTATCGTGGTTGCGGCATGTATTTTACGCCAGAAGATTTTGATTTTACAAAGCTGAATCGGCAGGTTGATTGGATTTATCTTACTTCTTTGGTAGGCAATTTTACGATTTATGATAAGGTGATGCAGTACGCTAGAGCCAATCATTGCAAAATTGCTTTTAATCCAGGTGGGCGCGAGCTAGAGCATCCAGATCAGCTAAAGGCGCTACTGCCGAATGTAGAAATTTTGTCGGTGAATAAGCAAGAGGCACAGCAAATTGTATCAGGTGATACGCTCGAGGATTTGGCGCGTGAACTACGTAAGTTATGCCCAGTGGTAATCATTACAGATGGTGCTAATGGAGCTTTAGTGGTTGACCGTGAGCGTGCTTTGCGGGCTGGTTTATATAAGGGTGAGGAGATGTCGGTTGACCGCACTGGGGCAGGCGATGCTTTTTGTTCTGGCTTTACTTTACGTTATGCTTTGGGTGATAAATTAGAAGACGCGATTTTATTTGCGGCAGCTAACTCATCGAGCGTGATTCAACATGTTGGTGCTAAGCCAGGAATTTTACGCGGTCGTCCCGAGCTTGAACCGCTAGTAACCAAGCCCGTTACTCTGTAAAATTTTACTAAAACATAGTATAATTAGGCAATAAGTCAAGAGATTATGCTATGAATCCTGCTGAATTTAAATTATGTGCGCCATATCAGCCCATGGGCGACCAGCCAGGGGCGATTGCCGCGTTGATGGATGGCTTGCAGCGTGGTGAACGTTGCCAAGTTTTGCTTGGTGCCACTGGCACGGGTAAGACTTTTACGATGGCCAATGTCATTAATCAGATGAAGCGTCCGACGCTAGTTTTGGCACATAACAAAACATTGGCGGCGCAATTGTTTGCCGAATTTCAGCAATTCTTTCCGGATAACGCAGTACATTATTTTGTATCATACTTTGATTATTATCAGCCAGAGGCGTATATTACTAGTTCTGATACTTATATCGAGAAGGACTCGCGCATTAATGAAGAGATTGAGCGCTTGCGCCATGCTGCTACCAGTGCATTATTGACGCGGCGGGACGTGATTATTGTGGCGTCGGTGAGCTGTATTTATGGTATCGGTTCACCAGCTGATTACATGGATATGTCGGTGTATCTCGTCAAGGGTAAATCGTATCAGCAAGCCAAGTTGTTGCGCCATTTTAACGATATTCAGTATCGGCGGAATGACCTTGATTTTGCGCGCGGAACATTTCGTGTACGCGGTGATACGGTAGATATTTATCCGTCAGGGCGCGAGACGGCTTATCGTATTGAGTTCTTTGGTGATGAAGTTGAGCGCTTGCTAGAAATCGACCCCCTAACGGGCGAAGTACTGGGCTATCCGGAGGAAGTGCGAATCTTCCCGAATAGCCATTATGCTACACCAGAAGAGAAGCTAAAAAAGACTATTGAGCAAATTAAATCTGAGTATGAGCAGCGCGTGAAGTACTTTGAGCAGAGTGGTAAATTACTTGAGGCGCAGCGTTTGACACAGCGCATCAAATACGATGTTGAGATGCTAGAGCAGACGGGCTTTGTAAAGGGGATTGAGAACTATTCGCGCTATTTGACAGGTCGGAGTGAAGGCGAGCAACCAACTACATTACTAGATTATTTCCCAGACGATTATCTAATGCTGATTGATGAGTCGCATATGACATTACCTCAGGTGCGTGGTATGTACCATGGTGACCGAGCGCGCAAGGAGACTCTGGTAGAGTACGGTTTTCGTTTACCGAGTGCGTTAGATAACCGTCCATTAACATTTAGCGAGTTCGAACAGCATATTAACCAGCTAATTTGCGTGAGTGCTACACCGGGCGATTATGAATTGGCGCATTCGCCGCAGCCGGTGGAACAGGTGATTCGTCCGACGGGTCTGCTGGACCCAGAAATCGAGGTGCGACCAAGTGAACACCAAGTTGATGACATCATGGCGGAGATTCGTGAGCGGATAAAGAAAAATCAACGTGTGCTAGTGACGACACTTACGAAGCGGATGGCAGAGGATTTAACGGAGTTTTTGATCGAGGCTGGTATTAAGACGGCTTATATTCACAGTGATATTACTACTTTAGACCGAAGTGATATCTTGAAAGATTTGCGTCTTGGCAAATACGATGTGTTGGTCGGCATTAATTTGTTGCGTGAGGGGCTAGATTTGCCAGAAGTGTCGCTAGTTTGCATCGTTGATGCCGATAAGGAGGGGTTCTTACGTTCGACGCCAGCGTTGATTCAGACGATTGGCCGTGCAGCGCGTCATGTTGAGGGGCGAGTCATTATGTATGGCGACCGTGTGACGGATTCGATGAAAGAGGCGATAGAGGAAACAAATCGCCGCCGTGCATTGCAACAACATTACAACGAGGTGCATCATATTACGCCGCATTCAGTAGCAAAGGAAGTTGGCGAGGGGCTGCGTGCTATTATCCCTGGTAAGGAGGACGCTAAGCCAAAATTAAACTTAAATCGCATTCCGCCAGAGGAATACAGTGTGTTGGTAGATGATTTAACGGCGCAGATGGAGCTAGCGGCGGCTAATTTGGAGTTTGAGAAGGCAGCAGATTTACGCGATACTATTGCGCAAATTAAACAAAAAATGTAACATATAAACATAAACGAGGAGGAATGAACGTGAAAGAAGAATTGAGTCTAGCTAAGAAGGCATCGATGCGTACAGTGTACACTGCAATGATGATTGCTATTTTACTAGGTATGACTGCTGGTGCAATGGCGCTAGTTGGGGCAATTGTTTATATGTGTGGTGTATCATATGACACTAACGGCATTTTGTCGTTAGTTGCGCCTACTTTATCTTATGCTGGCGTGATGGCAGCAGCTTGTGCTGGAGTAGTGTTTTTCTGCAAAGGTTTATTAGCCAAGAATAAAAAGGATGCGGTTGACGACGATGCACGCAAGAGTGTGGCTGGGTCAGTGAGTGCAGCTGCTTGGATTGTTGTAGTAATTGCTGTAGTTACTGCCGTATCTGGTATTTTGCAACTACTCTTGACTGCTGGTGGCTCTGGCGATTGGAAGTACTTGATGTTTGGTAATGTCTTCCCAGCATTAGCTGGTGCTGCTGGTGCTATCGGTGCAGTAGTTATGTTTAGTAAGATGAAGGCGAAGAGCTTAACTAACTCAAATGCGGCAATTGTGGTAGCAGCGTTAGCTGGTATTGCCTTACTGATGGTGATTGTAGCTATCGTAGTGAAAACCCATGAGAATACGACTAGCGTTCCAAGCTATAGTACTCAACGGAATGAAGATAGGGCAATTAAGTATCTATTACAACACTAAAGCTCAACAAAATCCCCGCAAAAGCGGGGATTTTTGCTATAATGATAGGTAATGAGTGTAAGTAAAGATGATGTGCGCCATCTCGCGACGCTGAGTCAGATCAATGTATCGGACGAACAGGCTGAGGCTCTCACAACCCAGCTTGATAATATTGTGAAATATATTAATATGCTCGATGAACTTAATACTGAGGGTGTTGAGCCAACGTTTCAAGTTACAGGGCTACAAAATGTAATGCGTGACGATGTGATAGAAGAACAGTTGCCACGCGAGACTTTGCTAGCATTGGCTCCCGACCAAGAGGCAGGGCAAGTTAAAGTGCCAAAGGTATTATAGGAGGTGATATGCAAAGCGAGATTGAACAGATTGTAACTAATGTTAAATCAGGCAAAACTACAGCTCGTGCTGAAGTTGAGCAGGCTTTGGCGCGTGCTGAAGCTACTAAAGAACTACACGCTCTGCTTGAGGTATTTAAAGATGAAGCTTTGAAGCGGGCGGATGAAATTGATGCTAAAATTAAGGCCGGTCAGCCGGTTGGTCGTTTAGCGGGTGTGCCATACGTAGCTAAGGACAACTTTTTGACCAAAGTTGGTCATACGACTGCGGCAGCACACATTTTGGAGAATTTTAAGTCGCCAATTAACGCAACGGCAATTGATAAACTTGACCAAGAAGATGCTATTTTGATTGGTAAGGCTAACCTAGACGCTTTTGCTCATGGCGGTTCTACTGAAAATAGCTATTTTGGGCCAACTCACAATGCAGTAGATTTTGAGCGCGTGCCGGGTGGTTCATCTGGTGGTTCAGCGGCGATTGTGGCGGCTGGTGTAGTACCGTTTGCTTTGGGTACGGACACTGGTGGTTCGATTCGTCAACCAGCAAGCTTTAATGGTGTGGTAGGATTTAAGCCAACCTATGGTATGATTAGTCGCTATGGTGTAGTGGCGATGGCTAGTTCAACTGATGTGGTTGGGCCATTGGCGCGAACCGTACGTGATGCGGAAATCGTGTGCGATATTTTAGCTGGTCAAGATCAGCGTGATGGCAATGTTTATCCTAGCTATTTTAAGACCGAGCAGCCAGCTAAGTCAGGCCTGAAAATTGGTTTAATTAAAGACTTCATGACGGATGACGTCAACTCTGACGTCGTAAAGCAAACTAAGGCTATGGTTGAACACTTGCAAAAGCAGGGTGCTACGGTTGACGAAGTATCACTGCCGGCAGCTAAGTATGCGCTAGCTATGTACTACATCGTGGTTCCAGCTGAGGTGACTTCAAACCTAGGCCGGTTTGATGGTATCCGTTATGGTTATCGTTCTAAGAATGCTAAATCGCTTGGCGATATCTATGGCATGAGCCGTAGCGAAGGCTTTATGGATGAAAACAAGCGTCGTATCTTAATTGGCTCATACGTGTTGAGTTCTGGTTACTTTGATGCTTATTACCTCAAGGCGCAGCGTGCTCGCACGTTATTGATTAACGAGTTCAATAAGTTGTTTGAGCAATACGATTACTTGATTTGCCCAACCGCACCAACGCCTGCCTTTAAGCTAGGTGAAAACACCTCTGATCCACTAAAGATGTATCTGGCGGATGCGATGACGGTGCCAGCAAGTATGGCTGGGCTGCCAGCTATATCGGTGCCGAGTGGTAATACTGCTGACGGTTTGCCAGTTGGCGTACAGTTGATTGGTAAGATGAAGGATGACTCCGGCGTTTTGGCGGTGGCAAAGCAGATGGAGGCTAAGGCTTAATGGGCGATTCGCCGCTCCCAATTATTTTGCTACTAGTTGTTATTGCGCTAATTGGCCTAGCGTTACTTGTGATTATCTTTTTGACGCACGGTACCGCGAAGAAACTTGACCAAGCGCAATATCGTGCGGCATGGCTTGATATTGAGAATAACCTAGACAAAAACAATGCTGCAACTTATCAGTTTGCTATTATGTCGGCCGATAAACTGCTCGACCGAGCATTGAAAGAACTAGGCTATAAAGGTAATACCATGGCGGAGCGATTAAAATCAGCTAGTGGTGAAATAAAAAATCAAAAGGCAGTTTGGGCGGCGCATCGGATTCGCAATAAGATAGTCCATGAAGTTGATACAAGAATTGACTTAAAGGTATCAAAGCAGATGCTAGACATTTATAAGACAGCACTAAAAGCAGTGGGCGCAATATAGGAGGAATGATGAACGATTTAGGTAATGCAGGTGAACATGGCACAGTGATTGCCGGTGATGTAGAAAAATATTTGGTGAAGGGCTATTTGCCAACAATTGGCATTGAGTGCCACGTGCAGCTTAATAGTAAGACAAAGCTGTTTAGCGCCACAGATAATGATGCACGTGATGCGGAGCCAAACACTAAAGTGAGCGTGATTGATTATGGTTTACCAGGTATGCTGCCGATGTTAAACCGTGAAGCGATTCGTTTGGCGGCGCGCGCTGGATACGCCCTTAATAGTAAGATTGCACATGTTAGTCGGTTTGACCGCAAGCACTATTTTTACCCAGATTTGCCAAAGGGATATCAGATATCACAGATGTATGAGCCATTGATTTTGGGCGGCCATGTTGATTTGCCGACCGGTGAAACAGTGCGTATTCACCACGCTCATGTCGAGGAAGATGCTGGTAAACTGACGCACTTTAGCGACCATTCGTTAGTAGACTTAAACCGCGCCGGTACGCCTCTAGTGGAGATTGTGTCGGAGCCAGATATGCATTCAGCGGCAATGGCGCGGGCCTACACTGAAGAATTACATCTTCTAATGACTTTTGCTAAGGTTACGCTAGGTGATTTGTATCATGGCAATATGCGCTTTGACGTTAATATCTCGGTGGCAAAGCCGGGCGAACCAATGGGCACGCGTACTGAGCTAAAGAACCTTAACTCATTCCGTGCTGTCGAGCGCGCTACGGAGTATGAGATTAATCGTCAAATTGCCGTGATTGAAGGCGGTGGTGAAGTCGAACAGCAGACGCGTGGCTGGTCGGAAGCGAAGCAGGAGACCTTTAAGCAGCGTGGCAAGGAAGATGCGCAGGACTATCGTTATATGCCAGATGCGGATATCCCACCAGTGGTGTTGACGAATGATGATATTGCTAAGATGCAAGCAAATATGCCAATGATGCCGGCTGAATATCGAGCTAAATTCGCTGCCATGCAGGTGGATGATTCGGTGGTGCGAGTGTTGCTTAATACTGAAATTGTTGCGGAATTGGTTGGCAAGATTATCGACCAAGCTGGCGACCAAGTGGCCCGCCGTATCGCTAACTTGTTTGCCTCTGCACTGCCAAGCGAGGACGATACTGATGCCGCTAAGAAGGAACTAAATTTGCCGAGTGTTGAACATTTGGTTAAGCTAGCACAGATGTTAGAACAAAAACAGGTATCTTCAACTGCTGGTAAAGAAATATTTGCCGAGCTATTAGTAAAGGATGCCAACCCAGAGGAGATTGCTAAGAGTAAGAATCTTTTGCAGGTGAGCGATACTGGCGCGATCGAAAAGGTCGTTGACGAAGTGATTGCCAGCGCAGCTTGCCAAAAGGCGGTGGCTGATTTCAAGGCGGGTAACGAAAAGGTGATTGGCTTCTTGGTTGGTCAAGTAATGAAGGCTTCTAAAGGCAAAGCTAATCCAAGCCTCGCGCAGGACATTTTGCGCAAAAAGCTGCAATAGCCAAGCACTAGCAAAATCAGTGTGATATCATAGTAATAGGGGTTTGCCCCAGTACATTCGAGGGATATTAAAGGAGTTTAAAATGATATATAAAATGCCTACCAAGGCAATTATCACTGATGCAGGTTATGCAAGCCGTTTCTTGCCAATCACCAAGACTATCCCGAAGGGTATGTTACCTATTTGGGATAAGCCAGTAATACAGCTGGCAGTTGAGGAGTGTGCCCAAGCAGGAATTGTTGATATCATCATTGTGACTACCCCTGAAGGTAAGCCGATTTATGAAGACTATTTCAACAATGGCGCGACACGCATTCGTAAACAACTGCGCAGTCAGGGCAAGACGGACCGCTTTGAGAAGGTTAATCATGTGCTAAACTTCCCGAAGATTAGCATCATCGAGCAAGACCAAGCTTTGCCATACGGCAACGGTTCACCGTTAGTAACCGCCTACAAACGAGATTTCATCTTCCCAGATGAAGCATTTGTGGTGCTTTATAGCGATGATGTGGTGTTTGGCTCATCCGATGTTGCTACTTTGTTGGAGGCTTACGCAAAGCACTCTGATGCAGCGGGCGTGATTATGACGCAGGAAATTGATGAAAGCCAAGTTGACAAGTACGGTATTGTTAAGCTAAAGAACGGCAATCTACTTGACAACATTGTTGAAAAGCCAGAGATTGGCAAGGCACCATCGACTTTAGCGTCTTATGGCCGCTATCTACTAACGCCAGAGATATTTGAGTACCTCAAGCCAAATGCTATCGGTAAAGACCGCGAACTCTGGACAGTAGATGCTATCACGAAGCTAGCAATGCAGAAGCCAGTGTATGTTGAGCGAACCGAGGGTCGCTGGCGTACTACGGGCGATCCGGAGAATTATTGCCGAGCAACGCTAAGCTACGTACATGACCATGACGAAGCTTGCTATGACCGCTTGCGTGACTATATAATTAAACGATAATCCCAAAGGCCCAGCTATGCTGGGTCTTTTATTTGACTATTTATTATGTTTATGCTATATTTAGCTTAATGGACGTATTTCAGATATTGGTTGTTATATTGGCGATTGCGCTAGCCGTGTTTTTGGCGCTAGGAATTGCCCTTGCAATCATTCTGATTCGCATCTCGCGTAAGATTAAACACGTGGTCAGCAATGTTGAAGACATTAGTAATAATCTTTGCGAGAGTTCGCGCAATGTCAGGACCATCACTGCGTCGGTTAGTCAGTTGGTGTCGCCAGCAGTGGTTATGAAGGTGATAGTTAAATATATTAGATATTATTTGAATAAAAGGAGGAATAATCATGTCGAATCAGAATAACAAATCCGGTGCTGGTAAGTTTGCGCTAGGTGCCCTGCTTGGTATTGCAGCTGGCGCTATCGTTGGTTTACTAACTGCACCAAAATCGGGTAAAGAGACGCGTGCTGATTTAGCCAATAAGGCTAATGAGTTAAAGGATGCAGCTACTCAGAAGGCAGCTGACGTTAAGCAGGCGGCACAAGATGGTTTTGATGCTACGGCTGATATTGCAACTAAGCACGCTGGCAATATCTCTGATTTTGCTAAAGACGAAGCTCAAGAATTAAAAGACGACATTGCAAATCTCCGCAAAAATACCCAAAAATAAAGCTTATGTGCTATAGAATAGGCTCGCTATAAGCTAGGTTAAATAAGTCTAATCTATCACTCTATCTATATAACCAACCGACGAGTGATAGATTGTTGAGTTTCTATGAGTGGCAATTGAGTGTATTTTAAAGTTACTTGCGATTCTAATACAACTATATTAAATCTTTTGCTGTAATTCTAAATGATTATTTTAAAATTACGGTATTAAAAAAGGCGATTCAGCGACCGCAGAATATGCATTCCACGATCCCAAATCGCCTTATACGTTTATTATATTAAATAAAGCTCAAAAAGTCAACGGGATTTTTATATAATACTAAAAAGGCGATTCAGCGACCGCGAACTATAGGTGCTCGCGATCCCAAATCGCCTTATACTTCTATTCTGTCAAACTCCAATTAGAAAGTCAAGTTATTTGACAAGGCATCTCTTATTACATTCAGTTGGCGTATAGGGTATATTAATATTAGGAGATATTCATAAATGCAGGAGATAAGGATACCGTCAAATAGTATTAGACGAGGTCATAGCATATATGTCTTTGAGAAAAGAAATAAAAAAGACCAGATATATTGGGTAGATCACTTTTTATCTTACAAACCTAAAGTTGATTTTGGAGATAGGATGATGGGTGAGTTATTAGTCTCTTTTGACCGCCACAGGATATTTAACTTATGGTGTGATTACCCGTGGAAGTTTACGCCAGAACAAAAGGCGCTGTTTGATAAAGAGAACCCATATTGGGCAAATTTCTTTAAGTGCCGTAATGGCACCGAACCACCAGCTAGTGACGAAGGCGCCCCGATACACTTTAAAGGCTAAATAAGTAAACGGGTAAATGTAAGGGTAGCTTTAGTGATTAGGTCGTCGTAAGCATATGTGCTATAATGGGCATAATGAGTGAGGGAAAGTACGAATTTAAGCCCAGTGATTTCGTACACTTGCACAATCATACCACCTACAGCGTGCTTGACGGCATGACGCAGTTGGATGATTTGATTAGCAAGTGTAAGGAATTTGGCATGGAGGCGGCAGCGATTACCGACCATGGTACGTTGTCTGGTGTACTGACCTACTACAAGAAGGCGAACGCCGCTGGGCTCAAGCCGATTTTAGGTATCGAAACTTATGTGGCGGCGCGCCGTATGCAAGACCACGACCCTGCTAAAGACAAGCAACGTTTTCACCTAACAGTGCTAGCAATGAATGACGAAGGTTTTAAGAATCTGATGCGCCTTTCTTCGACGGCTAATCTGGAGGGGATGTACTATAAGCCGCGTGTTGACCATGAGCTATTAGAGAAATTGAATGCCGGCCTGATTGTCTTGTCAGGTTGTGCTTCGGGTGAAGTTGGTGTGGCGCTTAAGACGGGTGATTATGAGCATGCTGTTGAGATCGCAAAATGGTATAAGAGTGTGTTCGGCGACCGTTACTATCTAGAACTACAAGACCACGGCCATCCGCGAAGTCATACGCATTGGAAGGTGCAGGAGACAATAAACAATGGTCTAATGAAGATGTCGAAGGAATTAGACATTCCGTTGGTGGTGACATGTGATGGCCACTATTTATCGCATGAATATCAGAAAGCACATGAAATATTACTATGTGTGGGCACAGGGTCGTTTTTGAGCGATAAAAATCGCATGTCGCTAGAGGACTTTGAGCTTCACTTAACTGACCCGCGTGACATTATTGACCACTGGAAGGATGATTGCCCAGAAGCGATATTAAATACCAAGCGAATTGCTGACCGTTGTAATGTGGAGATAAAACTTGGCCAGATTTTGATTCCAAAGTTCCCGTCTTTGCCAGAGGGTGAGACGGAGCACTCGTATTTTCATAAGTTGGTTTATCATGGTTTACTGGTGCGTTATAACGGTATGAAGCCGGAAGAGGCCGAGAAATATGCCATCGAAGATATCAAGCCGATGTTGTCGGACGAAGTGCGTGAGCGGGCTGAGATGGAGCTTGGTGTGATTGGTTCGATGGGTTATGAAGGCTACTTCTTGATTGTGCAGGACTTTATTAACTGGGGTAAGAGTCAGGGCTATGTGTTTGGGCCAGGGCGTGGTTCAGCGGCTGGGTCAATTGTCTCTTACGCGATTAACATTACTGACCTTGACCCGTTAAAGTATGACCTGCTGTTTGAGCGTTTCTTGAATCCAGAACGTATTTCCATGCCGGATATTGATGTCGATATGCAAGATACTTGTCGTGATGCTGTGATTCAGTATTGTGCTGACAAATATGGCCATGACCATGTTTGCAATATTGTGACATTTGGTACGATGGCGTCGCGCGCCGCGGTGCGCGATGTGGCGCGGGTGCTAGAGGTGCCTTACGCTGAGGCAGACCGTTTATCAAAGTTGGTGCCGAGCGGGCCACAATCATCGCATCATGCCACTTTAAAGGATTTAATTGCCAGCGACCCAGATTTGAAGCATGAGTATGACACTAATCCGACGGCGAAGCGGGTGTATGACTATTCGATTCAGCTAGAAGGTACGATTCGTAGTCATGGCGTACATGCTTGCGGTACGGTGATTGCGCCGGAGCCATTAATCAATATTATCCCGCTTGAGATTGCTCAGAAGGGTGTTATCACGACACAGTTCCCAGCCCCAGAAGTAGAGGAAATGGGCCTGCTAAAAATGGACTTTTTGGGTCTATCCAACTTGACGATTATTGACAATTGCCGCCGTATCATTCGCAAGGTGTATGGTGATAATCTAGACTTAATCCATTTGCCACTAGATGACCAAGAGGCGTATAAATTATTGCAGCGGGGTGATACCACTGGAGTGTTTCAGCTTGAATCAGCTGGCATGAAGCGTTACTTAAAGGACCTAAAGCCAACGCAATTTGAGGACATTATTGCTATGGTGGCATTGTACCGCCCGGGCCCGATGCAGTTTATTGATACTTTTATTAAGCGTAAGCACGGCGAGGAGCCGATTACTTATCCGCATCCGTCGATGGAACCACAGCTCAAGGAAACTTATGGCGTGTTGGTCTATCAGGAGCAGTTCATGCTGATTTCAAAGGCGTGTTGTGGCTTTACTGGTGGTCAGGCTGATACCTTGCGTAAGGCTGTGGCAAAAAAGAAGATTAAGTTGCTTGAGAAGATGAAGCCGGCTTTTATTGATGGCGCTATTGAACATGTGGGTGCGAAGCGTGAAGTTATGGAACATTTTTGGACGCAGCTGGAAGACTTCGCTTCGTACTGTTTTAATAAATCGCACGCTGCTTGTTATGCGTTGATTGCCTATTGGACGGCATACCTCAAGGCTCATTATCCTGATGCCTACATGGCGGCGTTGATGTCGAGCGATTCGGGCGATACTGACCGCCTGACGATTGAAATTACAGAGTGTAAGAAGCTGGGCTTGCAGGTGGTGTGTCCAGATATCAATGAATCGTTTAATGAATTCGCTGTAGTGCCAGGGACTAACAAGATTCGTTTTGGGCTTGCTGCTATTAAAGGCGTCGGCAGTACCGCAATTGAAGATATCCTAGTGCAGCGCAAGAAGGGCAAGTTTACCTCAATTGAAGATTTTGCCAAGCGCGTTAACAGCCGAGTTTGCAACCGCAAGGTTTATGAATCGCTTATTAAGGCTGGCGCGTTTGACTGCTTTATTACGGAGCCACGAAAGAACGGCTTTACGGGCGACCGGTCGGATCTATTGTTTAATGTAGATACTATCATTGCATTTTCACAAAAATACCAGAAGGATGCCGCTTCGGGACAAGCCAATTTGTTTGATATGTTTGACACTAGTGGTGGTAGCGGGAATGATGGTGCGCAACTGCATCTAGACTTGGCGCCTTCGCCAACCAAAGTGACAAATAAGGAACAGCTGGGTTGGGAGCGTGAGTTATTGGGACTGTATTTGTCGGCGCACCCGCTTGACCGTTACGACACGTTCTTTAAAGAGCAGATGAATCCGATTGCTAGTATTACCTCAGACCATGATGGTGCCATGGTGACAATTGGTGGTCTTGTGGTGCGTAATCGGACGATTGTGACAAAGAAGGGCAGTAAAATGGCATTTATTGGTATTGAGGATAAGACCAAAGACATCGAAGTTGTGCTCTTTTCGCGGGTTTATGAAAGTTTGCCACAAGACCTTGACCCAGCCGCGGTACTGAAGATTTTTGGTCGCGTGAGCGGTAAGGACCGCGATGGGAACCGCCAACCTGACCCATCAATTGTGGCTGAACGCGTTGAAGTTATTACAGATGATATCTTAAATAGTTATTTGCCGACCGGTGTTGCGAAAGGGCCGATAGATATGTCAACGGCGCAGCATAAAAAGTATGGCGGAAAGAACAGTGGCAGCGGTAGTAACAGCAGCAACAGTGGTGGAGGCTATAGTGGTGGCTCTGGTGGCTATAATTCCTATGGATCTAACCGCGCCGCGTCGGTTAGTGCTAAGCCGAGTCAGCCGGTTAATCTAAATCAGTATAAGTTGGTTGATGGCGCGCAGTCGCGCAAGTTGTATGTTTTAGTAAAGAATCCAGCTGACGGCACGGCCTTGACAGCGCTTCGACAGATAATGTCAAAGTATACGGGTAATGACCAAGCGATTTTGGTAATTGGGCAGGATAAAAAGTCGGCAGTTCGGATGCCGTTTGGTATTAAGATTTGCGACCAGCTGACTGATGCGGCGACACAATTGCTTGGCGCCGAATGTGTGGCAGTGAGGTAATTACAAGCAAGTTAGGCTATAGAGAGCGATGCCGGCAGCAACACTGACATTATAGCTTTCTTTTTGTCCAAACATCGGCAGCTCTAGTACTACTGGGCACTCTGCTAGTAGTTCTGGAGTGATGCCGCGGACTTCTTCGCCTAGCAGTAAGGCGGTTTTGGCTGGCGCTTGGTAGTCGGCTAAGTTAATGGCACGTTCGGCTTGCTCGAGAGCTGTGATAGTGTAACCATCAGATTTTAATTTAGCTAATAATGCGTTAATGTCGGGCGCAGCAATAAATGGGACCGTTGTTTCGGCGCCCAACGCACTGCGATGCAGCTCGTGTTGTAGTTTAAGCTTGATATGGGGCAGAATAGGTTGGCCGCTGCCATCCGACGCGGTAGTTAAGTTGGGTGTATAACCTGTAGCGTAGACTTTGCTGACGCCGAGGCAATCGGCTGTACGTAAAATGGCCCCCACATTATAGACGGCGCGGATGTTATGCATGATGACGACAATGTCGCGTTGTGGGCGACTAAATTCTCTACTACGCATTGTTTTCAATGTAATAAGAGTAATACTAGAGGCAAAAAACTTAATCTATCATTCCCCATAGCTGAGTCGACGAATGATAGATTGTCAAGCTTCCATTGTTGGTAGTTTGAGCTTTGGCTCGAGTCAACTCATCTAATGTTTCTATAATATATCATTACATTTAAAAACACAAAGCATTTGTTTAATAACTCGCGGGATAAGAAGCCGAGTTATTAGCCTCACAGCTATCCTTTGTAAAGGATGCCAGTAAGACCGTAGAAGCGGCCAAACAAGAGTCGGATAAGCCGTTGAAGGATGACGAATACGCCGCCAACGATTATCCAGACCACAACGCGCTGGACAGCGCCTCCAACTCACTTAATGGTTAAATGACTATCCTCAAGGGAAACATTCACCAGACCTGCTGATTGACGGGGTGAGAGTGGAAATAAAAAGTGTCTCTACAGCGCAATCGATAATAGACCAGGTAAGGAAAGCTAGCAAACAAATAGGTGTAGACGGTATATTGTTGATAGATGCAAGCGAATCAAAGCTAAATAATCACGATATATTGCATAATTCCATAGTGATGGCCAACTACTATAACTTACGCGCTTTCTTCGCTATGACCAGCAGCTCGGAATGTTTTTACCAAATCAAAAAAGGCGATTCAGTGACCGCAGCCAAACGAGGCCACGATCCCAAATCGCCTTGTGTTCCTATTCTACCGAACCCGGAGCGGAAGGTCAAGCCCTTAGCAAGATATCTCCTATTACATTTCGCGAGTACATGGGATATATTAATACTAGGAAACATTTACAAATGAAAGGAACAGACGGTGACATCAAATAGCATTAGGCGAGGCCGCAATATATATACTTTCTACAAGAAAAATAAGGGTGACAAGATATATTGGGTATACCATTATGCGATAAACTTCATCACAAACGAGCCTGATGCTATTGATGGTGAATTACTGATTTCCTTTGACCACCATACCATGCTTAACCTCTGGTGCGATTACCCATGGAAGTTTACGCCAGAACAAAAAGCGCTGTTCGATAAAGAGAACCCATATTGGGCAGACTTCTTTGAGCGCCGTAACGGCACGGATCCGCCAATAGTCGACGAGAACGGTGTCGGCACGATACACTTCAACGACTAAATAACCAACAAGGATATTAGTGGTGGCGATTGTATTAGTTTAGAGACATTCTGGGCAAAAGGCTGATAACAAAACAGATTTTCATTAAAACATTCCATATGCAAAACTAATATTTTAGAAAAGGAATCTGCTTTATGCCATTATATATTCGTTCCATTGGTATGGTGTATTGAACTAATACAGGTGTATGGCGAAACTATTTTGCTTGTGCTAAAATAAAAGTATGTTTGATAATGGCACTGATGTACAGGAACGTGCTGACCGTTACCGTGATGCTGACGAACGCAATACTGCTCGAAGGGCTGATATTTTAGGTGTAGCCTATGTTGATATGCGAGGTACTGAAGACAATTTGCCTTTGGTGTATGATGTTATGTCAATTCCTGATATGTATCGTTACCGTACGATACCGTTGCAGAAGGGTAGTTATACTAAGCCGCATATTTATGCCATTACTCTATCAACACCAGAGTCTTATTTGCGTAAATTAAACGCTGATGCTACTAAGGCATCGGAAGCGCTTGAATACCGCATGATTTCAAATTCGGCGTTTGATAGAATTATGATGCGTTACGACCCGCCAAAGGAAGTAACTTATCATAATGTTGAAATTTCATCAGAAGGCGATAGCGATACACTTAAAAAGGTTAGTGATGAGCTTGAGAATGTGCGCCCAGATGATATCCTAAACTATTTGATTTTACAAGCCGACATGCTTGGTGCATCAGATATTCACATTGAAAATGAACGCACTGGAGTACGAATTCGATTTCGTATTGATGGCGCGTTACACCCAATTGCGCATTTGACGCATGACAAATACCGTATTTTGTTTGCCTCAATTGCTTCGGCGGCTAATCTATCGCGTGCTGCCGTGACGGCTCAGTCAGGTCATATTGTACGCGAGATTGGTGACTTGCGGCGCTCGTTTAACCTAGTGGGTGGTACTGGTAGTGTGGCTGTATCAAAAGATGAAGATAGCGGTCATACTCTGAATATGCGTATTGAAACAGTCCCAACTAGCTATGGCCAAGATGCTGTGATTCGTTTGTTTAACTTTCGCGCTGACATGCTTAATATGGATGTATTGGGGTTGAGTGAGTCAGAGATGAAAGAATTGAAAGAAATTATTTCCCACCCACACGGTATGGTGATGGTGGTTGGTCCAACTGGCTCAGGTAAATCTACGACTCTATATAGTATTTTGAATGCTTTGAATCAGCCGACGCGTAAGCTATTGACACTAGAAGACCCAGTCGAATTTGATGTACCGGGTGTGACGCAGGTGCCGGTTGATACAACGCACGGCCAAAGCTTCGTAGATAACGTTCGTACAGTGCTTCGTCTTGACCCAGATATCGTGATGATTGGTGAGATTCGTGATGTTGATACGGCGCGGACGGCAATTCAGGCGGCTATTACTGGCCATTTGTTGCTTGCTACTTTCCACGCCCAAGATGCCGCGGCGGCATTTGCGCGTATCATTGATATGATTGGTGTTAATCCGGTGTTTACCACTTCAATTCGTTTGGTGATTGGTCAGCGCTTGGTGCGTAAACTAGACCCTGATACGCGGATTGAATACGAGCCAGATGATGCTACAAAGGAATGGATACGCCATGAATTAGCTGATTTGCCAGCTAGCGCTGATGAAAAGCCTGATTTGGAACATATTAAATTATGGAAGCCAGGTGTGAGTGATGAAAATCCGTTCGGCTATCGTGGTCGTACAGTGTTGATGGAGCAATTGATGGTGACTGATGACATCATGCATCTGATTAGTGGTGACCCTAGAAACATTAGCGCCAATTCAATTGCTGCTTCGGCTAAGCGTTCTGGTATGGTGACGATGCTACAAAAGGGTCTACTAAAGGCGCTGAAGGGCGAGACTACGATTGAAGAAATTAACCGCGTACTTTAATCTTGATTGAAATAGCGTAATGTGTTAATATAGGTAAGAGTTAAAGTCTAAATTATTTTAGGAGTATTATGAGTGAATTAATTAAAGAGATTGCAGACGCTCAGAAAAAGAGTAAAGTTGTTGACGTCCGCAGCGGTGACACCGTGCGTGTTTACCAGAAAATTCAAGAAGGCAATAAGACCCGTATTCAGATGTTTGAAGGTGTGGTAATCCGCACTGACCGCAAGGGCTCGTTTACTAGCCGTATTACTGTCCGCAAGATTGCTTCAGGTGTTGGCGTTGAAAAGTCATATCTATTGCATTCACCTCTAGTAGAGAAGGTTGAAGTTGTTAAGCGTGGTAAGGTCCGTCGCAACTACCTAACTTTCTTACGTGATCGTTTTGGTAAGTCTGCTCGTTTGGTTAGCAAGAAGTTTGATAAGTCAATCAACGACCTCGGTGAGGCTCAAGCTGAAGCTGATGCTGAGATGAAAGCTGAAATCAAGGCCGAAGAAGCAGCTGAGCATAAGACCGTTGAAAAATAGTCTAACTATTGGCATCGATGAAGTAGGACGTGGCCCGCTCGCCGGGCCACTTGTTGTAGCGGCAGTGGCGCTAGATAATAGCCAATCACATGCCGCTTTTAATGATTCAAAAAAGTTGACCTCGCGTCGTCGCGAAGAACTAGTGCCGCAGATTCAGGCGGTGGCGCTTGGTATTGGTATTGGTTGGGTGGATGCTTCATTGTTAGACCAATTGGGCATGACAGAGTCGTTGAAGCTAGCGGCGCGGCGGGCTTACATGCAGCTGCCGAAGTCTGTTAAAGAGGAGGCTGCGCGCATTGTGATAGATGGTAATATAAAAATGCTTGACGATGAGCGGGTAGTGACGATAATTAAGGCAGATTCAAAGGTTGCTGCGGTGGAGGCGGCTTCGATTGTAGCTAAGCAGGCGCGCGACCACTACATGTATGAGCTTGCAAGGCTATTCCCCCAGTATCAGTTTGAACATCATGTAGGGTATGGCACTGCAGCTCATATGCGAGCTTTGGCGGAATATGGCGCGTTAAGGGGGGTGCACCGGTACAGTTTTCGCCCCGTAGCGCAACTTGGCGGGGTGGTGGAGCGAAAGGTAAATAAAGTTGACCAAACGCGAGGGCGGCAGGCTGAGACTTGCGCAGCTAATTATTTGGTGCGAGCGGGCTATGAAATTATTGAACGCAATTGGAAGACACCAGAGGTGGAAGTTGATATTATCGCCCGTAAGGGTCATGAACTAAATTTTGTAGAGGTAAAGTACCGCGAGACAGCTGAGCATGGTGATGGCGTTGCTGCAATTACGCGTAAAAAGCTTGAACAAATGACTTTAGGCTGTGAAATGTACCAGAAATATTATCCAGCTGCCGTTGGCTTTGACACTAAGCTATCAATGATCGCCCTCTCGGGCGATCCGATTCAAGTCGACCAATTTATTAATAACCTAAGTTTGGACTTATTGTAGTAGCTTGCGTTGCTTAAGTAGTGCTGCGACTTCGTCCGCGCCGCGCTGTCGCCATGCCAAATGAGTGGCAATTTCTTGCCGCCCCATTTTAATGGCGCGCCCGAATGCTGGGTCGGACTGATATGCACTAAAGAATCTAGTAAATTCTTCGGCGTATTTAGCTGAGCTTAATGTACCACTAGCAACTTTAATGAAGTCTACTAAAATCATGTCACCAGCAAAGGTTTGCATGAGCCATGACCAATTGGTTTGAATCCATTGCCAAGTGGCGTCGTGCTGGTGTGGATTGCGCATTAGGCGAGCAATAAAGAATAACGTATCCTGTGGCTTGACGATTGATAGATCCAAGCAGGCAGCGCGGAGCTGGTCGCCTTCGGTAGCGAGATGTGTGCCAGTAAGCGCAGCACAGAGGTCTTGTTTGAGGTTAATGTCGTTGGTGGTGCGATAGGCGGCGAAGAATTTATCAAACGCATTGTCGTATCGAACAGCCCAGCCTAGCACTAGCGAACGATAGTCGGTTGGTAGGCTTGCGATATCAGCAGAGTGGCTATGATAGAGTTTTTCGGCGTAATCTAGTGCCGGCTGGTATTTAGCGCTGATAGCTAAGCTAAATACCGAAATAAACGACTTTAACGTGTCTCGGTTGGTTAAATCGGCATTGCTGTAGTATTGCCATTCGTCGGCGATGAATTTTTGTAAGTAAGTGCGCCAAGCGGTCAACTCGTCAGTTTGCGGGTTGAATAAGCTACTGATGGTAAAGCAGGCGGCGGTAATCATATCCCAGACCATAAAATTACGTTCATGTTCATTTTTATCGAGTAAGTCTACCACTGTAGCGAAAGATTTATGAGCAGATTTTGCGAGCATGATTGCTTCGCGAATTAGCTTAATCTTGCTGCATGATGATAAATTGCCGTAATCAGAGGTGATACTATCCCACAAAACATGATCATAATTTGTAATGAAGTGCGAATCGTCGTTTTGGTTTAGTTCTAGTTGATGCAAATTAGGTAAATCTAGCTCAACTGATGCTTTATCTAGAATAGATATTGGCAGTTTAGGATTGCTAAACAGTGGCACTGGCCATGGTTCATCATCTAGTTTGGCGCCATCTGCGAGGTAGCGCGTTTGAGCTAATGTAAGTTTACCTTCTTGGTAGCTAGCGTTAATAAGCGGGTAGCCGGGGCGAGTGAGCCACGGTGTCATCAGTTTAGCGACGTCGCAATTAGCTGCTTGTGACAGGTGTTGCCAAAGGTCGGCGGCGGTAGCGTTGCGGTAAGCCAAGTCTTTAAAATAATGATGCAAACCATTCCGAAATGCGTCTTCGCCAATGTAGCTAAAGAGCATCTTGAGGAGCCGCTCACCTTTGGCGTAGACAATGGCAGAGTCAAACAGGGTGTCGATTGCTTCTGGGTCTTCAACATCTTGGCGGACGGTCTGAACGCCTTGAATAGCGTCGCGGTGTAGAGCAGCTGGTATCATGCCGGCTTCAAAGTCGCTCCAAATATTATATTCTGGGAACAAATGGTCGACGGCGAAGTGTTCCATTAGTGAAGCAAAGCTCTCGTTGAGCCATAAATCATTCCACCATTGCATAGTAACTAAGTTGCCAAACCACTGATGAGCTAACTCATGTGCAAGGACAATCGCGGTGTATTCTTTATTATCTTGCGCGGCATTTGCTGGGCAAACTAAACCGGTTTCACGGTAGGTAATCAGCCCCCAGTTTTCCATGGCACCAACGGCGAAGTCGGGTAGAGCGATATGGTCGGACTTCGGTAATGGATATTTAACGCCAAAATAATCCTCGTAAAAGTCAATAATTTTAGTTGCGCAAGATAAAGCATATTGTAAAGTATCATCTTGATGGGCAGGGGTGGAGTAGATATTGACGGTTACGTCACTTTTAGTCTTAGCTGACACACTATGCAGGTCGCCGGCGACGATGGCGAGGAGGTATGTTGACATGCGTGGTGTTTCTTCAAATTCCCAAGCATTTTTCACGTGCTTGCCGGGCATATTAGACAGAACGACTGGTTCAGCGGTTTGGACTGTTAGCTTAAAAGTTGCTTTGGCGGCCGGTTCGTCAATACATGGGAATAGTTCGCAAGCGTGGTTTGCTTCAAATTGCGTAGCCATTAGTTCGCACGGCTGGTCGTTGTAACGGTATTTGCAAATATAGAGGCCATGTAATAATGTGTCGCTAATTGTGCCACTAAAGTCAATGCGGATTTTACTGCCAGATTTTTTTATGCACATAATGTCATTTTTGACTTCAAAATCATTGGTTGGCGTGCCGTCAACTATGACATTTTTTATTTTTAACTGTTTGGTATGGAAAAAAATATGATCATAAAATGATTGACCAGTGATGGTGACTGTGCCACCAAAGCGCCGGTTGGCTTTGTCAAGATTTAGGAATAGGTCGTAATGTTCTGGTTTGAAATAATTAATTAGACGTTCGTTCATGCTATTATTTTAACGTTAAGCTTGACGCTGTGTCAAAGTCTGCTATAATAAAAGTATTGTAATCCGGCCATCAAGGTCGGAATTTTTAATAAGAAGGAGAATGCATGGAAGATTTGAATATCAAACAGATGGCCACGGCGTTGCGTGTGATTGCTGATGAAAAGAATCTCTCAGAAGAAGATGTTTTGAGCGCGGTTGAGGCAGCTATCGCGGCAGCTTGGCGGCGTGATAACGGCGAGCGCGATATGAGCGTGACGGCTACTTTGAATCGTGAGACTGGCGTAGCTAATATTACAGTACACTATGAGGTAGTTGAGGAACCAGAAGGTCTTGGCCAAATTACTCTAGAGAAGGCGAAAGAAATTGACCCAGAAGCTAAGCTTGGTGACAAGCTGGAACAGCATTATGAGGCTACTAAGTTTGGTCGCGTGGCTGCTATGACTGCAAAGCAGGTATTGTTACAAAAGTTGCGCGATTTTGAGCGCGAGTCGGTGGCGCGTGAATACGATAGTAAAGTTGGTAAGTTGGTTACCGGTACGGTAGTGCGCGTTGAACCACGTGTAGTGCGAATCGAGCTGGGCTCTGGCGAGGGCATCATGCCAGCTAGCGAGCAAATCCCTGGTGAGCGCTTGACGGTTGGTAGCCGTGTGCGTGTACTCCTAAAGAAGATCGATCGCGATAACGGGCATACCCCAACCATTATTTTGTCACGTGCTGATGCTGACTTTGTGCGTCTATTGTTTGTCCAAGAGGTGCCTGAGCTAGAGACTGGTGCTGTTGAGATTAAAAAGGTGGTGCGCGAAGCGGGCCGCCGTACTAAAATTGCAGTTTATAGTAGTAATAGCGAAATTGACCCAGTTGGCACCTTTGTCGGCAGCAAGGGTATTCGCGTTCAGGCAGTAATGAGCGAAATCGGTGATTCTGAGAAGATTGATATCATTACTTACGACTCAGATGTTAAAAACTATATCGCCAATGCGTTGAGTCCAGCGGAGATTAGTAGCATTGAACTTGATGAACTAACTAAGACTGCTAAGGTGCATGTACCAATGAGTCAACAGTCAGTGGCAATTGGTCGTCAGGGGCAAAATGTCCGGTTGTCTTCGCAGTTGACTGGTTATACGATTGATATCGTAGCTGAACACTAATAAATAGTTAAATTTAACCATTAGCACTCTTGTATAAAGAGTGCTAATTTGCTATAATGAGGATATGATTCCGGAAGAAGAGGTACGATTCACTAGATGTGTAAGTAGGGCAATACTGACTGCTGAGGTTTACGCCAGCTTGTTTGCAGCAGAGGAGACTCGTACTGAGCACTTATTATTGGCTATGTTGTGTGATCCAAATAGCATGGCATGTAATTTTTTAAATAAACACGGTATTTACAAGAAAGATGCCCGGAATGCCATTGACTCTGCCCCGGATAGCAAGAGAATTAATCGCCGCCGCCGCTTGTCAATGGCGGCATTGGATGCCATTTTAAATGAGTTTATTTTATTAAATAAGCCAGTTAATACTCTACAGATTCTTTATGTTATGCTATTTCATCGTACTAACAGGGCGTGTTTATTGCTTAAAAAGATGCGCGTAGATGTGGATCAGCTAGTTCAGGATATTGCTCTGGCAATGGATGATCATAGTTTTGACGTTGACGAAGAAAGTGGTGAACCGCTCGAATTGTCTATTCTGTACCGTCCAACCTATCAAGTAAATGAAGCTCCGGAAACCGACGCTATTTTGGAGGACCATGATGTGATGCGTCGAATGAGCATTGGCGCTTACGAGATGATTGAGCGGGCTAGGATAGGGCAAAATCAGGTTGACGCTACGATTTGTGGCGAGGGTGGTGAATATGTTGCTCGCCCATTCTGCGATAAATTTGAAGATGAAGACGACGATGACGATGACGATGACGATGAAGAAGAAGATAATGAAATCAATGTTGACAAGAGTAGCGCTGTTCGCAGGATGCCGCCGCAGTTACAACAGCTAGGTAATGATGAGATTCCTCATAATCATGAGCACGAGGAATCTCAATCGCAAGAAAGCGAGACGGACCATGAACTGCCATCACATGAGCAATTGCGGTTGAAGCGGACGATTGACCGGTATAGTATCAATCTAACTGATGAGGCTAAAAATGGTAGGCTAGATCCAGTGGTTGGGCGTAGTGCTGAAATTGACCGCGTAATTACTATTCTAAGTCGCCGCCGAAAGAATAATCCATTGCTAATTGGTGAAGCTGGCGTAGGCAAGACGGCTATCGCTGAAGGTTTGGCGGAGCGAATCGCCGATGGTAATGTGCCACGTTATCTAGCTGACAAGCAAGTTATGCAGCTAGACTTGGCGCGTATTTTAGCTGGCGCAAAGTATCGCGGTGAATTCGAAGAGCGGTTGAAGCGTGTTATTGATGACGCCGAGAAAGACGACCGCGTAATTCTGTTTATTGATGAGATTCATACGCTAGTGGGTGCTGGCGCATCCGAGGGTTCGCTTGATGCTGCGAACATTTTAAAGCCAGCTTTGTCGCGCGGTAAGTTACGTTTAATTGGAGCGACGACTAACGATGAATATCGCAAATCGATTGAGCGCGACTCTGCTTTGACGCGCCGTTTTCAGGATGTTGTGGTAGCTGAGCCTAGCGTGCCTGATACAATTAAGATATTATCTGGTCTAGCATCAAAATATGAAGCTTTTCATCATGTAAAAATAGCGCAAGATGTGATTGAATCAACTGTGCAATTAAGCCAACGTTACATGCCGGAGCGGCATCAGCCAGATAAATCGTTGGATGTGCTTGATGAAGCAGCGGCGACGGCCCATGTTAAGAGTAACGTAGTTGATAATACAGATGCTATTAATGAGCTAATGAAGCGTCGTGGTGTACTATCGGATAAAATGGCGCAGGCTGTGGCAGACGAAGACTATGAACAGGCAGCGATTTTAAAGATGCAGGTTAGTCAGATTGATGAGCAGCGAGAAAAATTGCGTCAACGTGAATTGCAGAATCAAGATGTTGAATTAAGTACCGATGATATTGCTAATACAATCAGTCGTATTACCGGTGTGCCGATCGCACAATTAAAGCGTAGTGAAGCTGATAAGCTGATTAATCTAGAGGAGCTACTGAGTAAGCGCGTGATTGGGCAGGATAAGGCGATTTCCGCCGTGGCACATGCGATGCGTCGGGCGCGTGCTGGTATTAATAATGAGCATCGGCCAATTGGCTCGTTTATTTTCTTAGGGCAGACTGGTGTTGGCAAGACTGAATTAGCGCGTGTTTTGGCTGACGAGATGTTCGGCTCGCGCGATAATTTAATTAAGCTAGATATGAGCGAATTTTCTGAGAGCCATACGGTGTCGCGCTTAATTGGTGCGCCGGCTGGCTATGTGGGTTACAATGATGGTAATCAACTAGCTGACCGCGTGCGACGTCATCCATATTCAGTAGTGCTGTTTGACGAAATCGAGAAGGCTCACCCTGATATTTTTAATATTCTTTTGCAGATTCTTGAGGATGGTACGTTAACTGATGGTCGTGGTCGTCAAGTTGATTTCTCAAATGCGATAATTATTTTGACAAGTAATATTGGTGCGGACCAGTTGGATAGTGGTGAAAGTCGGTTGGGATTTAGCGTTAAAAACGATACGGATATTGACGAAAAGTCGAAGAATGACCAAGAAGTGGTAATGAATGAACTGAAGCAGTACATGCGCCCAGAGCTAATTAACCGGTTTGACGACATTATTTTGTTTAATCGTTTAACTAAGAATGAAGCTGGCAAGATATTTGATTTGATGGTTTCAGAACTAGCGCAACGCTTACAACTAAAGCAGATTGGTTTGACGGTGAGTGTGCCGGTGCGGCGTCAGCTAGTAGAGAAGGGCTATAGTGACACTTATGGGGCGCGCCCAATGCGGCGTGTGGTACAGAAATACCTAGAGCAGCCCGTCGCTGATGCCATGATAGCAGGTAAATTTAAAGCGGGTGATACCATTAAAACGGCTTGGCGCCATGATGCGGTTGAATTGCAGTTGAAGCCGCAACGCACAGCAAAGAAATCAACTAAGTCGGTTGACGTAGTTAAGCATTAACCTGTTATAATATTAGAAATGGTAAAGGCTAAAAGCAGTTATGTTTGCCAGCAGTGTGGCGCGAGCTACCCTAAATGGGCGGGTAAGTGTGATAACTGTGGGTCTTGGAATAGCTTGGTTGAGCAGATGCCGATTGCCGAGGGTAAGTCTGTGGTGGCGCGTTCGCGCGGGCGGCAGATTCAAGCTGAACTTATTAAAAATGTTAAGCTAGACAAAGTATCAACACGTATTAAAACGGGAATCGCCGACCTTGATACGGTATTAGGTGGTGGTCTAATGGCAGGCGGGGTAGTACTAGTAGCTGGGCAGCCGGGTATTGGCAAGTCTACTATTTTAATGCAAATTGCGAGCTATGTTGCTAAAGGTAAAAAAGTTTTGTATGCCAGTGGCGAGGAATCGGCTTCGCAGGTAAAATTGCGTGCCGAGCGGCTTGGCGCTGTGGGTGATAACCAATTATATTTAGCAGCTACCACGTCGGCAGACGATATCGCAGCGACAATTGCAGAAGGTAGCTATGATTTAGCGATTGTTGATTCAATGCAAACGATTGCGATGGCAGAAATTGCTTCGGCGGCTGGTACGGTAAGCCAAATTACCAACTGCGCTAACGCAATTATTCGTGCCGCCAAGACGGCTAATACGTCGGTTATTTTAGTAGGTCACATTACCAAGGATGGTGCAATTGCTGGGCCAAAGATATTGGAGCATCTGGTTGACGTGGTATTAAATTTTGAGGGTGATCGCTATGGCGGTTTTAAGATGGTGCGCGCGGTGAAGAATCGTTTTGGCTCTACCTCTGAAGTAGCTATTTTTGATATGACACAAGAGGGGCTGAAAATTGTCGAGAATCCAAGTGCTGCATTGCTGGCTGAGCGGACGGACACCGACGGTAGTATTGTACTTGCTAGCATGGAAGGTAATCGTCCATTGCTTGTGGAAATTCAGGCGCTAGTTAATCATACTAATTTTGGCTACGCAAAGCGTGCTGCATCGGGGTTTGATGCTAATCGTCTGACGCTATTAATTGCAGTATTGGAGCGACGAACTAAATTAGATTTATCTGACAAAGATGTTTTCATTAATGTGGTTGGTGGTATAAAGCTGAATGACCGAGCGGCGGATTTAGCGGTTTGTATGGCCATTGCTAGTGCGGCAGCAGAGCGAAAGTTGCGTGATGGTGCTGTGGTATTTGGCGAAGTTGGCTTAGGCGGTGAGATTCGGTCGGCGGTTCAGTCGGAGAAGCGAATTGCTGAGGCACAGAAATTAGGGTTCAAGTATGCAATTGCACCAAAGAGCGCGGCGCGCAGTAAATTTGTTGTACCTGCGGTGGATTTGCGCGATGCTTTAAACCAGCACTTATGCTAGTTTTTGCTGATTAGTGTTATAGGTGCTATAATATTTATCGAAAGGAAATTATTTAATGTTGGAAAGACTAAATTTACAGTCTGTCCTTCTCCTAATTGTTAGTGTAGTCATCCTAATTGAGGTGACTTATTTGACGGTTATGAAGTTAAGGCAGCGCAAACTGAAGGTGGCGCGTGGGTCGATATTACTAGACTCATGCTCAATTATGGATGGCAGGATTATCGACCTTGCTAAGACAGGTATTATTACCTCAGAAATTATTGTACCGCGGTCTGTGGTGGTTGAGATGCAGCTGTTGGCGGATAAATCTGACCATGAGAAGCGCGTGCGAGCACGGCGTGGTCTAGAGAATGTACGTCTCTTAAAAACGATGGATACAGTCAGTGTGGCGATTGTGAACGATGGTAAGGTTGGTAAGGGTGGCGTGGATGAACGTTTGCTAGATATTGCTAAAAATTATGATGCCTCAATTGCAACGACTGATTTTAATCTAAATCGTGTAGCTAAGGTGATGGATGTGCCGGTAATCAATGTGAATGAAATCGCACAAGTGATGCGTGCTAACCATTTTCCTGGCGACCAAGTAGAAATCGAGCTATTGCAAGCAGGTGCAAATCGTAGCCAAGCTGTGGGCTATCTTGACGATGGCACTATGGTGGTGGTCGAGGATAGTAAAGATTTAATTGGTTCGCGCGTGAAGGTAGAAATTATTCGCTCATTGCAGACTGAAGCTGGGCGTATGATGTTTGCGAAGAAAATTGAGCGTGTAGTTCAGCAGAATAATAAATCGACTACGCATAAACGTGATAAATCGGTTAGCGCTAAAATCAAATCAGCCCCCGCATTCCATTCTGATCAATTGTTGAAACAGTATAACGCCGAGAATGCGAAGTCAAAGCCAGAAGTAAAGCAGCGTAGTAATAGTAGTACAGCTAAATCAGCTCGTCGTCGTACTCAAACGCAGTCAAGTGTAGAGCGCCAAGTGGTGGCGCTGGCTAACGCGCAGCACGCAAATTCTGACGAGTCCGACAAAACAAGGTAATTATCCAGAGCATAATACCAAAATCGATAAATAGCTCGAGATATTCGGTCGGCGTACCATGGTTGTAATCCCAGATGTGATTGAGAAATAGACTGCTAATTGCAATCATTATTGATAGAGTCAAAATCAGGGCTGGCTGTTGCCAGTTCTGTTTTTGTTTTAGCTGGCTATGTAGAATAATAATTATGGCTGCAATAGTACCAAGTATAATAAATAAATTAGAATTATAGTAAACTCCAGAGGCAGCTTGGTAGTTAGCCAGTAATGGGTCTGAGAGCATAAAGGCAGCTGCAAAAATTAGAGTAAATTGCTGAGGCGGCAAGAAATCTACTAGATAGGATAATCTATGGTTGCGGAACCATTTAGCTAGAGATGAGCTAAGCAGTGGTAATAATATTAGTAAAATCCAGCCGCAAAAGTAGAGTGCATTTTGGAATAATTGCGTAGCGAGATTATGAAAGTTAGTCTCTTTCTGAATGTTATAGGTGGCGATTAGCTCAGGGGTTTTCCAATTGAAAATGCGTTGCCCCCAAGACAATTCTTCACCTGCCATTAAAAATAGAATAATCGCTAGTAAAAGACAAAGAACAACAGTCGGCTGGTGCTTTTTACGGTTTATTAACACCATATAACAGCATAGAGCAGCTCCAACTAGTTCCATGCCGCATTTAATGAAGATACCAGAACGATAAAATGGCCAGGTTTCTTTGCGAATCAGGTCGCTTGCAAATTGAGGGAACGCGATTTGCAAAATGATACATACCATGACGATTAGCGGTAGAATAATTGCTAACTTTGGGTATAGCGGGCTACTACTGTTTTTGCTACTGGTTAAATTATATTGTAATAATAGACTACTACCAAAGATAATGGCGCATAGCATAATGGCTAGGCGTAACAGGTTAAATGGCCAATTAACAGCTAGCGGATAAGCCCATTTGCTTGGTGCAAAAAATAGCGCCAAAGTCGCCAAGATGGATATGGCGGTGACGACTTTGGCAATATTGTCTTGTAATGACGAACGACGAAAACTAATTGATTTTGGCAAAATTCTCCTTATGATACATTATTAATTACTATTGAGTGTGCGCGATAAACTAGTGGTGTAGAAGCCGGCGTCTGATACAGTAGCGTTAACATTATAGCTATTAGTATCGCCCTTTTCGAGAGTGACATCCCATGAACCGCCACTAAGTCTGGCGTCGTAATTCTTGCCATTAATTGTCATGCTTGCACCGGTGATTGGATTGGTGCCGCGCATGGCAATAACTGAAATTACGACATAGTTTTTGCCATCGCTTGAGCTACGTGGCGTGAGAGTGATTTCAGAAATAAACGGTTTATTATCATCACATTTGTGGAAGTCGTCAATACTATCTGCGTCGTAGCCGTCTGGTGCCGAAATAGTTGATTTATTAATTAAGGTATCGGTAATCTTGGTGACCTCGATGGTTTCCTTTGCTCCTTCAGGAGTACACTCACCAGCGCGTTTTTTACTTACCCTATCAAATACCATTTTTTGAGTTGAGGTAGTCTTTTGTGCCTTGTTATACCATGAAGGGTATAAATCGTGTACGCCATCAATCGTTAAGTCTTGGATGCCCTTTGGACGATTGAACCATTCGTTTTCTTTATACATACCATTTTTCTTAAAATAGTCGTAAATATCTTGAGTGATATCGGCTATCACTGGACCAAGCGACATACCATCGGCGTTGTTGCGAAGCGCCGAAGGAGTGTGGTTACCAGCCCAAACTGACAGAGTAGCCTTTGGTGTAAAGCTCATCATCCAAATATCCTTTGGTTTATTGCCAATGTTACTCGTACCAGTTTTGGTTGCTGTCTTAATGTTTTTGAAATAGAAGCCAGTTGGTCGCCAGCCGAAGGCGTCTTTGCGGGCGTTGTCGTCGGATAGAATGTCGCTAATAATATAGGTGGTTTGTGGGTCAAAGACTTGCTTGGTGCTATCTTTCCACTCATACAGCTTCTCTCTTTGTCCATTTTTGACTTCCAGCACTGTAGTATATGGTTTGTAGACACCGCCACGTGCGATGGTGGCGAAGGCGTTGATGTGTTCAACCTGCTTAACACCACAACCACCAATGGCTGAAGCTAGACCGGAGTTTCTATCGGCGCCATCAGTACAATAGCTTTGGTCGCCAGCTTCGCGAATGGTTTGCCAAGTTGGAGCCGCGCCGCCATTTAATGCCATAGCCTTAATGGCTGGCACGTTACGTGAACCACCAAGTGATTTGCGAATCGGAATGTTGCCTTTGAATTTACCATCGGCGTTGTTAACTGAGTTGCCGCTAGTAGTGCGATAAATGTTTTGTGGAATTGGCGTATCTGGAATGATGGAACCACCACCAAAGGTACCATTATTGTTATTCTGGTTATTAATTAATGACGCATAAACGAGTGGTTTGATTGACGAACCAGGCTGAATGAAGGAAGTGGCGGAGTTGACGGCGCCATAGCCAGGATAGTTATAGTCGCGACTACCTTGAACGCCAAGTAATTGACCGGTCTGGTTATCAATCATGGCCATTGAAGAGTTATCGAAGTCATAACGACGCTGTAAATAAGATAGCTTGCCCGAAAATAGGCTACGCGTAGTATCTTCTAGTTTATCTTGTACGTGGCTATCGAGAGTAGTTTTAACGATCAGTCCACCTTGACCAACGATTTTAGCCCCGAGCTTTTCGGTTAGCTCATTTTTAACCATCTGAATGAAATGCGGGGCTTTAGCGCCAGCAAATTGCTGCGCTAATGGCTTTAGCTTGTCTAGCGTTGATACTTTCTTGGCTGCTTCGGCTTCTTTGTCAGTAATCATGCCTTGCTCAGCCATATAAGAAATAACAGTTTTTTGGCGAGCGAGTAGCGCATTATTACCTCTGGTGTTATAAGGGTTATACCAAGCTGGTGATTGTGGGATTGAGGCAAGCAGGGCAGCTTCATCAATTGTTAGGTCCTTGGCAGACTTACCGAAATAGGTCTGGGCTGCCGATTCGACACCGTTGCGACGACCACCATAAGGTGATTCATTGAGATACATAGTTAGAATTTGGTCCTTACTATAAATATTTTCGGCTTCAAAAGCGAGAATGGCTTCCTTAATTTTACGTGGGATACCGGTGATACCACGATTATTAGCTTGGTCAGCAAAGAAGACCTGTTTGATTAACTGCTGAGTTAATGTGGAACCACCCTGCGTGTTGCGAGATTTTTTAAAAATGTTATTAACAATAGCACGGAGAGTACCGGAAATTGAAACACCACCATGCTTATAGAAGTTTTTATCCTCAATAGCAACTGTAGCGTCTTTAATATATTTACTGATTTTGTCAGAATCAACCACTAGACGATATTCGCCGGAGCCTTTATCTTCCCAAAGAAGTTGATTGTTGCGGTCGTAATATTTAGTAACAGTAGTTTGAACGCGTTTATTAAGTTCGGACGGCTGGAGTGATTTGAGCTCACCGCGAAAATAGAAGAATGAGACTACGAGGATAATTGCAATAACTGCAAAGGTCCCACCAAATATTTTGCCAATCATTTTAAGGCCATCGAGCGAGAACCAATATTTAAACACGCGTTTTGGTGAAAAATGTGTAAAGAATCGTTTGATTGGATTTTTCGGTAATGTAGCTAAATATTCAGCCTTAGCTCGGCTGCGACGTTCGCGCCGAATTGCTCGGCTGCTCTTATTTTGCTCATGCGCTAAATTAGAGTAGGTCGTAAACTTGCGGCTGCTACCCAAATCATCGTGAGCTGGTCTTTTGGTCATGAATCTTACCCCCGCTTTTCTCGCTTAACATTACCATTTTAACACGCACGGCATCCAAACTCAACATTTTTGTGCTAATATATAGGTATGAAATTGAGTGAAGAATTAAAATGGCGTGGATTAGTTGGCCAGACAACGGTTTCTGACTTAAGTGAACTAGATAAGTCTGGAAGAACGTTTTATTTTGGTGCTGACCCAAGTCGTGACAGCATGACAATTGGCAATTTGGCGGCCATGATTCTTTGCTTACGCTTTATAAAGGCTGGCTGGAAGGGTGTTATTCTGGCTGGCGGTGCAACTGGTATGGCTGGCGGTGACCCGGACGGCAAAGACGAGACGCGTTCGAAGATGACATTAGAAACAATTGAGCATAACGTGGCGGGGATTCGTGGCCAGTTTGCGCGTATTTTTCGTGACGCTGATGTTGAGATTGTAAATAATTACGATTGGTTTAAAGATATCAATTTTGTTGATTTTTTGCGTAATATTGGCTGGCAATTTTCAATGACTCAATTACTCGACCGCGAATTTGTAAAAAATCGGATTGGTGAAGGTGGTAAGGGTATCAATTATGCAGAATTTTCTTACATGCTGATGCAAGGCTATGATTATTTGCATTTATATCGCACTAAACATGCTGAACTAGAGCTTTGTGCTGTCGACCAATTTGGAAACTGCGCTTGCGGTATGCAGTTAATTCGTAAGCTAGAAGGTGCGCAGGTTAATGTGTTTGGCATGCCGTTGGTAATTAATAAGTCTACTGGCAAAAAGTTTGGTAAATCAGAGGCGGGTGCAGTTTGGCTAGAGCCAAAGTATACCAGCGTGTTTAAGTTTTACCAGTTCTGGCTTAATGTTGATGATGCTGGTGTGATTGATTACTTAAAAATCTACACTTTCCTTGATAAAGGTGAGATCGAGCAGTTGGAGGCTGAACAACAGGCTAATCCGGGTGCCCGCTTGGCGCAACACCGGCTAGCCGAAGCAGTAACAGAACTAGTTCACGGTAAGGCAGCTATGGAGTCAGTGAAGCGCGTGACAGATACTTTATTTAGTGGTGCAAATGTTGCTGATTTAAGTGACGCTGACTTGGCGGTTTTAGCTCAAGAAATAACAACAGTAGAGCTTGGTGAACAGTCATTAATCGATTTATTATTGGCTGGCAGCTTGGCTGGTAGTAAATCTGAAGCACGTCGTTTAATCGAGCAGAATGCTATTTCAGCTAATGGCGCTAAAGTTGGCCTAGATTATCATCCTACTGCGCCATGCTTGTTACGCCGCGGTAAAAATCAATTTATGCTAGTTAGATAAGTTAGGCGGGTGGGATGAAATCTAGTCGAAAGCGGAAGTATGGTAAAGCAGTAATACGCTCAATTAATTCTCGTCGCTTTGCTCGTCATCAAGTTCGGAAGCGCCGCGCCCTTGGGGTTTTTAGTGCTACACTGTATCGTTTAGCGCAGTTGATGCAGTTTTGTGCGATTGGCGTTCTTTTGATGATTGTATTTGTGTCATTGTTTGGTTTATGGCCGCAGTTTAATGGCTACATGTATAACTTATCATCTGGATTGAGCGTCAAACCGTTGTTTGAAATTTCTTTAGGTACAAAATTTTTTATGAGTTGGTTGATAGATAACCTTGACCCACTATCGCGATTTTTCTTACTAATGTCTCCGGTTGCACTCATGGTACTAGTCGCACTAGGCGGCTTTTGGCTAGTTGACCGTTTATCTAGACTGTTCCAATATTCGTTTGATGTATCGCGCTCGATAGCTGATGAAATGATGTCGGCTATATTGTGGGCATCGGCTCTAGTGTCTACGTGGATTGCATTTGACCCACATGTTGCGTTTATTCCGATGCTGACTATTTCCTTGGCATTGGTGTTTAATGTTGCTTTATATATGTCAAGTTATGCAATAAAACCTAAATTACAAGTGCCGAAGTGGCGAATTGCAAAATAGTGGTATGAATTTGCTAACCAAAGTATCGGAGCTAAAGGGAATTGGACCAAAGACTGCAACGCAGTTTATGGCGGCGGGGCTTAGCACGGTTGGCGATTTGATGGAGAATTTTCCGCGAAGTTATGAAGATTATACTGGTGCACAAAGAATTGTCGACTTAGTTCCTGGAAAAGTGACATTGCGCGCCCGTGCCGTTAGCGTTAATAGCCGACATGTGCGCGGCAAGCTAACTATCACCACTGCTGTGCTAGAAGATTCAGCGGGCGACCAACTGAACGCAGTGTGGTTCAACCAGCCGTATCGGGCCAATCAGTTAGCGAAGGGTGACGAATTCTTATTTTCCGGTGTGTTTGAGCTGAAACGTGGACGCTATCAGCTCACTACGCCAACTTGTACACTGGCAAGTGATTTGCCAGTGGATAGTAATAAAATTGTGCCAGTGTACTCAATGCGGGCAGGGCTGAAGCCAAGCTTAATTCGTAAGGCCGTGGAGCAAATCAAGCCACTTTTAGAATTTGCTCCAGAGATACTGCCGGCGGAAGTGATAAATGATAACGATTTGTGTAGTCGCGCGCAGGCAATTAGCGCTATTCATTTTCCGTCTGATCGTGATCAGCTAGCTTTGGCGCGTCATCGTTTGGGGTTTGAGGAAGTATTCACGATGATTTTAGCTGCCAAGCTAAATCGGATGTCAAATCAGCAGTTGAAAGGATTTCAAATTGAGTTTAATCAGCCGAAAATTAGCCAATTTGTGGCTGACTTGCCATTTCGGCTAACTCCTGTACAGAAGCGTTCTATTTGGGAAATAATCCAAGACTTTGCGCGGTCAACGCCAATGAATCGTTTGTTACAAGGTGACGTTGGCTCGGGCAAAACGGTTGTAGCGGCAGTGGCGGCGTATCAGGCTTATCTTGGCGGTTACCAGACGGCGCTGATGGTGCCAACTGAGGTGCTAGCAAAACAGCACATGGCGACGCTAAGGAAAATGCTAGAGCCATATGGCGTAAAAGTTTGCTTGCTTACTGGCTCAACTAAAGGTAAGGAGCGTGAACTGGCACTGAAAGAGATTGCCAACGGCGCCGCGCAAGTGGTAGTTGGCACGCATGCGTTGTTTCAACCTACGGTAAAGTTTAGTCAACTAGGCTTTGTAGTGATTGACGAGCAGCATCGCTTTGGCGTAAAGCAACGACAAGATTTGCTCGCCAAGACCGATAGCGAACATTTACCGCATTTATTAGCAATGACAGCGACACCAATTCCGCGTTCGTTGCAACTAACAATTTTTGGCGACCTTGATGTGTCAACCTTAGACCAATTGCCGCAGGGGCGTCAAGCAATTCAGACAAAGATTGTCTTGCCAAATGAACGCCCGCAATTAATTGAACGTGTGCGGTTGGAATTAGCCACAGGAAGACAAGTCTATTATGTAGCTGGTTTAATTGAAGATAGTGATGTATCGGAGCGTGTGAGCGCCGAAGCGTTATATAAAACGGTGACGAAATTATATCCCGAATATCGAGTGGGAATTTTGCATGGTAAAATGGCGGCGGCTGATAAAGAGCAAGTAATGGAGCAATTTGCAGCACACCAACTAGACATTTTGGTGTCTACTACTGTAATTGAGGTTGGGGTGGATGTACCAAACGCTACAGTAATGGTAATTGAAGACGCAGAAAACTTCGGATTATCGCAGTTACATCAGTTAAGAGGGCGTGTTGGGCGCGGTAAATACCAGTCGTATTGCTATCTGTGCCAAAGTGATACTAAACAGCCGTCACGTCGCTTAAAGGAAGTTGAGCGTAGTAACGACGGCTTTTATTTGGCACAAGTAGATTTGGAGTTGCGTGGTGCTGGTGAAATTTATGGTACGATGCAGCACGGTGACATTAACTTTCGTATGGCCAATTTGGCGGATACTAAATTACTGAGGGCAGCGTCGAACAGTGCGACGAAGGTGGCGCGGGAAATTTCACAGGATGCGCAATATTTGGTAAAATATAGCCAGTTAAGACAGATGGTAAATAAGTATCAGAAGATAACAACGTTAAATTAATGTATAGTGGAACTATTATTACTCATGGCAGTGGCAGGCTGATGGGGACGCATCAGAAGATTGACCGCGTTGCACGCAAAAAGCTACACCGATATCTCGGGGAAGGACAGTGGTTTCCGCGGACCCGTGAGATATTGCGGTTTGAAGGCCTGAATGGCCCAGACGGCATTAAGCGTAAGTCGCCCGCACATGATGAGCCACGGCATTTTATTAATCCCGACGACCCAAATGACCGACATTTAGTGGAATTGATTCGTGGTAACCAAAACAATTTAATTGAAGCACTAATGACCGGTAATCGTGAACGCGCTTCGTTTGAAGCGGCGTGGTTGGCGCATGCTATAGTTGACGGTCTAACTCCGGCTCATCACTATCCGTATGAGGAGCGTTTAGCGGAGATTAGAGGTAATACTGAACAGCTACAGGATACTATTTTTCGTAAGGTGATTATGCCGGGCGATACGATGCGCGCTAAGGTGGAAAATAACTGGAAATATTGGAAACCGACTGGATTAATGACGGCGCATGGTCTATATGAAGTGGGTGTGGCATTTGCTACGGCGCCATCACGATTTAAGCGGGTAATTTTGACAAAGCATGATATTGAACTGCTGCGGGAGGCAGATGATTTTGAGCCATTTTTTCTGGATGCAGTGCAACGAGTGCATCAGCATAAAATCTACGACCGATTTTTGAAGCGTGGCTGGACTGAGTCGTTAGCTCGTGAGACTAAGAATTTTTTGCTGCCAGAGATAATACACGCAGTATTAATGGCGTGGTATTTCTGTGCCTACCAAGCCAAGGTTAGACGTCATGGCGACAGTTAGATTAATATCGGGGATATGGGGTGGTCGACGCTTGTCGGCTAATGTTAGCAACGCAACACATCCAATGAGCGAGCGCGCTAGGAGTGCAATTTTTTCGATACTAAACGCAAAGGGAGTTTTGGCGGGTGCTAAAGTACTAGATGCGTTTGCTGGCACGGGTGCGATTGGTCTTGAGGCGTTAAGTCGTGGGGCATTTATGGTGACTTTTATTGAGCGCGACCGCACGGCGCAGGCGGTACTTAAGCAGAATATTGCTACGGTTGGCGCAGAAAAGAGTTCTTCTGTAATTTGTACAACAGTTGACAATTGGATAAAAATTGCTGATTTTACAGATAAGTACGACTTGATTTTTGTTGACCCACCTTACAAAAATCCCCAGTTTTCCACAGTTTGGCGATTGCTGGACTATTTAAATGATAACGGGCTTATGATATTATCATACCAGACAGCAGAATGTGTGAAGCTTCCTAATGGAGTTGCTGTGGTGGAATTTCGGAGTTATGGAGGAGCATCGATTTTGATCTTAAAGGTCAACAAGAGCTTATAAATAACGGGATGTTTCATTGCGCTGTCCAAGCCTACGGTTCGCCGTAGGCTTTTATGCTATTGACTAGGCTATGATATTTTGGTATCATAGAGCAGAGTAACCGATAAAGGAGATATTTTAAGATGGCACGATGTGAAATCACCGGTAAGGGTGCAATGAGCGGCAACAATGTTAGCTTCTCAATGCGTCACACCAAGCGGACCTTTAAGCCAAATCTACAAAAGAAGACTTTCTATGTAAATGGCCATAAAGTACGCCTATTAATTGCTGCTAGCACAATTAAGACCCTACGTAAGAAGGGCTTTACTAGCGACAAGCCAGTTACTACTGATTAATTTGTTAGGTAGTTGTTGTAACGCCCCATATAAGGGGCGTTTTTGTTGCTTATGATATAATGGTAGTATGTTTCAGATGGATTTTAGCCAGCTTAGTACATGGATTATTCTTGGAGTAATTCTTGTCGTAACTTTAATTTCGATGATTCTCCATGAGCTGATGCATGGCCTAACAGCGCATTGGTTGGGCGATAATACTGCGAAAGAGGCGGGCCGCTTAACTTTAAACCCGATTAAGCATATCGACCCAATCATGACTATTTTACTGCCACTATTAATGGCGGCGACGGGCGGGCCAATTTTTGGTGGTGCTAAGCCGGTTCCATTTAACCCTGAGCGCGTGCGTGGTGGAGAGTGGGGCTCAGCTTTAGTTGGTATCATGGGCCCGATAACCAACCTATTGCTGTCGTTTATAGCTTATTGCGTAATTATTTTGATTGGTGGGAAAAAATTTTTAATTATCCCTGAGTTAATTAATGTTACTACTTTATCAGGAGTAGTAATGGAATTTTTGGTGATGAGTGTATACGTTAATTTAGGATTTTTTGCATTTAACATCTTGCCAATTCCGCCACTTGATGGTTCACGTGTGCTGTATGCTGTGGCGCCGCCAGCTGTGCAGCGAGCGATGGATATAATAGAGCATACAATTGGATTAATGGTAGTATTTTTAGTGGTGTGTTTGTTTGCTACGACATTAAATCGTGTTATGTTAGAGATTATTAACGGGGTCTTGGCTGGTTTTCAATTTATCTTGTCTTAGCTAAGAATAAATACATTTTGCTATTGCGAAAAAAATATTTTTGTGTTACATTAGTTTTGATGAAGTAGTGTAATCTGTTTAGAACGTCCATTGTTTTGGCAGCAGTGGAGTTTGTTGTGTGGGACCCACTTTACACTACTGGTGGCGTCGGATAGCACAGAAAGACAGAACAGAATTCTTCAAGCCAGCGAGAGTAACTTAAAGAAGAGGAGTAACATTCGTGGCGAATGCGACTAAAGGATGGGTGGAAAACGGTATCACCAAGCGTACTTATTTCACTCCACAGCACAAAGTGCTGGAATTGCCTAACTTGGTTGGGCACTTACAAAAGTCTTGGGATGATTTAGTTAAACACGAGTTGGCTGATGTGTTTAAGGAAGTTAGCCCTATTGAAGACTTTACTGGTCAAAAGTTAAGTTTAAGTTTTAAAGATTATCATTTTGGCTCACCAAAGATTACTGACCGTGAGGCAATTCGCGATAATACTAGCTATGAAGCCCCATTGTACGCTAATGTAGAATTAGTTAATCGTGTAACTGGCGAAGTTCGCGAAGACGAGCTTTATCTTGGTGATTATCCGTGGATGACTGACCGTGGTACGTTTATTATTAACGGTTCTGAGCGCGTGGTAGTTTCGCAGCTAATTCGTTCATCTGGTGTGTTCTTCACCGCCGATGAGGAGGTTGATGGTCGTAAATGCTACGGTGCTAAGATTATCCCGGGTCGTGGTGTTTGGTTTGAATTTGAGACCTCAAAGGACCACGCTATCTATGTAAAAATCGATCGTAAGCGCCGCTTCCCAGTTACTACTCTTCTGCGTGCGCTTGGCTACAGCACCAATACTAAGTTAAAAGAGCTATTTGAAAAGGTCGATAACGGTGAGCAAAGCTACATCGATGCTACTATTGCAAAGGATACTAGCCGCGGTACTAATGAGGCTTTGATTGAAGTCTTCCGCAAGATTCGCCCAGGCGATTTGGCGACAGTTGATAACGCCAAGGGTATGATTGAGCGCACCTTCTTTGATTTTAAGCGGTTTGATATTAGCCGTGTTGGTCGTTATAAGATGAATCAGCGCCTCGCTGCTATCAAGCGCGAGCTAGGTTTGGCCCCTGAATTAACCGAGATCCCAGAGAACCGTGTTTTGCTAATCGACGATTTGGTGGCTATTATTGCGGAAATTATTCGCTTGAATAATACCCAAGAGCCAGCTGATGATATCGACGCTTTCTATAACCGCCGCGTTCGTTTGGTTGGTGAGCTAGTTGCTCGCCAGTTCCGAGTTGGTTTGTTGCGTCTTGACCGTAACGTACGTGACCGCATGAGTGTGGCTGACCTCGAGAATGTTACTCCAGCGTCATTAATCAACGCTCGCCCAATCGTCGCAGCTGTACGCGAATTCTTCGCTTCGTCTCAGCTATCGCAGTTTATGGACCAAGCTAACCCAGTATCAGAGTTGGCGCACAAGCGTCGCTTGAGTTCAATGGGCCCTGGCGGTTTGACACGTGAGCGTGCCGGTATTGAGGTGCGTGATATTCACCCAACACATTATTCACGTGTTTGTATCATTGAAACTCCAGAAGGTGGCAACGTGGGTTTGGTGCTTTACCTAGCGTCTTATGCCCGCATTAATGAGTACGGATTCCTTGAAGCGCCGTATCGCAAGGTGGTCAATGGCCGTGTTACCGATGAAGTTGTTTACATGGACGCTGCACAAGAAGCACATGAGACGATTGCTGAGAGTTCAGTGGAACTAAATGACGATGGTACATTTAAGGAAGCGCGTGTTGATGCTCGTCGCGAGCTACGCCCTGAAACCGTCGATGCCGGCGATGTTACTTATATGGATGCCTGTTCTACTCAGGTCATTGGTACGACGGCTGCGCTAATTCCATTTGTTGAGAAGAGTCGTATTGACCGTAACTTGATGGGTTCGAACATGCAGCGTCAGGCAGTACCGCTCATTAAGCCAACTTCACCAATTGTCGGTACCGGCATTGAACATGATTTGGCTTTAAATACTCCAGCATTAACAGTAGCACGCGACGACGGTGAAGTTACTAAGGCTGATGCCGATGAAGTCCAGGTGAAGTATGTTGATGGTACGACTGGTGTGTATCATCCAACACACTTTGTGAAGTCAAACGAGGACCGTTCGTTTAATGAGCGAACAGTTGTAGTGCGTGGTCAGCACGTCGTGAAGGGCCAACCGCTAGTTGAAGGCGCTTCAGTTGCTGATGGCGAAATTGCGCTTGGACGTGACCTAATCGTGGCCTACATGCCTTGGAAAGGCTACAACATGGATGACTCGATTATTATTAGTCGTCGTCTGGTTGAAGATGATGCTCTAACTAGTGTTAATATTACGAGCTCAATGGTTGAGGTACGCGATACAAAGCTTGGGCCAGAGCAGGTGACTCGTGATATTCCAAACGCTTCTGAGGATGCTTTGCGTAACCTCGATGCCAATGGCATTGTTACTGTTGGTGCTGAGGTACGACCGGGCGATGTCTTGGTTGGTAAGATTACACCACGTGGTGAACAGGAGCTCAGTTCTGAGGAGCGCTTGTTGCGTGCTATCTTTGGCGAGAAGGCAAAGGATGTGCGCGATACTTCACATCGTGTTGGCCGTAGCGAGGGTGGTAAGGTTGTCGCAGTTCGAATTTTTGATCGCAATTCTGGTCACGATTTGAAGGCTGGCGTTTTGCAGCAAATTGAAATCTTCATTGCCCAGAGCCGCAAGATTCAAGTCGGCGATAAACTAGCTGGTCGTTATGGCAACAAGGGTGTGGTTGCGAAGATTTTGGCTGAGGAAGATATGCCATTTATGGCTGACGGTACCCCAGTTGACATCATTTTGAACCCTATGGGTGTGCCATCACGTATGAACCTAGGCCAGCTATTTGAGGTGCATATTGGCATGGCGGCACGAAAGCTTGGCTACAAAGTTGCTACTCCAGCCTTTAGGGGTGTACCAAATGAAGTCATTGCCGACCAGCTCGAAAAGGCGGGCTTTAACCGCAATGGTAAGATGCAACTATTTGATGGCCGCACTGGCGAACCATTCCAGGAGCAGACTACAGTTGGTGTGATGTACATGATTAAGCTTCACCACATGGTGCTTGACAAGATTCACGCTCGTTCAACTGGTCCATATGCCATGGTGACACAGCAGCCACTTGGTGGTCGTGCTCATAATGGTGGCCAGCGCTTCGGTGAAATGGAGGTTTGGGCACTTGAGGCTTACGGTGCTGCATCTACCTTGCAGGAGATGATTACTATTAAGTCTGATGATGTAAAGGGTCGTGCTCGTGCTTATGAAAGTATCATTAAGGGTGAGCCAATTGAAGGGCCAGATATTCCAGAAGGTTTCAAGGTTCTTGTGAAGGAATTACAAGGTCTTGGTTTGCGTGTTGACCTCGTAAAGGATAACGAACTAGAGGATGCTGAAAATGTTGTCACTGAGAAGGGCACGGGCGGTAAGCTTGAGGACCTTGACATCGCACCAGATGAACTTGGTCAGACGGTGTCACCAGATGACTTAGATGAAGAAGATGATAATATCACCGATATGCCAGACGATGACGAAGAGGACATGATCGATATCGATGAAAACGACGAAGATGATAATAACGAAGAGGAGGAGGCATAATGATGCGACCAAAGTCTAACGACGACAAGTCAATCTCTGATTTTGACGCAGTGCGTCTAGCGGTAGCTAGCGAAGAAGATATCTTGTCTTGGTCATATGGCGAAGTATTGAAGCCAGAAACCATCAATTATCGCACACAGAAGCCAGAGCGCGATGGTTTGTTCTGCGAGCGTATTTTTGGGCCAGAGAAGGATATTAACCCACATGATGCCAAGTTAAAGGGCGTGCGCTCACGTGAAGCTGCCGTTGATAAGAACGGTGAGCTAGTTACGCGCGCTTCGGCTCGTCGTGAGCGGATGGGGCACATTAAACTTGCCACCCCGGTAGCGCACATTTGGTTTATGCGCGGCACGCCTAGCGCAATGTCACTATTGCTCAATTTGACCGTAAAGGAATTGGAGCGCATTGCTTACTTCCAGTCATATGCTATTTTGGCGGTTGATGACGAAGCGGTTGCCGAACTGCGTAATGCAAACGAAGAGCAGTATAACGCTTCACGTGCGGCCATTAAGTATCGTTATGACCGCGCTATGGCTGAGCCAGCCGCTGAAGGCGAGGCTCCAGTAGATGCTAAGACTCTAGCAAAGCAAATGTCAGCTGAAATCACTGCTGCAACTGATGAGTATCAAGAGAAGAAGTCAATGTTAGACAGCCTTGTAAAGGGCGCTACGATGGCTGAGAGCGCGTATCGTAACTTGCCAGAAGAATACCAAGATTTGGTTGAAGTTGGCATGGGCGGCGCAGCGCTACATCGCTTACTTTGCGAGATTGACCTTAATCAACTAATCGAGGATTTGACTGCTGTGGCTGACAAGAAGAAGGGTCAGGCTCGTCAGAAGATTCAGAAGCGCCTCAAGATGCTTGAGGGTATGCGCTCGGCTGGTATTAAGCCAGAATCAATGTGCTTGACAGTCTTGCCGGTGATTCCGCCGGATCTACGTCCGATGGTATCGCTTGCTGGTGGTCGCTTTGCTACCTCTGATTTGAACGATTTGTATCGTCGTATTATCAACCGTAATAATCGTTTGAAGAAGTTGGCTGAATTGAACGCACCTGAAGTGATTACGCGCAATGAAATGCGCATGTTGCAAGAGGCAGTTGACTCTTTGATTGATAACTCAGCGGCTCGTGGTACGCGCGCTGCGCAAGCTACCGGTGGCCGTCGTCGTCTGAAGTCTTTGTCTGACCTCTTGAAGGGTAAGCAGGGTCGCTTCCGCCAGAACTTACTTGGTAAGCGTGTTGACTACTCCGGTCGTTCGGTAATTGTTTCTGGTCCAGACCTTAACATTAACGAATGTGGTATGCCAAAGACTATGGCGCTAGAATTGTTTAAGCCATTTGTTATTTCAAAGTTGATTGAATGGGAGCAGGCTAACACAATCCATACTGCGCAGCGTTTAATCGATGCTGGTGCGCCAGTGATTTGGGATGCTCTTGAAGAAGCGATTAAGGGTAAGTATGTCTTGCTTAACCGCGCCCCGACATTGCACCGCTTGTCAATTCAGGCTTTCCAGCCAAGATTAATTGAAGGTCAGGCAATTCAGGTTTGTCCGCTAGTGACTTCTGGCTTTAACGCCGACTTCGATGGCGACCAGATGTCAGTACATTTGCCTTTGTCAGACGAAGCTCAGGCTGAAGCGCGCGATTTGATTTCGGCATCAAATAACCTTTTGAAGCCTTCTGATGGTTCGCCAACACTCTCAATTTATCAGGATATCGTGCTTGGTTGTTACTACTTAAGCTACAATAAGCAGTCAACTCAGTTGAAGCCAGGCGAACAGCCACATGCTTATGCATCAGAGGCGGAAGCTATTATGGCACATGAAGCACATGAGATTGAGTATCAGACACCAATCATTGTTCGCTTCCGCGGCCAGTTATTGCACACCACTCTTGGGCGCGTCTTGTTTAACGAGGTGCTGCCAGAAGACTTCCCGTATGTAAACGATGTTTTGACCAAGAAGGTTATTGGTAAGGTATTGGCACGTGTCTTTAATCGTTACGGTTCAGAGGCCACTGCTAAGACCGCTAATAATATTAAGGGTTTGGCATTGGAACACGCTACTCGCTCAGCAATTTCTACTGGCATGGATGATTACTTTACTCTTGACAATGTGAAGGATATTGCTGATGAAGGCGACAACAAGGTGGCTCAGATTGCTGATCAGTATGACCAGGGTTTGATTACTGGTTCAGAGCGACATAAGCTAACGGTTCAGACTTGGCGTCAAGTTGATGCGAAGGTGACCGAAGAAGTTGAGGCACACCTTCAGAAAGTCGACTCGGCAGTGTCGGTGCTCGCCAACTCTGGTGCGCGTGGTTCTGTGGACAACATTAAGCAGGCATCAGCGATGATTGGTGTTCAGGTGGATGCTTCCGGTCGTGAAATTGAACTTCCAGTGAAGAATTCTTACAAGCACGGCATGACACCGCTTGAGGCCTTCGTGGTAACGCGTGGTTCTCGCTATGGTGCTGTGTCTACAGCTCTGAAGACGGCTGACTCTGGTTATTTGACTCGTCGTTTGGTCGATGTGTCGCAGGATGTGTTTACCGTGCCTGATGAAGGTACTGCAGAAGACCCTGGCTTCACAATCTATCGTAACGAGACTGAAGAGACTATGATTGAGTTCTGTGACCGCATCGCTGGTCGTTACGCCGCTGAAGACGTTGAAGGCTATGTAAAGCGCGGTGATTTGATTACCGGTGATATCGCTTCAGCAATTCAAGGCGATGAGAATATTAAGTCGGTGAAGATTATGTCAGTCTTGTCGACCCCTGAATTATCTGGTATCCCACGCAAGAGCTATGGTATTGATATGTCAACTGGCTTCCTCGTATCAGAGTCAGAGCCAATTGGTGTAATTGCTGCTCAGTCCGTGGGTGAGCCAGGTACTCAGCTGACCTTGGATACGAAGCACTCTGGTGGTGTTGGTGGTGATAACATTTCTCAAGGTTTGCCGCGCGTGGACGAGCTTTTGGAGGCGCATGAGCCAAAGGGTCGTGCAATTGTTGCTGAAAGCGATGGTACGGTGAGTGTTGAAGAGCGGGGTGATATGTACGAGGTGACCGTTACTCCATTGGCCGGTCGCACCGAAGTCTTACGGTTTGCTGACAATCAGGAAGCGCGCGTGCGTGATGGTGCGGTAGTGCGCACTGGTGACATCTTGGCTAGTAGCGACCACAATGGCATGCCACTAGTTGCTCCATTCGATGGCGTGGTAACTTACGTTGATGACGGTCTTCGTATTACTGCTGAACGCCAACAGCCAAAGCTCTATCGCATCCCTAATACTCGTACTCTAGCAGTGACGGATGGCGATACCGTCAAGGCTGGTGATCGTATCACCACTGGTTCTATTGAGCTTCATGAACTCATGAAGTATAAGGGTATCGCTGAAACCGAGCGTTATATCATTAACGACGTGTTGAAGATTTACGCCGCACAGGGTCAGGATATTTCACCAAAGCACCTTGAGGTTATTGTCCGCCAGATGTTTAGCCGTGTACGGATTGAAGAGCCGGGTGATAGCCAATTTATCGCTGGCGATGTCGTCTCAAAGGCTTTGGCGGTTGATACCAATAAGAAGTTAATTGCCGCTGGCAAACAACCTGCCGAGTTTACGCAATTACTACTCGGCATTACTAAGGTAGCAGTTAATAGCGATTCGTTCCTCTCTGGTGCATCATTCCAGGATACAACTCGCGTCTTGATTGGTGCTGCCACTTCTGGCCGCGTTGACCACTTGAAGGGTCTAAAGGAAAACGTGATTATTGGTCGCAAGATTCCAGTTGGTACTGGTGCCTTGAGCGAACATGATTACGCTGAAGAACAACAAGCCTAGTTATAGCTAGCAAACAATTAAAGCCCCTAACGTAGGGGCTTTAATTTTATTTCGGCGCCACAATCTGCTATGATAAAAGTAATGATTAATTATTATCGTTCTACTGTAATCAATCCAGAATTGAAGCGACAAAATAAGCTATCTACAGGTGGCTGGGCTTTGGTTGAGCGCCCATCCGAGCGCGATATTGAGCGCATGGCGAGCCTAGGCATTGACCGTGATATTTTGAACGATACACTTGACCCATATGAGGTGCCACGCCTTGAAACTGATGACGACTATACTTATTTCATCGCGCGTATCCCCGATTCAGATGATGACCTTGGTGGTTTTACGACGCCGTTATTATTTGCTATCTCAGACCGTCATTTAATTACAGTTTGTCGTGAGCGTCTGCCGGCGTTGTCTAATGCTAAAGCAATTAAGCAAGTACCAACCACTCAGCGTGGTAAGCTATTTTTGGCGCTAATATCAGTTATTATTGAGCAGTACGAGCGACAAGTAGCAGTAATTAATCGTCGGATGCGGGCGATTGCTTTGGATGTGTCGAACATTCGGTCATGTGATATTGCAGTTTTTACAAAGAACGAGCGAATGATTAACGATTATCTAGATGCTTTAATTCCGATGAATATTGCACTAGAGAAAATGCTCGGCAATCGATGGCTTAGCTTATTTAATAACGATCCCGATTTGGTAGAGGACTTGTCAATTGATTTAGAGCAGCTGATTGTGCGTTGCAAGGCTCAACTCCGCACGATTACTAACCTACGTGATTCTTACCGAGCAGTGATGGATACGAGACTAAACGAGACGCTACGTATTTTGACGGTAATTACCGTGGTGATGACAGTACCTACAGTGGTGGCTGGCATCTTTGGTATGAATGTGGCTTTGCCGGGCAATGTAAATTCGCCATTGGCTTTCTGGCTAATTATATTTGGTTCGACAGTTGTGTCGGCAGCTATAGGAATTTATTTTTTGCGTCGTCGGTAAAAATTTGACGGTTTAAGCATAACCGGCTAAAATAGAAATAACATGAGGGTGGAAAGAGATTATAAATTAGGATTAACTAGTGGTGAGGCGAAACGTCGTCTCCTGAAGTACGGTTACAACACGCCAGTACCGGTACATCGTTTAAGTGGTGTTAAAGAATACTTAATGCGATTTAAAAACCCGCTAGTGATTGTGCTAGTGGTGGCGGCAATTTTGTCGCTCTATATGGGTGAGGTAGCAAGCGCCGTTACGGTACTAGTGATTGTATTTATTTCTACGACGCTTGACTTTATTAATACATTTCGCTCAGAGCGCGCCGCGCAAGCATTGCAGCGTACGGTGCGGGTGAGTGCTACGGTGCTACGTAGTGGTAAGCCGCACAGGGTGCCGGTGGCTAATTTGGTGCCAGGCGATGTTGTCATGGTGTCGGCTGGTAGTTTAATACCGGCTGATGGTGCAGTGTTGGAGTCGGATGGTATGGCAGTGGACGAAAGTGCAATTACTGGCGAATCGTTTCCGGTAATTAAATCCGTCAAGGACCAAGTGAAGATGGGTAGTAACGTGACGAGCGGTAGCGGCTGTGTATTGTTGCAACAAACTGGTACTCATACGGAGTTTGCGCAGATTGCGAAGTCACTTAATCGAAGTAAAGTGACGGAATTTGATATTGAGATTGCGAGATTATCGGTAATGCTGACGCGAATTACCTTTGGTTTAGTTTTGATGATTGTGGTGATAAATATTATTTTTCACCGTGATATGACTAGCTCGATTCTGTTCGCGATTGCCTTGGCTGTAGGGATGACGCCGGAGCTGCTGCCGTTAATTATTACCATTAATTTGACCAAGGGTTCGTTGCGTATGGCGAAGAAGGGTGTAATTGTTAAAAAGCTATCGGCTATGCAGAATTTTGGTAGCATGGATATTCTTTGCACTGATAAAACTGGTACATTGACAGAGAGCAAAATCGCAGTTGCAAAGACTCAGAACTATTATGGCAATGATGCGCCACGATTACTGCAATTAGCGGCATTTGTGAGTAATAATTCACGTTCATTTAACAGCCCACTAGATGATGCAGTGGTAAAGTGTGCGCCGGCTGATTTAGATGGTTATGTGATGCAGCGTGAGATACCATTTGATTTTCAGCGGCGTCGTGAGAGTGTATTAGCAAAGCTAAGCAAAGACAAATATCAGTTGGTTACTAAGGGTGCAGCGGATAGCATGCTAAAAATAGTTAAATATTATCGTGATAATAATGGCGAGGTGCGGCGGTTAACTAAGGCTGGTCTTGATGGACTTATGCAAGACTGCACCAATTTAAGCAAACAAGGGTATCGTACTCTAATGGTAGCGACGCGGGATTTTGATACAGTAAACATCGCGCTAGAAGATGAATCGGAGATGGTATTTGAGGGCTTTATTGCATTTGAAGATCCGCCGAAGGCGTCGGCAGCTAAATCACTAAAGGCGCTAGCCTCGAACGGTATTGCAGTGAAGATTGTTACAGGTGATGACCCATTAGTGGCGACAAAGATTGCAGAGAGCTTAGGTTTAACAGTTAAGGGAGTATTGACTGGTGATCAAATCAGTAAATTAAACAGTGTTAAGTTGCGTCGTCGAGTTGATAAAACGACGATTTTTGCGCGCGTTAACCCAAGCCAGAAGCTGGCGGTGATTGAGGCCTTGCGTCATGCTGGCCATGTTGTTGGCTACATGGGAGATGGCATTAATGACGCGCCGGCGCTACGTATAGCCGATATTGGTATATCGGTTAATAATGCGGTGGATGTAGCAAAGCAAACCGCCGACTTGATTTTACTAGGCAAGAGTTTGCGCTACCTTAATGATGGCGTGGTGGAAGGCCGCCGCACCTTTGCTAATACGATGAAGTATCTCAAAATGAGCCTGAGCTCCAACTTTGGCAATATGTTTTCAATGGCGGGTGCATCGTTGGTGCTGCCGTTTTTACCGATGACAGCGTCGCAGATTTTGCTGAACAATTTGCTATACGATACTTCGCAGTTTGCCATTCCATCTGATAACGTGGACCGAGCGCAGTTAGCTCAACCACGACGCATGGATTTGAAGTCATTAAAGAAGTTTATGTGGCTGTTTGGCATCGCAAGTTCGTTATTCGACTTTATTACTTTCGCTATCTTGCTCGGTATATTTAAGTCGGACGCGGCCCAATTTCAAACCTGTTGGTTTATTGAATCGTTGTTGACACAAATATTCGTGGTGTTTATTATCCGTTCGCACAAATGGTCGCTCAGTAGTCGTCCATCGCTACCGTTAATTGGTAGTATTGGCTGCATTGCTGCGCTAGCAATTGCGGTGGTTTATACGACGATTGGCGGCTGGTTTGGCTTTATTATTCCAGAATGGCATCTAAGTTTAGCGATTGCTGGCATCGTGGCTGGTTATCTTGTAGTAATCGAGCTGTTAAAACGTCTATTTTATCGGTTTAACAGCACAAGTATTTGAAATGGTTATGGTTTTTTGTTAATATAGGAGTATATCATGAGTGGGCAAATGGACAACAATCATTCTTCTATCGAGGAAGTCGCCGAATTCTATCAAGCAATCGATCGGCGTTCTCTAATTCATAAAATCAGTGATGACCGGCCGTATGTTTATACGACAATGGAAATTTACGATATTAAAAATGGCATCCGTGGTGCTGGCGGTTTGGGTGTGCTAGCTGCAGATACGCGCCGTTGTGCTGAGGCACTTGATATACCGTTTGTGGTGCTAACGCCATTTTATCGCCGTGAGGGCCATCAGCGAATGGATAATTTTGTGCCGCGTTATGAATATATTGATAAGACTCCAGAAGTGGAAGATTTTACCAAGGTAGGCGAGACGATGTTGCGCGTTAAAGATCAGCCGTCGACTGTGCTGGATGTTTACACCAAGACGTGTGGTTCGACACGATTTGTTTGTATGACCGAGCCAAATTTTGGCGCACTGTATCAAGGTAATCCGTCAGATGATCACCGACTTTATCAGATGGTGAGCCTTGGCTTCGGTGGCTATGCCGCGCTTAAGTTGCTCCATCTCAAGCCAGCAGTGATGCAGCTTAATGAAACAGCAACCGTGTTTGCTGCAGTGGCGCGCCTAGATGAGCTGTGTGATAACGGTATGGATTTGTATGAGTCGATTGTGTACGTACGAAAACACACTTTATATACCAACCATACACTAGTGCAGGCAGCTGAGTCAGAGTTTAGCTACCAGCAGTTTGAAAAATTCGTCTTTCCGAATATCAAGTCACCAGCTCTACGACATTTTATTGGTTGTTTGTTTAAGGATGGCCGTTTGAAGTTGAGTAGTTTGACGATTGAACTCGCTGAGGCAAAGAATTGCGTAGCAAAACTTCATGCTAAAGTGGCAGATTATCACGATTTGTCAGGTGAGAAGGTGCATTTTGCGGCAATTACCAATGGCATTGACCTCAATACATGGATTGAACCAGAAATTTTGCAGTTTTATCAGGCCAATGGCATTGTCAATAAGTTTAATATGCCGGGTGAGAATTATGAGACTATCACGGAAGATGTTTTGCGTGACAATGTTGCACAGCTTCGTGAGTTCAAACGTCTGGGGCGCCAGCGTTTGAATGCTGAGCTAAAACATCGTCGTGACCAGTATGGCGAAGTGGTGCAAATTCCGGAAGATGCTGTTTTGTTTGATTACAAGCGTCGGTTTGTGGCTTATAAGCGACCATGGATGCCATTTGAAAACATTGACGAGCTAAAGGATATTTTACTGACTTATAATGCACATTATATTATGGCGGGTATGATGGCAGGCAATGTTGGCGCAGGTGATAATACTTACGACCGTCTGCAGGGCATGCTGAAACAAATTGCCGCTGACCCAGTATTACGTGAACGCGTGCACTATATTACCGATTATGATGAGCCGCTATCAAAGGCGATGAGCATGGGCTCAGATGTGTCGATTAATGTGCCAATCGTCGGACTGGAAGCCTGTGGTACTTCATTTATGAAGGATTTGGGTAACTTGACACTGTTAGTTTCTACCAATGATGGTGGCGTTGCTGATGTTAGTCCGTCAGCGGCGTTGATTGTGCATGGCGATGATTACAATCATGAGGTACAATCGCTCTATACGCAAATGCGTCATGCTGCTGATATTTTACGCGATGACAAGCGTTGGGCAGGCGAGGCAGCGCGCGTGTTGACTGCGTACTTACCGATTATCAGTGGTACGCGTATGGTGCGTGATTATCTGAAGTTTCTTTTTAAGGGCGATAAATAATCCTTATGAAGACGGCGCAGCAATGGTCAAATTATTATCAGACCACTAATTTATTACCATTGCAATATAATGGTAATGATTTGGGCATGCGCTGCGATGAACACGGTACGCAGATTAAGTTATGGTCGCCGGTAGCTGAGCAAGCAACATTACGTCTTTACCGTGACGGTGAACCAGACACTAAGCCATATTGGTCGGAGCCAATGATTATGCAGTCGGACGGTATTTGGTCTTATACCAGTCCGGAGGATTTAAGTGGTATATACTACGATTTTTCATTAGTGATTGACGGCGAGGCCGTATCGGCTGGCGACCCGTATGCTCGCACTACTGGCATCAATGGCCATCGGGCGATGATAGTCGATTTATTACAGACTAATCCAGCTGGCTGGGAGCTAGACCATGCGCCGGTCGCGACAGCTGATACTATTATCGATGAGATTCACATTAAAGAATTTTCGTCGCATAATCGTGGTGGCTGGCCTGAAGCGGTGAGAGGTAAGTATCTGGCTTTTACTTATCCAGAGACATCTTTGGATGGCAAAGGTGAATTGCCAACAGGTGTGGCTTATCTAAAGAAGTTAGGCATTACGCATGTGCAGATTATGCCAATGTATGACTACGGTTCGGTTGACGAAGATGACGGACATCAATTTAATTGGGGCTATGACCCAGTTAATTACAATGTACCAGAGGGGTCTTATGCGACTGACCCGCATCACGGCGAGGTGCGCATCACGGAATTGAAGCAGATGGTGCAGAGTTTGCACCAGCAGGGATTCCGTGTAGTGATGGATGTGGTATATAATCACACGTACAATTTAGACAATCCACTGCAACAAACCATGCCGTACTATTATTACCGTACGGATGCCAACGGTAATTTATCAAATGGCTCGGGCTGCGGTAATGATATTGCTACGGAGCGGCCGATGGTGCATAAATTCATCGTTGATAGCGTGTTGTATTGGGCACGTGAGTACCACATTGATGGCTTCCGTTTTGATTTGATGGGGCTGCTTGATGTGGACTTAATGAAGGACATTCGAGAGCGGTTTGACCAGATTTACGGCAAGGGCGAGAAGCTAATTTATGGCGAGCCGTGGGCGGCTGGTTTGACTGCCAGTATGGCGCCGCTAACCGATAAAAGTAATTTATGGCAGCTAGATGAAAATATTGGTATGTTCTCTGACGATACGAGAGACACTATTAAGGGTTCAGCAAGTAATCATCAGGCGTTGGGGTTTGTAAACGGTGAATCGTATAGTGAGCATCGATTACTTGCAGCAGTGCGGGCGTGGTGCATTTATGGGTCGAGTTTTAAGGCGCCAAGCCAGGTAATTAATTATGTTTCAGTACACGATAATCAGACGCTGTGGGATAAATTAACCTCAACTACGCCAGATGAAGTGTTGCGACGGCGTCAGTATCGGTTGGCTGTGGCGATTTATTTGACTTGTTTGGGGCGACCATTGATGCTTAGTGGTGAATCGTTCTGGAGGACTAAGGATGGCAACGATAATTCACATAATGCGCCAATTGAGTTAAATCAGTTGGATTGGAGCGCTGTTGAGCGAGCCAAAGATTTATTTGAATATTATCGTGGCTTGATTGCACTGCGCAAGCGTTTGCCGGGGCTGTGTGATAAAAGTAATACTGCTAGTAGCCGCATTGCTAGTGACTGGGTGGCGCCCGGCTTAGTCGGATTTAAGGTGGACAATCGTGGCGGCGATAATGCGGCTATGCTTACGCCTTGCTTGCTGATAGTTTATAATAGGGAGCGAAAGGACCAAGATATTATTTTGCCGAGCGGGAAGTGGCGCGTGTTAGCAGATGATACTGACACTTGGCAGTGGCAAAAATCACCGCGCGTCGTGGAGAGCCATGTGATGGTTAATCAAGTGGGTTGGATGATACTTGGCGCATATAATGAAGCAGATAATTGAAGAGACAGTTAAGACAACTAAATTAGTGCCTGGTGGTCAGGCAATGGCAGAATTAGCTGATGGTCGTAAGGTGTTTATTTGGGGTGCACTACCGCAGGAGACCGTGCGGATTCAGCTAACTAAGTTGAAGCCAAGCTATGCTGAAGGCTTTGTTACTAAAGTATTAGAGCCAAATAGTGAGCGCATTGCGCCACGTGACGAGTGCTATTTGGCGACTTCGCCATGGCAAATTATGACAGAGGCGGCGGAGTTAGCGTATAAGTCGCAATTGGTGGTAGATACTTTCCGGCAGGAGCATATTGAATTACCATCGGTGCCGATTCAAACTGACGGTAAGTTTTGGCAGTATCGCAATAAAATGGAGTATTCTCTTTGGTATGACCATGATACAGAGCGGATTTGGCCGGCATTCCATCGACGTGGTTCGCATCAGAAAATCTTAGTCAAGACTAGCTCAATTGAGCGGTCGGAAATTTGGGCAGAAGCGCAGCGTGTAATTGAGCAGCTAAATAATGACCCCGCAGCCGAGGCGCGGCACTACCAATCATTGTTAGTGCGTTGTAATCAAGCTGGCGAAGTTAGCAGTGCGTTGTTTAAGAATGGTGAACAGCATCCAAAAATGCGTCCGTTGAGCGATAGCTTGTTAGGGCAGACGTATCATTATTCGCCCAATGGCTTTTTCCAAATCAATTTGCCGGTGTATGAACTAGCGTTGAATGAGATTAAGCGTCATTTGGGTGATGGTAAGGTGGTGGATATGTATTCGGGTGTTGGTACGATTGGTTTGTCGGTGGCAGGCGAGCGTCCGTTGACGTTAGTGGAAACTGATAATTCAGCCTATGCCGAGCTAGAGCATAATTTAGCTGGTCGTCCTAACGTGCGCGGAGTACATGCTAAGAGCGAAGATGCGCTAGAGTATATTGTGGCTGACGCGACAATTATTGTCGACCCGCCGCGCGCTGGCTTAGATGTTAAGGTAGTTGACCGGATATTGGAGGTCTTACCACCGCGAGTGATTTATTTGTCATGTAATCCAGCGACACAGGCGCGTGACGTGGCGCGACTTAGCGAACGCTATCGCATTGAGAGCCATACTCCGTTCAACTTCTTCCCACGTACACCGCACATTGAGAATGTTGTATCGATGTCGAGGGCTTAATAGGTGGGTGCAATTTGCCTTTGTGTAACAGGGCTTAGCGAGGGCTATTGTTAAAAGGTTTAATGCGTGGCGGCTTTAAGCTGGGTTCTTGTGGTTTTTGAGTGTGATTTTGCTGTTTGAGGGAAGATATCGACGCTCTGGGGTCGAGCGCACAGGATGTTAACGTTAAAAAGTGCACCCACTTTGCACCCAGCTGGTGAGGTGGTAAAATATAGTTCAAAAGGTGAAATGAGACCTGATTATTAGTATGTGCACGAGGAGGTTTTTAAGGGAATGGATAAGCTCGTTCGTTTTTGCCGTGAAGTAGCGACATTCGGTTTGATGGTTGCCTTAATCGCGATGCTGGTTGCCTTAATATGGGATGGCACACTTGCTAT